>JAZREN010000059.1:0-52037 GCA_045660825.1 Bacteroidaceae bacterium
TGGATATATGGCTAAGGGGAAAACAAGTTCTCACCTTGGCACATATCCACTCAATTCATTGTCGCGTAGTTTTACTAGCGACGCACATATCTCAATAGCAGAAAAGCTCTTTTGTTCTTTTGTTCTTCTGTCTTCAAAAAACAGTTTTCACCTTTGACAACACTCGCTAATCGCGTCCCGCAGGGCACGACCTACAGCCGTGCCACCTGCGACCATCCGCTGCTCATGTTATCGAAACTTCGTTTTCACTTTTCCGTTTTCACTTCGCTCCGTGCTACGCTTGACAAGATGCCGTTGGCATTATCGAAGTTGCAAGCAATTTTCATTTTTTAGTTTTATATGTTATTGTTTTTAGACAGAAGTACATAAACCAACGCATCGTTGGTTACATAAGATTTGCTATAAAATAGCGATTATGAGAAATGGAGAAATATCGAAATTTATTTTTGATATCTTGGGATGGTAAAGCCTGGTTATGAAAAAGCGTTTTTTCAATTACCACGGCTTGTACCACACAAACTGTCGCATGTAAACCATGTGACAACTCCATTTCTTGGCAGTTTAATTCTTTTACTTTATTAAAGTTACTTTTGTTCTTTTGTTCTTTTGTCTAAACCCACAATCAGCTAAGCGTTAAGGTTGCTATGATTTTATCGGCAACAGTTGCCAAATCACTGACACCAAGCCCGCTCTTAAGCCTGTCTATGAATTTCTGTAACTCACTCACTGGGTCTCTCCACTTGCCCCACTCTATGACATCATTTCCCTGGCCGGTACGTACCTTGTAGCTGAAAGTGCCGTCAATGTCAACAGCATACTTGACCTGGGTGATGCTCCTTGCAGCGCCGGTTGCTGCGGCAACGGCGTAGTTGTTGAGGGTGAGCATTACAAAGGTCTCGAAGAAGGTGGTGCCGTTGGTGTACATTCCGCTGTAGATGCCGTTGTCTACATACCCGTCGAGCGACGCAGTCTGCCCCACCTCAATGTTCTGCTGTAGCTTGCCCCAGGTGCCCCAGCCATTGCCGCATGCCAGTTGTCCTTCACTTGCGGCACGGCCTGTGCGCACATAGATGTTGCCATCGCCACCCACGCGGTTGCTGAGGGTAAGGATTTGGGTGATGCACTTGTCACTGGCCTTGCCACTGCCGGTGATGGAGCTGTCGAGCACCACGAGACGTGCATGGAGGGTGTGCCCCGACGCGGCATTGGCAATGGGCAGGCCATCGGCGCTGTTGGTGCGCTGGCCGCTGATGCTGTAGGTGCCGGGGGTGATGAAACGGTCAATGTGGGAATTGGCATTCCACACAATGGGTTTGCGACGGTAGAGACGGACCACCTGTGAGAGTTCGTCGACAGTGAAGGCGGTAGCATCGTTCTTGACAAACTGCAACTGGTAATAGGTGGTGGCGTCGCCTGCGAGGTGGTAGCTGTCGAAGGCGAGGTTGGCATGGAATTCGGTCTCCTGTTCGCCATTGAACACCTTGGAGGCGGTGATGGTGTAGCCGCTGTTGGCTACGAGAAACTCACCATTGGCGAGTATGCGGTCGGTGTAGGCAGTGTAGGTGGTACCGGCATATGGTGCCGAGTTCTCTATGAGGGCACCGGTGTGCAGGGTAAGGCCTTCATTGAACACAAAAAGGTCGGCAAGGTTTGCCTTGGCGGCTGCTGTGTCAATCTTTACATTGAGTGAGTGTGTGAGTGCCTCACTGCCAATTGAATTGCCGGCGATGGTCACTTTGCCGTCGGCGTCGACAGCAAGTCCTTGGCCAACAATGACGCCACCCAACGAGGAGGGTGTGGCTTTGGGTATGTCAATGGTGGCACCGTCGGGGGTTGCCAGGGTCCAGTAGTTCCAGGTGGGGACGCCGGCTACACTGCAACGTGTGCGGGTGTAGGAGAGGACATTGCCGGTGCTGCGCTCTACGCGGGTGATTGTCTGCACAATGGTGCGGCCGCCCTGGAGCATTCCCTCGTGGGAGTGGTCTTTGATGACGAGGGTGACGGTGTCGTCATTCCCTAAACGGAATGGAAGATTGGACGAGCCGTCGTCACCGGTGATACGCAGGTTGTAGACGCCGTTCCACAGCAGTTCGTCGATGTTGGTGAGCAGTTGCCAAGGGGCTGTCTCACTGTCAATCTGTTTGCGATACTCGATTTTCATTTTTGTTGTTTCCATGGTTTGTTATTTTAAAAGTTTGTTATCAAAGGCATAAGTTTTTTCAACTTGAATATAATTCTGTTCTGCTATTGAGTTTATGTCTATTGGAAACCAAATTGCAGATCCCTCGTCTTTCTTTTAATATTTAGACATAAGTACATAAGTACATAAGATTTTAATATAAGACAGCAAGCAATTTGAGTATTGTTCTGATAGTTTTCTGCTATTGAGTTTATGTCTATTGGAAACCAAATTTCCAATAAGTATTCTGTAAATCTGCTATAATGAGAAAACTAGTTCTCGCATTGATGCAGATTGACACTATACATTGTCGCGTAGTTTTACTAGCGACACACATATCTCAATAGCAGAAAAGCTCTTTTGTTCTTTTGTTCTTTTGTCTTCAAAAAAACAGTTTTCACCTTCACGTAAATTAGTATTACTCATAATTGGGAATCTATGATTTCCAATACCGCTTCATCATGGCTCGCTTTATCCTTTTGTTCTTTTGTTCTTATGTCTTAAAAAAATAAATAAACCCCACTGTGCCTGCGCTACGCGTGACTAACTGCTGCAAGCCTTTTCGATTACTAAGTAATTCTTTTGTCTTCAAAAAAATATTCTTTGACAGCGCAAAAGTATAGCAAGCTGCAAGTGGGAAGGTTGCTGTTTTGGCACAATACACAAATAGATTACGTTTTTGCATTGTTTTTTGATATTTATCACTAACTTTGTGATAATGCAACGGTGTAGCGCTCTATTGCAGAGTATGCGCAGCCCACATAGGATACACGGTGTTTTGACCTCGAGGTTAAAATTCAATTCGAAAAGGCAAAATAGACAATGAACAACCTTGAAGAGATATTTTTCACTCTTTTGCGAAGTGCAATTTGGGACACGACGCCCACACTGCCACGCGCCATTGGCAATGAAGAATGGAATGAGATATATGCCATAGCGAAAGAGCAGACGGTGAGCGGAATAATGCTCGATGCTGTAGCGAAGCTACCCGACGAGCAAAAGCCGGAGATTAAACTGCGCCTGCAATGGATTATGTTACAGAAAGCCATTGAGGCACAGAACAAGAAGATGAACGCTGCTTTGACAAGCCTGTTCAATGAATTGAGGCAGGAGGCTTTGGAGCCATTTCTTCTGAAAGGGCAAGGTGTTGCACAGAACTACGTTGTTCCGGCTCATCGCATATGCGGGGACATTGACATATACTTGCGCCCACAGCAGTTTACACAGGCTATAGAGTATTTCTCGTCCAAAGGATATGAGTTGGAGGGTGACCCCGACGACGCGCATAGCGAAACGGAATATCAGGGTTTCAAGGTTGAGATTCACAAAAAAAGCGCCACATTCTACACAGGCAGGCTACAAAAGCGATATAACGAAATCACTGATTGCATACTTGCAACAGAGACAGAGCACACGGTGATAGATGGTTGCACAGTAGCTTTGTTGCCACCAATAGCAAATGCTTTGCAAATGCTATCGCACATGTTGAGGCACATAATATTCTCAGGCCTTGGACTGAGACAGGTTTGCGACTGGGTGTTGTTTGTACACAAGCACCAGCAAAACATTGACAGGGAGCTGTTCATAAAATATGCAAAAGAGCTACAGCTGTGGGAGACATACAAGGTTGTCACTGCCATAGCGACCGGCTATCTTGGCTTGCCTGGCGAGTTTGCCCTGTGCGAGATTACAAGAAAAGAGAAGAAAATGGCAAAAAAGGCATTTGGCCTGATAATGACATATGGTAACTTTGGCCAATATGGCGAGCACTGTGTGACAACGAACAGAAAAGAGTATCTGAAATCATACTTCTGGAAAGTGAAGAATTGCATACGCTTTCACAAACTGGCTAAAGCAGAGACTTGGAATTACCCCATCTGGCAGCTGCACTCTATATTTAAAGTAATAAAGGAGAAATAACCGGCTATGCAAGAAAAGGAGTTTGACACATCACCAATAGCAATATATACAAGCAAGGACAATACCGTTTCGCTTGAAGTTAAAATGAGCGGTGAAACCGTATGGCTCAACCGTTCACAAATATCTTTATTGTTTGATAGAGATATCAAAACAATAGGCAAACACATCAAGAATGCCTTAAAAGAAGAATTGGAGGGTTTACCAGTTGTCGCAAAATTTGCGACAACTGCATCAGATGGTAAAACATACCAGGTTGAGCACTACAATATAGAGATGATAACATCCGTCGGCTACCGCGTAAAAAGCAAGCGCGGCACGCAGTTCCGCCAATGGGCAAACCGCATACTCAAAGACTACATTATCAAAGGCTACGCAATTAACGACAAGATAACAAACAGGAGAAAGGCGACATGCAGGCACAAGAGCATTCAGACAACAAAGGGAACGGTTGCTCCACTATCACTGAGCTATTCTTTCACTTGGTAAGGTGCGGAATTGGGAAGCATGACAAATTGCCCTACACGCCTGACGCACAGGAGTGGAGCGAACTTTTTGACATAGCCGAACAGCAGACACTCACCGGAATAACTTTTGCCGGCATTGAAAAATTGCCGGCAGAGCAACGTCCGCCAAAAAAGATTCTGTTGAGCTGGCACAGCGCCTGCGAACAGATAAAGGAGAAGAGCATTGACCTGAACAAAAGATGCGTTGCGGTATCAAGGAAGTTCAACCAGCTGGGATTCCGCAATACTGTGCTCAAAGGGCAGGGAGTGGCACAGTGCTACCCCACCCCCAACCTGCGCACACCGGGTGACATTGACATTTGGTTAGAGGGCGGGAGCGAAAGGATTCTCGCTTACATCAAGAAATGTTTCCCTAAATGCAAACCTACATATCACCACGTCGATTTCCCAATAAGCAAAGAAATTGAGATTGAGGTACATTTCACTCCATCGTGGATGCATAACCCTTTTGCCAACAGACGGTTGCAGAGGTTCTTTGAGGAGAATGCCGATAGGCAGTTCGGCAACATCATAGCCACTGCGCAAGGTTCTTTCGCAGCACCGACAGCTGCATTCAACCGTGTGTATGTTCTGCTGCACATATACCGTCACCTGTTCCAGGAGGGAATAGGGCTGCGGCAGTTGCTTGACTACTATTTTGTATTGCAGCAGGAGGCTACAGAGACGGAGAAAAAGGAGTGTCACAGGCTGTTGAGACGTTTTGGATTGGAGAGCTTTGCCGCTGCAACAACATATGTGTTGCAAAAGATATTCGGTCTTGAGACTGACAAACAGATTGTAGCCCCCGACAAAAGGAGGGGCGAATTCCTTTTAAAGGAGGTGATGTTGGCCGGTAACTTTGGAAAACATGACAGCCGTTACACCATTGTATCAAAGGAGAAGGAATTTGCACACTTCCTGAACAGCATGCGACGCATTGCAAGGCTCATATTCCAATATCCGGGAGAAGCGCTTTGGAGTCCATATTTCAAAACGAAGCACTATTTCTGGCGTAAAAAACACCAAAACCGAAAGTAAAAAATGAAGAGATTTCTCTTGTTCACACTGACACTGATAGTCATGTGCACTAAAGCGCAAACAATTACCGAAAGGCAAGAGTTTACCGGAACATATGGCTGTGGAGAATACGCCCCATTCTGGCACATTACAAACAGGCAGGGATTGGGAAGCGAAAAAACAGGGATGGCGTATGCTCGCGTGGGAGTGGGTGGCAATCACCCATTAGGGAAAAGCGGCATTATACTGGATTGGGGAGCCGACATTGTTGCGGGCATGAACATGGCGTCGACGGTGTTTGTGCAACAGGCATATGTTGATTGCTGTTGGAGAAAGTTGAGGCTGTCTGTTGGTCAAAAGGAGCGCCGGGACGGGCTAATGAATCACCGCCTGACAACCGGCACTTTGGTTGAGAGCGGCAATGCGCGCCCAATTCCACAGGTGAGGCTTGAACTGCAAGAATACTGGGGCATCCCCGGAACAAAGGGTTGGCTTGGCATAAAGGGACACTTTGCGTATGGACGTTTTACCGATGGTGGATGGCAAGAGCGTTTTGTCGCGCCCGGCAGGTTGCATACATCGGGCGTCCTGTACCACTCGAAAGAGGGTTTCATGCGCTTTGGCAACGAAAACAGGTTCCCGTTGACGGCCGAAATAGGTATTCACATGGTGACACAGTTCGGTGGAACAATATACAACAGATTTGGAACAACCGTACATGCACCGACACGACTCAAGGATTACTTGCTGGCATTGATACCTTTGAAAGGTGATGAGCAGTATGTAACGGCCGACCAGGCTAACGTTGCGGGCAACGTACTGGGCAGTTGGAAGGGGGCAATAACCTGGAACAGCAAAGAGTGGATGTTGAGGTTATACTATGACCATGTTTTTGAAGATCATTCGCAGATGTTCTGGGAATATGGACTATGGACTGAGCAGTTGGTGGGGCTGGAAGTGAGCCTGAAGAATTTCAAATGGATTAAGGCTGCAACAGTTGAATATTTTAACCTGAAGAACCAGAGTGGCCCGATATACCATGACAGCAACGCCGTCTTCCCCGACCAGATAAGTTGCAGAGACAACAATTATTGGCATCACACGTATGGTGGCTGGTACAACTATGGAATGATGATTGGCACGCCGCTATGTACATCGCCAATATATAACCGCGATGGCACGTTAGGAATAAAAAACACCCGAGTTGAGGCTTTCCACATTGGAGTTGAAGGTGAATTGTTGCCATGGATGGATTATCGCGTACTGTTCACGCACAGCAATAACTGGGGTACATACAGCCAACCGTTCAAGGAGATTAAAAACAACACATCGGGGTTGGTGGAGCTGACATTCAAACCCGGCATTACGGGGAATTGGAGGATAACCACGTCGGTTGCATTTGACAGAGGTGAGCTGTATGGCAGCAACTTCGGCGGCATGATAACCATTGGACGCTGTGGTGTATACAAAATAGCCACAAAGGTAAAATGAGAACTATTCTGCGCCACGCCTATGTTAACAAAGGTTAAACGCGGCGAATTTTCACCACTATTTGCATTTATGCAAAACAAAATGGGGGTGACAAATGTATATATTAGCTGTATTAACTGATTAAACAGAGCACAAAATGGAAAAGTGTGAGATTGAGAAGCTGTTGCTGGCAGCAGAGGGGAAATTGAGAAAGTATGCCTATGGATTCACGCATGATTGGGACAGCGCTGAGGATCTGGTGCAAGAGACATCGTTGAGAATACTTTACAACGCAGACAAATTTGATGACGATGGCAAATTCTTGGCATGGGCGTATGCAATTATGCACAACGCTTTCATGAACAACAGCATACGTGATAATCGCAACAAGGAAATTGGAATAGCGCTATACACTGATGAATGTGCAAAAGATAGCCGCAATGTACATAACTACGACATTGAGGTGGAGACTGATGAGATTCACAATGCAATAGACCGGCTACCGGGAAACGCACCACAAGTGATGAATTTGTTTATAAGCGGTCACAAATATGTTGAGATATCGGTGATGATGAAGATTCCGTTGGGAACAGTGAAGACGCGTATTAGCATGTCAAGGGCTATACTCAAAGAGCAACTGAAGGATTATTTGAATTGAAGAAGGTAGGCTGGTTTTCCTGTTTTGCCTCGAATATACTTTCGCTCACAGCAATGTCAACTTTGGGGTCAACATCTATATTATTACTAAAAACGAAGCTAAACAAACTATTATGGCTATTAGAATTACAACAGAACCGACAACCGAGAACCTTTATGCCTGCAGCCACTGGTGGGGATTCCCTGACCTGCCAAAAGACGTGCAGTGGCCCTGCAGAGACTGCGCAGACAACGCCGACGATGACACGGAGGAGTTATTGACGTTCGTGTGCCAGATTCGTCTTGAGGAGATTGCTGAACTTGACAAGGACGGCTTATTGCCACATAAAGGAATGCTGTGGTTCTTTGCCGACCTGGACTATTTTCTGGGCGACATGGACGCACCATGCGAGGGAATGGGCGAATGGGAAGAGAGTGCGTTCAAGGTGATATACCGCGAGGAGTGTGACGAACTTTTCACTCACAAGTGTTATTGGGAGGATGGCTCTCCGGCTGTAATGGAGGCAGAGATGATGACCTTTGAGGCAACGGACAACGAAGAGGAGTTTGGCATGAAGCTGCTGGGAATGCCTGCAATGACCGAGGGATATGAGAACGAGAACGAGGGGTTGGTTTCACTGCTGCAGGTTGACGAGGACGACAGGTGGCAGCTACGTTTCTTTGACAGCGGTTGCATAAACTTCATGATGCCGATAGAAAGCCTCGAAGAGCGCGACTTCGCAAAGGCAACGCTTTGCCTGCATTCGTCATAAACCGAGGAGAGGAAAGCCGAGGTTTATATTAAACCGAGGGTTCGACAATGCCAACAGCAGTTAGTCACGCGTAGCACGGGCGCAGTTTGTGCCCCGGGGGATGCGATTGGCAAGGCTATTCAACTTGCGGGATGCGAGTGACTGGGTTTTATTTTATGGACATAAGAACAAAGCTGCGAGTAAGCGAGCGAAAACCAAGCTTGCTTGAGTTTTTGCAGCGGCAACGCGGATGAGCGTTGCTTGCGACGACTGAACCTTTAGGTTTACAAAGGAGTGCGACAAGGTCGCCTCAAAGCAGGTTCAACAAAGTTAAAAGAACGGCAAGGATTTCCTTGTCGTTCCCATAAGCGAATCAATCATTTCCTTTTCCTCAATTCCTTGACGTCATCGGCCTCAACCCGGCCGTCGACGGGTAGACCTTTATCCTTTTGAAAGCGCAGGAGTGCGTTGTAAAGTTCGCCGTCGAGCAGGGCTCCACCATCGAAAGTGGGTATAACCAACTCGGCCTTAATGTAAAGTTTTTTAACCAAAGCATTGGCTACACTCCTGACATCGCGCCCACTATCGCCACGCACAATGACGCGGTCGCCAAGGCGGTATTTACGCGCCAGTTCGCGTGCTGCCTTTTTCATTGCACCCTGGTTGGCTTTGAGTATTTTTGCGAGCACCTTATCGGCCTGTTTCTCCAAGTCGGCTGCCACGCTTGCACGCAGGCGAACAGAGTCGCCCGACACCTTTTTATAGGTGCGCGGCGCAGTGAGCACCGCCCCGCAATCGGCCGCCGATTGCGCAAAGGCTAACTGCGAAACGACAAACAACAATATGAGAAACAAAAAGCGTTTCACGGGATAGGTTGGTATAAAATATAGCCCCATTCATCTTGTCATGCTGAGCGCATTTTCATTAAGGTATGGCCAGGATGAAAAATACTTTTAATATTCTGGCTTAACAGCTATATTGTTTTATTGTTTGATTGATTACTCTGCATTCAACAGTTTCTCGAAGCAGTATGGAACGGGGGTCTCGAAACGGAGGTGTTTACCGGTGACTGGATGGGTGAAGCAAAGCATGTAGGCATGCAAACCAAGACGACGCATGGGGTCCTTGTCACTACCGTACTTGCGGTCGCCGACAACAGGATGCCCAAGCTGTGCCATGTGGACGCGAATCTGATTCTTACGGCCGGTCTCGAGCTCGCACTCCACAAGCGAATAGCCGTTTGACGAAGCCAATACATTATAATGTGTCACCGCATATTTACCACCATTATCAACTGGGCTTGAATGTGTTACGAATTTCTTATCCTCAGTAAGCCACGATTGAACGCGTCCACGCGTCTGTTCAAACTCACCTTCCACCAGCGCAAGGTAGCGACGGTCGCTTACAAGCTGTTGCCAGCCGTTGATGAGCGACTGTTGAGTCTGCACGTCCTTGGCATAAACCATCAAGCCCGAGGTGTCGCGGTCGAGGCGATGCACAAGGTGCGAAGTGTTGCGACCACCACCCTTTTCAAGGTAACGGTTAAGCACTGTCTGCACAGTCTGCTGACGCGAATTGTTGCTCATGGAGAGCAAACCGGGGTGTTTGTCGATGATAAACAGGTATGGATCCTCGAAAACAATGTCCAGTTCCTTGCAATGGAACGATTTCTTCTGCTTTGAGCGGTCGAGTTGCACCACATCACCGGGCTTTAGTTCAAAAAGTGGATGAGTGGTAATTGTGTTATTTACAAGGACTACTCTATTACTGATTAAAGCTTTTGCTCTATTACGGCTCATGCCATGCATCTTTTCCATGATGAATGCGATGAGCTGCGCGGATTCAACAGCCTTGAAGGTGAGAAGGCTTTTTATTTTGCGTTGCATATTGTTCTAATTTTTAATTATTTGACTTCACGACGTTCAAGCAATACCACATTCTCGACATGGTGTGTGTGCGGGAACATGTCGACAGGCTGCACGGCGGCCACCTTGTAATCCACATCGAGCAACTGCAGGTCGCGTGCCTGGGTTGCAGGGTTGCAGCTTACATAAACAATGCGCTTGGGGGCTGCAAAGAGGATGGTGTCGATGACATCGTTATGCATGCCGGCACGTGGCGGGACGGTGATGATGACATCGGGCATGCCGTGCTCGCTAATAAAATCACGGGTGAGGATATCCTTCATGTCACCGGCAAAGAATGTGAGGTTATCGAAGCCATTGAGTTGGGCGTTGATGCGCGCATCAATGATGGCATCCTCGACATACTCCACACCCACTACCTTCTTGGCATTGCGTGCAACAAAGTTGGCAATTGTTCCGGTACCGGTGTAGAGGTCATAGACAACCTCGTTACCTGTGAGGGCGGCAAAATCACGCGCTACCTTATAAAGGTTATAGGCCTGTTTGCTGTTTGTCTGGTAGAAAGATTTTGGGCCAACCTTGAAGCGCAATCCCTCCATCTCCTCATATATAACGTCAGTACCCTTGTAGGTAACGACCTCGAGGTCGCCGAAGGTGTCGTTACACTTGTTGTTGATGACATAGAGCAAAGAGGTCACCTCGGGGAAAGAGTCGGCCACATATTGTAAAGTTTTTTCAAGCTGCGCCTTGTCGCTGTCGTTCTCTACCCTGGCCTGCAGAAGGAGCATAACCTCACCGGTTGTAGAGGTGCGCAACATCATGCTGCGCAGAACACCGGAATGAGAACGCAGGTCGTAGAAAGGAATACCCTCGTTATTGGCAAACTCCCTGATGCCGTTGCGCAGGCGGTTGTTCAGGCCCTGCATCAAGGCGCACTCCTCAATGTCGAGCACCTTGTCAAATGCACCGGGGATGTGAAAACCAAGCGCGTTCATATTGTCGTATTTTGTGCCGGATTCGACCTCGTCCCATGTGAGCCAACGCTTGTTGCTGAAAGTAAACTCGAGTTTGTTGCGGTACTCTCTTGTCTGCTCGGAACCAAGGATGGGCATAACCTCGGGCAACTCGACCTTGCCGATGCGTGTGAGCGCATCGACAACCTGCTTGTGCTTGTACTTGAGTTGGTGCTCGTAGGCGAGGCACTGCCACTTGCAACCACCACAGACGCCGTAGTGCTTGCAGAAGGGAACATCGCGTTCCTGCGAATATTCATGGAACTTAACAGCCTCAGCCTCGGCATAACTGTGCTTCTTGCGCTTAACCTGCAAATCGACAACATCGCCGGGCACCACAAAGGGCACAAAAACAACCAGGTCGTTGACACGCGCAAGAGCCTTGCCCTCGGCTGCAACACCGGTAATCTCAATCCGCTCAAGCAGCGGCAACTCTTTCTTTTTTCTTGCCATTATAATCGTATATTAATTCTCATTTAAAAAAACAGGGACAACCCACACGGGTGCAAACTCCTGCAAATTACAAAATCATATACAAAGATAGAGCAAAAATCACTATAATCGCCATTTTTAACAACCGAACTTAAAATTTTTAGTTTATTATAATATATTTCCTCTTTTAAATTTCGTGATAAAAACATTTTTGTTATATTTGCAAATTAGTTGAGCATGCATTTTCAGGTGCAGCGTTCAGCATGTGATTAGCTAAACATTTTTTATTTATCAACAAACAATAAACTCAAAAATTTATGGCAGACAAAAGAGTCTATACCTTTGGTAATGGCCTTGCTGAAGGTAATGCGTCAATGAGAAACTTGTTGGGTGGTAAAGGTGCTAACCTTGCCGAGATGAACCTTATCGGTATCCCAGTCCCTCCAGGTTTTACCATTACAACTGAGGTTTGTGGCGAGTACTACAGCCTTGGCAGAGAGAAGGTTATTGAGCTTCTTAAGGCAGAAGTTCAGGCCGCAGTAAAGAACATCGAGAACTTGATGAACTCTACATTCGGCGACCCAACCAACCCATTGTTGGTTTCTGTACGTTCAGGTGCACGTGCTTCAATGCCCGGCATGATGGACACAATCCTCAACCTCGGTCTTAACGACATCGTAGTAGAGGGTCTTGCAAAGAAGACTGGTAACGAGAAGTTCGCTTGGGACTCTTACCGCCGTTTCGTACAGATGTACGGTGACGTGGTTCTCGGTATGAAGCCAACCAGCAAGGAGGAGATCGATCCATTCGAGGCTATCATCGAGAAGGTTAAGGAGGAGAACGGCGTTGTTCTCGACAAGGACCTTAGCGTAGAGGCTTTGAAGGACCTCGTTGCAAAATTCAAGGCTGCTGTTAAGGCTCAGACCGGCAAAGACTTCCCAACAGACGCTTACGAGCAGTTGTGGGGCGCTGTTTGCGCAGTGTTCGAGTCTTGGAACAACGAGCGCGCTATCCTTTACCGTCGTATGGAGAAAATTCCTGATGAGTGGGGTACAGCCGTTTCAGTACAGGCAATGGTATTCGGTAACATGGGTGAGACTTCTGCAACAGGTGTATGCTTCTCTCGTGACGCTGCAACAGGTGAGAACCTCTTCAATGGTGAGTACCTTATCAATGCACAGGGTGAGGACGTTGTAGCAGGTATCCGCACACCACAGCAGATTACAAAGATCGGTTCACAGCGTTGGGCTGCATTGCAGAACATCAGCGAGGAGGAGCGCGCAAGCAAGTATCCTTCAATGGAGGAGGCTATGCCAGAGATTTACAAGGAGCTCGACGCTATCCAGACACGCCTTGAGGACCACTACAAAGATATGCAGGACATGGAGTTCACCGTACAGGAGGGCAAATTGTGGTTCTTGCAGACACGTAACGGTAAGCGTACAGGTGCTGCGATGGTTAAGATCGCTATGGATCTCTACCACGATGGTATCATCGACGACAAGACTGTTTTGAAGCGCATGGAGCCAGAGAAACTCAACGAGCTTCTCCACCCTGTATTCGACACAGCAGCTCTTGCAAAGGCTAAGGTTATCGCAAACGGTCTTCCAGCATCTCCTGGTGCAGCAACAGGTCGCATCGTATTCTTCGCTGACGACGCTGAGAAGTGGCACGAGGATGGCGAGAAGGTTGTTCTCGTTCGTATCGAGACTTCTCCCGAGGACCTCGCAGGTATGGCTGCAGCAGAGGGTATTCTTACAGCACGTGGCGGTATGACTTCACACGCAGCCGTTGTTGCACGCGGTATGGGTAAGTGCTGCGTTTCAGGTGCAGGCACACTCGTTATCGACTACAAGAAACGCACATTGACAGTTGACGGAATCACATTCAACGAGGGCGACTACATCTCATTGAACGGTTCTACAGGTCAGGTTATCGAGGGTAAGGTTGAGACTAAGGCTCCCGAGCTCAGCGGTGACTTCGCCGACTTGATGGACATCTGTGACAAGTACGCACGCTTGGGCGTACGCACAAACGCCGATACTCCACACGATGCACAGGTTGCACGCGGCTTCGGTGCTATCGGTATCGGTCTCTGCCGTACAGAGCACATGTTCTTCGAGGGTGAGAAGATCAAGGCAATGCGTGAGATGATTCTTGCCGAGACAACTAAGGAGCGCGAGGTAGCTCTTGCCAAGTTGTTGCCATTCCAGAAGGCCGACTTCGTTGGTATCTTCAAGGCTATGGAAGGCTTGCACGTGACAGTTCGCTTGCTCGACCCACCACTCCACGAGTTCGTACCACACGATGCTAAGGGCCAGCAGATGCTTGCCGAGGCTATGGGCAAGACTGTAGAGGCAGTTCAGCGCCGCGTTAAGTCTCTCGAGGAGTTCAACCCAATGCTCGGTCACCGTGGTTGCCGTTTGGGTAACACATATCCAGAGATCACAAAGATGCAGACAACTGCTATCCTTGGTGCAGCTCTCGAGTTGAAGAAGGAAGGCAAGGTTATCTACCCTGAGATCATGGTTCCACTCGTAGGTATCATCAACGAGTTCGAGGAGCAGAAGAACGCTATCGTTGAGGCAGCTAACGCATTGTTCGCAGCTGAGGGCGACTCTGTAGAGTACACAATCGGTACAATGATTGAGATTCCACGTGCAGCTCTCACAGCAGACCAGATTGCACAGCAGGCTCAGTTCTTCTCATTCGGTACAAACGACTTGACACAGATGACCTTCGGTTACTCTCGTGACGACGTTAACTCATTCTTGCCAATCTACCTCCGCAAGAAGATCTTGAAGAACGACCCATTCCAGGTTCTCGACCAGACAGGTGTTGGCCAGCTCGTTGAGATGGCTACAGCTAAGGGCCGCGGCGTTAACCCAGACCTCAAGTGCGGTATCTGTGGTGAGCACGGTGGTGAGCCTGAGTCAGTAAAATTCTGCCACAGAGTAGGTTTGAACTATGTTTCATGTTCTCCATTCCGCGTGCCTATCGCACGTTTGGCTGCTGCTCAGGCCGCAGTTGAGGAGGCATAATAGAAACCTCACATATTCTATATTAAATAGGTCGCGCACATGCGCGACCTATTTATATTTATATATACCGGCTCACCTGCGGAAAGGTTCACTTCACTTTTGCAGGTGAGCCGTTAGTTAGGTGCTCGCTTTGGCGCGGCGCGGAACGCGACATACAGATACAAAAAGAAAGGATGTCCACGTTCGTTGACATCCTTTTGCTCTTCAGGTAGGACTTGAACCTACGACCCCCTGATTAACAGTCAGGTGCTCTAACCGACTGAGCTACTGAAGAATATGTCGGAACTTTTTTCTTTAATTCAGCGATGTTCCATCTCGCTTGCTCTTCAGGTAGGACTTGAACCTACGACCCCCTGATTAACAGTCAGGTGCTCTAACCGACTGAGCTACTGAAGAATTTTTGTCATCCTTTTCGTTTGACGTTGCAAAAGTAGTACATCTTTTTGTGACGTGCAAATTTTTCGGCTTTTTTTTCTTCACGAATATAAAAATATCAACATTTTCGGCTGTTTTTATTAAAAAAAACCAAAAAGAACCATCCAAAACACGTTATTCATAAAGCAAAAGTGTATCTTCGCGGTTACTATCAAAAATTCAAACGAATAATGAAGAGAAAAATTTTCACACTATTACTGATTCTTGCAACACTGCCAAGCATTACCATAAAGGCTGACGACAAGCATAAATTCCAACTTTCGCGCCAGATTTCAATAATGAATGCGATAATAAAAGACCTGAACCTCTTTTATGTCGACAGCATAATGCCCGAGATTCTCATAAACAAGAGCATAGATGCCATGCTAGGCAACTTGGATCCATACACTGAGTACTACCCTGCCGACAAGGCCGACGACCTGAAGATGATGACCACCGGCAAATATGCAGGTATCGGTTCGCTGATTCGTTTCCACACAGACAAGAAGACAACGGTGTTGAGTGAGCCATACGAGGGCATGCCGGCGCAGAAAGCCGGGCTGAAGGCCGGCGACATACTGATTTCAATTGACGGAGTTAGCGTAAAGGGCATGAGCACCGACAGCGTGAGCAACAGGCTGCGCGGCGAGGCTGGAACGACACTGACAATTGAATTTGAGCGACCGGGAAAGAAAGGCACACAGAAGGTTAGCCTGCAGCGCGAGAGCATAGCACTGCCGGCAATCCCCTATTACGGAATGCTGAAGGGAAAGATTGGATTCATACAACTGGACAGCTTCACCGACGGGTGTGCAAAGGAGATGCGCCGCGCGATAATAGAACTGAAGAAACAGGGAGCAACGGCCTTCATCATTGACCTGCGCAGCAACGGCGGCGGCCTTTTGAACGAGGCGGTAGAAATCGTAAACTTGTTTGTTCCCAAGGACAAGGTTATTGTAACCACAAAGGGCAAGGTGAAACAGGCCAATGAAATATACAAGACACAAAAAGCGCCCATTGACGCCACATCGCCAATAGTGATTCTTGTAGACGGACAGACAGCATCGGCATCGGAGATTGTTGCAGGTTCACTACAGGACCTCGACAGAGCTGTAATTATTGGCAGCCGCACATTCGGCAAAGGTCTGGTACAGAGCACAAGAGAGGTGACGGGCGGCGGATACCTAAAAATGACAACGGCAAAATACTACATTCCAAGCGGGCGTTGCGTGCAGGCGCTCGACTACTCGCATGTAATTGACCAGGGCAAGACATCGCGCGTACCCGACAGCCTGACAACAGTGTTCTACACTGAGGCCGGACGCGAGGTACGCGACGGCGGCGGCATACGTCCTGACATAGAGCCAAAATCGGAAGAACTCTCTACCTTGCTCTATTACCTGATGCAGGACATGACAATTTTTGACTATGCAACCGAATACACACTCAAGCACAAGAACATCGCTCCGGCCGAAAGTTTTGAGATAAGCGACAAAGACTACGATGACTTCAAGCAGATGTTGAAAGAGCGCAATTTCAGCTATGACCTCATCAGCCTGAAGGTGCTCAAGGACCTGAAAGAGGCTGCAAATTTCGAGGGATTCGGCGAGATTGTAAAAGAAGAGATTGCTTCATTGGAAAAGAAGCTGCAGACAAACCTCGACCACTCTTTGACACACTTTACAAAGGAGATACGCAGGCTCATTGCCGACGAGATAATACACAGATATTACGGACAGAAGGGCCGCATAATATACAGCCTGCGCGAAGACATTGACCTTGACGAAGCATACAGGATTATTGAAGACGAGAAAGCATACAAGGAGATTCTATCACCCGCAAAGAAATAAGCACTAAACCCGCCGAATCGGCGGGTTCAATGCTATTAAAAGACTATATTATTTCCGTTTTCAGTTTTCAGATTTCAGTTTTCAGTTTTCACTCCTCCACCGCTTCAACAGTAACAGTTCCATCGCTGGCAGTAATGCAGAATACCCTATCGGCATCGAGCGTACGCGCCACGGTATCGCCGGAAACAACAACCCTCAGCAACGACTTTGAAGTATATTGCGATACACGACTGCCGGGTGCAGCATAGCGCTTCATGACCAGCTGCGAATCCACGGGCAGAGGAACACCGGCATACAGCAAGCTGTCGTCAACAAGGACGCGGTACTCGCCGGGGACACAATCGGCTGCAAACGATACACGGCACGACGCTGTATCACCCGCATCGGCCTTCACCTCGCCTAAAGAATAATATACAAAGAACATTATTGCCAACAGCAACAATGCAAAGAAAAGGACATTTCCTTTAAGGAAACGCATATTTGATTTACTGCTTGTCTTAGCGCTCATATCTATTTCTATTTCGCCACGAAGATAGCAATAAACAGCCATCCAAGCAAAGCCCGTAATGATTTTAAGCGACAAAAGAGGATATTTGGCCGCAGTAGATTAAAATATGTGGAAAAATCTTGCAGTTTACAGCATTTATCACTAAATTTGCAGTGTAAGATGATTGAGGAGGGGCCGACAAGCCCCTCTTTTTCATGCCAACACCAGGAAGAATCATATCATACACCAAAATAGAACAGAAACTATATGATTGACAGACAACAAGTAATCGACCTCACCAACGAATGGTTGGCCGACAAGGAGTATTTTTTGGTAGACGTTGTCATCAGCAAGGATGACAAGATAACTGTTGAGATTGACCATGCCGAAGGCGTGTGGATTGAAGACTGCGCAGATTTGAGCCGTCACATCGAGAGCAACCTCGGCAGTGTAGCCGACGACTACGAACTGGAAGTGGGCTCGGCAGGTCTTGGACAGCCTTTCAAGGTTGTACAGCAGTACCAGAACCACATTGGCCTTGAGGTTGAAGTGCTTACAAAAGACAAGCGCAAGCTCAAAGGTATATTGAAGGATGCCAACGAGGCCAATTTCACAATTACCATAAGCAAGAAGGAGAAATCACAGGGAGCAAAGCGCCCCGTCATCGTCGAGGAGGACTTGCAGTTCACCTACGACAGTATCAAATACACGAAATACATAATAAATTTTAAATAAAATGGCAAAGAAAGAAGAAACAATGAGCCTTCTTGATACATTTCAAGAATTCAAGGAGTCGAAGAACATCGACCGCACAACAATGATCAGCGTGCTCGAGGAGAGCTTCCGCAAAGTAATCATCAACCTCTTCGGTACCGACGAGAACTACTCGGTTATCGTAAACCCTGACCGTGGTGACTTTGAGATACAGCGCCGCCGCACAGTGGTTGCCGACAACGAGGTAAAGGACAGCAACTTCGAGATTTCACTCTCTGAGGCACAGCTCATCGACGACACCTTTGAAGAGGGCGAGGAGGTGAGCGAGATTGTGAACTTTGCAGAGTTTGGCCGCCGCGCCATCCTCAACCTGCGCCAGACACTCGCTTCAAAGATTCTTGAGTTGGAGAAAGACAGCCTCTACCACAAGTACAGCGAGAAGATTGGTCAGATTGTAAGCGCCGAGGTTTACCAGATTTGGAAGAAGGAACTGTTGCTCGTTGACGACGAGGGTAACGAACTCATTCTCCCAAAGACCGAGCAGATTCCAAGCGACTTCTACCGCAAGGGCGACCATGTACGCGCCGTTGTTGCACGTGTAGACAACATGAACAACAATCCAAAGATTATCCTCAGCCGTACATCGCCTATGTTCCTGCAGCGTCTTTTCGAGCTCGAGGTTCCCGAGATCAACGATGGCCTCATCACCATCAAGAAGATTGCACGCATCCCAGGCAAGCGCGCAAAGATTGCCGTTGAGACATATGACGAGCGCATCGACCCGGTAGGTGCTTGCGTGGGTGTGAAGGGCTCACGTATCCACGGTATCGTTCGTGAGCTCCGCAACGAGAACATCGACGTCATCCCATTCACTTCAAACATCGAGCTCTTCATCAAGCGTGCATTGAGCCCTGCAAAAATCCAGGAGATCAAGCTCAACGAGGAGCAGCGCGTTGCCGATGTAAACCTCAAGAAAGAGGAGGTTTCACTTGCTATCGGTAAGGACGGTCTCAACATCAAGCTCGCAAGTATGATCACAGAGTACACCATCAACGTATACCGCGAAATCGACGCACAGCAGGAGGACGACATCTACCTCGACGAGTTTGCCGATGAGATTGAGGAGTGGGTAATCGAGGCTATCAAGAACATCGGTCTCGACACAGCAAAGGCAGTACTCAACGCTCCACGCGAGGTTCTCATTGAGAAGGCCGACCTTGAGGAAGACACAGTTGACCACCTTATCGAGGTACTCCAGGCCGAGTTCGAGGATGAGGAATAATCAACAAAGGAAAAACTAATACCTAAAAAGACTACGAATGAAAATAAGATTAAATAAAGTACAAAAGGAACTCAACATTGGTTTGTCGACCATTGTGGAATTCTTGCAGAAGAAGGGCTTCGAGATTAAGGAAGACCCCAATGCAGTTGTTCCCGAGGGTGGTTACGAGTTGCTGATGCAGGAGTTCAGCGCCGACAAGAAGGCACGCATACAATCGGACAATTTCACAAACGAGCGTCACAACAAGGAGAAGCAGCAGCCAAAACCTGCAGTTGTAGTTGAGGAGCAGCCTGTTGTGAAAGAACCGGTTGCAGCGCCTGTTGTCAAGGAGGTTGTTGCCGAACCCGTAAAAGAGACTCCAAAGACTGAGACACCAACTATCAAGGTTACAGGCCGCATTGACCTCGACGCACTCAACAGAAAGAAGACTCAGCCCAAGAAGGAGGAGCTAAAGAAAGCCGAGCCAAAGAAGGAAGAGCCCGTGGCAGTTGTAACACCTGTCATTGAGCAACCAAAGCAGAGCGAAGAGCCAAAGAAGGCCGAGGAGCCACAGGCACAGCTCACACAGGTTGATGAGGTTGCAGCACCAAAGTTGAACATCGTGGGTCAGATTGACCTTGCTGCCATCAACCAGTCAACACGCCCCAAGAAGAAGAGTAAGGAGGAGAAGAAGAAGGAGCGTGAGGAGAAGGACAAACAGCGCGAGGAGCAGCGTAAGCAGCAGCGCGAGGCGCAGCGCCAGAACCACGAGGGCGGCGAAAAGAAGAAACGCCAGCGCATCAACAGCCAGCGTGTCGACATCAACGATGTCAAAGAGAACAATGGCGGCAATAACGGTAACAGCAACGGCAACAACGACAGGGATTGGAGCGCAAACCGTAACAAGAGCAACAACCAGTCACAGGGTAGCCGCAAGGACCGTGACCGCCAGCACAAACGTTTCGACAAGAACGATGTGAGCGACGAGGATGTATCAAAGCAGATTAAGGAGACACTCGACCGCCTCACCAACCGTGGTAAGGGTAACAAGTCGGCAAAATACCGCAAGGAGAAACGCGACATGGTTGCCGAGCGCCAGATGCAGCAGATGAACGAGGAGATGGAGCAGAGCAAAGTTCTGCAGCTCACCGAGTTCGTTACTGCAAACGAGCTTGCAAGCATGATGAACATCTCGGTTACACAGGTCATCGCTACATGTATGAGCATCGGTATGATGGTATCAATCAACCAGCGCCTCGATGCCGAGACTATCAACATCGTTGCCGAGGAGTTCGGTTACACAACAGAATATGTAAGCGCCGAGGTTGCCAATGCAATTGAGGTAGATGCTGATACCGAAGAGGATTTGGAGCCACGCGCACCAATCATCACTGTGATGGGACACGTAGACCATGGTAAGACATCACTGCTCGACTACATCCGCAAGGCGAATGTAATCGCAGGTGAGGCCGGTGGTATCACCCAGCACATCGGTGCATACAACGTGAAGATGGAGAGCGGCAAGCACATCACATTCCTTGACACTCCAGGTCACGAGGCCTTCACTGCCATGCGTGCACGTGGTGCCAAGATCACCGATATCGTTATCATCATCATCGCTGCCGACGACGACGTGATGCCACAGACAAAGGAGGCCATCAACCACGCCATGGCAGCAGGTGTGCCCATCGTGTTCGCTATCAACAAGTGCGACAAGCCTACAGCCGATCCTAACAAGATCAAAGAGCAGCTGGCACAGCTGAACATGCTTGTCGAGGACTGGGGTGGCAAATACCAGTCACAGGAAATCTCGGCCAAGAAAGGTATGGGTGTTGAGGAACTCATGGAGAAGGTATTGCTCGAAGCCGAGCTGCTCGACCTCAAGGCAAACCCCAACCGCAAGGCTACAGGCTCTGTCATTGAGTCAACACTTGACAAGGGTCGCGGTTATGTAGCTACCGTACTTGTACAGAACGGTACATTGAAGGTTGGTGACATTGTTGTTGCCGGCACACAGTGGGGTAAGGTTAAGGCAATCTTCAACGAGCGTAACCAGCGCATCAAGGAGATTCGTCCTGCCGAGCCTGCACTTATCCTTGGCCTCAACGGCGCACCTGCAGCGGGTGACACATTCAATGTTGTGGAGAGCGAGCGCGAGGCACGCGAAATCACCGGCAAGCGCGAACAGTTGCAGCGCGAGCAGGGATTGCGTACTCAGAAGATGCTTACACTCGACGAGGTTGGCCGCCGCATTGCACTCGGTAACTTCCAGACCCTCAACATCATTGTCAAGGGTGACGTGGACGGTTCTATCGAGGCTCTTAGCGACTCACTCATCAAGCTCTCTACCGAGACAATCCAGGTAAACGTTATCCACAAGGCCGTTGGTCAGATTTCGGAGAGCGACGTGAGCCTTGCAGCAGCATCAGATGCCATCATCGTTGGTTTCCAGGTGCGTCCATCAGTGACTGCACGCAAGGTTGCCGAGAACGAGGGTGTCGACATCCGCATCTACTCTATCATCTACGATGCTATCGAGGAGGTGAAGGCCGCAATGGAGGGTATGCTCGCGCCAATCGTGAAAGAGGAGATTACCGCAACCATCGAGGTACGCGAGACATTCCACATCAGCAAGGTTGGTACAGTTGCCGGCTGTATGGTACGCGAGGGTAAGGTAAAACGCACCGACCGCGTACGTCTCATCCGCGACGGTATCGTTATCCACACCGGTTCACTTGCTGCGCTCAAGCGCTTCAAGGAAGATGTCAAGGAGGTTGGTACAAACTTCGAGTGCGGTATCAGCCTCACAGCACAGGACGATATCAAGGTGGGTGACATCATCGAGACATTCGTTCAGGTAGAGGTTAAACAAAAACTTTAAGAATAAGACACAAAATGAACACACTTGATATAATTCTTTTGGTAGCAGCAGGCCTTGGTGCATTGATAGGCCTCAAGGCGGGTTTGATCAAACAGTTAAGTTTTGGAGTGAGCATAGCAGTTGGCTTGCTTCAGGCTTCAATCTTCTATCAGAAGGCTGCTGCATGGCTTGAGAGCATTACCGACTGGGACAGCATGGTATGCACCATAGCCGGTTTCGCATTGGTTTTCGTCATTGTTGCTGCGACAATAAACATTGTAGGCTGCATTCTGCGTTGGTTGCTCAAAGCCATCTTGCTTGGCTGGATAGACCGTATACTTGGTGCTTTGTTCTCTGCAATTTTGGCAATAGGACTGGTTGTTCTTGGAGTAAACATCAGCGAAGGTATTGCTCCCGAAAATGAAATCACCGGCAAAACTTCTCAGGAAGAATCATTGTTATATAAGGACTGCGCAGAAGTTACTTATCTGGTAATCGAGGAGGCGAAGAAGTTAGATGAAAAAGCAGAACAATATACTGAAGAAGATTGCGAATAAAGCCTATGAATTCGGCTTTGTCAGCAAGATAAAGACAGACATTATTGAAAGCGGACTCAACGAGGATACAATCAGGCTCATTTCAAGTAAAAAGAATGAGCCCGATTGGATGCTCGAGTTCCGTCTCACAGCCTACAGGCATTGGCTCACCATGGAGATGCCACAGTGGGCCCACCTGGATATACCACCTATCGACTATCAGGCGATATCCTACTATGCCGACCCCTTGAAGAAAAACAAGGAGAACAAGAACAAGGAGATTGACCCCGAGCTGATGAAGACTTTCGAGAAGCTTGGCATTCCCCTTGAGGAACGTCTTGCGCTCAGCGGCACAGCCGTTGACGCCGTGATGGACTCCGTGTCGGTAAAGACAACCTTCAAAGAGGAGCTCAAGGAGAAAGGCATCATATTCAGCTCAATGGGTGAAGCCATTCAGGAACACCCCGAACTTGTGCGCCAATACTTGGGCACAGTGGTAAACTACCGCGACAATTTCTTTGCAGCGCTCAACACCGCCGTGTTCAGCGACGGTTCCTTTGTGTACATCCCCAAAGGAGTGCGTTGCCCGCGCGAGCTGTCGACCTATTTCCGCATCAACGCGGCAAACACTGGACAGTTCGAGCGCACACTCATCATTGCCGATGACGACAGCTACGTGTCGTACCTTGAGGGCTGTACCGCCCCCATGCGCGACGAGAACCAGCTCCACGCCGCCATCGTAGAGATTGTGGTGAACGAGAATGCCGAGGTGAAATACAGCACCGTGCAGAACTGGTACCCTGGCGACGCCGAGGGCAAAGGCGGTGTGTACAACTTCGTCACCAAGCGTGGCGATTGCCGTGGAAATAACAGCAAGTTGTCGTGGACACAGGTGGAGACCGGCTCGGCCATCACCTGGAAATACCCCAGCTGCATACTGCGCGGCGACAATTCACAGGGAGAGTTCTACTCTGTGGCACTCACCAACAACTATCAGCAAGCCGACACCGGCACAAAGATGATTCATCTTGGCAAGAACACCAAGAGCACCATCATCAGCAAGGGTATCTCGGCCGGCAAGAGCCAGAATTCATACCGTGGACTCGTGCGCGTGAGCAAGAATGCCGACAACGCCCGCAACTACAGCCAGTGCGACTCGGTGTTGCTTGGCGACAAGTGCGGCGCACACACCTTCCCCTACATGGACATACATAACAACAGCGCCATTGTAGAACACGAGGCTACGACATCAAAAATCTCCGAAGACCAGCTCTTCTACTGCAACCAGCGAGGCATAGGAACCGAAGAGGCCATCGGCCTCATCGTCAACGGCTATGCACGCGAGGTGCTCAACAAACTTCCCATGGAGTTTGCCGTTGAGGCACAGAAGTTGCTGAGCGTGTCGCTCGAGGGAGCTGTAGGATGATAAACAACAGCTATAATATAGTTGTTGACCAGGCATCAATGTCATCCCGAACCTTGTGTGAGGAATCTCTAAAACAAGATTAAGATATCTCACCTACGTTCGATATGACACAAGTGTAGAGAATCTGAAAATTAAGGTCAACATTTATATTATTACCTTAACAATAAGGATTATGGAAAATTTACTTGAAATAAAAAACCTTCACGCCACCATCGATGGCAAAGAGATACTTAAAGGAATAAACCTCACCATCAAGGCAGGCGAGGTACACGCCATAATGGGTCCCAACGGCTCGGGCAAGAGCACACTCAGCAATGTACTTGTCGGTCACCCTGCATACACCGTTACCGAGGGCGAGGTGATATACAAGGGCAAGAACCTGCTCGAACTCTCTCCCGAGGACCGTAGCCACGAGGGACTTTTCCTCTCGTTCCAGTACCCGGTGGAGATTCCCGGTGTGAGCATCACCAACTTCATGCGCGCAGCCATCAACGCAAAGCGCGAATACCTGAAGCAGGAGCCAATGAGCGCCGGCGATTTCCTCAAGCTCATGCGCGAGAAACGTGCGCTCGTGAACCTCGACAGCAAGCTCGCCAACCGTTCGGTGAACGAGGGTTTCAGCGGTGGTGAGAAGAAGCGTAACGAGATATTCCAGATGGCAATGCTTGAGCCAACATTGAGCATACTTGACGAGACCGACTCAGGACTCGACATCGATGCACTGCGCATTGTTGCCGAGGGCGTGAACAAACTCAAGCGCCCCGACACATCGAGCATCGTCATCACACACTACCAGAGACTGCTTGACTACATAAAGCCAGACATCGTTCACGTGCTCTACAACGGCCGCATAGTAATGACTGCCGGCCCCGAACTTGTTCAGGAGCTCGAAGAGCGTGGATATGACTGGATTAAAAACGAGAACCAATGATGGGCAACGAACAGGAATACATAGAACTGTTCCAGCAGAACAGGGAATTGATTGACGGCACCTGTGCCACACTGCTCAACAGCAAGCGCCAGGAGGCTTTCGAGCGTTTCAAGACTGCAGGCTTCCCCACCCGCAAGGACGAGGCATGGCTCAACACACCCATTGCCAAGCAATTCGGCATCGACTATGGAATGAACCTGAAGCGCGCCGCTGCCGGCGTCAACGTCGCAACAGTGTTCCATTGCGATGTTCCCAACCTCAAGTCGCACAGGGTATATATTGTCAACGACAGCTATAGCCCGGCCGAAGGTCACAGCCGCGAGTTGCCACAGGGAGTAATCCTCGGCAGCCTCAACGCCATTGCAACAAGCCACCCTGCCCTGCTCGAGAAATACTACAACAGCCTTGCCGCAGATGCCGACAGCATAGCACAGTTCAACACAATGTTCGCACAAGACGGTGTGGTGCTCTATGTCCCTCGTGGTATCGTTGTCGAGGAGACAATACAGATTGTATCACTAATACAAGCAAATGTGGAGATGTTACTCAACCGCCGCCTCCTAGTTATCCTAGAGGAGAACAGCAAGGCAAACATTCTTTTGTGCGACCACTCGTCACAGGAGAAGCAGTCACTCTCTACACTCGTAACCGAGGTATTCGTGGGTGCAGGAGCTTCGCTCAACATCTACGACATTGAGGAGACTGCAAACAGCAACACCCGCGTGGCAACAATGCTTGTCGACCAGGCAGCCGATAGCCATTTCAACCATTGCTGCGTGACACTCACCAACGGCTTCACACGCAACTGCACAAGCGTTGTGCTTAACGGCCGCGGAGCAGACACAAGCATCAACGGACTTGCCATCGGCGACAAGACACAGCACATCGACAACCACACACTCGTTGAGCACAAGGTGGCCGACTGCACAAGCAGCGAGCTCTACAAATACATTCTCGACGAGTCATCGACAGGTGTCTTTGCAGGCAAGATGCATATATACCCCGACGCACAACGTACCGCCTCGCAGCAGACCAACCGCAACCTGTGCCTCACCAACTGCGCGCATATGTATGCCCAACCACAGTTGGAGATCTATGCCGACGATGTGAAATGCAGCCACGGCTCAACCGTGGGACAGTTGGACGAGAGCGCACTTTTCTACATGCAACAGCGCGGCATCCCCGCAGATGAGGCACGCCACCTGCTTATGTATGCATTCGCAGGCGAGGTCATTGAGAACATAGACATAATTCCGCTCAAAGAGCGCCTTCACATTCTCATTGAAAAGCGTTTCCGTGGCGAGCTTGGCAAATGCAAAGGCTGCAACCTGTGTAAATAATGTAAAATATATAAGTTGAGCCCCTCCGCAATGTCATTCCGACAGAGCGAAGCGATGAGGAATCTCAAAAAAGAGATCTCTCACACAAGGTTCGAGATGACAAAATGACAATGTACAACATAGACGACATACGTAAGCAATTCCCTATTCTGGAGCAGACAGTACACGGCAAACCACTCGTGTACCTTGACAACGCGGCTACCACACAAAAGCCGCGCTGTGTCATCGACACCATCAGTGAGCTCTACTACACCACAAATGCCAATGTTCACCGTGGTGTTCACCATCTGTCACAGGTTGCCACCACAGCAATGGAGAATGCACGCGAGACCGTGCGTCGTTTCATCGGTGCAAAGCACAGCCACGAGATTATCTTCACACGCGGCACCACCGAGAGTATCAACCTTGTGGCATCATCCTTCGGCGGCACATTCCTAAAAGCCGGTGACGAGGTCATCATCTCAACAATGGAGCACCACAGCAACATCGTACCCTGGCAGATGCTGCGCGACCGCATAGGCGTTACACTGCGTGTCATTCCAATGAATGATGACTGCACGCTCGACATCGAGGCATACAAACAGCTCATCAACGAGCGCACACGCCTTGTGAGCGTAACACATGTATCGAACGTGCTTGGCGTCACCAACCCCGTAAAGGAGATCATTGACATTGCCCACAGCCACGGCGTTCCCGTGCTCATTGACGGAGCACAGAGCACACCGCACATAAAGATAGATGTACAGGAACTCGATGCCGATTTCTTTGCGTTCAGCGGACACAAGGTCTATGCCCCCACGGGTATTGGCGTGCTCTATGGCAAGGAGAAATGGCTCAACGAGATGCAGCCATATCATGGCGGCGGCGAGATGATAAAGACCGTGCGTTTTGAAAAGACAACATACAACGAATTGCCATACAAGTTCGAGGCCGGCACACCCGACTACATCGGTGCCATAGCAATGGGCAAGGCACTTGAGTGGGTCGAGGGCATAGGCATTGACAACATTGCCGCCCACGAGCACAGCCTCACACAATACGCACTCGAGAAACTGCGACAGTTGCCAGGCATGCGCATATTCTGCACACCCGACGGCTCGGCAATATCGTTCCTAGTGGGCGACATACATCCTGCCGACATGGGCACAATCCTTGACCACCTTGGCATTGCAATACGCACCGGCCACCACTGCGCCCAGCCGCTCATTGAGGCACTTGGCATCCCCGGCACCGTGCGCGCATCGTTTGCCGCATACAACACAAAAGAGGAGGTCGATACACTCATAAAAGGCATCGAAAGAGCCATAAAAATGTTTGCCTGATGCTAAAACCCTACCAGACAGCAGGAATAATTGAAGCCGGATGCGACGAGGCCGGGCGCGGATGCCTTGCAGGCGATGTATATGCCGCCGCAGTCATACTTCCGCCCGACTTCAGCAATGAATTGCTTAACGATTCAAAACAACTTACCGAGGCGCAGCGCTACCAGTTGCGCGAGGTCATAGAGCGCGAAGCTGTTGCCTGGGCTGTAGGCATTGTCACTGCCGAGGAGATTGACAAGATCAACATCCTGCGCGCATCAATCCTTGCCATGCACCGCGCTGTCGATGGCTTGAAAACCCGTCCACAGCACCTGCTCATCGACGGAAACAAGTTCACCCCCTACCCCGGCGTAACACACAACACCGTTGTAAAGGGCGATGCCACATTCATGAGCATTGCAGCCGCATCAATCCTTGCAAAGACCTATCGCGACGACTACATGATGCGCCTTGCACAGGAGTACCCCATGTACGACTGGCAAAGCAACAAAGGCTACCCCACAGCCAAGCATCGCGCAGCAATCAGGGAACACGGCGTAACCCCCTATCACAGAATGTCGTTCAACCTACTGGGAGAGGAGCCGAAACAGTTGGAGCTGTCGTTTGAGTAAAGATTGCTTCGCAATACCTGTCATTCTGATGGAGTGAAGCGACTGAAGAATCTCTTTAAAAATTGCTCCCCTATCAGGGGAGCTGTTGCACAGCAACTGAGGGGTGCTTCGTGTCAGCCCCATTTACGTTTTTACCTTCTGAGTCTTTTAGCCCTTAATCACCCTTAGCCATTTAATGCTTTGCACACATAACAAAATTGTTCCCCACGCAAATGCGCAGGGAACAATTCATTTTTGTAGGGGCAGACCGATGTGTCTGCCCAGTATTGCTAGCTTACTTAACCAGCACCTTTTTGCCGTTGATTATGTAAATTCCATTTGTTGGATTCGTTACTTTCCTACCCTGCAAGTCATAAATAGCATTTATCTCTCCTATTTCAGTTTTAACATCGTCTACAATTGTGATTCCACCAAAATCTAAACGGTAGCCATTACTAAGCTGCCCACCGGCTGAAGTATCAATTTCCTTGTCATCATATATATTCAGGCCATTGCTTCTTAACAGCAAATAAGCCTTATTAGCATTATTAAGAAATCTACTATCTACAAGTTCAGCAAGATACATTCCGACCTCACCATCAACAATTGAAAGCACATATGCATTGCTACTAGTAGGGACTGTTATATACTCGTTCGCAACCGTTCCTTTCAACAGATTATTACTTATTACAGGAACCTCATAATCAACATATGGGAATATATATGTATCTGCATCTGCTTTTACAATCGTACCTGTATTTGCCGGAATTGCATTTTCGATAAGTTGCATTTTAAGGTATTCGCCATCTATTGAATTTGCAGTGTAAACTTCGACACCTGCAGGTATTTCAACAGCTTTATCCAAATATAATGTCGCATAACCGGCAGAGGTTACAGTAAGTAAAAATTCTGTAGGAATTTTATTATACACAGCTACTATTTCTATATCTTTTGCAGGCATTGTTTCAGGCACTCCATCCCAATGGCTAAATATATATCCCTCTTTTTCTGGCGCTTCAGGGAGTTTCACGTCTGCACCATATTCAAACCCAGTTCTTTTGTATGTGATTCCATCAACTATGTAACTTATATAAAAAGTTTTAATTTTATATCCGCCTTCAATAACTACATCTTCTGCTGGCATAGTAGAAGGATAACTATTCCAACTAAAAGAATACCCCTCTCTTTGTGGAACATCTGTAGGAGATGTTACAATCTCACCAACAGTTAAAATATCAGAAGAGATTACCTCCCCGTCTATAACAAATGAAACATTATACTCTGTTTCAATTTCAACGATATTTTCAAACTCTTTCCAAACGGAGGATAATTGATATGATTTTTTAGAACCAATAGGTACATATAATGTAGCTTTACTACATACACTACTATCAAATACAGGATAACCGTCCTCAGCAACTACGGGAGGAGTTACTGCAAGAACATATAATTCTTCAATATTACTTGAACAATAGAACGCTCCACTTTCTATATTAGTTACACTTTTAGGTATGACAATTTTTTTAAGATATTCACACCACATAAATGTATCACTCAAAATACTTTTTATACTCATAGGTATGGAGATCTCTCTAAAACGATTACCATAAAAAGCACCAAAACCAATATAAACAATGCTAGCAGGTAATAAAACACTATTAAGTTCTGATGAACTAAAGGCATATTCCCCAATGGCAACAACTGAATTTGAAAATTTCAAATCCTGACCATACAAACTACGTCCAGCGTAAACTCTATCGGCAATACCTCTAACATCTTTTATGCTCGGATAAGTCGTATTATCATACAATATCCACCCATCCAACATGTAAGGGTAATCAGTTTGATCATTATACCATTTTGTTCCATTGAAGGCATATTGCTTTATGCGAAGGAGGCTATTCGGAAGTTTTACAGCCGCAAGACTAGTACAATTTTGAAATGCACCAGTGCCAATAGTCTCTACATTGTCACCTAATTTCAAACAATCCAATGCACCACAACCATTAAAAGCATAGTCTCCAATTGTCGTCACTCCATTACCAACTACCACAGTTTTTAAATTATCACAAGAAGAAAATGCGCTTTCTGCAATATCAGTAACATTATCAGGAATTTCTATTTCTACAACTCCCAATCCTTGAAACGAGACTAGACCGATAGACTTAACAGTATTGGGTATTGTTGTATTTACACATGCTTTAATAATTGTATTTGTGCCAGTCTCAATTATTGCATTACAATTTTCACGACTGTCATATATGGGGTTGTCAAGATCAACACTCAAGGATGTTAAACCAGTACAAAACCTTAAAAAATAGTTTCCTATATATATTACTGATTTAGGAATGAAAACAGAAGTTATTGACTGATTATACATCAAAGCTCCACCATCTATATGCGTAGTACCCTCAGCTATAACAACTTCACCCCTAGGTTCACTACCTTTATAACCAATCAACCAGTTATCTAAATACAACAATCCATCAGGTTGCTCTTTATACCACCCTGTAGAGGTAAATTTTGATACACTTTTAACGTTATCTCCAAATGTTATCTCCTTGACAGATGCTATATCAATTTCACAACCACTTACATTTTTACAATTGTAGTGAACCGATGTGATAGATGTACAATAATAAAATGCAGAAGAATAAATGTTATTAACCCTCTTTCCTAGACTCACTTTTTTAAGATTGTTACAACCACGAAATGCATTATCAAAAATTTGAGTAACATTATCTCCTATTATTATAGATGTAAGATTAGCACAATCACGAAATGCATTACTATTAATAGATATTACATTGTATTTTATTCCATTATATAACACAGTTGATGGTATAATAATATCTCCGCTATACTCATTTGCAACTTCAGAATAAGAACTCCCTGCAAAAGTAACAATAGCACCATCTGCAGTCCGTTTATAATAAATACCATCGACCTCAAAGTCGTGAGCCGTTGCTACAGTTGTACATAACAACAGCAGTGTCGTAAATAGATGTTTAAAGTAATTGTGTTTCATAAAACTATAAATTTAATTTGTAATAAATATCAGCAATCTATAGTTTCACAACTTTTCAATGCAAGTTACCTGGACTGGTATATCAAGGCGATGCAATAAAAAAGCGTGAAAATTTGTCGCTTATGTTCACGAACCGAGGCATCGCCAAACGCCGTGTTAGAATGAACATAGAAGAAACAATATTCCCACGCCGTGATATATACATAGGCGGTGCGCAAACGCACACCACCTGCATATACACAGTATGAGCATCTGTTGCTTCAGTCCTCTAACTAAATTTTGGCGAATTTCGGTTCGAACCTATGCAAAAATGCTTTGTCAAAACTTACGGTTTTCTCTCCATAAGCGACACAAAGTTAGTGCAAAACAAATGAATGACAAAGTGTTATTAGTTTTTTCTAAGCTAATACACTGTATATTATCAACAAGAGCTCACACCCTCAAATAAAAACTATGCTCAGTAAACATAATGTTCGCAGAGCATAATTTTTCAACAATCCGAGTGAAATAGATTTCTGCTATTGAGATATACTTGTCGCTAGTGAAACTACGCGACAATAAAGAACTTGAATCTATGACAATGGGGACACGAGTTCTCACATTGACACAGATTCAAGTTCTTTAAGGCTTGGAAATATTTCCAAAGACATATTTAATAGCTGAAAGCTTATATTATGGAAAATCTTATGTAACCAACACAGTTGGTTTATGTACTTCTGTCTATAATTCTAATCGTTGCTCACTTAACTAACACCTTTTTGCCATTGATTATATATAAACCTTTACTTGGAGTGTCTACCTTTCTACCTTGCAAATCGTAGATAGCTTTAACCTTTCCGTTTTCACCTTTCAGTTCTTCATCAACCTCTACATCATAAATGACGGTTGTGCCATCCTCGCTCTCCTCTCCTACAACGCGCATACGTATCAACTGTGCAGTGTCGCTCAATGGTGAACCATCCTTATTTGCCATAGTCAAATAGACACGGAAAGGAACCAAAGGTGTTGACAAGCCCATCTTCTGCCATTCGCCATACTTGTTGATTGCATAGACATAGTTGCCATTATCCAAATAACTGCTTTCTGTCTTTGAGTAAACACCTTTAACAGTGTACAACTTATAAGCTGACGAGCAGATAACTGCCAACTGCATGTCGGGAGCTGTGCTATGCAATTTTGTATATTGTTGAGAGATATTCAGGTTTACGGCCTCATCACTCTTTGGACGGAAACACATTCCAAAGCAAAGGAGAACCAGAGGCCTGCGTATCCACCCTGGAAGAATTGTTCAAAGCATATCCAATCCTGCAAAGACAATGTTTGAGGGATTATTACTCGGTTATGGGGTATGCCCTATCGCGCACTGAGAAGATGAAGGAGGCCGAGGAGAAGACGCTGAAGGTGTTCACCATCCCACTCCACCACGCCACCCCCGAACGTTATTTCCGCGATTATGCCTACGCTGCAGCGGTATTTTACAGCAACCCCAATTATCAGAAGGAGGTAACCGACTGGTGCCTTGAGGCTTTGGAACAGGCACGGTTGTGCAAGAACACATCGGGAAGGCAATGGGTAACTGCCATGCTGGGTTCAATATATAAACGTAACGGGCAACTCAGCAAGGCCTTGGAATTGTTCAGGCAGAGCAAGGAGGAGGCCGAGGAGAGAAATGATGATTTGGGGGTCCTCAATAGCCTGCACATGTTAATCGACTTGTTCCTTTATTGGGATGTACCCGAATATGCCGACTCATATGCAACTGAAGCCATACTTGTTGAAAAAGAGATGACAATTAAAAGCCCCATGGTTTGAAGTGACCCCGAAAAGTTGGACGGATTAATAAATAGTTTTATTGGTAAAGAGCTCGGTACTCCACCGGGCTCTTTCCTTTTAACCGGTATTTTATTCTTTTATTGTTGTAGTATTCGATGTAGTCTTCTAAAGCCTTTGCAAAGGCTTTAGAAGACTCAAATTTTTCTGCATATAACAGTTCTGACTTCATAATGCCAAAAAAAATTTCCATCATTGAGTTGTCAAGGCAATTACCCTTTCTTGACATACTTTGTATGATGTGACGTTCTTCCAATCTCTTGCGATATCCAAAATGTTGATATTGCCATCCCTGGTCAGAATGTAGGATTAAGCCATCAAGATTATCGAACTTTTTAAAAGCCTTGTCAAGCATATCGTACACCTGCTCCAAATTAGGACTATCAGAGATATTATAAGAGATAATTTCCCCATTATACATATCAAGAATTGGTGACAGATACAACTTGGATGAACCAATATTTATCTGAGTTACATCTGTTGCCCATTTACGGTTTGGAGACGTTGCAACAAAATTGCGGTCAATAACGTTGGGGGCAACTTTGCCTATTTCTCCCCTGTAGGAACGATAGCGAACTTTACGAATCCTGCATTTAAGCCCCATTTCACCCATAAGACGCTGCACGGTTTTATGGTTTATAACATAATTCCTGTTTCGCATCTCTGCGGTTATCCGTCTATAACCATAACGACCTTTGTGCTCATGAAAGATATCCTTGATTTCTTTCTTTTCAAGAACATATTTCTCTTTGAGCTTCATTCTTTTGATGTGATAATAGAACTTTGAACGAGCCATCTTTCTCAACCCTAAAAGTAGGTCAAGAGGATATGTAGACCTTAGTTCCTCGATGGCTTTTGCCCATTGAGACGTGCTCGGGCTTCCTGTTCCTCGACTAAGGCCTTCACTTTTTTTAGCAACGCATTCTCTGCCCTCAGAAGGAGGTTCTCTGCCTGAAGTCTCTCTAATTCAGTTTCTGCTTCTTTCTTCTTTGGTCTTGCCATAGGCTCTCTTGGTGGTCGTCCCCTTTTTCGGTTTTCAAGTGAAAGACCTTGACGATACAAACGAACCCAGGTTTTAATTGTGGAGCTGCTCAAGTCATACCGGAGACATAACTCTTGCAAAGTTACTCCTTTTTCTAAAAACTCCTTTACTATCGCAAGTTTTTCGTCTGATGTATAATGAGAATAACGGATACCACGTAAACCTTCTTCTCCATACTTTTTATAACGCAGATACCAAAGACGAACATTCTTCTTGTCCATTTTCAGCTCTTTGCACAAAGATCTAAGAGGTTCTCCAGACTGTAAACGACTGACAATTTTTAATCGTTCTTCAAAGTTATGATGTCTATACATAATACACCCCAAAAGTTTTATGTCTAACTTTTGGGGTGCAGTTCAGTTTCGGCACAGAGTTATATAAATAAAGGACGTGCATTGCTGCAGCTTGAAGAGAACGACTCGGTCGCTTTTTACGCAGAGAAAGCAAGGGAATTTTGCGAGTCCCTACCATACAATAGCGGTATGGTAGATGTTGACCTGCTGCACGGTACATACCTCACAAGGAAAGGCGGCGACTACATGCATTTGGGTATTCAGGAACTGCAACGTGTTACGCATCAGGGAACTGCCACAAACCGCGCAAAGGCATATCACCAATTGGCACAGACATATTTGAAGAATGGAGAGAACACGCTTGCAGAAACAATGCTGGACAGCATGTATGCCTTGCTGAACCATAAAGATTCACACATATACATACAAGCGGACTATAAGCCCATTATCAATCACTACCTGCAGGACAACAACTTGCAAAAGGTTGGGTTATATACCGAAATGATGCTCAACGAACAGCAGACACTGAAGGAAAAGAAGCTGAACTTTAACCTTGTAGAAGCCATCACCGATTTTCATACCAGGCAACAGAGACAGGAGTTAGACATTCTCCGCCTCGAAAAGGCCAACCAACGTCTTTGCTTCATTGTTTATGCAATCCTTTCCATTATTGCCATATCGGCGGTTGTGGCGCTTCTGTTCCGTCAAAAGATACAGCATGGGAGACAGATGAAGAAGGCCGGCGAAAAGCTCGCCTCATTGATTCAGAAGCTTAATCAGACAAACACTGAAAAAGAGATAATTTCCCAGGAGTTCGAAGAAATAATGAATGACAAAGAGAACAGGCAGGAGATAGAGACATTGACACCATCCATTCTGCAGAAAAACGGCGAATCGAGGTTCCGTCAGCGCTTTGAGCTGCTATACCCGCTGTTCCTCCCCAGGCTCCGCGAAAAAGTCCCAACCATTACCCGCCGCGAGGAATTGCTTTCAATGCTCATTGTACTGAGACAGGACAACAAGGAGATTGCCGATTTGTTGGCCATTGCACCACGTAGCGTACTTATGCTCCGCCACCGCTTCCGCCAGAAGATAGGTATGGATGCCGAGAAATCTTTGGAAAACTTTATCGAGGAGATTTTGGAACCAAAGAACAGTTCAAGCAAAGCAAACGAAGAATAAGAAGCTGCTTCAGGGTTTCCTGCGCAATTATGCAGCCATACAGGGCATACATTGTCATACAGAGCACAGTTTGTCATACGGTGAGCACACCGTGTCATACTGAGCAAAGCGAAGTATCTTTGTATCTTGCCACACTAAGCGTACATTGTCATACTGAGCAAAGCGAAGTATCTTTATACACTCTATGTATCTTTGGCATCACACGTTTTTAGATTTTTCACCACGTTCAAAATGACAAGATACACGAAATTGTCATCTCCCAATCGCATCTTGCCACACTAAGCGTACATTGTCATACTGAGCGCAGCGAAGTATCTCTATACGCTCAATGTATATTTGGCAATATTGTCTAAACTGTTTACGATTTTATCTGACAATAAACTTCTTGCCATTAACTATATAAACACCCCCGCTTGGGTTATAAACCTCTCTTCCCAGCAAATCGTAAACAGCATTCCCTTCTCCGTTTTCACCTTTCCGCTCTCCATTCTCGCCTTTCCCATTTCCGTTTTCACCTTTCACCTCGTATATCCCTGTTGCTCCGGTGATGCAGAAACTGCCGCCCAGTTCGGGCGAGAGAGCCGTCAAAGCATATGCAGCACCGCCAATCTCCTCAACGCGGATTATACCGCCCGGCATTGAACGCACAGCAGTAACAAAATCGACATCCACATTACCGACATTGACATTGGGCAGTTCAATGCTACAACTGCCGTTGCGTGCCGGGACAGACTCTGCAAGCAGATAATCGAACGACTCGCCATAGTTTGCAGACATTGTAATACGTACGCGGCTGTCGGCTGTGAAATAGCCGTTGTCAACACCCCACTTCACCGTTACACCTTCACCGGCGGTGTAGATATCCTTTGCCGGCGACAGCGACGCTGTAAAATCAGTGCCGGAAACAACCTCGACAACCGCATCCCAAACTGCATAGTTGCAATAGAACGGTTGTGCCTTCATTGCCTCAAGACTGCAATCACGCGGGCAATCAAACACAATAAAACTGATGCCATACTTACCGGGAGACAATGCCGGAATATCCGTTCCTTGAACAGAATAGAAATACTCGGGATAAAACATATCGGCCGAATAGCGAGGGCGATAATCAATCACATTACTCATCTGCGGCGGCAATGACGCCAAAGCCTCAATATCACTGCCAATAGCCATATAACGCAGCGCATCACCATCGCCATCCTCTGCAAAAAGCTCAACTGCCAGACAGCCGCCCCGGGGAATCCTGTACGTATCCCGCATCTGCGCTGCCACAAAACTTGGCGCAGAATTATCTACCTTTACACCATAGACATAGTTGCCACCGGCATTGCTGCCAACAAGCTGCGTGCGCTGCTCGTCGCTGTAATAGGCAGCATTCCTCTCCATGCAGGCTGTGCGTATTCTTTTTATCGATAGATATGACAGATAATCACCAATCTGGTCCATGAGACTGCCCTCGCCGGCAGGAGTATGGTCTGCACCAAGCAAGTGGCCAATCTCGTGTGCAACAACCCAACAATCAGGCATAGCATATCCACTGCCTTTTGTCATGTGTGAATAAGCACCATACTGCACCGACAGTCCCGTGTTCTCGCTATCTGCCGGACGGTGAGTAACCCACATAGCCATGTCATATGCAGCAGAACCTATAACCTCATCCACAAGCTCCGTTCCGAAGCTCGGCGCATTATAGAAATTCTCATCTATGAGATTCCTTTCGCTCATTACAAGATTCTCATCTTCAATAACATCAAAACAAAAACCCACTGGCACAAAAATATTGTTGACATACTCCTCACACTCGCGCCAAAAATCGATGACAACACTGTAATCGCTGCCGAAATCCTCCTCAAAGGCACTCCTCGTAACAGGTATCGCCAAGCGATAGAAACGCAGCACATCATCACCGGGGATTGCATGAACCGACGAACGCGTCTGTACACGCTCCAGCGCCATAAACTGCAGCGGCAACAGTATGAATATCAATAGAATAAATTTAAGTCTCATTGTTGAAAAAGGTATTATTTTGCTAAAATAGTAAAATATCACTGAAACACAAAAGAGAAATGAGAAGATACATAGTAGCTATATTATCACACAAAAAGTACGACACCGGACATTAACATACATTCACACTCTTTATACATTATTTTACAAATTTTATAAGTTTCAGAACGGTAATATTGCTAATTTTGTAGTAAATAATTAACAAATCATTCAATCACTAAACTTAAACACAACATGAAAAAAATCACATCATTCATTGCAGCAGCATTTATTGCTGTAACCACATTCACAAGCTGTGAAGTAGAAAAGAGTGCCAACAACCTTGTAGGTGAGTGGGAGCTCAAGTCAATAACCACTTATTATGAAAATGGAGAGAGCGAGACCACAAAGCCGGCAGAGGGTGAATGGCAGAAATACACATTTACACAGAGTGCAGTGACAATCACCTCAAACGATGCGCCGAATGCTGTACCTCTCCCATATACAGTTGAAGATGACGACATCGTCATCGGCATTTACGGTGTAGGTGCAAAACTCGAGATTGAGACACTCACAAACAGCACACTCAAGATAAGAACAAACAACCCTATTGAAACCGAAGATGGAGTTGACTACACAATCAGCACATACAAGAAGATTTAAAACTCTCTGCACAACATAAATCAACAGCATCCACATCACAAGATGTGGATGCTGTTGATTTATATACATTTGCACTTCGGCATTCTGCCTTTTCGCCCGTCCTTCACCCTCAAAAAAAACAAGCGGCTCACTTTAAAGTGAACCGCTTGCCATTTTATTTAAGTTTCAATTACTCAGCACGGAGTGTGAAACGCTGGAAGCCTGTAGCTGTGAGCTCCTTGTCGAAGCCCTTCAAGAAGTCAGCAACAGAGATCTTCTCGTTCTGGCAGTAGCCCTGCTGGAGCAAGCAAACCTCCTTGTAGTACTTCTGGATACGACCGTCAGCGATGCGAGCGATCATATTCTCAGGCTTACCCTCCTCACGAGCCTTCTCCTCAGCTACAACGCGCTCCTTAGCAACCAAAGCAGGATCGAGGTCCTCGCTTGTGAGTGCAAGAGGTGCAGAAGCAGCAATCTGCATAGCAATCTCGTGACCAGCCTCAGCATTAGCCTGTGACAATGCTACCATTGTACAGAGCATGTTCTTCTTCTGGTGGTTGTATGTGTAAACGTTCTCAGCAACGAGAGTCTTGTAACCGTCGAGCTCCATCTTCTCGCCAGTGATACCTGAACGAGCTACGATAGCGTCCTGAACAGTACCCTCACCCATTGGAAGAGCCTGAACCTCCTCAAGAGTAGCGCACTTAGCAGCCACTGCAGCATCAAGGATGTCCTGTGTCAACTTAACGAAGTCAGCACCCTGAGCAACGAAGTCAGTCTCGCACTTCAAAGCGATGATGGCAGCGAAGCCATTCTCAGCCTTAACGAGTACACAACCCTCAGAAGCCTCGCGGTCGCTACGCTTAGCAGCTACCAACTGACCCTTCTTACGGATAATCTCGATAGCCTTGTCAAAATCGCCCTCACCCTCGGTCAAAGCGTTCTTGCAGTCCATCATACCAGCTCCTGTCATTGAGCGGAGCTTGGCAATATCAGCCATTGTTACAGCCATAGTTTTCTTGAATTTTAAAAGTTAATGAATAAGTGAGAATTACTCAGCAGCCTCCTCAGCCTTAGCTGCGCGTGCACGTGTTGTGCGACGGCGTGGAGCCTTCTTTGCCTCAGCGTTCTCCTCGTTCTCCTCTGTGTCAACCTTCTCAACCTTACGCTCCTCGAGACCCTCAGCGATAGCTGCGCAGCAAGCGTCGAGGATAACCTCTACTGACTTTGTTGCATCATCGTTAGCTGGGATTACGAAATCGATATCGTTAGGATTTGAGTTTGTATCAACGATTGCGAATACAGGGATACCAAGACGGTTAGCCTCGTGAACAGCGATGTGCTCCTTCATTACGTCAACAACGAAGATTGCTGAAGGAAGACGAGTCAAGTCTGCGATAGAACCGAGGTTCTTCTCGAGCTTAGCACGCTGACGAGAGATCTGGAGGATCTCACGCTTAGAGAGGTTAGAATATGTACCGTCTGTTGTGAGCTTGTCGATTGTTGCCATCTTCTTAACAGCCTTGCGGATTGTTGGGAAGTTTGTCAACATACCACCTGGCCAACGCTCGATAACGTAAGGCATACCTACTGACTGTGCCTTCTCAGCTACAATCTCCTTGAGCTGCTTCTTTGTAGAAACGAACAAGATCTTCTTGCCGCCCTTTGCGATCTGCTTCAAAGCCTCAGCAGCAGTCTCAGTCATAGCTGCAGTCTTGTGCAAATCGATGATGTGGATACCGTTACGCTCCATGAAGATATAAGGAGCCATTGCAGGATTCCACTTACGTTTCAAGTGACCGAAGTGTGCACCGGCCTCAATCAAAGTTTCAAATGTAATTCTAGACATTTTGTTTAAATTTTTAAATCGTTTACCTTCTTTTTAATTAAATTCTTTAACCAACCTCCCGGGTAGTCCACCACTGAAAGAGTGAAGTCCCGAGCGGTTTAGATACTAAACGTATATTTCGAGACCGAATATTAACGTTTACTGAACTGGAATCTACGACGTGCCTTTGGCTGACCTGGTTTCTTACGCTCAACCTCACGAGCATCGCGAGTAAGGAAGCCCTCAGCACGCAAAGCCTTCTTGTCGTCAGCGTTGATCTTAACCAAAGCACGAGCGATTGCAAGACGCAATGCCTGTGACTGGCCAGTGTAACCGCCACCGTTCAAGTTAACTTTGATGTCATACTTCTCAACAACATCCAAAGCAGCGAGTGGCTGCTTAACCACGTACTGGAGAATGCTTGATGGGAAATAAACCTGCAGATCCTTCTTGTTGATAGTAATTTTACCGGTACCCTCAGTTACGAAAATACGGGCAACAGCGCTCTTGCGGCGACCTAATGCATTTACCATTTCCATCTGCTTTCTTATTTATAAGAGTTAATATCAATTGTTTTAGGAGTCTGAGCTGCGTGTGTGTGCTCTGGACCATCAAAAATGTAGAGGTTGTTCAAAAGGTGAACACCAAGACGGTTCTTAGGGAGCATACCCTTTACAACGTGCTTGATAAGGCGCTCGTAACCCTTGTAACCAGCAGCAACATAAGCTGGGCTGAACTGCTTCTGACCACCGGGATAACCTGAGAATCTCAAGTAAATGCGGTCATTCCACTTGTTACCAGTCATTCTAACCTTGTTTGCGTTGATGATGATAACGTTGTCACCACAATCAGCGTTAGGTGTGAAGCTTGGTTTATACTTACCTCTCAACAACTTGGCTACCTTTGTGCCAAGACGACCAAGTACCTGGTCTGTAGCATCAATAACAACCCACTCCTTCTGTGCAGTTGCCTTGTTTACTGAAATTGTTTTGTAACTTAAAGTATCCACTTTAATTCGTTTAAAAAGTTAATAAATTCCATCGTTCCGATACCTCTCTGCAAGACCTCTTACGGAATTAGAAATCAAGCAGATACCCTCTTCACGTCATCCCCGACCAATTGGCTAGATTGCGTCCTTGAGACAACTCAGAGACCTAAAGCATCGCTCACCCATAGTATGGGTTGATAATAATCGGCTTGCAAAATTACTTATTTTCACTGTAACAGGCAAGTATTTACAACTTTTTTTCAAAAAAAATACGTTTTCCTTTGCACATATAAAAAAAAGCATTACCTTTGCACTCGCAATTGAGAAACAAACAATTGCCCAGATGGCGGAATCGGTAGACGCGCTGGTCTCAAACACCAGTGGGGCAACCCATCCCGGTTCGATCCCGGGTCTGGGTACAACGGAGAAAGTTGAAAAACTCTCTCCGTTTTCTTTTTATATACATACGCCCCCAAAAGGGCTCACCTGCTAACTCTGGGGCTATGCAAAAAGCATGGTCAACAGGATAGAATCAAGCCTTATACCATTATATAATATAAAGAAAGGGTGCCGCGTGGCACCCTTTCAAACATTGAAATTAAAAAACAGTTACGCTGTACGCGAGAAGACAAGCAATGCCTTCGCACACTACAACGTCTGCATACACCTCATACCTTGAGAAAGAGTTTGGCGCGATACATTATCTTCAATATAAAGAACACTATTATGCTATTGCACAGTGTGAGCAACACGGGGTACCACGTTTCAATATATTGTTCAGTGCCATAAAGCAAAGAATCGGCAATGCCACGGAAGTTCACCATCTCGCCAATGAGATATGCCGTTATGGCGTTGCAACCAAAACAGAGCAGCCACCCCCATCCTTTGGTGTGGCCCTTGACATCAATCCACCAATAGAAAAGCGCAAGTAGCATGTAGCACCAGCCGGCACTGTATATAGTGAAACTTGCTGTCCAAATGCGTTTAATTATAGGTTGTATAAAGCCGCATATCAACCCGGCCACCAGCAGTACAGCACCAACAAGCGCCAATTTGCACGCAACAGCTTTGCGGTCATTGTTTCCGTTCTTAGTCACATAGCCGGCAAGAGAACCCAGTGCCACAGTGCAGCAGAATGTGAGACTACTCCACAGCCATGTATAATCGTACCATGCAGCAAACTGCACACTACCATCGGCTGCGAGCACGCTACCGTCGCGGAAACGTCCGAGCACAGCCTTGTCCACCACTGCTGCAAAATTGCCTTGAGCACTCCAGTCACCACACAGATGCATTGGAATGGAATACACAACCAACAATGCTGCTATTGTTGCAATCTGCTGTTTGGGTTTCAGATAAAGCACCATTGGCACCGTGAGCAAATAGCCGACAGCTATTGCCTGCAATGTATTGCTGTAGATATACACCCTCTCGGGATTAAATGCGAGAATATTACCCTGCACCAACATACCTAGCAAGAACAGCAGCGCAAAGCGCTTCACGACACGTGTCCACACCTTGAGATCGCCATTCTGCGTCCTGTACTTTGGCAACGAATACGGCATTGTCACGCCCGACATAAAAAGGAACAAGGGCATAACCAAGTCCCACACTCTCATGCCCTCCCACTGAGCATGGTCGAGCTGATAGAGAAGTGTGTCATTGAGTGCATCGCAGTCGAGTTGTCTCAAAACAGCCAGCAATACAGGTTGCAGTGCAACAAGCAAAAATAGGTCGAGCCCGCGCAGCACATCGAGCGACAGCAGACGTTTGTTTTCATTCATAGTTATTGAGGTTTTCAGATAAAATCAACACGCGCCGTGGCTCGTGCTGATTGAAAGTTGCTTTTGTTTGGACAGAAGAACAAAACCTATCTAAAACTCCCACTCTTTTCAAAGAGGGGGTGTCACAAAGTGACGGGGGAGTTCTATTCTCATGTCTAATTTGTTTGTTTTGCAAGGGCGGTACAAGCCCTTGCATTTCTTTCATTTGTCATACTGAACAAAGCGAAGTATCTATTTAAACGCGGTTTTGAGATCCGTCACGTTCGTTCAGGATGACAGGTTCGCGAAGAAAAAAGTCGCGTGTCAACTGCAATATTATTGCTTTAATTTTTCGGCTCCGGTCCACTCTCCCAAGGAGAGGGTTAGGGTGAGGCCATTCACTTCACAAGCACCTTTTTGCCATCGGCAATGTAGATACCCGGAGATGCTATTCTCCCAAGCTTGCGGCCGGCGAGGTCATATACAGTTTTCACCTTTCTGTTTTTACCTTTCATATTCTCAATGCAGGTGTCGGGATTACCCACTTTGAGCAGGACGTCGATAATCTGCCCACCATTCTCCTTGAAATCGCCGAACTTGCCGTCGGCATCGCCATGCGGGTCGATGTTGCTCCAATCCTGCTTGAAGCGCAAACGGTAGACGCCATCGGTTGCCGGAACTGTAAAAGCAGGCAATTGAGGCGTGCTCCTGTTGCCACCGCTAATCTCGTCACCAACGCTATTCCATCCGTTGGCGTCGCTTGCGGCATCATTGTTGTAGAAGCTGTAGGACACAAGGTCGCCTGTCGGTTCCCAGTTGCTTCCTGCCGCGATGCCTGCCGAAAAGCCACCGGAATCATAATCAACATATACAAAGTGATGTCTCCAGGTTCCCCCGGCAACAATGTCCGGCTCAACAATCTCACCCGGCTCGGCAACAAAAGTGACAGGGTTGTCCACACCGGCAAGGTCCAGATAATCCTGCGACTGCTCACCGGCGGCAAGTGAATACTCCTGCACTCCCTTTGAAGGGCTTGTGAGGCCTATCTTTGTAACATTGCGGTCGTTGCGCGACTTTGTTCCAATGTTACGCGGTTCATAAAAATCGTATGCTTCGGCTTCCCACTCCAGGTTCGAAAAATCGAACAGGTACACACCACCCTTTACCGTTTCAAAAGAGACAGAGTTGTTTCCGTTATATGTGACATCTGGCGCATCGCCCGACCGCGCTGAAATCGCGGCTTCGGCTATTTTAGGATAGGCAATTGTCAACGGCATACCGCTATGCGATTCCACGCAGACGGTTACAGGCCTGCCGCTTCTCCACTCCACATCGACCTCGAAATTGCCTATAGTTTTCAAACCCTTGACAACGCCATCGGGCCACTCACGCGGCAATGCCGGCATAAGCACCATTGAGTCGGGGCGGCTTTGCAACAGCATCTCGGCAATACCGGCAGTAGCACCGAAGTTACCCTCAATCTGGAACACACTTGTGGCGTGCGCATCGAGCATATTGTCATATAACCCCCCACTCCAATCATAGTTAAGGTTAGTGGTGCGGTGCGCGAAGCCCCTCAATGTATTATAGGCACGTTTCTTGTCACGCACCCTCGCCCAAAGCGATATGCGCCAAGCTCTAGCCCAACCCGTTGCCACATCGCCACGGTCGGCAAGGGAGACAATTGCAGCATCGTAAATATCCTCATCGATACCCTTGTCGATACCGAAACCCGGATAAAGTGCCATAAGATGCGATGTATGTCGGTGACACTGCCAAACATTATGCTCGTCATCGGCAAAATAGTTTTCACCGACACCGATATTGGGCGTGTTCTCCTGATATTTCCATTCGCGCAACATACCTTTGTCATCAATTCTCAAACCTTTGTCCAATCGGCTGAGGTTGTCCTGTAATGTAGAGACAAAAGCATCGTCACACAGTGCGGCATCGTTGCCAAGCACCTCAATAGCCTGCAATGTCTGTTCAAAGAGCATTGCAACGAGCTGTTGCGAGTGAGCCGTTGCGTTCTGCACGAAACCCTGCTCGGGCGAATACTCATTGGGGCACTCCAATGAGCCGTCACCATTCTGCGCAGGCACAAGCCTGTCGAACCAGAACTCGCAAGCACTCTTCATAAGTGGCAGGGCATCATCGCGCAGGAATGTAGTGTCGCAAGTGTAGGCAAAGTGCTGCCACAAGTGAGTGCAGTACCAGGCATTGGCAACCGAATACTTACCAATCTTGTAGTTGCTTGAGCCACCGAAAATATTGCCGGCAGTGTTGACAACCCAGCCCTTGTCCACGCCAAGGTCGCGTGCATTCTTCTTCCACTGTCCGTTTTCACGCAAAGCCTCGTTCTTCATAAAATTGAGGAAAGGCAAATGACATTCGCTCAGGTTTGTTGGCTCTACTGGCCAGTAGTTCATCTGCACATTTACGTTCGAGTGTATATCCGAAGCCCAAACGGCATCACTCTGCGCGTTACCATCCTTGTTCCAGATACCCTGCAAGTTCGAGGGGACAGCTATTCCGCGTGAAGACGCAATGGTCAAGTAACGGCCATACTGAAATATGAGCATATCGACCATTTTTGTAGATGCCGCATCACTCCTCTGCAACAACAGGTTAGTGGGTACAGAATTCACAGCACCGTGAAGTTCAAAGTCACAACGCCCGAACAACGAGACATAATCGGCCTGATGGTTGTCCCTGACAGCATCGAAGCCTTTTGTCTTTGCAACCGCCACAGCATTGCGCAGCGATTTCTCCAACGCCACAACATCACCTGCGAGGTGATTGTCGCGCGAGGGGTCAAAATCTGTGCCACAGGCAATATAAACCACAACTTCACTGGCGCCATCCACTTTTGTAGCCAGGCTGTTGCTGCTTACAATGCCCCCCTTTGCCTCCACGGCCATAATAGCACAGTAACTCATTCCGTTATTTAATGTACCGCTGAAAACAGCACCTTCAGGGGTATAAGCAGCCTTGTTACCCTGCGCGTTTATGAACTGAAGGTCGAGCGCAAGAGTTTCATCACCGGTAGCCTTGTACCTAATAACAATCACACTATCGGGGTTGCTGCATATATACTCATGTCTATATTCTGTATTCCCCGATGCATATTCCACTTTTCCCACACCCTTTGCAAGGTCGAGTTCCCTGCGGTAACCGGTGGCAGCCTTGGCATTCCGGTTTATTATATAAAGGTCGCCGAATGCAAGGTATGAGCCTAAATCAGTAGCTCCCGATGTTCCTTTCCATAATGTCTTGTGATTGAACTGTACACGCTCCTGCGCTATGCCGCCAAAAATCATTGCACCCATATCGCCGTTGCCTATGGGCAAAGCCTCTTTCACCCAATTGGTTGCGGGAGTATTGTACCACAACGACAACGGCTCGGCCGGGGCCGTTTGTGAGCCGGCAATCTCCACCTCGGGGACATCGACAGGAGCATTCTGTGTTGTGAAAGCCTTGTCATCGGCCTTGATGAAATTGAGCGAGCAAGCATTGAAGTTGTGTTTCCACACATCGAGATAATGGTCAATACCGCTGCCATTATAGATAACAATGGCCACAGCATCAGGGTTGGCCGACGGTGCAAGGGACGCATCGACAAACTGAAGTTCCCACTTACCACCCGACGCAGCAACTATTTTCATTGTAGTAGCCTCAGAAGATGATGCGAAGAAACGGTTCGACGACTTCTTGAAATACAGATTACGACCATTCTTTGAAATTACGGTACAAGAGTTTTCGTTACCAACGAACTTCCAAAGCTGCCCATCGTCGCCTTCGACAGCCACACGGTTGCGCACCTCCTGGTCTTCCCCCGTATCAGTAATCACTGACGAATTTATGTCGAACTCAATATAATACCAGTTGTCGGCTCCATCATTGGAGAACAAAGGCAACGTCTGCGCCTGCGTCACCAAAGCAAGCAGACAAAAAGCTATTGATGCAAGAATCTTTTTCATCATATGGTTCATTTTAAGTATTTCAAGCTCTATATTTACAATCGGGACCGGTATAAATGTGATACACATATTATATCCAGTCCCGACTTATTCTATTTTGTAGCTTCAGCTACAGAGTACATTTACTTTACAAGTACCTTTTTACCGTTTACAATGTAAACGCCGGGAGCTGAAATCTGCTCAAGTTTACGACCTGCGAGGTCGTAAACACCTTTCACCTCTCCGCTTTCACCTTTCACCTCACTGATGCCTGTTGTATTTGTAACAGCGAGAAGAACGTCGATAATCTGGCCACCGTTCTGTTTGAAATCGCCAAACTTGCCGTCAGCATCACCCTGTGGGTCAATGCTACACCAGTCCTGTTTGAAACGCATGCGGTATGTACCAGCCTCTGAAGGAGCTGTGAATGCAGGAATAGCAGGTTTGTTACGGTTATTACCGCTGATTGCATCACCAACACTGTTCCAACCGCTCTCGTCGCTTGAAGAGTCATTGTTGTAGAAACTGTATGCTACAAGGTCACCTGCAGGTGCCCAATTGCTACCCTCTGCAATAGAAGCTGTGAAGCCGTCACCCTCCTTGTCAATGAACACGCTGAAGTGTACCCACGAACCGGCAGCGTCAACACTTGCAGTCACAGTCTCGCCTGGAGCTGCAACAAAGTATACAGGCTCGGCAGCAGTTGCTAAGTTCACATAGTCAAGACCCTTATCTGTTGCTGTGAGTTCATAGCTTGACGCGCCATGGAATTCACTTGAAAGGCTGATGCTGTTGATATTACGGTCGTTACGAGTCTTCATGCCAATGTTGCGTGGCTCATAAACATCGAACTCCTCGACTGTAATTGCAACCTCTGCGCTGAACGCATCGCCAATGGCAGCACCGACAACTACACCCTCGGGGATAACGATTGTGTACTCGCCCGGAGTTGTTATCTCGTTGTCAAGTGTCAAAGTCAGCACATTGCCCTCAACTGCACAAGTTGCAGTTGCAACAACAGCGCCCTCGGCATCTTTCAACTCAATTGTTGCTGTAGCATTCTCAACGGCAACGACCTCCTTGTTGAGTGTAAGTTCAATAGTCTTGAGTGAGTAAACATCCTCGCTTGGAGAAACCGACTTCACGACAATAGCCTCGGGAGCAGTGATTGTCACAGCAAGCTCGCCAGAGAATACCTTGCCGTCGCTTGCGCGAGTGATGAGCCCCTCGGGAATAACCAGTTTATACTCGCCCGGAGTTGAAACCTTCTGTGACAAGGTAACAGTGAGCTGTGCACCCTCGACAACATAGTTTGAAACGCCGCTTGCAACATTGTTGCCCTGCTTGAACTTCATGAACTTGCTCATCTCATATGGGTTAAACTCACCTGCAGCCTCGCTGTTGAAAGTAATCTTGATAGTCTCTACAGCCTCGGCCTTCTTTGGAGAGTAGTCAACAACCTCGAAAGGGACCTGTGTAGGGTCGGCATTCACACCGTCGAATGCAAACAGGCTGCTACCCGGCAATGTAACTGTGAGCTGCTGGTCGATATCGATTGCAGTACCCTCTGTGAGACCCTGCAATGCATCCTGTACATTGAATGACTTGTTGAGGATGATAGCACCTGTGATGTTTGCTGGGATTTCAAATGCCTCACGCAATGTAAAGGTATAGGTCTGTGCATTGTTTGCACCGTTACGCAAAGCAAGTGTAGCCTTTGCACCGTTCCATGAAGCCCAACCGTAAACCTGCTGCTGGCTACCTGTCCAAGGATTGCCACCTACCCAGTGAGCATCGGGCAATACATCGGCATTCTTCTTCTGCCATGCAACACACTCAGCGAGGTCGGCCCAAAGCTTGCCATCGCCAACAGTGTTCATCAACTCATAGTCGGCATAAAGCTCAACCATACCCGAGCCGCAAACAAATGCAGCGCGCAACTCGCGGAGAGCAGGCTCATACTGCATATTCTTTGAAACGGCACCGAACTTTGTAAAAATGAAACCGTGAGTCATCAAAGTGTTGATAGGGCACATTGGTGAATTTGTCACGTAGTTCTGATAAACAAGACGGTCGCGGTAAGTAATCCACTTCTCGCGGTCGATAGAATTGTTGCCGGCTTCGCCGTAGTCACCCTCCTGACGCCATGTAGCATCCGAAATCTGATACCAGAATGGAGATGCCCATGTACCTACTGTTGTATTGAAGAAGATATCCTCGCGCATGTTCTCGCGAACGTACTGCTCAAGACGGATAATACCCTCGGCATTCTCGTTACCTGTATCACCTGCATCGGGGCCTACAGCAGAGAACTGTCCCGAAATACCATCATATTTGAAGAAGAGATAGCTGTCACTGCCTGGCTGATAACCTGGAACACCGTCCTGCTGGCATACAAGGTTATTTGCAGCATCAAGATATGTCTGATAATAAGCAGGGTTAGAGAGCTGCATGCCACCCTTGCCGTTCCAGTAAGCACGGCGATAGTTACCGCTCTGGCCGTAACCGCCTACAGGGCCTAACCAAGCACCGATACCGGCACCCATCTCCTTTGCCTTGGCAGCAATGTCACGCATCTCGTTAGGGAATCCCTTGTGGAATGTCCATGTACCATAGTTATCCCAACCGTCATCGATTACAAAGGCAACAATGCCCTCGCCATACTTGTCATAATAGTTCTTCTTCCACTGTTCAACAACATTGAGCACCTGAGCCGCAGTGAAGTTTGTGTGCTCCTGACCGGGAGCCGCGTTGTTGCGGTCAATGTTAAGTTCATACCAGCTGTTATAGTGTGGGAATGTTCTCCAGGGCACTGCACGCTCGCGCTCGCTGTATGCGAGGAATGAACGACGCTTCTGTGTCTCGCGGATATTCTCCTTATCCTCGGCACCATCCTGTGCAATGAGACCTACAACTGCAGCCACCTTCCAGGTCTCGCCCTTGGCAAGTGTAGTGTTGCGGCTCCAGCGACCCTGGATACCGACAACTGCAGTATTCACAACAACACCCTCCTTAGCTTCGTAAATTTTCACGGTCATCTCACTTGTAGCATCGATGCTCTCGGTCTTGTTCTCAACGAACACGCGCACCTGGAATGTACCGTCGTATGGAGCAGTGAATGTGAATGTATTGTCACTGTGCTGACCGCCTGAGTAACCGCTATGGTAGTCGCTTGCAGCGATGTTGTTCTCGGCATCCAACAAATCGGCACCACCGAAGTTCAAACGATGGCTACCTGTTCTGTACTCAACCTTAACCTCAACCTTCTGGTTCTTCTTGAGTGTTACATTTGCCATCTTGTAAGCAAGCACGTTAGGATAGTTGGCACCTGTAGCCTCAATCACACGGTTAGGAAGGTCGTTCTGTGCAACCTGTGTCCAAGAAGATGCTGTCAAAGAAGCACTCTTTGTATCCTTCAGGTTCCATACGTCCTCCTCACCTGTAGCCTGACCTACTGTGTTGTATGCTGTAGGAGTCTCAAGACCTGCGAATATCTTGTTGCTTACGATTGTTGCACCACGTGTGTTACCCACAACCTTTGGTGTAGAACCGGCAGCCTGAGTATCCACATTGTAAATCATAGGAATGATGTTGTACATGTCAACAGCGTCAACACCTGTGAGTTCCATCTCGGTACGCAGGTAATGACTACCGTCGCGCAACACTGCACGCCAAACAATGGCAATCTTTGTGCCCTTGTACTCATACTCATAGTTTGCAACCAGCTGAACACCGTTGTAGTGCTGTGCACCGCCAATGGCTGTCGCATTGCCTGTGAGTGTCTCTGTCTTCACATCAACAAGTGTCATTGCCGAAGCAGGAACATTGTCGCCACCACCGAATGCAACAGTGAAAGGCTCTGTACCTGCAACCAAGTTCATTGCGTCTGAACCAGCAAAGTAAAGAGCATTACCCACCTTCATGTAGCCGGCAGCAAGCACCTTGTTGCTGAGTACATAAACGCCATTGTCCTCTGAGATATTCGCAACACCCACATTATCCTGCTGCTTTGGATAAACCCAAGCATTCTCATACTTCTCAACTGCTGGGAGAACAGGCAATGTAGCCACGTTTACAGTGATAGTGTTCTCTACATCGTTAACCGATACAACGGCAAACTTACCCTCGGGGGCCGATACTGTGATAGTACCCTTGTCAACCGAACCCTCAACGGTGATTGTAGAACCGTCGGCATACTCTTTGCCGGCAATCTCCAATGTAACACCCTCGGGAACAGTGATTGTGTAAGTACGCTCGGCAATAACATACTCTGCGAATGTGTAGCGGCTACCACCATCCTTTGAACCGTTATCGGTCCAGAGACCAAGTGTCTTGCCCGAGCAGGCAGCCACACCACCAAAGTAGTTCAGATAGGTAGCCTGCGCGGTACCTGCTGTAGTGTAAGGCGAAATCTGATAGAAATCGTCGGCATAGTTGTCGAGCTTGAAATATGTACCCTCGACCTTGCTGTCGCTCAATTTAACGAAGTTTGCACCCGTTCCATAGCTTGAGCTCTTGTCATAGGTAAGCCACTTCTTTGCATTGTGGCTGTAGATGTAGTACGCACCGTCAACGCCATCCACCGCATAGAACGCGAAGAGGCCGTTAGCGGCATCACCCTCAACCGGAGTAGTAGTTGGGCTTACATAAGCACCATTACCACTCACCATCGTGTAGACATGCTCGGGCTTGCCGTTAGATGGCAAGGTAGTCGAAGCCGTCACCTTGTCGGCATACGCCTGTGTCGAAAGACACAACACTGCCAACGCTAAGGAGAAAAATTTCTTCATAAGTTTAACTTTAATGGTTAGTATAAATTCAAATAATCTTTCAAGCACACAAGGCTGTGCTAAAAAGCACAGCCTCATTACATAATAAACTTATATATAATGAAAATTCACTATATTCCTTTTATTACTCACCCCAGAGGTTACCCC
>JAZREN010000060.1:0-144726 GCA_045660825.1 Bacteroidaceae bacterium
AAGCTTGTTCCCCAAGATCCCAACGATGAACCAGCATCGGTGTTGCTTGAGCGTATCCGTTCAGAAAAGGAAAGGCTTGTAAAAGAGGGAAAGATAAAGAAAAGTAAAGCAGCTAAAACTTCCGATACGCCCCATTATGAGAACGTGCCGTTTGAGGTGCCGGATGGATGGGGATGGACAACTGTAGAAAACATTTGTTCTAAAATAGGATCCGGAAGCACTCCTAAAGGAAGTAATTATGCTCCGGATGGCATTCTATTCTCCCGTTCTCAGAATGTTTATAATGATGGTGTTGTGCTTGAAGACATAAAATATATTTCAGAGGAAGTACACCAATCTATGATTGGAACTGAAGTTCTTCCTAATGACTTGTTGCTAAATATAACTGGAGGTTCATTAGGACGTTGTGCTATTGTCCCAAATGAGATTGATAGAGGCAATGTAAGTCAACATGTTTGTATTTTACGTCCAATTATAATTAAACCGGAATATCTACACACATTTATCCTCTCATCGTTCTTTACTAAAACAATGAAAATAACTGGTAGTGGTAGAGAAGGATTACCAAAATATAATTTGGAAAAGATGCTACTACCTGTACCACCTTTAGCAGAGCAAACAAGAATAATACATGAATTGAACAAATGGAACGACTGGGTAATAGCAATTGACAACAATCAACAAGATTTAGTCGAAACCATTAAACAAACCAAAAGCAAAATACTCGACCTCGCTATACATGGTAAATTAGTTCCGCAAGATGAGAATGATGAATCAGCGTCGGAACTACTTAAGCGTATCAATCCAAACGCAGAAATCACTTGTGATAACGGGCATTATCAGAACTTACCTAACGGATGGGCTATATGCAAACTTTCTGATTTGTGTAAAATCGAAAATGGTTTTGCTTTCAGTAGCAACGATTACAAGACAGAAGGTACCCCTTTAGTGCGCATATCAAATATTGTGAACAACTCCATAGACCTAACAGAATGTGTTTATATTCAAAATAAATCTGATGACAGATTTATTGTATCTAAAGGTGACTTACTTATAGCTATGTCAGGAGCTACAACGGGTAAAATGGGTGTTTATTCATACGAAGAAGCTTCATATTTGAACCAACGAGTGGGCAATATAAAAATATTATACAACTCTTTATTATTGTCGGGGTATCGTGATGTTTATATGCAGTCCAAGGTCGATGACATCCTAAAATTGGCATACGGAGGTGCCCAGCCAAATATAAGTGCTTCTGTTATTGGCAATTTTGAATTTCTTTTACCACCTATAGATGAACAGAAAAGGATTATCGAAGCTATAAATATTGTATTCGAATATCTTGACGTAATAATGGAGAGTTTATAAGCTCTCCATTATTACGTCTAAAAGAGCAAATATCTTATTAACAGCATTAACAATTCGCTTCTGTTCTGCAAATGGCGGTAAAGGAACGTAAGTATTTACTATCTTCTCTTTGGATATATTGGGTTGCGCTCCACCACCACCCATTTTAATAAATTCTTCCCTATTGGATAATAAAAAAAGAAACAGAAACTCTTTGACTATCCCATCAAATACTTCGCAAGCACAACAAGCTTGATTTGTAGTAGCAGGAAAGGTCAATATTCCTATTTTCCCTATTGTGGCTCCATACATGGCAATTAACACACTACCTGCTGGATTAAGTTTTACAGAAGTTTCATTCAGGGCTTTTTCTGTTATGTACTCGGGAATATGAGTAATATATCCATCGTTTAAGTCCCCTGTTTTAAGCCAAGGAATATTGCCGTTATAATAATCCTTATTCAGTCTGCTTGGCGTGCTACCAGACCGCCATTTACCAATTTTCCCAAGCATCGTCCAATTCCAATTTCGAGGTACTTCAAAAGGTAAGTTCTGATAATGCCCGATACGTCTTCTTTATATTGATACCGTATTCATTTTAAATTCAATACAATATGGTAACAAAATTCAAAGACTATCTTGCCAAAAGCAATTTGGCGAAGAACACTATCACATCTTATGTGTGGACAGTGCAGTATTTCCTCAATCATTATGGGGATATCAACAAGAAAAACCTTTTGGCGTACAAAGGGTATTTAGTGGAGAACTTCAAACCACAAACCGTTAATTTGCGGTTACAGGGTATCAACAAGTATCTTGAATTTACAAAGCAAGAGAAATTGAAAGTGAAGTTCGTAAAGGTACAACAGAAGAACTTCTTGGAAAATGTAATCAGTAACGCCGATTACAAGTTTCTAAAATCACGTCTAAAAATGGATGATCACGATGAATGGTATTTCGTTGTATGGTTTATGGCTGCAACCGGTGCTCGTGTCAGCGAATTGCTTCATATCAAAGCTGAGCACGTTCAGATAGGGCATCTTGACCTTTATAGCAAAGGCGGAAAGGTTCGCCGTTTATATATTCCAAAGAACTTGCGCATAGAGGCTACAAAATGGTTAAAAGACAACGGCGTTAATTCAGGATATATATTCCTCAATCGATTTGGAGAACGCATTACTACGCGTGGCATAGCTCAGCAACTAAAGCACTTTGCAGAAAAATACGGAATGAACAGGGAACTTGTATATCCCCATTCATTTCGTCATCGTTTTGCAAAGAACTTCCTTGATCGTTTCAACGACCTAGCCCTGCTTGCTGACCTTATGGGACATGAGAGCATAGAAACTACTCGCATCTATCTTCGTCGTACAGCCAGCGAACAGCAGAAGATTGTAGATAAGGTGGTGAATTGGTAATATTGATTAAACCTTAGAAGTGCATTTTACACTTCTAAGGCTTTTTGGATATTATCAAGTGAAGAGAATAGTTCTTCTATTTTAGCAACTATGCGGTGTTGTTCAGCAAGTGGAGGAAGAGGTACAAAATATTTCCTTAATTTTTCTATAGTAATTGTATCTACGGTTGTACCTTTTGAATTATCATACATTTGCTCTTTAACAAAGGAGGTTTCAAATATCATTGAAAAATACAAAGAATTTAATTTGTTTATATTTTTCAAACAAAGAACACTCGCATCTTTATAATAGAACTCATCTTTTTCATTCACAATATATGTATAACCGATGCTTCCAACAGCAGACAACATTATATCTCCAGCTTTGGGAATATCAAACTTATCTTTTAGCTCTTCAAATAATTGTTCAGTTATAAACAAATCCTTATCCGCAACTCCTTCTCTATGAAGCTGTACAATTTCCCTAGCTCGATAAAAAGGAATACCCTTATTTGTCCAATCTGATTTCAGCACACGTTTTGCAGATACAACTTCGAATAAATTTCCAATGGTACATATTGCCCATCCATTAGGCACCTTCCCATACTGCCCGTTATCACAAGTGATTTCGGCAGCGGGATTGATGCGTTTAAGCAATTCTGAAGCAGGTTCGTCATTTGGATGTTGTGGCACTAACTTTCCATGTATGGCAAGGTCGAGTATCTTACTTTTGGCTTGCTTTATCGTAGCTTGCAAATCTACCTTACCCTGCTCTATTTGGTCTATCAAAGCGAACCAACGTTTAATTTCACACACAATACGTTCCTGTTCCGCAAGAGGAGGTAATGGTACGAAAAAATCATTTATCGCTTTAAGTGGAACATTCTTAATTGTACTACCAGTTGCTGAATTTAATGCATACTTAAGGAAATAATCTGATTCTAACAAATAACAAAAGTACACTTTGTGTAATAGTGACGATATATTAAAATAGCAAGCACTTTTCCCTAGAACAACTTTTTCGCCATTATATGTGCCTATATTACCAATGGTTCCATTTATGGATACTAAAATAGTTGTCTCATTCAATGGCTTTTGGTATTTTAGGTATTCTTTTTCAGAAACCCTTTTAGTATCTTCTTTTATTCTAATTTTATGTTCTAACAAATTATTACCGTTTATGAAATAATAATCTCCAGAACTATCATATTGTGGGGTTCCATGCAATCCATCACCAATTATTGTAGTGATGTTATACAAAGTTGTCCACGCCCACGAACTCGGTATCTCAAACGGCATCTGCTCATAATGGGGCGTATCGGAAGTTTTAGCTGCTTTACTTTTCTTTATCTTTCCCTCTTTTACAAGTCTTTCCTTTTCTGCACGGATACGCTCAAGCAACACCGATGCTGGTTCATCGTTGGGCTCTTGGGGAACAAGCTTGCCATGAATTGCAAGGTCGAGTATCTTTTGACGTAATTTTTTAGTATCCATTTGTTTCTTGTTTTAAATATGTGGGACGCGTCCCACATATTGACAATTTATTTATCCTCCAACTCCTGTTTTGCATCAAACTCATCAATCCACTCTTTCAGTTTACGTTGTAAAACGGTTTTATCAGGAAGATAGAGTTGGTATGCCGAAGCATAAATATTGGCATCTTTGGGAAGCGTTAATTCCACTAACGCATCATTCTTCTCCTCGCAGAGCAAAATACCAATAGTTGGTTTTTCAAAATCTTGCTTTACGTAACGATCGTAATAATTGACATACATCTGCATCTGCCCAAGGTCTTGATGAGCCAGTTTATCAGTCTTTAAGTCAATTAGTACATAACATTGTAACAAACGGTTATAGAAAACCAAATCAACATAGAAGTGCTGTTCATCAAAAGTAAAACGCTTTTGGCGAGCTTCAAAAAGGAAACCCTTACCAAGTTCCAATAAGAATTGTTGCATTTTACCAATGATGGCGTTCTCCAATTTTGATTCGGTATATACAGAATCGGGCTTTAGTCCCAAGAACTCCAATGTAATTGGATTCTTTATTACATCAGAAGGTTTTTCGATTGTCTGCCCCTCTCTTGCCAATCTCATTACCTCGTCCTTATTTCGGCTGAGTGCAAGTCGTTCATAAAGACTACTACCAACTTGCCTACCCAATTGGCGCACACTCCATTGCTGCTGAGTACACTCTATTTCGTAAAAACGGCGTGCATCAGCATTTTCAATGCGCATTAGTATCAGGTAATGCGACCAGGATAAGGTAAAAACAGGTTCGGGCGTTACTATTTGTTTTGACAAAGATGTAACATCTATTGCCGAATCTGAATTTGATAAGCACTGTTTATCATTTTTGCTTTCGATTTGATCAACACCGTTTATCAAATTTGAATATGTCAAATAAAACTGACGAATCTTCCGAAGATTAGGATAGCTCCAACCATCTCCAAAACGATCTGTCAATCTTGCAGATAAGTTCTGGAGGACTTGTTTCCCATATTGCGCCCTATATTCTCCTTGTTGTTCATCTTCCACTATATACTGTCCGATGCCATATTTGGTATATACCTCAGCGATGTTCACTGTGGTGACAACTCGTTTTCGGGCTTCCTCTATCAACGCAGATATGCGTTCGAATAGAGTATCTTCACGCTTTTGTATATCATTCATAATCAATCCTCCTCTATATTTGCAAGCAATTTCTCCAATTCTGCCACGGCAGCACTTATCGTTTGACTCTTGTCTTTGATATCAGCCATTAGTTCTGCCAATGAACGGTCATCAGCTTCTCCACCTTGCTTAATCCAAGTAATATCAAGACTGGTTTTATCACGAGCAATTATTTCATCAATGCTGTATTTGCGCCAGCGTCCTTGTGGATTAGTTTCTGCGTTGTATGTTTCTGTACGTTTTTTGATGTCTCCCGACTGATAACAAGCAACAAAGTCATCCAAGTGATGACGCTCCAGTTTGTTAGTCGCAAGGGTATGTTTCACATCCGTACGATAGTCGTAGAACCAAATATCCTTTGTCGACTCACCCTTAGTAAAGAAAAGTACATTTGCCTTGACGCCCTGTGCATAGAATATACCTGTAGGTAGGCGAAGGACTGTATGCAGATTGAAGTCCTGCAACAATCGTTTGCGGATAGTTTCACCTGCACCGGCTTCAAACAGGACATTATCTGGAAGCACAACTGCAGCACGACCGCCTGTTTTGAGCATTAACATCATGTGCTGAAGGAAATTCAACTGGTTGTTCTTTGTTTCCACATAAAAGTCGGGGCGATTGATTTCCACAGAACCTGCCGGGCGTGTTCCGAAAGGAGGATTAGCCAAGATAACATCAACCAATGTCGAAGGTTCCTTTTCTAATGAATCTTCGCAAGCAATTGGGCTTCGGTCTGTACCCACTCCATGCAGATAAAGATTCATGGATGCCAATGTTACCACAAGCGGTGTGTTATCCACGCCATGCAATGCCTTGTTGCGAAGGAAGTCTCGCTTCTCCTTGTTTTCAGACTGACCTTTCATATAGTCGTAAGCCGTCAGCAAGAAACCACCAGTACCGCAAGCGGGGTCGCAAACTGTTTCGCCAATCTGGGGATTCACACAATCTACCATTGCCTGAATAAGCGGGCGAGGCGTGAAATATTGACCGGCACCACTCTTCTTATCCTGACCGTTCTTCTCCAGAATTCCTTCGTATATAGCACCCTTTACATCACCATCCATAATGAGCCACTGCTCTTCGTCAATCATGGTGATGACCTTTTTCAGATAAACAGGCTTGTCAATCTTGTTTTGCGCTTTTGTATAGATGGTGCCAATGAGGTTATCCTGCTCGCTAAGGAGTTTAAGGGTTGCCTCATATTGTTCTACCAGTTCTATTCCATCAAGACAATTAAGGTCTGTCCATTGGTAGCCTACAGGAATTGCAGATTCTTCTCCAAAGAGTTCGGTATTCTCTGCATCCATCTTCAAAAATAGAAGATAGGTAAGCTGGGTGATGTAATCTGTAAAACCGATTCCATGTGCAGCAAGTGTTGTTGCGAGATTCCACACTTTCTTGGTGAGCATTTGCTCTGTTGAGATATTTGTTGCCATATATGATATTATGCTGTTTTACGGTATACTACAAAATTAAATACTGACTGCAGGGCTTCATTGGCCTTTGTCAAGTTGCCGAAAGCGCTTATCAACTGTATGCCCCTATCCTGATCGTCGTCCCTGATATCCTTTACCGTACAAGCCCCATTGCATGCAATGTAATTTGCTATCAAAGCCATGATATCGCGTTGTTTTTCGGTAAGGTTAAAGTTACGTTGATAGTGTCCCACCCATAGATTGAAATAGCGTCCGGCCGAAGTGACAGCACTTTCGAGTTTCTCAATCTGACGATATGCAAAACGTACCAGTTGAATGATGTTTGTGAGTGCGTCCGACTCTTCTTTCTTTGTTGAACGGCGCACTGCATCGGGCACAACAATGGAGTATGAATTCCAAAGTTGCTTTGAAGCGAAACGGTTATTAGCCATTTTCAACTTATTTTCCAAATCCTTCAACATTGCATATGTAATAGGCTCGCCACTATTGTTATAAATTATACGCAAAGCCTCGATACTATCACTATGCGTACGGCAGAAATCCTCAAAGGCTTCCGTTGTACTCTTTGCCTCCTCAATAGAGAAACCTTGAGAAAAGAGTTTGTCCTCTCCCGGCATCAATGTCTCAACAAATCCCTTGGCCAGTATAAGAATATATTTACGTGCATCGGCATGGTTTGCCAACGAAGAAACCAGACCTTTACGTTCGTTATTAGGTTGATTGGTATCAACGAATTCCGGCAGATGTTGGTTTTCAAGCGCATCATAGATCCTTGATGCAATACTGTTCATTTCATCGTGTGCCAATTTGAAGAACTCGTCGCGTTGCTCTTTGTTTGCCTTGTTATAGATTCTTGACAACGTGGATGCCAAACGTTTCAAATAGTTATCGGGCAAAAAGCCATGCGAAATTCTTTCGAGCAATGTTTCCAAAGTCACTACCGGTTCATCGGGGCCATCGACCTGTGTAGGTATGGTGTGTTCATGTTCAGTTACACCCACAGCATCCACTAAGAAGAAACAGTCTTTACTAAAGGCGTTAGGGGTTACGTTTCGCAGTTGTTCATCCCCGATAGTACGCACACCACGACCTTTCATTTGGGTATAAAGCGGAGCTGATTCTACGTCACGCATGAACATAACCACTTCAAGCGGTTTGACATCGGTACCTGTGGCTACCAATGTGCAAGTAACCGCAATGCGGAAATCTTTATCATTCCGGAATTGACGGATAAGTTCATTGCTATCGCCTGCAGAATAGGTAATCTTTTGTACATAACGGTCGTCGTTACGTTCGAACACCTCTTTCACTATATTTACTATATTAGTGGCGTGAGCTTCATTAAGAGCAAAAATAAGTGTCTTTGGAAGATAGTCAAAATTAGGTTCACGCTGTGGATCATTGAACATATCCCGATAAACAGCATCTTTATAGGTCTGCAAGATGAGTTTTATTTGGGCTGGATTGATAACACTTCTATTCAGTTCTGCTTTTGAATAGTTTTTTGTCTCTTTATTGAGTATCTGCTCCACTTTTCCTGTATAACAGGTTACTCTTCTAAGTTTGTCTCCTTCTCTGATAGCACCGCCTTCTTCGGTTGCTTGGGTCTTTATTCGATATACACGATGATCTACATTTACTCCATCAATAATACTTTGTTCCAACGTGTAGTTCACTACACGATTGTTATTGAAGAAAGCCATTGTTTCCGGAATAGGCGTTGCTGTAAGTCCAATAAGTTTTGCCGTATCGAAATACTCTAACACCTTGCGCCAGTTGCCATAGATGGAACGGTGGCACTCGTCAATAATTATAAGGTCAAAAAAGTCATGAGGCAAATTCGGATTTTCAGGAAGTACAACTTCGCTTGTGGTGTTGTATGCATCATCATCGTCCGTATCAGTTATGTCTTCCCCTTTCAATAAAGAGAAAAGACGCTGAATAGTCGATATGACAACGTTGCTGTCGCTTGGAATTTTAGCAGAATTCAAACGATTTACAGAATAAATGGTGTTGAATGCATCTCCATTCTCCGTTAAGCGGAATGTGCCGAACTCCCCCTCTGCCTGTTTGCCAAGATTGTTTCGGTCAACCAAGAAAAGTACACGACGCATCTTTGTATAGGCCAACATTCGATAAGAAGCCAGACAAGCCGTATAAGTTTTACCTGCTCCAGTAGCCAATACCATCAATGCTCTATTTTGTCCATTACGGAAACTCTTTTCTAATCCAGTTATGGCTTCGTATTGACATGCACGCAATCCTCTCTGGTTCAATGTGGGCAATCCTGCAAATGGGTCTTCAATCCCTAACATTTCGACCAACTTCTTGGGTTTGTGCATTACTGATATTTCCTCATAAATAGAATCTTCCTTCCTGAAATCCCTGCAATAATGATGTTTTCCGTTAGACGTATATATAAAAGGAAGAGGTTTTTGGAATGCTGCATAATAGGATGGAACACATTTTGCATATCCTTCGGCCTGGTCGCATACTATCTGTTGGGCAACATCCACCTCCTCGCGCTTAGCTTCAAGTACGCCTACAGCTTTTCCGTTGATGAAAAGGAAATAGTCTACCTCCTTGTTCCCTTTCAACAACCCTTCCCTTACAGCAACCGCAGTACTGTCGGCTTCGAATTCATCGCGATTAATAACTTTCCAACCAGCGTCTGTCAGCCATTTGTCAATCTTTACCCTCGCTTTTTCTTCAGGCTTCATATAATTACAAATTATCAGAAGTATTAAAAACTGCAGATATATTACCTAACTCCTACAAAAGTAGCGATTTTATTCAACTTTGACCACTAAAAGCGGTTTTATTTCCCTTATCACATTTGCTGCACTTGGCGCATCACGCGGAGCCAGTTGCCGCCCCAGATTTTCTCGATATCGGCGGGGGTGAAACCGCGGCGAAGGAGTTCGCGGGTTATGTTGCGCAGCTGCGATGCCGAAGAGCAGCCAATAACCTTTCCATCGCCATCAAAGTCGGTTCCAATTCCTACATGGTCAATGCCGGCAACGTCTATTGCATGCTGCAGATGGGCAAGGAAATCGTCGAGTGTTGCCTCGCCCTCCTTGCGCAGGAAGCCGCTGTACATTGTAACCTGCACCACGCCGCCTTTTGCAGCCAACGCACGCATCTGCTCGTCGGTGAGGTTGCGCGGATGGTCACAGAGTGCACGGCACGATGAGTGTGAGCACACCACGGGTTTTTCGCTGCACTCCAACACCTGCCAGAAGGTGCTTTCGGCAGCATGGGAGAGGTCGACCATCATTCCCACGCGGTTCATTTCGCGCACCACCTCGCGCCCGAATGCGCTAAGGCCGCCATGCTCGGCATTACCACGCGCCGAGTCGCAGATATCGTTGTCGCCATTGTGGCAAAGTGTCATGTATACGATTCCTTTGCGGCGCAGGCGCTCTATGGCAGACAAGTCGCGACCTATGGCATACCCGTTTTCAACGCCGAGCATAATGGCACGCTTGCCCTCCCTTTTCAGTTCATAAAGCCCATCGGGGGTGCTGCACAAAGCCACGTGCGTTGCGTTGTCGGCAACACCGGCTGCAACCCAACCGAGCAAGGCATCGGCCTTGGCTGTTGCCTGCAGCAGTGATGCGTCGTCACGCGCTCCCTGCGGGATATACGCCACCATTGTAGTGACATCGAGCAGGCCTTCGGACATCTTATGCAGGTCGACAAGCGCCACATCATCGCGCCGATCAAGGCGGTAGTCGGTGTGTGAAAGCATTGGTGTGTCGCAATGCGAATCAATGGCAAGCATGTGTTCATGCTGTTCGGTAACACGGCGGTAGAGAGCAGCCTCGCCCACGAACCAGCGGAAAAGCGGCATCATCACATCGTCGCCATTCATTATAAATGATTCGGGATGCCACTGCACTCCAATAATGCAGCGTCCATCGACAGCCTCTATGCCTTCAATGACACCATCGGGCGAGGTTGCAACAACCTCAAAACCCAGCGGCACACGGTTGACCGCCTGATGATGAAAAGTATTCACTGAAAGTTGCTTTTTTCCAAAGATACGCGACAGCCTACTACCGGTAACAATAGCCACATCATGTGTAGCCACGTGGCGCTCCACAGGCTCCTGATCATGATTGAGTAACTGCGTACCCAACGCTGCATATATATCCTGATGCACCGAGCCGCCGAATGCGGCAGCGATAACCTGCACACCACGACATATTCCCAGGATGGGCAGGCAACGTGCATCGGCAAGCTGTGCCAGCAGCAGTTCCTGCTCGTCACGGGGTTGGTTTATGTTGTGTAGCAGTGAGTAATCGGGTTCCTCGCCCATGTAACGTGGGTCGATATCGGCACCGCCGGTGAGCAGCAGCGCATCGATGTGCGAGAGCGTCTCTATCAATGCCTCACGCTCAGGATATGGCGGAATGAGCAATGGCACTCCACCAGCCTCGAGCACCGAACGGTAGTAAGCCTCCACAAGCATTGCCTTTCCATTGGAAAAATTGGCCGTGATACCTATTACCGGACGATGGTTGCAAAGCGGATAGCGGCCATGCAAGACACGGAATTCGCCACTGACATCAAATCTATCTTCAGACATAATATCTTTAAAATAAAAAAACACCCGCACTTGATGAAAAACACGGGTGTTGATTCTACAAAAACTATTCTATCATTCCATTGGCATATTGCGCTTGATGCTATGGTCAAGCACAATCATTGTCTCGGTGCTCACGACACCGGGTATCTCCTGCACGCGGCCGTTAAGCAGCTGCATGAGGTGCTCATTGTCGTGTGAATACATCTTCGCAAGGATTGAATAGGGACCGGTTGTGTAGCAGCACTCCACAACCTCGGGAATCTCGCGCAAGCGCTCGACGACCTCCTTATACATTGAACCACGCTCAAGACGTATACCGATATATGTACATGTCTTGTAGCCGAGGCGGCGTACATCAATCTCGTAGCTTGAGCCTGAGATTATACCCATGTCAATGAGATGCTGCACACGCAAGTGGATTGCCGCGCGTGATACTCCGCACAACTCCGCAACATTACGGAAAGGGATACGGGCATCCTTTGAAATGATGCTCAATATCTTGAGGTCGAGTGCATCGACTTTACATTCAAGGTTTTTCATATTCATAGTCAGTTATAAGTTGTATTTGTTATTACTTTACAATTTTTACGATTTCAACATCATAGACAAGCGCGCTGTATGGCGGTATCCTGTTGGCACCCCTTTCGCCATAGGCAAGCTGCCATGGCAGATAGACCTTGCATTTTGTACCCACCGGATAGGTTGTGAACACCTCTGCCAGACCTGGCATCATGCTGCCAACGACAATCTCAACCACCTCGCCACGTGAACTCTCGGCAAGCTTGCCGTTTATAAATGAAGCCTTGTATATGTAGCCTACAGTGCTTCCCAACGAGGCAACCGCACCATCACCGATGCTCTCGACCTTCACCTGCACACCACATGGCAATGTCTCCACACCCGCGCGTGCACTGTTCCTTGCAATGAATGCCTCACTTGGACGACGGAACACAACCTGATTGTAATAATCATAGGCTTGTGCAAGGTTCATCATGGGTTTCTCGCCCGTCGCCGTAGCCTTCAAGCCGGCAAAGAACATAGGTTTGCTTATTTTTTTAGTGGTATCGCTCTGTGCAATGGCATACTCGGCCTGCTCAAGCATCTCCATGGCTGTAGCACCAATCACAAGGCCGCGCGCATAGGCTATCGCCGAAGGTGAGCCGTCAACAGGAAAAGCATCACACAATCCTTTGACAAAATTCTCGACATCGGTAATGCCAAGTTCCTCCATCGCCCTGGGCACGTCGCGCGTAATAATCATACTCACGGCATAGGACAAGGAATCGTCCTCTACCGCAACCGCACCGTCAAGTGCCGGCGCCGCCTGCTCCTTTGCCGCACGCGGAACGAACAGCAAACCCACAAGCAAATACAGAGCCAGCGCTGCAACTATTGCCAAAAGAGCCTTACCTGATGTTTTCATCGTTTATCTATCAAAGAACCTTAATCAATTCCACATCAAAGATGAGAGCGCTGTAAGGAGGAATCATCTCGCCTGCACCGTGCTCACCATAAGCCATATCATAAGGAATATAAAGACGCCATTTGGCACCCTCCTGCATCAACTGGAGAGCCTCAACCCAGCCCTTGATTACCTGGTTCACGCCAAATACAGCGGGCTCGCCACGCTTGATTGAGCTATCGAAGATTGTACCGTCGATGAGTGTACCCTCGTAATGGCACTGTACACGGTCGGTAGCCGATGGTTTCTTTCCGTTACCGGCAGCAATAACCTCATACTGCAAACCGCTTGGCAACACAGTAACACCCTCCTTCTTCGCGTTCTCGGCAAGGAAAGATTCGCCGCTTGCCTTGTTCAATTCATAAGCTTCCTCGGCCAATTTGCGGAAATGGTCGTTGACAACAGTCTGTGCCTCGGAATGCGAAATCTCAGTCTTTGCACCGCTGAGCACATCCTTGAGACCCTTTACAAAATCCTCAACATTCATATCCTTCACACCCATCGAAAGTAAATTCTGGCCTATACCCATTCCAAGGCCGTAGCTAAATTTATCCATTTTACTATTTTTATTATATGTTATATAAATTCCTGTCATTTTGTTACAAAGCATTTTTACACACTTTGCACCTACGAACTGGGCGAAGATACAACTATTATTCTTTTCACAAACATAAATGACACTTTTTTTTATTTTAAAATGACATTTTTTCAAACAAAGCCCCAAAATACAATTTTACATTTTGTCAAACCGCAAAAGAAAGAAATTGCTTTCACCTTTAACCTTTCCGATTTCCGTTCGCATTGCATTTGTTATTTAATATAAAAATATCCTGCGATAATATTAAAACATCAATTTATTTCCATAACTTTGTAACAATAGCACTTTTTATACTAAAACGTAGTTTTAAATTGCACCGATAATATGTCAAGCAGCATCATAATTGCGATAATATTCGTTCTGCTCGCCGGCGGTATGTTCATACTGCGCAGAATATACGGCAACACACAGGCAACCGAAGAGAGCCACGACCACCACGATGGCGAGAATGGCGTGTGCTGTGGCAAGCACACCAACTGCGAGAAGGGTTACGACAACAGCAACCTCTATTTCGAGGACGAGGAGCTGGACCGTTTCAGGGGAGTGAAGCCCGAAGAGTACACCGACGACGACATCGAGGAGTTCCGACAGGTGCTGTATACCATGCGCGAGGATGAGGTGGAGAACTGGGCGCACTGCATTGAGACACGTGGCATTGAGCTGCCCCACCAGATTAGGGAAGAGATTCTTATGATGTTACAATAACACAAGGCAACGTGCGCAGACTCACATACTACATAACAACCATTCTTGTAATTGCATGCCTTTGCAGCTGTGCAAGCCGAAGGAAGAACAACGCCGGCACGCGTATGTATCACGCATTTACAGCCAAGTACAACACGTACTACAACGGCAACGTGGCATACGGACAGGCGCTGAAGGCACAGAAGACCGGACACAAGGACAACTACCTCGAGCAGTTGCCGCTACTCATCATAAGCAACGAGAACACACAGAAGACCGGCGCTGCCAACTACGACAGGGCGATAGAGAAATCGCAGAAAGCCATAAAGAACCACTCCATCAAAAGAAGGCCCAAAAAACCGGCGGGCAAGAAACTGTCGAAGAAGAAACAACAGTTCTACTCACAGAAGGAGTTCAACCCATTCCTTTGGAAAGCATGGTTCCTGATGGCGAACTCACAGTTCCAGAAAGGTGAATTCACCGAGGCCGCCAGCACATACATCTACATATCCCGTCTCTACGAGAACGACCCCACGATTGTGGCACAGGCACGCATAGGGCTTGCCAAATGCTATGCCGAACTGGAGTGGCTCTATGAGGCCGAAGACCTGTTGCAACGCGTGCAGCGCGACACCGTGCCCGAGTCATTACACAAGGACTATGCCGTGGCAAAGGCCAACCTGCTACTCAAACAGCAACGCGACGAGGAGGCCATTCCGTACATCAGAAGCGGAATCAAGCGCAAGGGACAGACACCGCTTGACAAGGCACGCGAATACTACCTGCTGGGGCAGCTATATGCCGATGCCGGCAACAAGGAAGAGGCATACAAGAGCTTTGGCAAGACCATATCATTGAGCCCGCCCTATGAGTTCGAGTTCAATGCCCGCATACGCCAGACCGAAATGGCTACCGACGGCAACCACAAGAAGACACTGCGCAAGTTAAAGCGCATGGCAAGGTCGGACAAGAATACCGACTACCAGGCACAGATATATTACGCCATAGGCAACCTGCACCTGAGCAACAAGGACACCACCGAGGCCATAAAGGCCTACGAAACCGGTGTTGCTACAGGCGCTACAAGCGGATATGGCACAGGCATGCTGCACCTGCAGCTTGCAAAACTCTATTGGGTGAAGGAGAAATTCTCCAAAGCACACGACAACTACAGCAAGGCAATGTCAATGCTTGGCGAGGATACCCCCGATTTTGATGAAATAAAGTTCCGCAGCGAGTCACTTGCCGGCCTTGTGCAGTATACCGACATTGTGGAGAAGGAGAGCGAACTACTCTACTGGGCAACACTCACACCCGAGGAGCTCAACCCGATACTCGATGCTCTCATTGAAGAGGCCAAGCGCCTGGAGGAACTGAAAAAGAAGGAGGAGAAGAAACTGGCACGCGAAAACGAGGGTGGCAGTGAACTCGACCAGGCCGGCAACAACGCAGCCATGACAATAGACAACCAGGGCGACAGACAGATGTGGTACTTCTACAACCCACAGCTGGTAGCACAGGGTGTACGTGCCTTCAAGGAGAAATGGGGCGACAGGGAACTGAAGGACTACTGGCGTTTCAGCAATACCATATCGTCACTCATGAGCGACGATTTTGCCATGGACAGCACCCTCACCGACAGCCTTGCTGTTGACAGCACCTTTGCAGCGATGGACAGCATTAACGTTGCCGGCAGCATTGACACAGAGATGGGCGACATAACCCTTGCGACCGACCCCACGACACGTGAATACTACATACAACAGATTCCCGACACCGAGGAGAAGAAGGCCGCATCACACAAGGCTTTGAGCGATGCGCTCTTTGAAGCGGGTGTAAGATTCAAGGACGATGTGAGCGACAAGCGCCTTACACTATCATACCTTGAACGTGTCGTCAATGACTACCCCGGGTTCGAGCGGCTTGCCGACACATACTACCAGCTGTTCCTTGCCTGCTCACGTTGGGACGAGCCCGAAAAGGCGGCCTACTACAAGAACCTGCTCATTGCCGGCTACCCCGACAGCACGATGACCCGTCGCATACAGGACCCCGATTTCTTTGAGAGCGCCGCGACACGCAAGCACAAGGAAGACTCGATATACGTAAAGGCATACACCCACTACACCAACGGGGAGTATGACGACGTCATCAGCGAGAACAGCTACAGCGCAACAAAATACCCACAAGGTAACCACCGTGCACGTTTCATGTTCATCGATGCAATGGCAAAGCTCTACAGCGGACGACAGGAAGAGGCACTCGAGGCACTTGAATTGTTGACAAACACCTACTCGGCCGACAGCATAAGCCACATGGCAGCCGGCATAAGCACAGGCATCAAGGAGGGCAAGCTGCTACACAGCGGCATATCGACATCAATCTGGGACCGCAAGGCCGACGGCACCATACGCCACGGCGAAGACAGCATACCGCAGTTCAGCACCGCACGTGGCGAGCCCTACTATTTTGTGCTCGCCTTTGCCAACGGTTCGGTCGACCAGAAACGCCTGCTCTTCGAAATGGCACGCTACAACTTCTCGCGCTACATGGTGCGAAGCTTTGAGATGACATTCGAGGAGTTGACCGAGGTAACACTGCTCGAGGTAAAGGAGTTCCTCAATTTCGATGAGGCTTTCCTGTACCGCAAGCGTCTGTTCGGCAATGCCGAGACTGCCCGACTGCTCGAGGGAATAAACACTTTTGTAATATCAAAGAGCAATCTCGATTTGTTATTACAATACTATACATTTGACGACTACACCGAGTTCTACGAGAAGAACTTCCTTGCCATACCAGAGGTTGAGATAGACGGCTACACGCTCGATGAGCCCGACTATGACGAGGATGTAGAGAATGAAGACGAAACAGATAACTAAGATGGCATACCGTTTACTATGGGCCGACGATGAGATAGAACTGCTCAAGGCCCACATAATATTTCTACAGGGCAAAGGGTACGAGGTCACAACCGTGACCAACGGCCCCGACGCCATTGATGCCTGCACAAAGGAGGCTTTCGACCTTGTGCTGCTCGACGAGAACATGCCCGGACTCACCGGACTTGAGACGCTGAGCGTCATAAAGGAGATGCACCCGCAGACACCAGTTGTCATGGTCACCAAGAGCGAGGAAGAGGACATCATGGAGCAAGCGATAGGCTCAAAGATTGCCGACTACCTCATAAAACCTGTGAACCCCAACCAGATTCTCCTGACACTGAAGAAGAACATCCACCACAAGGAGATTGTGGCCGAGAAGGCCAACAGTGCCTACCAGCAGAACTTCGGCAAGCTGTCGATGCAAATCAGCGATGCGCACACCACCGAGGAGTGGATGGAGATATACCGCAAGATTGTATATTGGGAGCTGCAACTCGAGGAGGCCGACACGCAGATGCACGACATGCTCAAGTCGCAGAAGGAGGAGGCCAACAGCATCTATGCACGCTTTGTAAAGAACAACTACATGGAGTGGATGGCAGCCGACCGCCATAAGCGCCCGCTCATGAGCCACGACCTGTTCCGCGAACGCATATTCCCGCTTGTTGACAAGGGCGAGAAGGTGTTCATGATTATCATAGACAATTTCCGCTACGACCAATGGCGCATGCTTGCCAACGAGATTGGCGGCAACTTTGTCATTGAGGAGGAACTGTATACAAGCATACTTCCCACAGCGACACAATATGCCCGCAACGCCATCTTCTCGGGCCTCATGCCAAGCCAGATAAAGGAGATGTTCCCGCAGCTGTGGGTCGACGAGGAAGAGGAGGAGGGCAAGAACCTCAACGAGGAGGCACTCATAGGCACGCAAATAGCACGCTACCGCCGCAAGGACAGTTACTCCTATGGCAAGGTACTCACATCGGCGGCCGCCGACAAGTATATCGACAATATCCACAGCCTGGCAAAGAACGACATCAACGTGCTGGTGGTGAATTTCATCGACATGCTCTCACACGCCCGCACCGAGTCAATGATGGTGCGCGAGCTGGCGGCCAATGAGGCGGCATACCGCTCCATCACTCAGTCGTGGATACGCCACTCGGCAATAAAGAAACTGTTCGACTACCTTGCCGACAGCCAATACACCGTTGTCATCACAACCGACCATGGCAGCATACAGGTGGACACCCCAACAAAGGTCATTGGCGACAAGAACACCAACACCAACCTGCGCTACAAGCTGGGCAAGGCGCTCAACTACAGCGGCAAGGATGTATTTGAGATAAAGAACCCAGCCAAGGCATTCCTGCCACAGCCAAACATTAGCACAAGCTACATTTTTGCCACAGGCAACAAGTTCTTTGCCTACCCCAACAACTACAACTACTACGTATCGTACTACAAGGATACGTTCCAGCACGGCGGCATATCAATGGAAGAGATGCTTATACCATTCATCACAATGAAACCTAAAAACAACCGACAATAATGAGCGAACACACATTTACAATACACAGCCTCGAGGAGTACCCCGCAGCAGCAAAATGGTTCACCGGCTTTTTGCAGAAGGGAAACATCTTTGCCTTCTATGGCAAGATGGGCACCGGCAAGACCACATTCATAAAGAGCCTGTGCGAGGAGCTTGGTGTAGAGGACACCATCAACTCGCCCACATTTGCCATTGTGAACGAGTACGAGGACAGGGAGGCAAACACAATATTCCACTTCGATTTCTACCGCATCAAGTCCCTCACCGAGGTCTACAATATGGGCTACGAGGAGTATTTCTACAGCAACGCCTACTGCTTCATCGAGTGGCCCGAGCTTATTGAGGAGCTGCTGCCCGAGGAGCACATCAGAGTGGACATCACCGAAGGCGACGACGGCGCTCGCACAATAAAGGTCACAATCAACGATTGAACCACAACACATTTGTCATACTGAGCGAAGCGAAGTATCTGAAAATATTGGAATAAACACAAACAATACATAATATGAAAATCAACGCAAACGCATCGGGAACAAGAACCATAGAGGTTACCGAAGAACAACTGCAGATAATCAGGAAATATTCACTGCTCGACAGAATCGCCAACAGCATAGGTGTCATTGACGAGGAGTCGCTCAACAAGCTGCGCCTCACAGTACGCTCACTCATCGCATCACAGACGATGGCATCAAAGGAGCTGCTCGACATCTGCCCAATACTTTACCACGAGGACATGAAGGCTCTTGGACTCAAGAACCTCATCAAGTACTACACCGAGTGGATGGCAGCAGCCGCAGCAGAGGAAGCAACAGAAACAAATGAGTAACAGAAAGATCACCGATTGGTTGCCAACCACCCGCAAGGAAGCCGAACTGCGCGGATGGGATGAGCTGGACGTTGTAATGTTCAGCGGCGATGCCTATGTCGACCACCCGTCGTTCGGTGCGGCAGTCATATGCCGTCTGCTGGAGGCTGAGGGACTGCGCGTAGCCATTGTTCCACAACCCAACTGGCAGGACGACCTGCGCGATTTCAAGAAGATGGGACGTCCCCGCCTGTTCTTTGGAATCTCGGCCGGCTGCATGGACTCAATGGTGAACAAATACACCGCAGCCAAGCGATTCCGCAGCGAGGACGCCTACTCGCCCAACGGCAAGCACAGCATGCGCCCCGAATATGCGACAACCGTATATTCGAATATCCTTAAAAAGCTCTATCCCGACAGCCCTGTTGTCATAGGTGGTATTGAGGCTTCAATGCGTCGCTTCACACACTACGACTATTGGCAGGACCGCCTGATGAAGAGCATACTTGTCGACAGCAAGGCCGACGTGCTTGTATATGGCATGGGCGAACAGCCCATGACCGCGCTGTGCAGAGCCATGCAGGCTAAGCTACAGGAGAGCGGTGCCGAGTACATCACCGCCGATGTTGCACGCGAAATGACAAAGGAGATACGCCAGACCGGTTACCTCACCCGCAAGGGCGACATTACCGTTGACGAGTCACAGGACAAAATCCTTGCACCGCATGCCGTGTGCCTCAAGGATAAAGCCAAGCAGGCAGCCAATTTCCTTGCGATAGAGAAGGAGTCGAACAAGGTAAGTGCCAAACGACTGATGCAGGAGTATGAGGAGGGCGTTGTTGTCATCAACCCGCCGTTCCCCACAATGACCACCGAGCAGCTCGACCACAGTTTCGACCTGCCTTACACACGCTTGCCCCACCCCAAGTACAACGGCAAGCGCATACCGGCATATGACATGATAAAGCACTCGGTGAACATACACCGTGGCTGTTTCGGAGGCTGCGCCTTCTGTACCATATCGGCCCACCAGGGAAAGTTCATTGTCAACCGCAGCCAAGAGAGCATTCTGCGCGAGATAAAGGAGATTGCTGCGATGGACGACTTCAAAGGCTACCTCAGTGACCTTGGAGGCCCGTCCGCCAACATGTACATGATGAAGGGCAAGAATAGCGACCTGTGCGCCAAGTGCTCACGCCCGTCGTGCATACAGCCAAAAATATGCCCCAACATGAACATTGACCACAGCGCACTGCTCGAACTGTACAAGAAGGTCGATGCACTGCCTTGTATAAAGAAGAGTTTCATTGGCAGTGGCGTGAGATACGACATGCTGCTTCACAGAACGGGCGACAAGCAACGCGACGAGGTGACAGACAGGTATACAGAAGAACTGATAAAAAATCACGTCAGCGGCCGTTTAAAGGTGGCTCCCGAGCACACCAACGATGCAGTGCTCAAGCTCATGCGCAAGCCGTCGTTCAAGCAGTTCCACGACTTCAAGCGCATCTTCGACCGCATCAACAGCCGCCATAACCTCAAGCAGCAGATAATCCCCTACTTCATCAGCAGCCACCCCGGCAGCACGGTGGAGAGCATGGCAGAACTTGCAGCAGAGACAAAGCAGCTCAATTTTCACCTTGAGCAGGTGCAGGACTTCACCCCAACGCCAATGACAATGGCTACTGAGATGTACTACACCGGCATAAACCCCGAGACCGGAGAGAGCATCTATGTTGCACGCTCAATGAAGGACAAGGAGGCGCAGAGGAGATTCTTCTTCTGGTACAAACCCGAGGAACGCAAGCAGATTGCACAGTTGCTGCGCCGCATGGGAAGAACAGACTTGGTAAAGAAATTAGGGATATAAGCACAAAAACGGCGACTTATTCGGTCGCCGTTTTTGTTATATAAAGGATTTTATTTGTTCTTGTTCTTCTCGGCCTGAACCTTTACGGCGTCAATTGCACCAAGGAGAGCATCTTCAAAAGTGTCGCTTATCTTTGAGGCAAAAAGATCGCCACCGGCTGCCGATACACGCAAGGCGACTTCCTTGTTCTTGGCAGTCTCGGGCTTAATCAGTTTCATTGTCACCTCAAGGGCTGTTGCACCTTCGCAAAGCTTATCCAACTTCGCAACTTTTTTCTCCACGAACTCCATCAACTGCTGTGATGCATCGAAATGAACAGATTGAATTCTTGTTACCATAACTCCTAAATTTAAAATGTTTAAATTTATCATTTACCGGCTCTGGGATGAGCCTTCTCATAAAATCCTTTCAAATCCTCGAAACTGAGGTGGGTATAGATCTCGGTGGTTGCCAACTGGCGGTGCCCCAACAATTCTTTAACAGCTCCAATCTCGGCATTGTTGTTGAGCATTGCCGTTGCAAAGGAATGGCGCAACACGTGGGGGCTCTTTTTCTTCACCGAGGTGACATCCGCAAGACGGCTCCTCACCATTCTGTAGACACTGCCGGGGGCAATGCGTTCTCCTTTAGACGAGAGGAAAAGGGCTTCACCGGGCTGTGTAGCGAATGCCTCGCGCTCACGGAGATAGTTTTCCAAAGCAGCCTTGAGCCCCGCAGCAAAGGGGATGATGCGCTCACGATTGCGTTTTCCAAGAACCTTGACAACACCTGCATGCATATCGAGTGAGGAGAGGTTGAGCCCTACAAGTTCGGAGAGACGCATTCCTGTCTCGTAAAAGAGCTGTAGTATCATCTTGTCGCGGCAGGCTGCATAGTCATCACCAAAGGCAACGTCGTCGATGAGTTTGTTCATCTCATCTTCCTTAACAAATGATGGCAATTTCTTGCGGCACTTGGGACCTTTGAGGCTTGCGACAGGGTTCTGCTCAACGCCGCAGTTGGCGCGCACAAAGGCGAAGAATGAACGCAAGGTACTGAGCTTGCGACAAACGGTTGAAGGGGCAGCACCGGCGTCCATCATGGAGGCAACCCAGGAGCGCACGACATCGGTGTCGGCCTCATGAAAAGACAATGACTCATCCAGGCGGGCCACATAGTCCTTGAAGGCGAGAAGATCGCGCTCGTATGCCCGCAATGTGTGGGCCGAGTATAGCCTCTCAACTCTCAAATACCCGATGAATGAGTCTATAAACATATTCGTTGCCGAAAGAAATGGTCTTTCGGCAACGAATATAAATCAGTTTTAATTAAAAAACAAGAAAAACGGGAAATTATTCCTCATTTGCGCGAAGCTTCTGTACGTATACAGCGTGCTCCATTTTAAGACGCTTCAATACTGAAGGCTTGTCAAACTGCTGACGTGCGCGCAACTCCTTAACTACACCGGTTTTCTCGAATTTTCTCTTGAATTTCTTGAGAGCTCTTTCAATGTTCTCGCCCTCTTTAACAGGTACTACAATCATTTCCTATTTAATTATTTAGTTTATATTATTTTTCACTTTAGACAAAATGCAGCGCAAAAGTAGAAACTTTTTCTTAAATGGCAAAACTTTCGCACCGTTTTTTACCGAAAAGAAGTAAAAGTTTATGTTATAGCGCAAAAAGGATGGCAGCATTTAATGCCGCCATCCCATATATAACCTTATTAATATATAATATTAGAGGTTAGGGTTAATGCTGCTCCACTCCTCGATAGCTGGAACGATGTTCAAAGTAACGAGCTCGTCACGCATCTTGCAAAGGTGAGCGTAGCTTGCATCGAGCTTAGCAATCTCCTCGTCTGTACCAACAGGCATCTTGTATGAACAACCGTTAGCGTCGAGAACAGTGTCCATAGCCATCATGATGTGGTTGTACTTCTCGTTAGATACATATGTACCTGCAGGGTAACGGAATGTCTCACCACCCATAACTGAACGGATCATCTCAACTGAAAGGTAAGATGGGCTCTGGAATGATGAACGGCCACGGAGCTTGATGATAGCTGCACCACCCTGTGTAACGTCCTTCTTCATCTGCTCCCACTCAGCCTCTGGGAACTCCTCTGTACCGATAATCTCTGTCAATGGCTTGCCGGCAATCTTAACAGCGCTACCGAACACCGCCATCTGCTCACCGTGACCACCATAGGTTGCGCAACCTGTAACCTCGCTCATCATAACGCCGAATTTCTTGGCAAGAGCGTTCTGCAAACGTGTAGAGTCGAGACCTGCGAGTGTTGTAACCTGACCTGGCTTCAAACCTGAGTAGAGAAGTGTTACAAGACCTGTCAAATCGGCAGGGTTGAAGATGATTACCACGTGCTTAACATCAGGGCAGTATGTCTTGATGTTCTTACCGAGTTCCTCGGCAATCTTACAGTTACCTGCAAGAAGATCCTCACGTGTCATACCCTCCTTACGTGGAGCACCACCTGAAGAGATGATATATTTTGCATCCTTGAATGCCTCGGCAACATCAGTTGTTGCTGTGATGTTCACGTTGTCGAAACCGCTCTGACGCATCTCCTCGGCTACACCCTCTGGAGAGAATACATCATAAAGACAAAGGTTGCTTGTCAAGCCCATCATAAGAGCAGACTGTGCCATGTTTGAACCGATCATACCGGCAGCACCTACAATCACCAATTTCTCGTCTGTTAGAAATTTCATAACTTTAAAATTTTAAAGGTTTATATTAAAAACTATCAATATTCAATATCATAATTTACAAGCCAAGGCTCTCGAAAATGCGTACTGTTGCACCGGCATTGGTGGAAACCAGGTCACCGGCAGCCTTGCCGGCACTCTCAAGAAGCGCCGCATCGGCAGCAAAGGCATCCATCCTTTGGGCAAAGTCACAAGTGGCAATAATCTCAAAGCCACCGCCACAAGCCTTCAGTTGCTGCACCTCCTGGAACTTGCGGTTATTGGGACCGAAGAACACCGGAATGCCATACACGGCAGCCTCAAGAACATTGTGTATGCCGGCTCCAAAACCGCCACCCACAAATGCAGCTGTGCCATAGCGGTAGATTGATGACAACAGGCCGTAGCAATCTACGATAAGGCAATCGGCCTGACGCACCTCGTCCATTGTCGCCGTAGAGTAACGTACACACGTGCCCTCGTACTGCGAAACGATGGAAGCAATGCGTTGCTCACCAACCTCGTGCGAGGCAATGATGAGTTTCCACTCCCTGTGGGTATTGAAGAATGGCATGTACACGGCCTCGTCATTACCCCATGAGCTACCCACAACAAAGACCTTGCGGTCGCCCTCGACAAAGGCATCGACCAACGGCAACTGACGCGCCTGCTCAAGGACTTTTGCAACGCGGTCGAAACGGGTATCACCTACAACGGTAACATTATACACGCCAACCGACTTGAGCAACGCCTTTGAACTGTCATTCTGCACAAAAAGATGTGTGAGGCAATGCAGTGCCAGGCGATAGCGCCCACCCCAAGACTTGAAGAATAACTGTTCCTTGCGGAAGATGGACGACACGCTATATGCCGGTATTGAGCGTTTCTTGAGTTCAAGCAGATAATTCAACCAGAACTCATATTTGATAAAGAATGCCATCTTGGGGCGTACCACATCAAGGAAACATTTTACATTGCGCTTTGTGTCAAATGGAAGATAGCAGACAACATCGGCCTGCTGGTAGTTCTTGGCCGGAACATAACCCGACGGAGAGAAGAACGTAAGCACTACGCGATATTCCGGGTGCTCGGCGCGCATCTTCTCAATCATGGGACGTCCCTGCTCGAACTCACCAAGCGACGATGCGTGGAACCATACATAGTCGGTTCCCGGCTTCAGTTTTTCGTTGAGGACAGAGAATATCTCGCGATGACCGGCGAGCATCTTCTTGGCCTTCTTGTGGCCAAAGAATGCCGCCAACCTCACGAAAAGGATATATATGTATATACCGAAACTGTACATTACTTATCCAAGAACTGTTATTGCACGACGCAGACGTGCCAATGTCTCTTCCTTGCCAATAAGACCCGAAATGTGGAACATCTGGGGACCCTTACCCTCGCCTACCAAGGCAAGACGGAATGCGTTCATTATATCGCCCATACCGTAACCCTTCTCCTCAATCCACGCATGAACTGCAGCATCTTGGCTCTCGATTGAGAAATCGGAAAGCGACTCGAGCAGGTCGGCAAGTTCGGTCATCTTCTGTGCCGAATCCTCTTTCCAACGTTTCTTGGCAGTCTTCTCGTCATAGGCAACAGGAGCCTCAAAGTAGAAGCTGCATGCATCCCAAAGTTCGTGTACAAAGTTCACACGGCCCTTCATCAAAGAAACAATAACCTCAAGATGCTCGAGTGTTGTCTCCACACCATGCTCCTTGACAACATTCATGAAGATTTCTGCAATTTCCCTATCTGATTTCTGCAGGATATATTCGTGGTTGAACCAAACCATCTTCTTATAGTCGAAACGTGCACCGGCCTTGCTGCACTTTGAGAGGTCGAACTTCTTTACCAGTTCCTCCATAGACATCATCTCAACATCGTCACCGGGATTCCAGCCGAGCAATGCGAGGAAATTCACTACAGCCTCGGGCAAGTAGTCGCTCTCGCGGAAGCCTGTTGAAACAGCGCCACTCTTGGGGTCGTGCCACTCTAGTGGGAACACCGGGAAACCAAGACGGTCGCCATCGCGCTTGCTGAGCTTGCCGTTACCCTCGGGTTTAAGGAGAAGAGACAAATGCGCGAACTGTGGCATTGTATCCTCCCAACCGAATGCACGATAAAGAAGCACGTGAAGAGGTGCCGAAGGCAACCACTCCTCGCCACGGATGACATGGGTAATCTCCATCAAATGGTCATCGACAATGTTGGCAAGGTGATATGTAGGCAACTCATCGGCCGACTTGTAGAGCACCTTGTCGTCAAGAATTGATGAGTTGATGGTAACCTCGCCACGGATGATGTCATTGACAACAACCTTCTCACCCGGCTCTATCTTGAAACGTACCACATACTGGTGACCGGCCTCAATGAGCGCTGCAACTTCCTCGGCGGGCATAGCCAATGAGTTGCGCATTGAAAGGCGGGTAGCAGCATCGTACTGGAAGTTCTCAATCTCGGCACGCTTTGCCTCGAGCTCCTCGGGGGTATCGAAAGCGATATATGCCTTGCCGGCATCGAGCAGTAGCTTCACATATTTCTTGTAAATGTCGCGACGCTCGGACTGGCGATAAGGACCATAACTGCCTCCAAAAGAGACGCCTTCGTCGAACTTGATGCCCAACCAACGGAATGACTCGAGAATATACTCCTCGGCTCCGGGAACGAAACGGGTTGAATCGGTATCCTCAATGCGGAGCACAAGGTCGCCACCATGCTGCTTTGCAAAGAGATAGTTATAAAGGGCGGTACGTACACCACCGATATGTAATGGTCCTGTTGGACTTGGGGCAAAACGCACCCTTACTTTTCTTTCATTCATAGTGTTCAAATATTAAATTCTGCACACTGCCAAGCGGCATTGCGACACAACCGCAACTATCCTAATTAACAGCATACTCAGTACAAAAATAGCACAACTTGCGCTGTTGACAAAATAAAATGGTACATTTTTGCACACAGAAAGACACAACACCAAAAGCAAGGTACAGATCGTTGCATTTATATGTTTTTTTGAATACATTTGCGAAGCAAATACTTTAAACATTCGATTATGAAAAAAGGTGGCATCATAAAAAAATACAGCCAGAAGGTATCCAAGATATTACTGATATCACTATGCATTGGACTTATAATATACTTCATGCCGAAGAACAGGAGTGTACATTACGATTTCAAACCCGATACACCGTGGGCGCATGAACAGTTACGTGCAGAATTTGACTTTGAGATTCCAAAGACAAGCGAAGCACTGCTCGCCGAGCAGGACAGCATCAGACAACTGTCCATTCCCATTTTCCAACAGCTTGAGACATCGTACGAACAGAAAAACGCGTTCCTCGGCAAATCATTCAAGAGCAATGCCGGCATCGTTGGAAAAGGGGTTTTCCTTGACAGTCTGAGAGCCATGCTCAACAATGGTATAATCGAAGACAAGGACACTACGTACCTAAACAGGACACACAACAAGGTTCTCACTTACAGGGCCGGCTCAGAGAGAAGACGACTTGAATCAAGGGATTTCATCACCCTCTCACAGGCACGCGAAAGATTGCAGAGGACGGTTGTAGACACCACAGGCATAATGTCACTCATCAAGCCAAACTACAAGTACGACGACAAAGCCAGCAATTCAGAACTCGACAAACAGATAAAGGCAATAGACCCTGTATACAAATACATAAAGGAGGGAGAGAAAATCATTGGCACAGGCGATATAATTAACTCTGAAACCGCAAATATAATAAACACATATCTTGTCCAGAAAAGAGACAGAGAGAAAACAAGATCGGCAGACAACTGGCAATACATCCTGCTTGGACAGATTATCTTTATTGTGGTGTGTATGACAATTCTGTACTCCTACATCCACATTTACAAAAGAGAGGTTGCCCAAAATGCCAGCAAGTTCATATTCACAATAATATCGGCAACACTGTTTCCTGTACTTGTGGGCATAATAACAAGATATGGTGAAATAAGCGTATTCACGCTACCGTTCGCAATCCTTCCTTTCACACTATGCCTGTTCATCGATGACAGCACCGCCTTGGTAACAAACTGCATCTCGGTGGCCATGTGCTCAATAATGCTGTCGGCACCATATGAGTTCATGCTGCTACAGATACTGGCAGGAAGCAGCGCCATATTGAGCATCAGGGAGCTGTCATCACGAGCACAGATGTTCAAATGCGTAATAATAATATTCATCACATACGCAATCGTGTACCTGTGTTACAAGGTTATAAACACATCGGGGCTTACCGAAATAAGTCCTCTGATGTTCGCCTATTTTGCAGTGAGCGCAATACTCACACTGCTCATCTACCCGCTGATGCTTGTAATTGAGCGCACATTCGGATTCATATCAAGCGTCACCCTCATTGAGTTGTCGAATTTCAACAACAAGTTGCTACAGAGAATGTCACAGGAGGCTCCGGGCACCTTCCAGCACTCCATGCAGGTGGGCAACCTGGCAGCAGAAGCAGCCATCGCCATTGGAGCAAACCCACTTGAGGTACGCACCGGCGCATTGTACCATGACATAGGCAAACTGGAGAACCCGATAATGTTCACCGAGAACCAGAACGGAGGCGTGAGCCCACACAGCACCATGACACCCATTGAAAGTGCGCAGACCATCATAAAGCACGTGACCGACGGACATGCCACTGCCGAGCACGAGGGACTGCCAAAGAAGATAAAAGACTTCATACTAACCCACCACGGTGTGTCAAAGACCGGTTATTTTTACATTACATACAAGAACGAACACCCCAACGAAGAGGTAGATGACAGCCTGTTCACCTACCCGGGACCCAAGCCCAGCACAAAAGAGCAAGCAATACTGATGTTGGCCGACTGCGTAGAAGCCGCATCACACAGTTTGCAGGAATATACAGAGGAGAACATCAACAAACTTGTAGACAACATTGTAGAAGGCAAGTTGAGGGATGGAGAACTAACAATGAGTCCTATAACTTTCCGGGATGTCAACACCATAAAAGAGGTATTCAAGAAGAGGCTCATGGCAATATACCACACAAGAATAAGTTATCCTACAGAGCAGAAACAACAATGATACAAACAGAAAAAGAACGTTAATGCCCATAGTTAACGTTCTTTTCATTTAGGGACAAAGAAGATGGATGGCATAGCAGATTACCTTTTGAAAAACAGCTTACTGAAGGAGAGTGACATACAGGCAGACGACAAGGATTGGCTGCAGAGGATTGTACCCAATGAGCTACAGGAGGAGTTCAATGCCACAAAAGAGCAGCGTTGCACCCTGCCTTGCCACGAAACCATCGCCACCCTGCCACCCACACCGTTCAACAATATACTCTCGCGCCTGCTTGCAGAGCGCATTGAAGAGAAAAGGAAGATCATAGAACGCACATTCACACAGTGCGACCAGAGGTGGGACGACACACTCCTAAAGATTGCCATACGCAGCTTCGGATTCGGCATACAGAGTGCCGTATTCGAGGAGTGGGCAAACACACTCAACACCCAGGCACTAGGCAAACACCGCGACAACCCCACACAGGTGGAAGCCATCATGTTCGGACAGGCTGGACTACTTGATGAGGGAAGTATTCCTTATTATTATAGAGACGAGGCTGTGCGAAGCTCATACTACAACGAACTGAAGAGGGAATACCGCTTCTTGAGCAACAAGTTCGGACTCACCGGCATAGATCACAAGAAATGGAATTGCGGCAACTCCACACCGCACCTGCGCATAGCACGGATAGCAGACCTTTATTGCATGGACAGGCTTACCATATCAAGTATCACTGCAGCAAATACCTTGACCGACATATACAGATTGTTCAACCACTCGCTCAGCGGCTATTGGCAGAACCACACATGTTTTGGAGGAACCGAGACTGTGGGCAACGGCTGCATGAGACAGAAGCAGGTGGACGTGATAATCATAAATTCGGTAATTCCCATGCTCCACATATACGGCAATCACCGCAAGGAAGAGAGGCTCTGCACAATGGCAAATGAACTGCTACACCAGATAGACCCCGAAGAGAACAGCATTATAAAGAAATGGCGCGAACAGGGAGTAAGGGTTATGAGCGCCGCCGGGACACAGGCACTCCTGCAATTGGAACGCAGTTACTGCAGACCCAAAGAGTGCTTAGCCTGTCCGTTCGCATACTATTATATTAAAGACAGACTAAAGAAGTAATCATTGCCACGCGCAATCACTACGATAGATCTGAAACAAAAAAACAATCCGCGACATCACCAACGTCGCGGATTGTTTTTATATGGATAACCCCAAGGTTACTTGTTCTTCTTCTCCTGCTTTGCAATCATTGAGTAAGCGATTGGAGCAGCAATGTAGATTGATGACAATGTACCGAACACAACACCAAGTATCATTGCGAATGAGAAACTGCGGATGCTGTCGCCACCAAGAACAAAAATACACAACAGAACGACCAATGTACTGAATGAAGTATTCAATGTACGTGCAAGAGTTGTGTTCAAAGACTGGTTGAACAACTCGAGCTTATTGTGCTTTGGATACAACTCGTTGAACTCACGGATACGGTCGAAGATAACCACCTTATCGTTGATTGAGTAACCGATAGCTGTAAGGATAGCACCGATGAATGTCTGGTCGAGCTCAAGTGACATTGGCAACAGACCGTGCAACAATGAGTAGCAACCCATGATCATGAGCACGTCAACTGCAAGAGCGAAGATTGAACCGACGCTGTATGCCACGTTGCGGAAACGTACAAGGATGTAGATGAAGATTGCGATGAGAGCAAGAATCACTGAAAGCACAGCACCCTCGCGGATATCATCGGCGATGCTTGCACCGACCTTCTGCGAGCTCTTGATTGAGCCACCCAAATCGTCCTGTGTATCGCAGAATCTCTCGAATGTAACATTCTCGGCAAGTACGCCACCCTTCTTCAACGCGTTGTAGATAGCCTGTTCTACCTTAACATCTGAATCGGCAGAAGAGTCGTCGAACAAGTAGTTTGTAGAGATACGTACCTGGTCGCCGCCTGTACCGTAAGAGATAACCTGTACATTGGCATCCTTGATCTCGGCTGTCAACAGGTCACGGATCTCGGCATCAGAAACCTTCTGCTCGAACTTGACAACATAGTTGCGACCACCGGTGAAGTCGATGCTCTTTGCCATGCCACGGAATACGAATGAAGCAACCATAGCCACTGCCAATACAACGAACACGATGTTCACCTTCTTTGCTGCAGCGATGAAGTTGTACTTTGTATCCTTGAACATCTTGCTTGACAACTTGGTAGTGAATGTGAGGTTTGTCAACTTGTTCTTGTCGAGGAAACGCTCATACACAACACGTGTAACGAACACTGCTGTAAAGAATGAGCACAACAGGCCGATAATCAAAGTTGTAGCAAAGCCCTTGATTGGACCTGTACCGAAGTTGTAAAGGATTACACCGGTGATGATTGATGTAAGGTTAGAGTCGAAGATTGCAGAGAATGCATTCTTGTAACCATCAGAGAGTGCAGCACGCACATTCTTGCCGGCACGCAACTCCTCCTTCGCGCGTTCATATATAAGCACGTTTGCATCGACAGCCATACCGAGTGTCAACACGATACCGGCAATACCAGACATTGTAAGAGCAGCCTGGAATGAAGCGAGGATACCCAATGTAAAGAACAGGTTGAGCAACAATGCGCCATTGGCAATCATACCAGGTACAATGCCATAAATTGCACACATGTAAACCATCAAAAGAATGAATGCAACTACAAACGAGATCAGACCCTGGTTGATAGAAGCCTCACCGATAGATGGACCAACAACGTTGCTCTCAACGTCACGCATTGGAACGAGCATCTTACCAGAGCAGAGCACGGTTGCAAGGTCCTGTGTCTCCTCGATAGTGAAGCTACCGTTGATCACACTGTGACCACCTGCGATGCGACCTTCGGGTACAGGTGCGCTGTATACAAGACCGTCAAGAACCACTGCGATAGGACGACGGCTCTTTGCGCACTCATCGGTAAGGTTAGCCCATGTGTGGGCAACAGCACCGTTCATTGTCATGTTTACACATGGCTTGTTGTTCTGGAACGAAGCTGCAGCCTCAGCGATTACATCGCCCTGCAATGGAGCAACGCCATCAACATCCTTGTCCTTGATAGCATAGAGTGTGTAGATGCCATCCTTGTTGTCGGCACCCCAGCAGAGCATAAGCTCACGTGGGAGGATTGTCTTCTCCATTGCCTTACCTGCTGCAAGAACCTCATCGATCTTTGCCTTGCCCTCGCGGTTTACATAAGCAACGATGCAGCTACCGCCATTACCCACAAGTCCTGTCAATGGATTAACCTCCTGACCCTTGCTCTTGGCAACTTCCTCGCCCAACTGCATGAGCTTTGGAAGCACCTTGGCAACCTCCTGGTCTGTATATGTCTCCCAGAACTGCAAGTTTGAAGAACGGGTCAAAAGTTCAATTACACGAGCCTTATTCTCAACACCTGGAAGCTCAACCATGATGCGGCCCTGGCCACCACCAAGTTTCTGAATGTTTGGCTGCGCAACACCAAAGCGGTCTACACGCGAGCGTACCACATTAAACGAGTTTTCAACAGCATTCTCGAGTTCAGCACGGAGAACAGCCTCAATCTCCTCGTTTGTAGAGTTCTGAGAAACCTTGTTCTTCAACGCGCTTGAAGCGAAGATTGAAGCCAAAGTCTTCTCGGCCGGCAAGCTTGCGATGAATGCACCAATTGCATCACCGTTAGCAACAGAAGCCTTCTGTGCTGCTGCAATCGCAGCCTCTACATCCTTGTCCACGTTACCGCTTGTGAGTGACTTGAGGAACTCTGGAACTGAGACTTCCAATGTCACGCTAAGACCACCCTTCAAATCAAGGCCAAGACCGATTTCCAACTCACGGCACTGCTGGAGGGTGTAGATACCCAACCATACCTTCTGATCTTTGTTTGTCTCGAGATACTCCTCTTTCTTGAAGCCGAGATATTCTTCCTTCTCAGCCTCGGTAACAGTAGTGCCGGCAGCCTCACATTCAGAAGCCCAAGTCTCTGTCTGCTCGGTTGCCCATTTCTCGATTTTCTCGCCCTGACTCTTGGTCGCGTAAGAGAATGAGAGGTAGAACAGACACACAAGTGTCAGCAATACTGCAAAAACTTTTACAAATCCTTTGTTCTGCATTGTTAATTAATTTTTATTGTGATTTATTTTGTTCCTTTTAAAAACGCGCAAATATAATGTTTTTTCTTCAATAAAAAGCATTGTTTGCCGCATTTTCTTTATTTTATAATATAAAAGGCATGGAAAAGACAGAATTCAGAGACATTATGACACACCAAGGGGGGGGGGGAAACGGGAAACGGAAAACTGAAAGGGGAAAACGGAGAGCCGCGAGTAAGCGAGCAAAAGCCAAACTACTGTTTGAGCGCACGTAGTGTGATTGAAGCGAGGGTTAAGTAATATGCTATTAACCAGAAAGTTAGAATATCAAAAGCAAAAATACGGTACATAAACTTGTCCGTATTTTTGCTTTTGATATAACTGGAATTACGTCCGGTTTTTATTTGGACGAAGCGTTGAAGAGCCGTTTCTTCTCGTCATCACTCAACGAGGCATAGCCACCTTTCTTTATCTTCTCAAGGATTGCATCAATCTCGGCCTCTGATGATTTTTTGCGTGCATTATACTCATAGTCGGCCTCGCGTTTGCCTCCGGCTGTATATGTAAACTTGCTTTTCTGCTTGCGCTTGAACAGTTTACCGCTGAAGAACGATTTCACCCAATCAATCGGGCGGTTCACGACATCGGTTATATCAACACCCTTGCCCAGCAGAAAGGCAAACAGGAAACCGGCGAACGCGCCGCCAAGATGTGCAAAGTTTCCACCGGCATTGTCACTTGAGAGCATAAGCACCGAGATAAACACTGTAACGACAGCAACTGTAGACAACTTCACGCTGCCGAACAGAAGCAGATTTATCCTGTACTCGGGAGAGCGTACCGCTGCAGCCACCACAATTGCCAGAACTGCAGCCGACGCGCCAACAAGGTGAGCCGTACTGATGACATTGTCAAAATATGGAAAGACATTGTAGGCCAACACAAAGAAGAGCGCGCCGAACAGGCCGCCAAGCAAGTATGTGCCAATAAAATGTCTTGTCGAGAACAGTTCAAGGTAGATGCGACCAAAGACATGCAAAGCCAGCATATTCCACAGTATGTGCCACAAGCTGCCATGCACGAACATATATGTAAAAACAGTCCACGGCCTTTGCAGAAGCTGGGACAACGACGCCGGCAACTCAACCCACTCCCCCACTTCAGCGCGTTGGTTCAACAGCACCGAAAAAACTCCGATCAAAAGGAGGATTATATACGTTATGACATTCGCATAGATGTATTTCTTTACGATATCGGCTGCACGGAATTTTTCAATAAAAGTCTTAAACATATGGGCCTCCTATCTTATTCGTTTTACGCCAATATAGAATCAACACAAGGCCAAAGAGCATTCCGCCAAGATGTGCAAAATGCGCCACTCCGTCCTGGCTGTTCGAGATACCGAGCACCAGTTCTATGACGGCATAACCTATCACAAAGAACTTTGCCTTGATTGGAAACGGCAAGGGAAACACAAACATACTCTCGTTAGGGAACAGCATTCCAAATCCAAGCAATATCGCATAGATTGCACCCGAGGCACCCACGGTTGTCCACGCATTGAGGAACTGCCCCATTGGGATAATCCCGGTTGGAGTACGCACTCCATCATATAACGCCAGGCCCTCATGTACAAAACTAACATATTGCACCACTTCCTGCAACAGACCGGCTCCCACACCGGCAACCAGATAATAGATTATGAAACGTTTTTCGCCCCACACCTTTTCAAGCACACTGCCGAACATATAAAGTGCGAACATATTGAAGAACAGATGGGAGAAACCGCTATGCATGAACATGTATGTGACAAGCTGATAAGGAGCAAAGTCGGCAGCCTTGAAAAAGTGGAGGCCGAGGATGCCGGTAAGGTCTATGCCTTTCCTTTCCATGACGATTGTCGCCAGGAACATCAGTACATTTATAGCCAAAAGATTTTTGGTAACTTGTGGTAATCGGTTCATAGTTGATAATATTTCTACACAGCACCAGGCAAAGATGCCCTACAGGATTCATTCCGGCAAATATAATACAAAAACCGCCAGAACATACTACCAAAGTGCCAACATTGACTTATTATTTATTATTATAGTATATTTTCAAATGAAAACCGCCGCAAAATTATTCGGTATTTATTATATTTGCAAACTATTGTGGCTTAACAAAGCATAAAAACGCGAATTTGAACAAAAAAAACATAAAAACAATGAATCTTGAAATTACATTGGCACAGAGTGTTGCCGAAGCAATCAAGCAGTTGTATGGCGCAGAAGTAGCTACCGAGAAGATACAGCTGCAGAAGACACGCAAGGAGTTTGAGGGCGATTTCACCCTTGTCGTTTTCCCATTCCTGGCACTTTCAAAGAAGCGCCCCGAGGAGACCGCACAGGAGATTGGCGAGCAGTTGAAGAACAATCTCCCCATCATCAGTTCATTCAACGTTGTAAAGGGTTTCTTGAACCTTGCCATTGCGCCAAGCTATTGGGTTGAGTTGTTGAAGCACATTGACGCAACCGACAAGTGGGGTACAACACCTGTAACAGAGCAGTCTCCGCTTGTAATGGTTGAGTATTCATCACCAAACACCAACAAGCCCCTGCACCTTGGTCACATCCGTAACAATCTGCTCGGATACGCATTGTCGAACATCATTGCTGCAAACGGCAACAAGGTTGTAAAGACCAACATTGTGAACGACCGCGGTATACACATCTGCAAGTCAATGCTCGCATGGCAGAAGTGGGGAGGCGGCGAGACACCAGTAAGCAGTGGCAAGAAGGGCGACCACCTCATCGGTGACTACTACGTAGCTTTCGACAAACACTATAAGGCTGAACTTTCAGAGCTTATGGAAAAAGGCATGAGCAAGGAGGAGGCCGAGGCTGCATCACCATTGATGGCCGAAGCACGTGAGATGCTTGTAAAATGGGAAGCCGGCGACAAGGAGGTACGTGCACTCTGGGAGCAGATGAACAACTGGGTTTACGAAGGTTTCGATGAGACATACAAGCGTCTTGGCGTTGACTTTGACAAGATATACTACGAGAGCGACACATACCTCGTGGGCAAAGAGACTGTCCTTGACGGACTGGAGAAGGGTATCTTCTACCGCAGAGAGGACGAATCGGTATGGGCCGACCTCACAGGCGACGGACTCGACGAGAAACTCCTGTTGCGCAGCGACGGCACATCGGTATACATGACACAGGACATCGGTACAGCTCAGTTGCGTTTCCGCGACTACCCCATCGACAAGATGGTATACGTCGTAGGTAACGAGCAGAACTATCACTTCCAAGTTCTCTCACTGCTGCTCGACAAGCTCGGTTTCTCATGGGGCAAGGGCCTTGTACACTTCTCTTACGGAATGGTGGAGCTCCCCGAGGGCAAGATGAAGAGCCGCGAGGGTACAGTTGTTGACGCGGACGACCTGATGGACGAGATGATAAACACAGCACGCGAGACATCAGAGGAGCTTGGTGGCAAACTCAACGACCTCACAGCCGAGGAGAAGGCCGAAATCAACCGCATCATCGGCCTGGGCGCCCTGAAGTACTTCATGCTCAAGGTTGATGCACGCCGTAACATGCTCTTCAACCCCAAGGAGTCTATCGACTTCAACGGCAACACCGGCCCATTCATCCAGTACACTTACGCGCGAACACGCTCAATCGGCCGCAAGGCTGCCGAGGCAGGTGCAAAGACAGAGTTCACAGCACCCGAGAGCATCAGCGAGAAGGAGTGCAACATCATCAGAATGCTCAACGAGTTCCCTGCCGTTGTACGCCAGGCAGGCACAGACTACTCACCATCGGGTATCGCCAACTACGCATACGAACTTGCAAGGGAGTACAACCAGTTCTACCACGACTACAGCATTCTGCGCGAGGAGAACGAGGAGACAAAGGCATTCCGTCTGTTGCTCACCGACAATGTAGGCAAGGTCATCAAGACTGCGATGAACCTGCTTGGTATTGAGGTTCCCGAAAGAATGTAATATAAAGCCGTTGCACAATGGCCAAGAAGAAACACTATGTGGTGTGGAACGGCATACAGCCGGGCATATACTCCTCTTGGGAGGAGTGCCAAGCGCAGATAAAGGGCGTAAAACAGGCTCTTTACAAAGCGTTTGACACTCTTGCCGAAGCGGAGCGGGCATATGCATCATCACCCGGGCAGTACATTGGACATGGTGCAAAAGCAGAAAACAAGAAAGCCGCGACAGCACTGCCGGCAACCATAATAAAGAACGCTTTGGCGGTGGACGCTGCTTGCAGCGGCAACCCTGGAATGATGGAGTACCGCGGAGTATACATTGCCACCGGTGAGGAGGTATTCCACTTTGGCCCCATGTTCGGCACAAACAATATAGGCGAATTTCTTGCCATTGTACATGGCCTTGCGTTGTTGAAGCAGAAAGGCATTGACCTGCCGATATACTCGGACAGCTATAACGCCCTGCTGTGGATAAAAGGCAAGAAGTGCAAGACAAAGTTGCCGCGAGACAGCAAGACCGAAGAACTCTTCAAATATGTAGACCGTGCCGAGAAATGGCTGAAAGAGAACAGCTGGACAACGACGCTCATAAAATGGGAAACCGATAAATGGGGCGAAATACCGGCAGATTTTGGCAGGAAATAACAAAAAGACGATGAAGCTTACAAAGTATTTCAAACAGCCAGGAGAATGGCCATTCAATGACAGCGTCGGATTCGGGATGGTTTTCTTGCTGAAATACTACTCGGCATTCATTATCCTGTCCTTCATATACAAAATCATATTCCTGGCACTGAACCATGGCGATGACTGCGGTTCATTCGGGGATTACACAGATATCCTGCTGCATGGCGCAAGACACGACTTTGCCATAGCCGGTTATTTCACGGCCATACCGTTGCTGCTGACAATAATAAAGGTCTTCACACACCTTCCACTCCGTATCTTCTACAAAGTATACAACGGTATCCTTGCATTCGCAATATCCCTGGCATTCGTTGCCGACATCACCCTCTACCCATACTGGGAGCAGAAACTTGATGCTTCGTCAGTGCTTGTATATATCGATTCTCCGGCAAATGCCATTGCAAGCATAACGGTCACCCACATCATAGTACTTGCCTTTGTCCTGGCAGTACTCACATTTGCAATATACAAGCTATTCGCATACATCAGCAAGGACGAAAGCTGGAGCGACAAGGATGCAGAGTCCAAAGCCATCCATAAAGTCACGAAAAGTATCGTTTATCTCCTTGCCGGGAGTTTCATGTTTCTTGGCATAAGGGGAGGCACCACAGAATCCACAAACAACATCGGCACGGTGTATTACAACGATAACCCTACACTGAATGACGCTGCCGTGAATCCCGTATTCAGTTTCCTGTACACCCTTGCAAACCTTGAAAATTTCAAGGAAGAATATAGTTTCTACAAAGATGACGAACGTGAAGAGATTTTCGACGGACTGTATATGCAGGACACCCAGATATCAGACACCTTGCTGAACAACACCCGCCCGAACATTGTAACAATCATTCTCGAAGGAATGAGCGCCGGGTTCGTCGAAACCTTGGGAGGTGCCAAAGGCATAACACCAAATATTGAAAAGCTTGCAGAAGAGAGCATCCTTTTCACGGAATGCTATGCAAACAGTTTCCGCACGGATAGAGGAGTTGTATCAACATTGAGCGGCTACCCCGCATTCCCCAAGACATCGGTGATGAAAGACGCGAACAAATGTTCAAGACTACCATCGCTTGCCGCATCATTGAAAAAAGCCGGATATTCCAACACGTTCCTGTATGGAGGCGACATCAGGTTCACCAACATGAACGGTTACCTCCTGTTTACAGGATATGAAAAACTGATTTCGGACAAAGACTTTACAAGAGAAGAATCGACAACACATCGTTGGGGTGCAGGAGATGAGATAACATTCGACAGACTGTATGAAACGATAATGGACATTAGCCATGAGCCTTGGCACATAACACACCTCACGTTAAGCAGCCATGAGCCCTGGGAAGTTCCATACAACCGTATAGAGGACGACATGGTTGCCAACTCCTTTGCATTCACAGACGAACAGTTAGGCAAATTCATTGAGCGCATGAAAGCTACGGACAAATGGGACAATACACTGATAATATGCATTGCCGACCACAGCGTCACTGGCTACCCCGCAGGCATAAGACAGACCGACAAGGAGAGGAACCGCATCCTGTTCATGATGCTTGGTGGCGCCATAAAAGAGCCCAAGCGCATTGACAGAATATGCAACCAGAGCGATTTTGTCGCAACCTTGCTTGCGCAGTTGCAGTTGCCAAATGACGGTTTCAAGTTCAGCCGCAACATCCTATCACCCCATTACACCTATCCGTTTGCATACCATTGCTACAACAACGGCATATCATTGATGGACTCTACGGGATACAGTGTATACGACCTTACGGGCGAAAAGGAGACAACAATACCAACAGAAGGCAACGAGAGCAGGATAAGAAAAGCTAAGGCAATATTGCAAAGTACGTATAACGACTTTTTCAATCTATAACCCACGTAAAGATCACCATTACCATGACAGACATAGGAATATTGGAAAAAGTCAAGGAAACCTACAAAGGAAGTTTCTTGGGCAAGGAGAGGAAAGACAGGAATATTGTCCGCGCAATTGCGCAGAACATCTTGTTATCATACCTCATACTCCTGCTGTGCCAGTTCGTTTTCTTCCTCGCCAACCGTGGTATGTACACTGGCAACAATGAGTGGTGGCTGATTCTGAAAGGCAACCTTGTATTTGCCACCACTGCCGTATGCTACATGAATGCACTCTACATTCTTCTTACCCTGTTCCCTTTGCATTTTAAAGAGGGCAATACAATGCAGGGAATTACAAAGTGGGCATTCATTATACCCAATGCCGCCGGAGTCATTGCCAACCTGTGTGACTGCATATATGTACGTTACACCGGACGAAGGACTACATGGGACATATTCAACGAATTCAGCAATGACGGCAACATAGGTAAGGTGATTTGTATTGAAGTCATGCACAACCTGTGGCTTGTTCTAATTGGTATACTATTCATATATGCCTTATACAAGCTTTACACACCGGCATCAGAAGAGTTCAAGAAACGTCCACTAATCAAATACTACACTGTGCACACAGCACTGTTGGCACTGTGCATTGCGATCATAGTCATCGGCATACGCGGTGGCGTGGGCAAAAGCGTGCGCCCAATCACCCTGAGCAATGCCAATGCCTACGTCTCAACGCCAAGTGAAGCTACATTAGTGCTGAACACGCCGTTCTGCATCATAAGAACAGCAGGGCGCAAGCCTTTTGCACCCAAGAACTATTTTACCGGGATAGAACTTGACTCAATATACACTCCTGTACAACATTTCGGGCACAAAGCAGCAAACAAAAAGAATGTTGTAATACTTATTGTAGAGAGCTTTGGCAAGGAGTATATCGGTGCCTACAACCCACGCGAGAGCGGCAGCCTCACCCCATTCCTTGACAGCCTCATCAAACAGAGCAAGAGCTATCTATACTCCTATGGCAACGGCAGGAAATCCATTGATGGAATGCCGTCGGTGCTGTCGGGCATACCAATGTTCGTCACTCCGTTCATTTCCTCCTCGGCATCATTGAACGATGTCGGAGGCATTGCCGGTGAACTAAGGAAATTCGGCTACAACAGCGCATTCTTTCACGGAGCGCCTAATGGTTCCATGGGATTCATGGCATATGCCAAGGCCAGCGGCTTCGACAGATATTACGGCATGACAGAATATTGCAACGATGAGAACCATAACGGGAAAGAGGATTTTGATGGCACGTGGGCCATTTGGGACGAACCGTTCCTGCAATATTACGCAGAGTGCATGAGCGGAATGAAAGAGCCTTTCATCACGGCAATGTTCACAGCCTCATCGCACCACCCATTCAATATCCCGCAGGAGTACAAGGATACATTCACCGCCGCCGGTGACCCATTCCTAAAGTGTGTGCAATACACGGACCACGCACTACGACAGTTCTTCAACAACATCGAGGAAGAGCCATGGTACAGGAATACATTGTTCGTAATAACAGCCGACCACACGAACCATAGCATTGAAGAGCGTTACAGGACAGCGTCGGGCGAAATGGAGATTCCCATCATCTTTTTCTCACCTGAAGGCGAGGCGCCATTTGAAGCGGATATTGATACTACAACGATAGCACAACAGATAGACATCATGCCCACAGTGCTCGACCACTTAGGTTACGACAAGCCTTTTATTGCATTCGGTCAGAGCCTGATATCAACACCGTCACAGGAGAGTTTCGCTGTAAACTACGCCAACGAGGCATACAGATATTACAAAGGAGAACACATCTTGTTATACAACGGAGAAAGCGACGTACCTTTGTCAATGTTCAACCTGCGGAACGACATAATGATGAAGGAGAACATTCTTGGCAACAATAATGTTCAGAACGATATGATACGCGAACTGCAGGCCATCATACAACAATACATGAGCCGCATGACAAGCAACAGGCTGACAATAGAAAACGACACCATCAAAAAGTAAGGGAAATGTCAACAACCATCTATCCATCACCCATATTCGGCCCTATAAAAAGCCGTAGACTTGGAATTTCATTAGGAATAAACCTGCTGCCCGACGACGGCAAGGTATGTACATTCGATTGCATATACTGCGAGTGCGGTCTTAATGCCACAAGAAGGACAAAGAGTCCATTGCCCACACGCCGGAAGGTAGCCGCTGCACTTGAAAAGAAACTTCAGGAAATGAAGGAGTATGGCGAACTGCCCGATGTGCTCACATTCGCAGGTAACGGAGAGCCGACCATACACCCCCACTTTGGAGAAATAATTGATGACACCATTGCTTTGCGCGATAGGCTATGCCCGAATGCGAAGGTCAGCGTGCTCACCAACGCCACCCTAATAACCCGTGATACCGTTTTCGAAGCATTGAAAAAGGTAGACAACAACATTCTGAAGTTGGACACCATTGACAGCGAATATATCTCAATCGTTGACCGTCCTACCGGGAAATATGATTTGGAAGCCATAATAGGCCGTTTGAAGGCCTTTGAAGGCAAGGCCGTGATACAGACAATGTTCCTTAAGGGAGAGGTCGACGGCAGAAATGTCGACAACACCGGCGAAAGTTATGTGATGCCATGGATAGCGGCGGTGAAGGAGATTGCACCTCGCGAGGTGATGATATACACAATTGACCGCGAAACGCCCATAGGCACCCTGCAGAAAGCTACACGCGAGGAACTTGACAGGATTGTTGCACTGCTTGCTGATGAGGGCATCAAGGCAACAGCGTCTTACTGAATTCAAGAGAGCAATCTTGATATACCATAATAAGAAATCGCAACAAAGGCATATCTTGCGAATTTACCAATTGCCATTACAATGGAAACTTTATACTTGTCGACACGCATAATGCCCAAAGCGACGAGTATGGCCTCGCCTATTATTGGCATAAAGGACAAGACTGCAGCCCAATAACCATATCTTTGGATCAGAGAGTCGGCACGTTCCATTTTCTTGTCAGAGATGCGGAACACCCTCTTCACGGTTTGTTTGTCTGTAAGATAGCCCAACATGAAACAGGTGATGCCGCCCAATGTATTGCCCACTGTTGCTACAACAATGAGCCACATCGCATTCAGTCCCACGCCCAACAGCACAACCAACAGGGCCTCACTTGCTATAGGAATTATAGAACCCGACAAGAAGGAAAGCAAAGCCATTCCCCAATAGCCATAGTCCTTGAGGAAGTCTATCAGAGTTTCAACCATAACGTATGTGTTGCTATTGCAAGCATCATTGCATTTACAAGAACAAAGTACACGTTCGAAAGTTTAGTCTCCTTCATGGCAAAAAGATATGACGCCAGAATTGCCACAAACGGCAGTTGGCACACATAGAAAAAAGCAGCCCCGCCGCCTACAAAGCAAAAGAGCAGCAACAGGTACATTTCTGCAACAATCACAAACGACAGACGCCTACGCAACAGAGGTTTTGCCGGTGAAGCGCTGCCGACAAAAATGTATGTCGCAGGCAACAGCACCGCAAGAACAAAGACATGCAGCAGTAGATTCAGGAGAGAGAATGACGGAAAATTCACATCAAACACCGTTACAAAGCCGGCTATCACAGGTTCCAGCAACACATCTACACGCGGGAACACATATGCTATTCCAAACACAAGCCAGAATGGAGTTGCCAGACCAAGCAGCGAAGCCGCCACACCTCTTGGCGAGAAAGTATTGGTTATGGAGCAGAACAAGAGATAAAGCGGGATTAAGTAGAGCGAATATGGTGTTACAAAGCACAACACTCCCAAAAGCATAAACGCAGTATAGAAAAGCCCCACGGGATTTGCACTGTACTGGCAGAACAGCAACAGCATCACTGAAACCATGAAAAGTAACGACGCGAATGCAACGGACACATCTCCGTTCACAAACGTCGACAGAGCAGCGAACCATAGATAGAGAGCACCTTTCCACTTGACACTGCGGTCAAAGAATGTCTGCCGGGAGAGCAGTACTGCAGCAAAGACATATAACAGGAGCGACAGCAGATGCATCGGGAAACCACCGTCTGATGCCTCCACAACAAAGGACACGGCAGGTTCAGGCAACCAATAGGCCGCCAACATAACCAACATCGACAGCACAAACAGTACCGTCGATGTATATCTGCCCGAAGCAAAAGAGCCTTGTAACATCCTTGATTATTACAAATCGAAACCGATATCGCCTCTGAAATACTTCTTCTCGTATTTGATAGCATTTGCCGAACGGAAAGAGCGCTCGAGAGCCTCCTCACGTGTAGCGCCATACGAAACCGCAGCAATGACACGGCCACCGGCAGTGACTACCTTGCCTTCCTTTTCAGTTGTACCGGCGTGGAACAGTATGCTGTCCTTCACATCCTCAAAACCTGTCATCTCAAAGCCCTTGTCGTAGTGCTCGGGGTAACCTCCGGATACAAGCATCACACACACGGCGTTGCGCTCATCGAACTCAACGGTTGTTCCGGCCAAAGTGCCTGCAGCAACCTTTTCAAACAGTTCAACGATATCGCTCTTGAGGCGCAGCATAACCGACTCTGTCTCGGGGTCACCCATGCGCACATTGTACTCGATGACCATTGGCTCACCCTCAACGTTTATAAGACCGAAGAAGATGAAACCCTTATAGAGGAGATTATCCTTTACAAGACCATCCACTGTAGGCTTGATGATTCTATCCTCAACTTTCTTCATCCACTCCTTTGTCGCGAATGGAACGGGAGAGATTGAACCCATACCACCGGTATTCAAGCCTGTATTGCCCTCACCTATGCGCTTGTAATCCTTGGCTTCGGGCAGGATTACATAATCCTTGCCGTCTGTGAGCACGAATACCGAGCACTCGATACCATCAAGGAACTCCTCAATGACAACAGTTGCCGATGAGTCACCGAACATACCGTCGAGCATCTCATCGAGGCTGCTCTTTGCCTCCTCCAATGTAGGAACAATGAGCACACCCTTACCGGCACACAAGCCATCGGCCTTGAGGACATAAGGAGCCTTCAAGCCCTCGAGGAAACGGTAAGCCTCCTCTTTCTGCGCTGCAGTGAAAGCCTTGTATGCAGCAGTAGGGATATTATGGCGCTCCATGAAATCTTTCGCGAAGCTCTTACTACCCTCAAGTTCGGCAGCACCCTTAGTGGGACCTATTACCGCAATATTCTTTAGTCGCTCATCGGCTGCAAAATAGTCATATACGCCCTTCACCAATGGATCCTCGGGACCTACAACCACCATTGAAACGTTATTTGCAAGAACAAACTCGGCAATGGCATCGAAATCGCACACTGCAATGTTGACATTCTCGCCAACCTCCTTCGTTCCGGCATTACCCGGAGCTATATACAACTTGTCGACTTTAGGACTCTGTGCTATTTTCCATGCGAGAGCGTGCTCACGGCCACCGCTACCCAAAAGTAATATGTTCATATCGTATAAATTTATTTGCTTTTAAGTTACTTATCGTCTCTCTTGCCCTTACCGCCACGCAATGGTTTGAAACCGTTCTTGTAGGGTGACTGACCTTTGCCGGCACCCTTACGTTCAAATGGTTTGCGGCCACCTGCCGGGTTCTTGCCTCCTTCGCGGTTCTCGCGTGGAGTACGACGTTCCTCGCGACGTTCACGGCCTTCGCGTGGAGTGAAGCGTTCCTCGCGACGTTCACCACGTGGAGCACGGCGGTCGTCACGGCCACGACCTTCGCGTGAGGCGAAACGGTCATCGCGACGGTTTTCGCGTGGAGCACCACCCTCGCGGCGTTCTCTTCTCTCGCCTTCGCCCTCTGTCCGCTCTCTTCTTGCAGGTTTTCTGCGAGCCTTGCTGAAGTATGCCTCAAGCTCGCGACGACGACGCATTGACTCGTCATCGATCTCACTTGAGTAGTTGGCATCGTTATTCTGGTTCTTTGCAGCACGCTCTGTACGTGTCTCACCATCAAGACCGGTGAGACGCGACTGACGCTTCAATGGAGCGTAATCTTTCTTCAACTCATTACCCTCGCCGCGGAAACCTTTGTACTTGCCCTGGAAAAGCTCATACTTGCGGAATTCGCAATCGAGGTCACCATTGAACAGAGGTATTCTTGCCGAAGCCTTGAGACCAATCTGGTCAAAGCAGTCGTAGTTATTGCTGATTACCCAGGCCACATTCCCCTGGAACGCGTGCTTCAGGCGCGCACCAAGATCCTTGTACACCTGGAGCAGTTTGTCGGGGACAAGACGCTCGCCATAAGGTGGATTTACAATCATGATTGCGGGTTCAGAATGTTCCTCGAAATCCTTGATGTCGCGGCACTCAATCTCAATGCACTCGTTCATCATCGCCGATTTCACATTGCGACGTGCGCAAGCCACCATGCGGCCATCAACATCGTAACCATAGATCTTATGCTTGAATTCACGCTCGGCCGAGTCATCCTCATAGATTGACTTGAAGAGCGCGCTGTCATAATCCTTCCATTTCTCAAATGCATAGCCCTGACGGAACACGCCTGGAGCGATGTTGCGTGCAATGAGCGCAGCCTCGATGGGCAATGTTCCCGAGCCGCACATAGGATCGATGAAATCGCACTCACCATGCCAGTTTGTGAGCATAATCATGCCGGCCGCAAGAACCTCGTTGATTGGTGCACGACCGGTCTCAACGCGGTATCCGCGACGGTGAAGCGACTCGCCCGAACTATCGAGTGCGAGGGTACACTCCTCGCCAGCGATGTGTATGTGGAAGATGAGGTCGGGGTTGTTGAGACGTACCGACGGACGCTCGCCATACTTTTCATTGAAGTAATCGGCAATGGCATCCTTGACACGGTAGGCAACGAACTTGGAATGACGGAACACCTCGCTGTATACAACAGAATCCACTGAGAATGTAGAGGTTGTATCAAGGTACTGTTCCCAATCGAAAGCCTTCACAGCCTCATACACCTCGTCGGCATTGGTAGCCTTGAAGTGGAGGAATGGTTTCAATATACGCACGGCTGTCCTCAAGTGGAAATTCGCCTTGTACATCATCTCCTTGTCACCGGTAAAAGATACCATGCGACGGCCAATCTGCACATTATTTGCACCCAATGCAACCAACTCCTTTGCCAAGACCTCTTCCAAACCCTGGAAGGTCTTTGCTATCATTTCAAATTCACCCATAATGTAATAAAAATAAACTTGGGAACTCCCCCTATAAATATTATGCAAAGGAACAAAAAAAAGCAATGCAAATCAATAAAAGGGGTTGATATTTGCGATTATTTGGGTTACATTTGCGCTCCCAATCAAAAACACTTTTCCAACAATGAAAAACAAGATACATATTTCGTCGTTCATCATATTCATTTCATTGGTTTGCATTGCCATCTTTTTCTCAAGCAACAAGGTACAGGAGCCACAAAAAGATGGCGATATTGAGCGCAGGATAGCCAATGTATTCCCGCCCGAAATACCCACAAGCATAGTATTTGCCGGTGACACCATAGACCTCACCCTGCAGGACCGCCGCGAACGCATGGACAAGGAGATGCTGTCGTTCACATATTCACACATAAACACCACGCTCATCATCAAGCGCGCGAACCGTCTTTTCCCAGATATTGAGCCCATCCTTGAAGAGTGCGGCCTGCCCGATGATTTCAAGTACCTGATGATTATTGAAAGCAACGGCGATCCCGAAGCCATTTCACCATCCAAAGCCGGTGGATTGTGGCAGTTCCTTGAGAAGACCGGACGCGAGTACGGGCTCGAAGTCACCGAGGAGATTGACGAGCGCTACCACACCGAGAAGGCCACACGCGCTGCGTGCAAATACCTGAAAGAATCATATGAAGCCTATGGCGACTGGCTCACCGTAGCCGCAAGCTACAACACCGGACGTGCCAATGTCGCCAAGCGCCGGGAGAAACAGAAGGAAGAGAATGCCATTGACCTTGTTCTGCCCAACGAGACATCACGATACATATTCCGCCTGATGGCTGTAAAGACAATATTTGAATGCCCCGCGAAATATGGTTTCATACTGCGCGGCAGTGACCTTTACCCCATCATTCCCATTGAGCGCGAGGTCACAGTAAGCAGCGCGACAATCGATTGGGCTGACTTTGCAAAAAAGCATGGACTTACATTCCAGCAGCTGCGCGAGGCGAACCATTGGATAAGACGCACCACACTGACTAACAAGACCGGCAAGAGCTACAAGGTACAGATTCCCGACAAGAACGCACTGCGCTACAACCCTGCAGACACAAAAGCGCACAACCCCAATTGGGTTGTTGAATAGAGATCAAGCGGATTAAACACAACAGAAAAGGACGCCCTTTTGGAGCGTCCTTTATGTTTGTTGAAAACCTTATAATCAATAATTCTCTGGCTTCAATTGGAAGTATGCCTTTGGATGCACGCATACAGGGCAAACCTCGGGAGCCATCTTGCCAATGTGCAAGTGACCACAGTTGCGGCACTGCCAGATACAGTCCTTGTCGCGGCTGAACACAAGGCCATTCTGCACGTTCTCGAGCAACTTCTTGTAACGGTCCTCGTGCACCTTCTCAACCTTTGCCACAGCCTCGAACATTGCAGCTATCTCAACGAAGCCCTCTTCGCGAGCCTCCTTTGCCATTGTTGGATACATATCAGTCCACTCATAGTTCTCACCTGCAGCTGCGTCCACCAAGTTCTCGGCTGTGCTACCGATGCCGTGTACAAGCTTGAACCACAATTTTGCATGCTCCTTCTCCTGGTCGGCTGTCTCCTGGAAGATTGCTGCCATCTGCTCAAAACCATCCTTTTTAGCCTTGCTTGCGTAGTATGTATACTTGTTACGCGCCTGGCTCTCACCTGCAAAAGCTGCCCAAAGGTTAGCTTCGGTCTTTGTTCCTTTCAATGATTTATCCATAGTTGTTTTTTTGTTAAAATTGTTAATACGATTTTCTTCTGCAATTATCTTAATTTTCTTCCAAACGGCAAAGACATTCTGCCACTTTTTTTATTAAAAAAAACAAAAAGAACGTCCCTTTGTTCAAAGAGACGCCCTTTAATACATATATAGAGTGATTATTTCAAACAGCTGCAACGTGGCTTGATCTGCTTGAAGAAATCGTTACCCTTGTCATCAACAAGGATGAATGCAGGGAAGTCCTCAACCTCAATCTTCCAGATTGCCTCCATACCTAACTCGGGGTACTCAACGCACTCGATACTCTTGATATTGTTCTGTGCAAGGATAGCTGCAGGACCACCGATTGAACCAAGGTAGAAACCAGCGTGCTTCTGGCAAGCGTCGGTTACCTGCTGCCTGCGGTTACCCTTTGCAAGCATAATCATTGAACCACCGTTCTCTTGGAACAGGTCAACATATGAATCCATGCGACCTGCCGTTGTGGGGCCCATAGAACCGCAAGGCATGCCGGCAGGAGTCTTTGCAGGACCTGCGTAGTAGATTGGGTGATCCTTGATGTACTGTGGAAGACCCTCGCCACGGTCGATGCGCTCTTTGAGCTTTGCGTGAGCAATGTCACGGCCAACAATGATTGTACCGTTGAGTGAAAGACGTGTAGCGATTGGGTACTGTGAAAGCTGGGCACAAACCTCTTTCATTGGGCGATTGAGGTCAACGCGTACAATCTCGCCCTCGCCAGCGTTACGCAATGCCTCGGGGATGAGTGTTGCTGGCTGGTCATCGAGTTTCTCAATCCAAAGACCGTCCTTGTTGATCTTGGCCTTGATATTACGGTCGGCAGAGCAGCTCACGCCCATACCTACAGGACAACTTGCACCGTGACGTGGCAAACGTACCACGCGGATATCGTGTGCAAGATACTTGCCACCGAACTGTGCACCCAAGCCGATGTTGTGAGCCTCCTTGAGCAACTGCTCCTCGAGCTCGATGTCGCGGAATGCACGGCCTGTCTCATCACCTGTTGTCGGCAGGTCATCATAGTAGTGTGTTGAAGCGAGTTTCACTGTGTGAAGGTTCTTCTCGGCCGATGTACCACCGATAACGAATGCAATGTGATAGGGAGGACAAGCTGCCGTACCCAGGCTCTTCATCTTCTCAACGAGGAATGGAACGAGAGTAGCAGGATTCAAGAGAGCCTTTGTCTCCTGGTAGAGATATGTTTTGTTGGCAGAACCACCACCCTTTGTAACCATGAGGAACTTGTACTCCATGCCCTCGGTCGCCTCAATGTCAATCTGCGCAGGGAGGTTGCACTTTGTGTTCACCTCATCATACATGTTGAGCGGAGCGTTCTGGCTGTAACGAAGATTCTCCTGTGTGTATGTATCGAACACACCACGTGAGAGAGCCTCCTCGTCGCAGAAACCAGTCCATACCTGCTGACCCTTCTCGCCATGGATGATTGCTGTACCTGTATCCTGGCACAATGGGAGCTGACCTTTGCAAGCCACCTCGGCATTGCGGAGAAAGGTAAGTGCTACATACTTGTCGTTGTCGCTTGCCTCGGGGTCGTTCAAAATCTTTGCAACCTGCTCGTTGTGAGCACGGCGCAACATGAACGATACATCGCGGAATGCAGTGCGTGACAAGAGTGTCAAAGCCTCTGGAGTTACTTTCAGGATTGGTTTACCCTCAAACTCGCCCACAGAAACACCCTCTTTTGTCAAGAGATAATACTCTGTTGTGTCCTTTCCATGCTGGAACATGTGGGCATACTTGAATTCAGGAATTGCTGCCATAGTTTTCAATGGTTTTTATATTGTTAGTATTGTATTTTCGTACTCTTTTAAATCAGTTCATTTTTTGCATCCCAGATTGTCATTCTGAACATCGCGAAGAATCTATCCATACATCAAGATCCTTCACTACGTTCAGGATGACAATGCAGTGCGCTTTTTAGTCATTAACGTCGTCGTAGGTTTGATACAGGAAATCATTATAAGGATACTTCTGCACATGCAGTTCGCACACCTTCTTGTAAATAATATCCTTCAGGTTCTCAATATTCTGTTTCTCACGTGCCGAAATGAACAAGCAGTTATCGGCAAGCTTATTCATCCATGTCTCCTTCAACTCATCGAGAGTAATATTCTCCTTTGTCTTTGGAGTGAGGTCATCCTCCTCCTTTTGAACGTATGTAAAAGCATCGATTTTGTTGAAAATTACCATCAGAGGCTTGTCGCCGCACTTGAGGTCGGCAAGTGTCTTTTCAACCACCTCAATCTGCTCCTCGAACTCGGGATGCGACACGTCAACGACGTGCAACAGCAAATCGGCCTCGCGCACCTCGTCGAGTGTAGACTTGAAGGACTCCACAAGGTCGGTAGGCAACTTACGGATGAAACCTACGGTGTCCGAAAGCAGGAATGGCAGGTTCTCAATGATCACCTTGCGAACGGTGGTATCGAGTGTAGCAAAGAGTTTGTTCTCGGCAAATACCTCGCTCTTGGCAAGCAGGTTCATGAGTGTCGATTTACCCACGTTGGTATAACCCACCAATGCCACACGTATAAGACGTCCACGGTTCTTGCGCTGTATGCTCTTCTGCTTATCTATCTGCGCCAATTGCTCCTTCAAGAGCGACATGCGGCCAAGGATGATACGGCGGTCCATCTCGAGCTGCGTCTCACCCGGACCACGCAGACCCACGCTACCGCCTTTTCCGCTACCGCCACCGGAACCACCACCCTGGCGTTCAAGGTGAGTCCACAGACGCTGCAGACGGGGGAGCATATATTTGTACTGCGCAAGCTCAACCTGCACCTTTGCATGTGCTGTCTGCGCACGCATGGCAAAGATATCGAGAATGAGCGATGTACGGTCGAGAATCTTTATCTTGATTTCTTTTTCAATATTGCGTATCTGCTTTGCCGACAGCTCGTCGTCGAAGATGACCATACCAATCTCATCATCGGTATCCTTGAGCATCTCCACATAATCGGCAATCTCCTTGAGTTTACCTGTACCAACATATGTAACAGGATGTGGGTGGTCAATGCGCTGTGTAAAGCGTTTCACAACCTCGGCACCGGCTGTCTGCGCAAGGAATTCGAGTTCGTCGAGATACTCGTTTGTCTTACGCTCGTTCTGCGTAGAGGTAATAAGACCCACCAAAATGGCGGTCTCTTTCTTAGTTGTCGATATAACAAATTCTTTCATTCAAATATATCCTTATCCAAATTTATGCGAAGGTAATGATAAACGAGCGAAAAAAACAGAGCTAGCTTTAGTTTTTTTACTGCGGGTGCAGAATTTAGCTACACAAAAAGTGAATGATAGGAATATTTTGCAGAAAAATAGTTATCATTGCATTAATAAATTATGGAGAGCTGTGATGTATAAGATATTGAAGAAATCACAAAACTGCCACGCGGTAGCAACCGCCGGCAACGGCCTTGACAAGGCCTTTCATCTCCATTTCAAAAAGCAATGGAAGGAGCCTGTTTATTGGAATGTTGAGCAGAACGACCATCTGGTTCACCTGCAGGCCGTCGCTATTCTCGCGCAAGGCGGTCATTACCGCACTCTCGTCAGGTGAGAGGTCGGAAAAAAGTTCAGTCTGCAACTCTTCGGCACTCTTTTTAGCGGTAGCCACCTCCCAATTCATGGCCTCCACAAAATCATAAGCACTTGTTATAAGCGCTGCCCTGTTGCGGCTGACAAGTTCGTTGCAACCCTGTGAATATTGGTCGTTTACACGACCGGGGAAGGCAAAGCAGTCACGATCATAACCCAAGGCGAGCGAGGCTGTGATGAGCGAGCCGCCCTTTGACGCCGATTCCACGACAACCGTTGCATCGGCCATGCCGGCAACAATTCTGTTGCGCTGCACAAAAAAAGGTTTAAGCGATTCTGTTCCGCTCATGAATTCGGTGAGCAGGCCGCCGTTCTCAAGCATCTGCTTTGCAGTGGCACGGTGTGCGCCGGGGTAGATGCGGTCGAGACCGTGCGCAAGCACACCAATGGTCGGCAAACCGGCCTTTAGTGCCGCGCGGTGGGCACAGACATCAATACCGTATGCAAGGCCGCTGACAATGAGCGTACCGGGCGCAAAGCGTGCCAGGTCGGCAACAAAGTTCTCGCAAAGCGACTTGCCATACTCGCTTGCATGGCGTGTACCCACGATGGACACAATGCGACGGGTATTGAGGTCGGCGTTACCGAGCGAATGCAGCACCAGCGGTGCATCGGCACACTCGGCAAGACGGTGGGGATAGGACTCATCGCCAAAGCAAATGAGTTTTATACCTTTTGACTCTATGAACTCCATCTCCTTCTCGGCGAGTTCCACAAGCGAGCGGTCGCACAGCAACTGGCGCAGACGTGGCGAGGCTCCGGGCACAATGTCGCCGATGTTGCCTGCATTCTCAAGCAGTTCCTTTGCGCTACCTACGGTTTCAATGAGTTCCCTAATAAGAGCAAGTTGCGGCACCTGCACCCTTGAGAGTGCAAGCATCGCAACCTGTTCGTTAAGTATATTTGCAGCCACAGCTGTTATTTCAGTATATTGCAGAAGGTAGCATCCTTCACATATTTAGCGAATTCCAAATCGCCCAATGCTTTCTTTGCCAATGATGGGTCAAGCTCAACAGCCTTCTTCAAACCATCATATACAAAGCTCACATTTGATATGCGTGCACCAAGCACTGCCTTGATATAGTATGTCATAGCATCGGGGTTCTCCATTGCCTCAAGAGTCTCACGTGCTGCAACATAGTTCTTGTTGAGAACCTGTGCCAACAGTGCGCTGTTTGTATTCTTACCCTTGAGAAGCGCAGCAGCACGACCATACTCGCCCTGTGCGATGTAGAGATTGCCAAGAGCCTCGTCACCGGCCTTTGCATCGGCACCCTTTGCCATATACCCTTCGGCCTCGGCAACATTACCCTCGAGCAACTCAAGATAACCAAGGTTCACCATCACCTCAGGAGCAGCCTTTGCCACGCTCTCGGCCTTTGCAAAATAGCTTGCTGCAGTGCTGTAGTCACCCTTGTTGTAAGCCATTACACCAAGGTTATTGTATGCGCGGTAATCATTTGGATAGAGTTTGATTGCGGTGTTGAAGATATCGGTCTGCTCTGTCTCGTCCTCAGTAAGGATTGATGAGTAAAGAATCTCCTCCAATGAGAGTTCCGAAGGGTCGGCTGCGTACTGCGCCTTGATCTGTTCGTCGGAACGACCGATAATCTGATAGTTCAATGTAACGCGTGCACGGCGCAATTTTGGAAGAATCTCATTTGCAAGCTCAGAATAGACCGATGAGATATTCTTTATCTGCTGCTCGCGCTCCTCGGGGTCGGTATACATTGAAAGCAAGCGAAGAATCAGTTCCTTGTCGGGCAGGTTTGACTGCGAAATGAGTTCCTTGAAACCTTCCCAGTCCTCGGCAGTGTACTCACTGTCGACATAACCGTCGAGTTTTGCGTTCTTAAGTTCCTTTTTCATCTGCTTTGCAGTGTTGATCTCGCGCACAACGGCAATACCGTCATTGAGCATCATACCACCGTCGGGCGATGCGTATGCAGATACCTTGATATCATCGAGCACCTTGTTCTCGTAATCGGTTGCAACATCCTTGAGCGCAGCACGGAACTCCTTCATCTCTGTGCTGTTGAGCTCAGATGTGCGGAGATTTGTCTGCTGGATAAGGAACATAATGTTTGCTTCCTTTGCCTGCTTGATTACACGCTGGAAAGCATCTTCGCCAATTGCAATATTTGCAGTAGCTGCAGTCTGGCGATAGAGCTGTGATGTTGCGATGCAGCCATCGGCTACCTTAACCTCGGGAACGCTCTTTGTCTTGTTACCCTTGTTGATGACAAAACGCAGATAGAGCTCGGCATCCTCCATTGCCGGGATGTAGTCATACAGGATCTTCATCTTGAAGGTTCCGCCATTATCATATGAGATAGTGCGGTCGTTGCCACGAACCTTCTCGCCCTGGAATGTTACAGGCTCCGAGATTGCCTCGCCACCCTCATACTTGAGAACGGGAGTTATTGTCAACACCGATTTCTTATTGAAGAACTTTGCGGGGAAACGGCCGTCGATGGTAGCAGGGATCTCACTGCCGACAACCTCCAACACGCCCGGAGTAACAGTAAAGTACTCGGACTTCATACTCTTCATCTTAGAGCTGCAAGAGCTCAACATAACAGCTGCCACAACAAGCAGCAAAGATAGTTTCTTAAGCATTAATCTATAGTTTTTCATTCAGTTTTGTCGGTCAATGCGCGCACACGCGCATAATTGACGCAAAGTTAACGCGACAATTCCAATTATCAAAAAAAAGAGGTGTGTCTTCGCGGTTTATTTTACTTTTTTTTGCAGTTACGGGGATGATGGGCAATAATTTCCTCGCGCAGACGCACACGGTCGATATGTGTATAGATTTCAGTCGTCGAGATACTCTCGTGTCCAAGCATCACCTGTATAACACGCAGGTTGGCACCGCCCTCGAGCAGATGAGTGGCAAAGGAGTGACGGAATGTGTGCGGACTCACGTTCTTCTTTATGCCCACGCGCTCCACAAGTTCCTTGATGTGATGGAACACCGTTATGCGCGAAAGCGGCTTCTTAAGGCGTTCGCTGATGAAGACATAATCCTCGTAACCGCTCTTTATGGGTATTCTGTTGCGGTCGGCGAAATAGGCCTCGAGTTCGGCAATGGCACGCGACGAAATGGGGACAAGGCGCTGTTTGTTGCCCTTGCCCGTCACGCGTATGAACTGCTCCTTGAGATAGAGATCGGACATGCGCAATGAGCATAGCTCCGACACACGAAGCCCACAGCTGTAGAGCACCTCAATTATTGCCCTGTTCCGTTGTCCTTCGGCTGTAGCAAGGTCAATTGCATTTATTATATCATCAATCTCCTCAAGGGTAAGCACATCGGGCAGGCGCATACCAATCTTGGGCGAACGTAGCAGTTCGGTTGGGTCTTCGGGGATGTAGCCATCGAGTTTAAGAAAACCATAGAACGAACGCAGTGACGAGATTATACGTGCCTGCGAGCGGGCATTGACACCCACATCGGCCATTGCAGAGAGGAACTCACGCAATTCATCGAGCGTAACGGTGAGCAGGCTGTCAACATCGCCAAAGAACACTAACAGTTTGTTCACATCGCCAATATAGGCCTCAACAGTGTTGGGCTGCAGCGATTTCTCGAGCTGCAGATAGATGCGATAACGCATAAGTGGCGATTTGGTGCTTCTGTTCATTGGCGGCAATGTTTTCCACAGGCGAAGTTACAAAAAAAGGGCATTGCTATTGACTTTACACAATGAAATAATTATCTTTATAGCAACAAAAGCAAAAGAGTTATGAAGAGAGATGCCGAAATGGAAACACGACGGTAAGAATGTGAATAAGTTTCAAGCTAAGATAACGAATCTGCAGAATTTTCTACCGTTTGTTGCAATCTTTGAGGTAAATCTCCAAGATACTTCCGCTCATTTTGAAAAATATTGAAGCAAGCTTCATATTTCTCACTCACTTATTCGTATCTTTGTTGTATCTTCGCAGTTGAAATAAGAACAGAACGCAAAATGAGCCTTACCACCCCACTTGACCAGTACATTGCCGACCACAGCAGCCCAGAAGGCGACTACCTCTACAGGCTGTTCCGCGCCACTCACGTTGAGATACTGGCACCGCAAATGGCATCGGGTCATATACAGGGACGCCTGCTGAAGTTCCTTGTGAAGATGATCAAGCCACGCAGGATATTGGAGATTGGCACGTTCACCGGCTATTCGGGACTATGCATGGCCGAGGGACTGGACGATGGTGGCAAGCTATACACATTTGAGGTTGAGGATGAGCTTGAAGATTTCACACGCCGCTGGATAGACGGTTCACCCTATGCCGACAAGATTGAGTTCATCATTGGCAATGCACTGGAGATTGTCCCCACGCTGGGCGAGAAATTCGACCTGGTGTTCATGGACGGCAACAAGCGCGAGTACATAAAGTATTATGAGTTGGCAATGGAGCACCTCAATGATGGCGGTTGGATTCTTGCCGACAACACTCTATGGGATGGCCACGTCATTGACCCGACGCGACAGGATGCACAGACCAACGGAGTGAGGGCCTTCAACGACCTTATACGCAATGACGAGCGTGTTGAGGTGGTTATTCTGCCATTGCGTGACGGACTTACGATAATAAGAAAAAAATAAAAATCATATGGACAGTACAAGACAAAACAAGATTTCACGACTCATTCAGAAAGAGTTGAGCGAGATACTTCTTCGATTACAGAAGGAGACACGCGGTATTATGGTATCGGTGAGCGCAGTGCGCGTGAGTCCCGACCTTGGCATTGCAAAGGCATACCTGAGCGTATTCCCATCGGAGAAAGGCAACGAGGTTGTTGAACACCTTAACACAAACATCAAGGCAATACGCTTTGAACTTGGCAACAAGGTTCGCCATCAGTTGCGCATTATTCCCGAAATAAGATTCTACATCGACGACTCACTCGATTACATTGAGAACATTGACAAGCTGTTGAAGGATTGATTGTGCAATGAACCTGTCGCTGTACATAGCCAAGCGTTACCTGTTTTCAAAGAAGAGCCACCAGGTGATAAACATCATCTCGGGGGTAGCCATTGCGGGTATTGCCCTTGCTACAGCGGCTATGGTATGCACACTCTCGGTTTTCAACGGCTTTCAAGGCATTGTCGCCAAGCAGTTCTCGGCATTTGATGCCGACATAAAGATTACGGCTACAAGCGGGAAGGTAATAACCACCGATGCGCCCGAGATTGGCAAGGTTGCAGAGATGACTGACATCGCAGCCTTGTCGTTCTGTATAGAAGAGAAGGCCATGGTTGGATATGGCGGGCAACAGGCAATGGTAACCATAAAGGGTGTAGATGACAATTTTGCATCGCTTACCCAGATACACAAGGCTCTGTATGGCCCCGGGGAATTCATTCTCAATGATGGAATGAACGACTATGCGGTACTTGGCGGCGGATTGGTGCAGAAGCTCAACTGCGGAGTACTCTTCACCACCCCGCTTGAGGTATACGTGCCCAACAGACAGGGCAACATAAACCTCACTATCCCGGCAAGAAACTTCAAGAAAAGCGAACTGCATTCAAGCGGTTTGGTCTTCATTCTGAACCAGCCCGAATATGACGGTGAATTCATCATTACATCGGACAGTTTTGCGCGCAGCATCTTCCGTCGCGAGGCAAACGAAGCGACATCAATGGAACTCAAACTGAAAGAGGGGGCAAATGCAGCAAAAGCCAGGAAGGAGATTGAAAAGATTCTTGGTGGTGAATACCTCGTGCAGGACCGCTATGAGCAACAGGAGAGCATATACAAGGTGATGCAGGTTGAAAAGCTCATCTCCTACATATTCCTCACCTTCATTCTCATGGTTGCATGCTTCAACATCATTGGTTCACTGGCAATGCTCATCATTGAAAAACGCGAGAACATGAAGACGTTGAGCGGCCTTGGCGCAGAAAACAAGACCATTGCCAACATTTTTGTATTCGAAGGCGCCATAATATCGGCAATGGGAGCAGCTATAGGTATTGTTGCAGGCGTCGCCTTGAGCCTTGCGCAACAGCATTTCGGGCTCATCTCATTAGGAGACGGAGCAATGATTGTAGAAAGCTACCCTGTTAAAATTGTAGCAAGCGATGTGGTAATGACATTCTTCACAGTCATTGCCGTAGGCTTTGTGACTGTGTGGCTGCCGGTCAAGGCACTTACAAGAAAATATATCTGAATCTTTATCAAACAAGCACAACATTCTTCACCTCTACAGGATAGTTGAGGAAAAGCGATGCCTGGTCGCCGAACTTGCCACCGGCCTCGGTGGTGCAGAACAGCGTTGTGCCACCTTTAGTACAGAGTGCATCCATAGCCGGATGACGGTGCAGATAATCCTTTAGCGATGCAGCGACAGCTGCACCCTGTGTAACAAGAGTTATGCCCTCGGGGGTGTATTTCCGGATTTTTTCAATAAGAATGGGATAGTGTGTGCAACCAAGGATTATGGTGTCAATCTCGGGGTCGCGCGAGAGGAGATTGTCAATGTGGCGCTTCACAAAATAGTCGGCGCCATCGCACGCAAACTCATTGGTCTCTACAAGCGGCACCCACATTGGGCAAGCCTCGCCCGTAACCTCAATCTCCGGAAAAAGTTTACGTACTTCAAGCGGATAGGAGAGTGATTTGATTGTCCCCTCGGTTGCCAGCACGCCAATGTGGCGGCTTTTGGTAATGTCGCCCACACACTCCACTGTGGGACGTATGATACCCAGTACGCGACGGTTGGGGTCGCACAATGGAATATCGACCTGCTGAATTGTACGCAGAGCCTTGGCCGAAGCCGTATTACATGCCAGGATCACCAACTGGCAACCCTGACGGAAGAGATAGTCGACAGCCTGGCGGGTAAATTCATACACAACATCAAACGAACGTGTACCATAGGGAGTACGCGCATTGTCGCCCAGATATATATAGTCATACTCGGGCAGCAGTTTCTTGATTTCATCATAAATCGTCAAACCACCATATCCTGAATCGAATACTCCTATCGGGCCGGCCTCCTTTGAAAGTTGCACAAATTTATCCATAGTTCTTATTGTTTATTGCATCTGTCATTACTGCGCGACAGACTCGTCTGTTGCTACATTACCTGCACCTATTACCACCTCTTCGTTGACAACAGCTGCAGCCTCTGTCAATTCTGTTGCGGGAAGTTGCAACTGCCCGGCCAATCCGGTACGCTCTACAAACTCGTCATAACCATCGAGATCTGTCACCGGTTTGTCGGGATAAAGCGCTGCATCGAGCAACATACGGGTTATATCAACAGCCTTGCTTGGGTTCATATATACATATGCTACAGCATCGGTATCTATCACGTAGTCGAGGTTGCAAGCGACAGCCACCTTTGCTGCGGCTATTGTTACTGCCTCGCGCGATGGCGCAAAAAGCGAGTCCTTGGCTTGGGCAAGCCATACTTTCAGTTCCTTGCGGAAGTTGACACTATTATCTACCAGACGCTGCAATTCATTCTGTCTTTTACGCAGAATAGGTTCAGGGAAATCCCGATAACCATCAAGGAATGCCACATACTGGCGGGTGAGTTCCCTCTCGTTATGCTCAATCTCCTTTTCGCATCGCTGGCAAAGACGCTCATAATCGGCTGCAGCCTGATTATAGGATGGCAAAGCCTGCAACACGCTGTTGTTGCTATAGTACCCGAACTGTGCTTTTGCAAGCATAGAAGAAGATAATACAATCAAGAACAAAAAGAGTTTACGCATTTCTTTGATTTTTAACTTGTTATAATTAACAGGAAACAACCCCCTACAAAAGGGAGTTGTCCTGTAAAATGTTGGGATGTATTACTTAGCAGGAGCTGCGGGAACTGCATTTGCTGCAATACCGAGCTTTGCCTTTACCTTTGCTGTTACATCATCGCAAAGAGTTGTATTGATGAAAGGAATACCACCTGCCAAGTCAAAGATACATACGTATGAACCCTCCTTGCCAACAGTGTCAAGTGCACCCTGGAGCTTTTGGTTAATCTCAATCATCTTCTCCTGCTCGGCCTTCTGAAGATTCTGCTGAACCTCCTGACCATACTCCTGAAGACGCTGCTGCAACTGCATCAACTCCTCGTAACGACGCTTGAGGATATTCTCGGGAACTGAATCCTGCTGCATCTTCTCAAACTCTGTACCCTTCTTCTCAAGTTCAGTACGAATGCTGTTGAACTCATCGGTGTACATCTTCTCAAGCGCCTGAACATCCTTCAACGCCTTGGCATACTCAGGCATAACCTGAATAATCTCGGCTGAGTTTACATAGCCGAATTTCTGTGCCAAAAGGCTCATTGGAGCCAGCATCAGAATCAAAATCAAAAATTTCTTCATTTTTTCAATATTTAAATTAAACAAATTCACACTCCTGCATATATGACTGAAAAATCAGCCATTGGTTACATTGACAAATGTTAATTATTCTGAATATCCCAATTTTACAAGCACCTCGTTGCTTATATCGATGGAAGGTGACGAATATATGAGGCTCACAGCCGATGATTTGTCAAACACCATTGTATACTTTTTTAAATCGCATATATCCTTGATGGCATTGTACACCTCTTCCTGAATTGGCGCCATGAGACTCTCGCGTTTCTTGTACACCTCGCCGGTGGGACCAAAGTAGTGACGTTTGAGTTCGCTTGCCTCCTTTTCCTTGGCAAGGATAGCCTCTTCGCGCGCAATGCGCTGGGCATCAGAGAGGAATGCCGACTCACTCTGGTACTTCTTGTAAAGCGTCTCGGCCTCCTGCATGAGTTCATCAATCTCGCCCTGCCAACGTCTTGACTGCTGGTTGAGCTGTTCGTTGGCACGCTCATATGCAGGGATATTCTTGAGTATATACTCCATGTCAACGGTAACATATTTCTGCGCACTTGCACCTGCAATGGCAAGCAGGCATACAAAAACTGTAAGGAATAGCTTTTTCATAATAGTCTGTTTTATCGTTAAAATTCCTGTCCCAAAATGAAGTGGAAATGACTGCCACCCCATTGTGACGAACCAAATACCTTGTCGAAACCATAAGCCCAGTCGATACCGATGAGACCAATCATCTGCAAGAACACACGCACACCCACACCGGCACTGCGCTTGAGGTCGAACATGTTGAACTTGGTTGCATCGGTCCATGCATTACCGGCCTCAACAAAAGCCAAGCCATAGATACTTGTAGCGTTCTGCAACATGAATGGGAAACGCAGCTCCAGACCAAGACGCGCATAGGCATAACCCTCGTAGCCATATGGTGTCAAGCTACCGTTCTCATAACCGCGCAATGCAATCATGTCGGTTGCATAGTTGTACGAGTATCCACTCATACCGTCACCACCAACATAGAAGGTCTCGAACGGTGATTTCTTGTTCTTGTCATAACTGCCAAGGATACCGAAATCTGCACGTGTCATCAACACAAGGTTATACTTGCCGGGTGTGAGCGAGGTATATGTCTTGCTACGGAATTTAATCTTGTAATACTCAATCCACTTGTGTTTGTCGCGGAGCTCATCCTTGTACTGTGGAGAGTTGACATTTGTTGCAAGGTTTGCATAGTCCTTACCATCCCATGCCGAATATGGCGGTGTTGCCGAGGCCACCAGAGAGAACTCTGAACCCTGACGTGGGAAATATGGGTGGTCAACAGTGCTTCGTCCAAGTGACAACTGTACATTCAAGTTGTTACATACACCATCGGTAATGAGGAAATACTGCCAATTCTTGAGGTTATACACCTGATAGTTCAACTCGGCCGACAGGGTGAAGTTGTCATCGGGCCAGTTCAGACGACGTCCCCAACCCAAAGATGCACCATACATCTTAATATACTTGTCAGGGTCATAGTATGACGACACATTGTTATATCCATAGCCATCGTAGTTGCCATAGCCATAGAGGTAGTTGTAGTAGTTATTGTAGTAGGCCGAATTGTAATAGCTGTCGGCAACGTCGGTCTGCATTGAGAAGAATGCCGAGAACGAAAGCGAATTCGGACGCTTGCGGCCAAACCATGGGTCGAAGAAATTGATGCTGTACGACTGGTAGTAACGACCGTTGGTCTGTGCACTGATGGCAAATGTCTGACCATCGCCCTGTGGGATTATACCACGGCGCACACCATCCCTGCGGAAGAGATTACGCATTGAGAAGTTGGTGAACTTCAATGACAGCTTTCCAATGACACCCGTCTGTCCCCAACCTGCCGACAACTCAATCTGGTCACTGCTCTTTGGTTCGAGTTTCCAGTTCATGTCAACAGTTCCGTTTTCAGGATTGGGCACAGCTCCCGGATCAATCTTCTCGGGGTCAAAGTGTCCCATGTTCGCAATATTACGCCATGAACGCTCAAGTGCATTCATTGAGAAGAGGCTACCCGGCAATGTATACAGCTCGCGGCGCACCACCTCCTCATATACGCGGTCATTGCCACTGATGGTTACACGGTCAATTGTTGCCTGTACGCCCTCGGCCACACGTATTTCCACATCGACTGAGTCATTCTCTATCTTTGCCTCTACCGGCAAAGCGTTGAAGAAGACATATCCCTCGTTGTAGTACATATTCTTGACAGCATCCTCGTCGTTCAAGAGGCGGTTCTCAAGTTCATTCTGGTCATACACATCACCGGCCTTCATGCGCAACACATAATCGAGATGAGCAGTCGAATAGACACTGTTGCCCACCCATTTAATACTGCGGATATGGTACTGGCTACCCTCCTCCACTGTAAGATATATGTCTACGCTCTTGTCATCGAACTGCACCACGCTGTCCTTTACAATGCGGGCGTCACGATAACCGTTCTCGTAATAGCGTGCAAGGATTTTCTCTTTGTCCTCGGCATACTGGTCCTCGGTAAATTTCTTTGACCTGAAAAGTGTGTATATCAAGTTGTCCCAACGGGTCTTCTCGCGGGTCTTCTTCATCGCATACCTCACCTTCTTGTCCGAGAGAGCACTTGTACCTTCTATATATATGCGATTAATCTTGATTTTCTCGTTCTTTGAAATCTCAACATCCACAATCATGCGGTTATCCTCGGTGACATCGGGGCGCTGCACAAACTTCACCTCGGCATTCTTGTAGCCCTTGTCGTCGTAGTAGTTCTTGATAACTTTTTCGGCACGCGAAATGATATCGGGAGTGATGTGGCCGCCCGGATGGATGCCCAACTTGGGCTCCAATTCCTCACGCTCACTCTTCTTTATACCATTTATATTGAGTTGAGACACACGCGGACGCTGTCTGAGAGCTATTCCCAAGTAAATATAGTTGCCCTTGATACTGTCTGCTGTGATGCTGACATCCTCAAATAGGCCATGTTTCCAATAGCGTTTGATAGCAGTTGTCACCTCTTCACCCGGCACAGATATAACATCGCCGATAGAGAGACCAGACAAGCCTATCACCACCGATGGCTCAAGGTTCTCTACTCCCGAAAGGTTTATGCCGCCAATGGTATATTTGCGCGCCGCACCTGTATATAATATCGTTGGCTTGACAATCACCTCCTGCGCTGACGATGTTAGCGAGAGAGTTGCCAAGACAACCAAAAGAGTCGTTTTCAAAAACGGTAAAAATCTCATCCTATTAGTGTATTTTCATCATTTGTCACTTGTTCACCAGTCAGGCCATAACGGCGCTGACGGCTCTGGTATTCATATATCGCCTTACAAAGTTCTTCCTTGTTGAAATCGGGCCAGAGAACCTCGGTAAAATAGAACTCGGCATACGCAAGTTGCCACAACAGGAAGTTGCTCAAACGCTGCTCCTTGCCTGTGCGTATGAGCAGATCGGGGTCGGGCATAAAGGATGTCGCCAAAGCGTCATCAATGGTCCTGTCAGTTATGTCGGCAAGCTCCATGCTGCCGTCCTTCACCTTTGAGGCAATACTGCGCACAGCCTCGGTAAGTTCCCACTTCGAAGAGTAGCTCAAAGCAAGCACAAGAGTCATTGAATCATTCTTTGCCGTGCGCTCCACGCAACCGTTCAATCGGTCACGAACATTATCGGGCAGCATACTCATGTCACCGATTATGCGGAACGCAACGTTGTGCTTTACAAAAAGTTCCTCCTCAACCGACTCGAAGAGCAATGCCATCAATGCAGCAACCTCGGCAATAGGACGCTTCCAGTTCTCGGTTGAAAAAGTATAAAGGGTCAGATACTTGACTCCAAGTTTCAACGCATCCTCTACCAGCTGACGCACTGCAGCCGCGCCGGCCTGATGTCCCTCATGACGCTCCTTACCACGGAGCTGCGCCCAACGGCCATTGCCATCCATAATGATGGCAATGTGCTGTGGCACCCTATCCATATCTATCTTTTCAATATAGTTCATGGCTATATCAATTGTTACATTTTCTATATTTGGGTGACAAATCGTACGTCACAAAAAGTGACAGGAACGAATAGCCATCCTTGTTTTTCATAATTCCGCTTTCTATGCCATACGGGTCGTCCAATGTCGCCCCACCCTTATATGTCACATCCAAGTTGTCACTGAATGTAAAACGATAGGAGAGTTCGCATCCCACATTCAAACGCGGCATCACCTTCCATTTCAATCCCACGCCCACCGGAATATTAGGTGTAAAGACATGCTTTGCCGGAGCCGGAGCGTAAGTCAATCCAACACCCACAAGGGCATATGGTGCCAATCTGTGCGAGCGCTTATAGCCGGTACCATCGCCGTAAGCAAGAAAATGACACTCATACTGTGCGCCAAGCTCATACAACATGCGGCCGAAATTCACTTCGCCGGCAGGAAAAACATTCTCGCCACCAGCAGTTGTACCCGAAATGCGTGCAACTGCCAGGTTCGCCTTCACCGCCATACGCGGATTGATGTTATAACGGAAAAGCGCACCACCCATCACATTAAAATTGTTAAACGGCGACGAATAGTTGGCGTCGCCATAATATGTTGCGCCACCAATCATCGCTCCAACCTCATACCTGTATTCAAGTCCATCGGCACGCACACCGGCAGCAAAGCACAACATCATTGCGCCCATAACCACACTGCGTACCAATGCCTTCAATCCCATACTCTCACTTCTTGAAACCCAAACGGTTTATTATTCCCTTAAACACAAATGGATCTTCACCTGCACACACTACCCAAATCATATTGTTCGAATCCACGGTTGCCACAAAAGGAGCATCGCACCCCTGCAGGTCGGCAGGCATACGCTGATAAAAATCGTCTGGAGCCTTCCAGGTTATGCCGTTGTCACGTGAAATGTAGAAAGCCGAGAAGGCATCAACCTCCTCACCCTGAGCAGTGCCTGCACCACCAAAGGCATAGAGAAAATCATCGTAACGAAGCACTGTCAAACCTTTCAGTGAAGGACACTGGAACGGTTTGTTCACATTCTCATACTTCACCCAAACGTCCTCGGTAGACAATCGGCTCCAAACTGTAGCCTTAGCGTCCTTTGCCTCATTGTCATAACCTACAAGCATATATCGCACAATGCCACTGTTATGCTCCAATACATATGACGCTATTGACACACCGTAAACAGGGAAACCGGCAGGCAAAGCACCGGCAGACTCATAGCTGACGCCGTCATAGGTAACAAACAGTTCGTCAGCTGTTGCCACCCACATCTTGCCATCATTGTCCGATGTGCCTACAATAGCAAGCATTCCACTTGCGCCGTAGGCCAAAGACCACTCTGAGCCATTGGTTGATGTGTAGATTCCATCGGCAGCAACAACATAAAGCGCGCCGCCAAATGACTGAACTGTTGCAAGGTCTGCAGTTCCTGGCAAGCCGGCAATTTCAGTCTGCGTCCAAGAAGGAGCACCCTGCAAATCTGTTGTAGCAAGCACAAACTTATCATCCTCTTTACCGAACAGGCACATTCTGTTGTCGATATCAAGCGCACGAAGCGGCGCGAAAGAGGCCCCCACTGACGGGTATTTGTTCCACACCATCTTTTCAGGATCAACCTGATGTACATTTACCGAAATGGTGTAATCTTTGTAATACTCTCCATCGGTAGATGTTATACGTACTATTCGTGGAGATGTAAAATCGATCGAGTCGGTTGAAAGGAAAGCATCGAACGCGGCAAGGCTGTCGACATATATCTTCGCGTATCCCGACAATCCCATACTGAAAGTCACCTTGTCAACTTTCGTTGCAAATGGCAAAGAATCGACATTATAGACCTCACCGGTAGCCTGATTGATAGAAAAGGCATATGAACTGCCCTGTATGGTCTTTGTTGTTATTGTGTCTGCGCCGTCAGATGTAAACGTCGGATATTGGGAAGTTATATTACCAATGCTGAATGATTTGAGGATGGCATATGGCGACGAGGCTGTATCATCAACATCATTAAAGCACGAGGTAAAGACCAACGCCAACATTGAAAGAAATATCGCTAAACTCTTTTTCATACAAATTTGCACTTTACGTTCAATTTGCAAAAATAGCAACAATTTTCGGTTTAAGCGATATTTAAAGCTATATTTATAATATTTTAAAATTATTAAGGAGTTTTTTGCCTATTGAAGTGCAGAATTTCATTACCGGCGAGCAATTTGCGCGAATCGGGGGAGTCCGACGGGAACGATGGGGCGACCACACCGCTTCCCAGCTCAAGAGAGTGGTTGACCTCGACGCGAGCCTCATCCCACAAAGAAGCATTCATGAATGACTGGAGCACAGTGGCACCACCCTCAACAAGCAGGCTGTTGACCTTGACCGAATGCAGATGTTCAAGAATCTGAGGAATGAGCGGCGCATTGAAATCAAGCACCACTTGTTCAACATTTTTACCAAACTTACCTTCTTTTTCACAGGCCGTGTACACAACCGTAGGCAACGAACCGTCAAAAATCCTTAAACCAGAAGGCAAGGACCCCGACTTGTCCATCACCAGACGCAACGGCGAACGTCCAGCCCAATGGCGTATATCAAGTGACGGATCATCGAGCAGCGCAGTGTGACGGCCAACCAATATTGCATCGTGCTGTGCACGCAGTTTATGCACTGCCACCTGTGACACGGGAGACGAAATTTTGGCTGCCGAGCCGCCATCACGCAATAAATCAATGTATCCATCGGAACTTTGCGCCCACTTTAGTGTCACATAAGGGCGCTTATATATCTGCGACGTAAAGAAAGCACGGTTCAACTGCAGACACTCCTTCTCAAGCACACCCACAGTCACATCTATTCCTGCAGCGCGCATGCGTTCAATGCCGGCACCATTCACTTGGGAGTTCGGATCGGCCGACCCAATAACCACACGTGGTATTCCACGTGCTATTATCATATCACAACATGGCGGTGTCTTGCCGTAATGGGAACAGGGTTCAAGGCTCACATACATTGTCGAACGTGCGAGCAAAGGCAGGTTCTCATCAGCCACCGAATTAACAGCATTCACTTCGGCATGCGGCTCACCTGCGCGAATGTGGTAACCCTCACCAATAATGCGACCGTCGCAGACTATCACCGCACCCACCATAGGATTGGGCGAAGTACTGCCGGCGCCACAACCGGCGAGCTGCAGACATCGCTTCATATACAATTCGTCAACGTCATTCATATGTAAGTTATTTTTACCAAACCGTCACCGGCTTTATATTTCAATCTTCTCACCCAGAAATTTAGGTTTCTTGCCAACAATTATGTCGACATACATCTTGGTGCGCGCAAGAGCCTCGCGTCCGACACCAAAGAACAGATATGTCCTGGAATGTTTTATATCCTTGGCATCAAAGCCAATGGCATCAATACCATACCACGATGCAAGACACACAGCCCTAGCATTGTGAAATCCTTGCGATACGATAGTAATGCTTTCCTGTCCGAATATCTCCTTACATCTGACCACAGAATCCAAAGTCCTGAAACCTGCGTAGTCCAACACTATGTCAGATTCGGTAATTCCATGCTCCATCAATGCGTTCTTCATATATTGAGGCTCGTCGTAGTTTTTGCTTGAATTGTCGCCACTCAACAGGAACTTTGAAACTTTCCCGGCCCTGTAGAGTTCCACGCACGCATCTATCCTGTATTTGAAATAATAGTTTTGGCCTCCGCTTGGAGTTAGCGGATTGGTTCCAAGAACCAACGCCACACGATTGTATGGGACATCGTCAACATTGCCGTATCGCTTATTGCGGCTCTTTGCCTCAACTGCCCAATATGAGATTGCAACAACCATAATCGCCAGCAACAACAAGGCGACAAGAACAAGCACAACAATCATAGCTCTTTTAAGAATTTGATTTTCCATTGCAAAAATAACGGTTATACAAGCAGGACCAACAAAGGTCCGCTATTATTTCACACTCTTACCTACACTTTTCAATGTCACCAGGACAATCTCGCTCGGCACACAGAAGCGCACCTTGCGTCTTGATGTACCCACTCCGTTGGTTGTTATCATCGTAGTGCCATTAGTAGTCCGGTTCCTGCCACGCAGGAAACGCCTGCCATAGCGCGTATTCTTCACAGGTGTATAAAGCCCGAACAGCGACACCTGCCCCCCGTGAGTGTGACCTGCAAAAGCCAGGTCTGCAGTCAACGAATGTCGCTCGACAAAATCGGGATTATGAGTGAGCAATATCAAGAAATCCAGGTCATTCGCGCGTTCCATATACTGCGCGAAAAGCGTGTCGTCCGCAAAACTGTCATACACACCGGCTATACCCAATTCGCCGCCATCATCAAAAATCATATATTGAATCGTTCCGTCAAGCAGCATGACACCATTTTCACCCATAGCCTTTCTTATCATCGATTCGTTGCGCTTATCATGATTACCTAGCACTGCGTACGTCCCCAAAGAGGTTTTCACCGCCGAAAGCGACTTGAACAAGGTATCTATAGAATCATTATCAGTCACATAGTCCCCACCAAGGAGCAAAGCATCCGGCGACTCTTTCTGCAAGCGACGCACTAGTTTTCCCAAACGTTTGGGAGTAAACAAACTCGGATAATGCAAATCGGACACAAAAGCAAATTTCCAGCCATCGAACTCTTCAGAAACACTCTCCTCGGCAAACGTATAGCGCTTCACACGCCCCACGCCGTTTGGAGACAAGGAGGCACAAGACGAAATCAGCAGCATTACTGCTGCCAATATCGCAAATTGTATAAAAGTATTTCTTGACCTCATTTGCTTATAAGCACCGTTGCATAGGCGGTTATTCCCTCCTTGCGCCCCTCGAAACCAAGTTTCTCGGTTGTCGTTGCCTTTACCGACACACAATCGACATCAATGCCAAGCACATCGGCCATGGCCTGCTGCATTGCGGGAATGTGCGGATTCAGTTTTGGTACCTGCGCTGCCACAGTAGAGTCAATATTGCCAATGCTGTAACCTTTCTCCTTCAGCAGCTCGGCAGTGCGACGTAGGAGAATCTTGCTGTCGATATTCAGGAACTCATCGGAATTGTCGGGGAACTGATAGCCAATGTCGCGCAGATTGGCCGCACCCAACAGCGCATCGCATATGGCGTGTATGAGCACATCGGCATCTGAATGCCCTGCCAAGCCATACTCATAGGGTATCTTCACACCACCAATCCAAAGGTCGCGCCCCTCAACAAACTTATGCACATCAATACCAAAACCAACTCTTATCATATCAATAATTTTTTATCTACGGAAAAGATCCTTCAAGCCATCCAGGTCGAACGAGAGCGAGAAACGCAATGTCTGGTCGAGCGGGTTGCTCTGCGCTGTAGAAATAAGGTATGCAGCATCGAGCGAGAACACACTCATGCGGAATCCCGCACCAAGGGTGAAATACTTTCTGTTTCCCTTGTATGCATCCTCATAGTGATAACCGGCACGCAACGAGAACTGCTGATTATAGCAGTATTCAAGACCTATACCGCCATATATCTCTCTCAACTCTTCCTTGAAACCTCCGGGAGCATCGGCAAACGACTTGAATATGCCCGAAATTGAAGAGATGTCATTATAGCCTGTACCATCAAGCCATGCCTGATACTCAGAGTAGCGACTGTTGTCATCCACACCGGGAGCAGGATTCTCCTCCAGGAACTGGTTGTATGAAGGTTTCGTTGGAACCAACAATTTATTGAGGTCAAAACTGATTGACAATGTGTTATACTCGTCAAAAGGCAAAAGTAACGATGCACCCAAACGCAGGTTAGTTGGAATAAACTCATTTGTTGAGCCGCCATCGTATGAAATCTTTGTACCTATATTTGAAATATTCATACCAAGACCCAACAGACACTCGCGATTACCCATGAACAGATACTTGTTATAGTAGAGTGCAATGTCGGCAGCAAAAGCGTGTCCGGGTGACATATCCTCGGTGTAGTCATACTGCAGGTCACTGAATATATATCGCAAGCCAATGGCTGCCGAGAATGTCTCGGAGAGCATACGTGAATACGCAAGATCAAAAGCCAACTCATAGGGTTTGATGGTCATCTCATTCTCCACGAACACCTCACCTAGCGAGAAGTATGTCAATGACGAACTCAAGGCCGAATAGTCGCCAATGCGGTAGAAACCTGCAAGGTTCACAAGGTCGATATCACTCACCAACTGACGGAGCCATGGGGTATATGACATTGACACGCCGGCGCGCGCAATGTTGAACGGATACTTCGCAGGGTTCCAATATTGCGAGTTTGCATCGGGCTCGGTAGCCACACCCACATCACCAAGCGCACCGGCACGTGCATCGGGAGCGATGGAAAGCGATGTTACACCTGTATATACCGGGTTGAGCTGCGTCTTCGCATCCTGTGCAAAGACCGGAACGGCCATCACGACCAATAGAAACCAAACTATTATGTTATTCTTTGTCATATCTGTTTTTTTTCGCTATGCATACAGCATTTTGCACATTATATAACTATTTTTTCACTTATTTATTGTTCACCACAACAAATTTCACGGTCTTTGTTGCCGACGTGACACCACCTTCGGTTATGTATGCCCTCACAATATACACACCCGTTGACAAAGGCTGACCGCCCTGCGCCACTGCGTTCCAAGCACAGCTATAAGTATTCCCGTCGCACACCAACTGTTCATTGTTGCTCCACATGAGCAGCCCCTGCACATTGAACACATCAATGCGTACATCTATTTCGCTCTGTGGACGGTCGTGAACCAGAGTGAATGTAGCCGGCGCACCCGCAATCGCCGGAGCGGGATTCACCCTGAGCTCCACAAATCCGGGAGCAAGCGATGGATCCACATTGAATGTAAGCTTCGCAAACGACGAATTGTTGTACAAGTCCCAAGCGCGCAATGTCAATGTGTGTTCACCGGCATCAAGTCTATTCAGCGGCATACTTATTGTGCCACGCTTGTAGTCACCCACCGCCGGAACAAAGGCGCTGTTCAGATTATAGGTATGGAGCGGATTGTTATCCACCATAGCTGTTATATCGTGTCCAATGCCGGTACCCATAGTATTTATGCCGTTTTCATCGTATAATTCCACCACCAGAGTAGGTGTTGCATTCACATCATCACCATCGACAAAGGATGGAGAGTTTAGATACATCTTTATCTGGGGTCCAATGCTGTCATTCGCAAAATCGGTTGCAGTTCCTCCAACGACAAAGTTGACGAAATGACCTTGTGCCAACGACACGTAGGCCGTATCCACGGCATACAGGTTCAACATACCATAATCATTGCTGTAGCTTATATCCAAAGGTATTGGCATATTTATCGAGAAACGGCCGTTACGGACAGAGTCATTACCCGAGAAAAGCGTCTTGTCATAGGCTGTATATGAATGGCTGCCCAAGCCTGTATTGTCGCGCGTATTAACCTCGACAGCACTGTCGAACAGTGTTGAATACAGCACACCGTTGAAGCCCTCGGCCAACCTGCCGTCGGTGCTCTCCACATGTCCCTCAACGTTCAGCAGAGAGCCTGCACTCACTTGCGCCACATCGTGCACGGCATCAACGCCGTTCATTCTGTCTACCACAACACGATATGCGGGATACTTGAGCCTCAACGCGGGGTCACCAAGCAGCACATACTGCAACTTGTTAACAGTGCGGTCACTCCCAGTAGCAATGACATTACATTTTGCCATGCGTACAGCATCACCAACTGCAATGACCTTTCCTGTATTCACCGGCTGCATAATCAGCTTGGAGAACTCCTTGTTAATTACCGAGTTATAGCTTTGCATCACCGTGCGAGTCGTAGTAAAAAGACCGATTGCGGCACCATTGGCATTCATGATTGCCGACTCGGCAACCGAGTTGTCGCCCATATCAAACGGACCGATATCACACGACGCCGTAACCCATAACGGCATGCGCGGCGATTTCACCGATGCCATGTCCGATGCCTTCCATACCATTTCATGCGACAGCAAGTTACTGCTTCCGTGTCCCGAGTAGTTCACCACAAGAGCACCCTTCGCAAGAGAGTTGTATATATCCTTTGTAACTGCAGGATAACGTTTTCCTGTCGCAGACACCTCTATGGGGTAATTATCCCAATAGATACGGTCCACAATATATGAAGGATAATTCTTTTCATAGATTACGGCAATGCTGTCGGCATCCTTCATATGCTGGTTAGGCATGCTGTCATCACCGTCATCGGCAAGGAGCAACACCCTGTTCTGCCACTCACCGGCATCCTTGTTCTGCATGTAGGCAATTATCTTGTCAACAACAGCATTGGCGTCGGCCACAGACTGCGCCGGTATGCGTCCCACACCTAAATCGACCTTGTCGCGCGTATGGTTGCTACCCTCACTGTCATCAAGGAAGCCCACATAGTCCTCAAGCACATAGGAGCGTATGGCATCTACCGAGTTGAGAGACTCATAACAGAGTAGATAGTCATCCTGCTTGCGACCGGGGAATGTGAGCAAACGGTTGTCGAACCAGCTGTCACCAAAAAGCAACAGGTATTTCGGTGCCTCGTCCGATGTTGCGGCACGGTCGTAAAGCATCTTCATCAGTCGGCGGTATGCCGTGACATCGGGTGTTCCCGATGAAAACTCGTTATATACCTGCTGCGCTGTCATAACCTCTACTGTTATGCCGTCCATTGAGCGGTGCGCATCGGCAAGACGCTCTGCTGCCGACAGGAAACTGCCGTTTGAGGGAACTATTATCACCATATCGGCCTGTGCAATGGCATGCAGATTCTGGTTGGGGACCTCGCCTAGCACCTTTACCGATGGAAACGAGCCTTTTACATTAACAGCAACAAGATTGAAGTTGACATCGGCCGGAGCAACCACCGAATAGGTTGTCCCCTTGAGTTCACCGGCAAGTTCCTTTATTGCAGACGGCGAGGATACATCCCACACCCTCGTATTGGCATTGCAACCCGCAATCTCGAACTTCGCATTGCCATCATTCATCAAATCACCACGGAAGAGCGTATTCGCGCCACGCAAGGCAAGCAAGCGGCGGAAATTCAGACGCAGATAATCAAGATAACCCACAAGCGAGTTATCATCGGTTACATGCACCAGATAAAAGGTTGATTTACCGGCAACACCTCCCGGAATCGTAAACTTACCCTCTGCAATTTTGCCAACCTCACCCGACACCACACGCGGAATAGTGAGCGACCCCGCCTCGAATGTCGAATTGAAATCGCCATAAAGCACTGCAACCTTGCTTGCTATTTCACCGCCTGTCGCAAACGAAAGGTCAACGACAGCCGTGCCATCCAAAGCTCCGTCAATGGCAAAGCTATAGTTTTTGGCACGACTTGACGTACTAGAAAAAGCATCGTTATCCACGAGAACGCGACCATAGGAACACAAGCTCTTCTTCTCCTTTTCGTAGAGGACATAATCGTTGTACGAGGTATACACTGCATCGTTCGTCGGTTGCAGTGTCACCTTTGGGAACTCCATTGGGGCATCCTCACTTTCGGTAAGGAAATAGCAACCGACTGTTGAATAGACATTCTGCGAGTGGATATAACGACCACCGCTATACTCCCATTTTATTGTTCCGTTTGCATAGAACAGCACAAAACCGTTTTCGCGCCACAGCGGTATTTCAACCAAGTCATCGGGCAATGAAGCCAAGCCGGTCTCGGGCAATATGTGACCGCCATAGCCATAAAGACGCACTTTTGACGGATTGGCGAAACCCATCTTCTTGAGTTCGCTGTCGGTTATCTTGTGTACGCCATTCTCCTCAACAGCAATACGCACCCACTTGCCGACAGAAAGCACTGACGATGTCGCATAGCGCTCTGCCGCGACAGAAGCTACACGCTGTAGGCGCACCACGGGTTGCTTGTCAACAACAAGTTTATATGAGTTTATGCGATAGTACTTGCCGTCGCGCATAACCACCGGCACGAACAGCACATCAAGCTGCGCCTGTTTAGCCTGAACACCCACGTAGCACTCCACCACTGGCATTTCGGGCAATTCTTCTCCAATGGAATAGCGGGCAATTTCGGCAGCTGTCATCTTCTGGAATTCGGGATATTCAATGCGGGCCGAGTAGCTATATGCAGCATAGTCGGCGGGCAAATCCACGACATGAGTGCATTGCGGCAACAACGAATCGCCGCGCACAGCACCCCAATCGACAGAGTGGAACTGCGCCTTGACCACCGTTGCACACAGCAGCAGAAGAGAGAATATCAGTCGCCTTATCTTCATACAGAATTTTTATCTTACGTAAAAATCGAGCACCTTGTCATCACCGATATAGCCCTTGAGGTGCGTTCCTATTGTTGCAGGGCCGGCGCCGGCAGGCGTGCCCGTGAATATCAAGTCGCCGGTCTTCAACGTACAGAAACGGCTCACATATGCAATTATCTCATCAACAGCAAAGTACATCTGCGAGGTATTGCCCTTCTGCACCACCTCGTCATTTATTGTCAACGAGAAGTCGACATTGTTGATATCATAGCGCTCTACAGGACGGAAATCGCCAAGCACAGCCGAACCGTCGAAGCCCTTGCTCATGTCCCAAGGCTCACCGGCGGCGATGAGTTCACGCTGCCAGTCACGCGCAGTAAAGTCAATACCTACGGTGATGGCGTCGTAATATCGATGGGCAAAGCGCGCGGGAATACTCTTTCCCAATTTGTTGATGCGCACGACAATCTCGGCCTCATAGTCAATGCGACCAAGGAAATCGGGCACATAGAAATGCTTTCCGTTTTTTATGATAGCCGAATCGGGTTTCATGAAAATCATCGGCACCGCAGGCTTCTCATTGCTGCCATCGAACTCAATCGCATGGTCTCTATAATTTTTTCCAACAGCTATTATCTTCATCTTCAATCAAATTTCTTCTGGAACATTAAGCCCCTCGAGGCGGTTGAACATCAGCGACAGATGGGCATAGAGCGACGTGTTCTGCACAACGATATTATCGGGGACACGTATGCGCAACGGCGTGAAGTTCCAAATGGCCTTTATACCCCACACAATCATCTTGTCAGCCACCTCCTGAGCACGGTCAATGGGCACCGTGAGCACACCAATCTGCACATTGTGCTTCTTCATCTTTGCCTCAAGCTCATTGATGTGATACACCGGAATGCCCGCCACACTGTGACCCACCACCTTTGGACTGGTATCGAATGCCGCTACCACCTCAAGGCCAAACTGCTTGAGGCCGGTATCGTTGAGCAGCGCACTACCCAATTTGCCTGCACCGAAAAGGAACGCCTTGTGCATGCGGGTGAAGCCCAGAAAATCCTCGAGTACCTCAAGAAGGTTATCGATGTCATACCCCACACGTGTGCGACCCACAATGTTCACACAGGATAAATCCTTCGCAATCTGCGAAGCCACAATACTGGTCTCTTTTGATAGACGTGTCGATGACACGTACTGCTCGCCGCGCTGTTTGAGCAGGCGGCAAACCGACAGATACCAGGGTAAACGCCTGAGCGTGGGTTCGGGAACTTTTTCTATTTTCGCAAGTTGAGCCATCTTTCGCGCGTGTTTTCATTAATAACGGAACAAATTTAATGTTATTTTATGAAGCTTTGAAATTTGTCGCAAAAATATTGTACCTTAGCGACCGATAATTTTGTAAAAACCGTTGCCAACAATGAAAAAGAACGACTGGAAAGACCGCTTGAATATAGTATATTCCACAAACCCGGACTTTGCATATTCCACCGATGAAAAGGAGGAAAATGAGACACTGCCAAAGCAACAGCAGAAGCTCAGGGTGAGCATTGAAAAGAACCACCGTGGCGGAAAGACAGTGACATTGGTCAAGAACTTCATAGGAACAGAGGAGGATATGAAAGAACTTGGCCGCCTGCTCAAGACAAAGTGTGGCGTAGGCGGCAGCACCAAGGATGGCGAGATTCTTGTACAGGGCGATTTCAAGGAAAAAATCATTGAACTGCTCAAAAAAGAGGGTTACACACAAACAAAATAGGAATAAATAAATGCCGTAAAGGAGTTTATTCGTATATTAGCGCATCCTAAAAGATAACAACTTTTAAAATATAAAGAATATGTCAAACAAATCAAAGCTTTCATTGGCAGCCGAACTGTTGAAGATCAAGGCTGTGAAGTTGCAGCCCGAGCAGCCATTCACTTGGGCATCGGGTTGGAAATCACCATTCTACTGCGACAACCGCAAGACATTGTCATTCCCTTCATTGCGCACACGCGTTAAGTTGGGTCTTGCAAACCTCATTCTCCAGGAGTTCCCCGAGGCTGACATCGTTGCTGGTGTTGCAACAGGCGCCATCGCACAGGGTGCACTTGTAGCCGAGGAGCTCGCAAAGCCATTCGTATACGTTCGTCCAAAGGCTAAGGACCACGGTATGGGCAACCAGATTGAGGGCGACGTTTTCCCAGGCGCAAAGGTGGTTGTTGTTGAAGACCTTGTTTCAACAGGTTTGAGCAGTTTACGTGCCGTTGACGCATTGCGCGCTGCCGGCGTTGAGGTTATCGGTATGGTCGCTTCATTCACATACGGTTTCAGCGTCGCTACAGAGGCATTCGAGAATGCCGGCGTAAAGCTCATCACACTCACCGACTACGAGGCTGTGCTTGAGGCTGCTAAGGAGACCGGCTACATCACCGAGGAGGTTATGCCAACTCTCCAGGAGTGGCGTGCAAACCCATCGGAGTGGAGAAACGACTTGAAGTAATCCGTCATGAGCCAATACGAAAGTAGCGTAAAGAACATCCCTTTTCCACAGGCAAGAGTATATGCAAAGCTCGAGGACCTCAACAACCTCGAAGGTTTGAAGGACAAACTGCCACAGGACAAGATAAAGGATTTGACATACAGCCGCGACGAGGCTACCGTCAACGTGCCTCCAATGGGCAACCTAACCATCAGGGTCATTGAACGCGAGGCACCAAAGTGCATCAAGCTCGAGGCTGTAGGCTCGCCCATCCCCGTAAATATGTGGATACAGATTATCCCCAACGGCGAGGAGGCAGCCAAGATGCGTGTAGTGATAAAGGCCGAAGTAAACTTCATGCTGCGCTCAATGATTGACAAGCCCTTGAAAGAGGGGGTTGAAAAGATAGCCGAGGCGTTGTCACTCATAGAGTATTGATAGCGCCAACCAGGCTTTTGATATACAAGACAAGGCATTCCCGATGTGTGCGCACACGTCGGGAATCCGTTTAATACAATAACTATGGCAAAGAAACTTTGGGAAAAGAACATAGACGTAAACCCCGAGATTGAGCGTTTCACCGTGGGACGCGACAGAGAACTCGACCTTATGCTTGCACGCTACGACGTGCTTGGTTCGCTTGCACATTGCAGAATGCTCGAGAGCATTGGAATGCTGACAAAAGAAGAACGCAAACTTCTGCAACAAGGATTGTGGGGCATATACTCTGCCGCTATGACAGGCACGTTCATCATTGAAAACGGCGTTGAAGACGTCCACTCACAGGTGGAGCTTATGCTCACACGCGCTCTTGGCGACATAGGCAAGAAAATCCATAGCGGACGTTCGCGCAACGACCAGGTACTTCTTGACCTGAAGCTCTTCACCCGCCATGAGTTGCAAGAGATTTGCGAGGCTGTCATTGCACTTTTCGACGCACTGCAAAAGCAGAGCGAGAAGCACAAAGAGGTGCTCATGCCGGGCTACACCCATCTGCAGGTAGCAATGCCGTCATCGTTCGGCCTGTGGTTCGGCGCATACGCCGAGAGCCTTGCCGATGATATGCTCTTTCTGCAAGCTGCCTACAAGATGTGCAACCGCAACCCGCTTGGTTCGGCAGCCGGCTACGGCTCATCGTTCCCCCTCAACCGCGCAATGACGACCGAACTGCTCGGTTTCGATTCAATGAACTATAACGTTGTCTATGCCCAGATGGGGCGCGGCAAGAGCGAGAGAAACGTAGCCTTTGCCCTGGCAAGCGTTGCCGGAACGCTGTCAAAGATGGCATTCGATGCCTGCATGTTCAACTCGCAGAATTTCGGGTTTGTAAAACTCCCTGCCGAGTGCACCACAGGCAGCAGCATTATGCCGCACAAGAAGAACCCCGATGTCTTTGAAATAATGCGTGCAAAGTGCAACCGCCTGCAGGCATTACCAATGGACATCACAATGATTATGAACAACTTGCCAAGCGGTTACTTCCGCGACCTGCAGGTCATCAAGGAGCTTTTCCTGCCTGCTTTCAACGAAATCAAGGACTGCATTGCAATGGCAACTTACATCATTGAGCGCATTGAGGTCAACAAGGACATCCTTGCCGACAGCCGCTACGACGCCATGTTCAGTGTAGAGGAGGTAAACCGCCTTGCCACAGAGGGAATGCCGTTCCGCGACGCCTACAAGAAGGTGGGCCTCGATATCGAAGCCGGCACATTCACACCAAACAAAGACGTGCACCACACCCACGAGGGCAGCATTGGCAACCCGTGCAACGAGGAGATCAGAAAGATTATGTACGGCATATACGATGCAATGGACTTCCAAAAAACGCGTGATGCCGAAAAGGCGTTGTTGAGTGAATAAAAAAGTTAAACAGCCCGGAGAAAGTAATAACTGCCACACCCGGGCGTTTAAATTAAAAACACACCTGACTGATGAAAAAAATTGCCCGACTGACCCTTTTGCTCACATCCCTGCTAGTCATTACCGCGTGTGAAGGCGACAACCCCTACTCGAGCTACCGCGCCAATGTCATCTTCGACGGCACCATCTACCCATACAACCAGGCACGTAGCTTCGGGCAGTTCATCTGTATAAGACAAGGGGCAAGCATAGGTGAATACAAGGTAACCGATGCCATGGGCAAGACACAGACCGTGAGCATCCCGCAGATACATCTACAACAAGGAAAGTTCTACTATGGCCTTGGCGGACTCATCATCGGCACACCGGCTATGGGCGACGGCAACCTCTGCGCATACGACTGGGCCTGCCCCAGCTGCGACCTTGCACGCCACCGTGTAGAAATAGACTACACAATGGGACATGCCACCTGCCCACGCTGCGCCACCAAGTACGACCTCAACAGCAGCGGCATAGCCATTGAAGGCGATTCCCGCCCACTCTGGCGCTATCGTGTATATGACAACGGTTCCCAGGTCATTATACAAAATTAAAGATAAAGCATTGTATATCTCGCACGTTTATTGTATCTTTGCACTCGTTGTGGAAAACCACGACAAAACACAAGGTCGCTCGAATGGTGGAATCGGTAGACACGAAGGACTTAAAATCCTTTGGCCTTAACAGCCGTGCGGGTTCAAGTCCCGCTTCGAGTACTTTTTAGAACGCTAATTACTTACTTTTCGAGTAGTTAGCGTTTTTGTATATCGTTTTTTGTCAACAAATTGTCCGCATTTTGTCCACGGTACTGCTTAAACATCGCAAAACCGAGCTGTTTTTACATAAACATTTATGAATTGGGAGAATGCCCAAGTCTATCTATTACAAAATTCCGTCCTGACTTCCCAACATCCCCTGGTGTGTTTTTAGACTCACATTAAGCCATTCACTCATTTTACACACTTTTTAACTTTTTGGGAGCTAACAGCCGCATTTGACACCTATTTTTTAGAAAAAACGGCACAAACGCGACATTTTTCAACAAATTGTGCAAAGCGATTGAAAAAAGAACTATATTCGCGGAGTATTATTCCCCTATAAGGGGAAGCCATGATTGAAAAAGAGATAATATTATTAACTAAAACCCAATTTTATGAAGAAATTTTTACTTTTATTCGCATCGATGTTCTTTATGCTTGGAACATCTATGGCACAGGACAAGGGTGACGGCAAGGACGAGGGCGATGCAGCTTTCGCGTTGCAGTATTCTACTCCAGCAGATGGTGAGTATACTTTCACAGTGTACAACATCCGTCTCCAGTTCAACAAAGAGATCGTAGTGACACTGCCCGAGGGTGGTATTGCTGTTACAAACAAGAACACAGGTGATGTTGTAAAGATTACACGTCTTGACAACAACGAGTGGATTGAGAAGTCAACTGCAGTATTCTTGTTCGAGCAGAACAGTGTTTACGATGAGAAAGAGGGCAAGGAGGAGTTAAAGGACCAGATTATTGACGTCCCCGGCGAGTGGAGCTACACAATCCCTGCAGGTTGTATTAAAAGCGTTGACGGCGAGGAGTTTGCAGAGCAGACATTTACATTCAACATTGCTACATCAATGGAAATTGAGAGTGTTTCTCCTGCAAGCGGTGTAACAAAGCTCGACAAGATTGAAATCACATTCCCAAAACCAATTGCAAGTGTTAATACAAGCAAACTGTCAATTCTTGACAACTATTGGACACCTGTTGCAAACTTCAAGAATGAAGTAACATACAGCGATGACCGCAAGACCGTTACATTGGAGCTTGTAGAGTCAATCACAACTCCAGGTACATACAACCTGGACATCTACCAGGGTGTATTCCTTAGCGAGGATGGCGCTTTGAACAATTACAGATATACATATTTCCAGGTTATTGACCCAACTCCATCATTCTCTACAAACCTGAACGACGGTGACAAGGTGAAGGAACTTGGCAACCTTGAAATCACATTCCAGAACGTTGCAAATGTTGAAATCGTGAACAAGAATGGCGTACAGGTATGGACACCATCGGAGAGCCAGGTTGCCGGTGAAGCAAACAAGGAGGGCAACAAGATTGTCGTTACATTCCCACAGGAGTTCACAGAGGAAGGTTTATACACATTCTACATCCCTGCCGGCACATTCACAATGGATGGTGTGGCAAACGAAGAGCGCGAAATCAACGTTACATTGTACACATTCACAATCACTCCATTGAAGGTTGTAAGCGTTACACCAGTAGAGGGTGCTGTTGACCAGATTGAAAAGATTGTCATCGAGTTTAACCAGACCGTTACTCCTTCATACAACGAGGAATGGCAGCAGATTTCACGTGAAATCATCCTGAAGGGCGATACTAAGAATTACGTTTTGACATACGCACCAAGCAGTTACAATGCAAGCAACAAGATGGAGTATCTTGTAAATGCAACATGGAACGGATATGATGCATATACATGTAGTGCACCCGTCACCGAGGCCGGAACATACACATTGAACTTAAAGGATGTTGTTGTTGACTATGCTGGCGAAAGTTACATTGACGACTATGGTTACAGCAACACAAAGTGGCACGGCCAAAAAGGTTGCATTGACAAGACCTGCACATGGACAATCGGCGACACTGCAATTGAGGGTGTTGAGGCAGAGAATGGCGAGAAGGTTATCTATGACCTCACAGGCCGCCGCGTAGAGAACATCACAAACGCCGGTATCTACATTGTCAACGGCAAGAAAGTGCTGGTAAAGTGAGAGTAATGGTTGATAAGCTTGCTTAATCAAACATTACCGAATGTAAAGCACTTGCGCGAAGCGAAAGTTTTGGTGAAGTAATCACCAAAACTTCGATAACACTTGCAGCAATAGGTCACGCGTAGCGCGGGCGCAGTTCGCGCCGTGTGGGTTGCAAGAAGCAAGTGTTGTCAGTGGTACTTGTGAAGTAATCTTATACTACAAATAACGACAAATGGGCAGGGAACAATCCTTGCCCATTTTCATTGGTAATGATTCCGGGGGTGCAAAGAATGACATATACACCTGGACAATTGGCGACACTGCTATTGAGGAGGTGAAAGGTGAAAAGTGAAAACGGAAAGCCGCGAGTAAGCGAGCAAAAGCCAAGCTTGCTTGAGCTTTTAACGCGAGCGGGAGCAGGTTCAAGCGCACGCAGTGTGGTTAAAGGTGAAAACCATCTACGACCTCACAGGTAGGAAACTGAAAGGTGAAAACGGAAACCTGAAAGGTGTTTATATTATTAACGGCAAAAAGGTGCTGGTTAAGTAATAAGTGAATTGTCATTCCGAACCGTAGGGAGGAATCTCTAAAACAAATTAGATTTCTCGTCGCTATGCTCTGTCAGGATAACAAATTCACGAATAATTTCAGCGTTGGGTCAACATCTATATTATTACCTTTGTATTTATGACGATAAAACAATAAACTCAAGCGACCCACTGTAAAGTGAGTCGCTTGAATTTTGCTTTACAAAAATGAGGATAAACTATCATTTGTAGTCGGCTTGGTCAAAATAGTACAGGTCGCCCGAGAGTATCTGCTCAACGCGCATTACTACCTCATCAACATCCATATCGAGTGAAACAGCGCGTCCCTCTGGTTCAACAAGGATTATTCTTGGCGCTTTCTCCACACCATAGAGCGCTGCTGCAGGAGAAGCGGCGCCGGCAAGGTCACAGGCATTCAACCAACCATCGCCACCCATGCCATTTTTCTCCAATGCGGCCTGCCATGCGGCTGCATCACTCTCGAGAGCAACGCTGATGATGACGAACTGGTCCTGATTCACCTTCACAACCTCGTAGAGGTTCTTCATCTCGGCAAGCATATCGGCCGATTTTGCACAGCCGTTTGCCCAGAAGTTAAGGACAACATACTTGCCACGGAAATCGCTCAGTTTCTTAACCTCGCCACTGCTCAAAGGCAAAGTAATGTCGGGAACCTCGTTACCCACCTTCATGTCATTTGCAAGCACTTTGTTACGGAGTGAGAGGAAGTATGGGTGATTCTGCAAATCCAAGTGAATGGTCTTTACCATCTGGTCGGCATAGGCGGTTGTGAGCTTGGGAAGCAATGAGTTTTCAATGACAAGTGGTGTCATTGGCGATGCGTTGTGCTCAATGAGGAAACGCAAGGCTTTGGACTCTGTCCTTATTGCCTCTTTTGCCTCTATTCTATTGATGGCAGCCTTGCCCTCGGCACTCTCCATCCATTCCTTGCCATTACGTGCTTCAAGTGCAGCAACAAGAGCAGCTGTCTCATTGGCACCGGCTGCCCAAACCGCCTTATAAGCGGCGTATGCGTCGTTAGTTGGTGTGCCTGACACCGCGCTCTCCTCAACCGCGGCAACAGATGATGTATTGACCATTACCTCGCCCGGCTCAACGAAGAGTTCAACGCACTTGCCATCGCCAAAACCTGTCACAACGTATTGCAGCACAGGCTCGTCTTTTGAGAGTTCGTATTTGAAGGTGTAGTTACCTTTCTTTACCTTGGCTGTTGCAACCTCAATGGTTCTGCCAACTTCATCGGTGCGTGTCAAGGTAACCTTTTTAATGTTTTTGCCATCGGCAATGTTTCCCTTGATAACACAAACGCCCTGTGCGCTTGCTGCAATGCAGATAAAAGCCACTGCAATTGTAGATAATATTCTATGTAGCATAACTGTACCTCCTTTATTCATTTATACCGTCTACTATTTTCTTCAATTTCTTTACCATCTCCTCGCCACGCAGCTCAAACTGCACAACCTTACCCTCGGGATCGATGAGCGCGGTATAAGGAACGCCGTTTACACCGAAGAACTTCAGGCCCTCGCTGTTCCAGCCTTTGAGCACTGAGATGTGTACCCAATTGCGGTGAACGAGTTCATTGTCGGCAATGCAGCCTGTCCAGTCCTCATATTCATCGTCGATAGAGTAGCTGAGGACAACGATATTGTCACTCTCGCCCGAGTATGCGAGCGCCTCTTTGAGATAAGGGATCTCGCGGCGGCAGGGAGCACACCAGCTTGCCCAGAAATCGAGGAACACATATTTTCCCTTAAAATCGGACAATGAGACCTCCTTGCCATCGGGGGTGCGGCCTGTGATGTCGGGAGCAACGGCACCAACCTTGAGGTTTGCCGAACGTACATCGTTAACCAATTCCTTGTACATTGCCTGTGAGTGCAGCTCAGCGGGAACGGCATCGAGGAATGTCTGGATTACATCGGTGCTGAATGCAGGCATCATGGAGTATTTGATGATATACAGAACCACAGGTGAATCGATGTTCTTGTATATGAAATCCATAATCGCTACCTTGAAGTGCATATTGTTCACATAGAAGACCGGCGAGGTGTATTTTGCCTCGGCCGCGAGGTTGCCCTTTATCTCGGCAGGCATGCTTGCCTGTGCCGCTTTCATGCGCACCTTGGCCTCGTTCACGCACTTGCTGTTGAGGTCAACATATGCCTGATACATATCGTTGCTTGGTGTACCTCCAATCTTTGCTCCGGCGGGGTATGCAGCATCGAAAGGTCCCACGGTTATCTCGCCCTCCTCAAGGAACAACTGTATGGCACCGTTGTCAAAGCCTGAGATATTGCACAGGCTGAGTTCCTCGGGGGCTAAGCCCTCGAAGACAAACCTGTTGTTCTCTACAGCTGCGGTGGCTGTCACAACTGTAACACCATCGACTACCTGCTCAAGTTTTACCTCCTTTACAGCCTCATTGCTATAACAGAGCATAGGACTGCTCATCTCACCTTTTATAACAAACCTTTTTTCCTGTGCCATAACAACTGTTGATATGGCCAGCAATGCAAAAACAAAAATTTTTCTCATAGACGTATGTTTTTATTTAAGGTTCTCCTGCAGGAACACTCTGAGTTGTTCGTCGCGTAGACCTGTTGCTATAATATTGTTGTTTTCATCAAGCACAAAAAGCGCCGGGATGCCCTTCACGTTGTATAGGCGGGCAACTTCACAATCCCAACCTTTGAGCGAAGATACATTTATCCATGCAAGGCCGTCCTTTTCCACAGCAAACGCCCAGTCCTCCTTCTCCTCATCGAGCGAGACACCGATAATCTCCAATCCCTTGTCGTGGAAGTCGGCATATATCTCTTTGAGTGCAGGGTTGTTCAAACGGCAGGGACCGCACCAGCTTGCCCAGAAGTCAATGATTTTAACCTTACCCTTTACAGCGCTCATTGTCACAGGGTTGCCATTGAGGTCATTAAGTGTGAAATCGGGAGCCTTTGCGCCATTGTCGGTCTTTGACAGGCGGTCGATACGCTCCTTTATTATGCGTCCGAACTGTGTCGCCTTTGCACCCTTGCCCATGGAATCATACATTCCACGTGTCTCCTTGAAGCCCGAGTTGCGCATGAGAATGTTTGAATATATGGTATAGGCAAGAATTACGTTGTCGTTTGCGGCAAGGAACTTCTGTGTCAGTACACGCAGGTTCTCCTGCTCGCGCTGCAAGGTGTCGTTCACAAGGCTTGCACTGCGGAACTTTCTTGCGGTACGGGCTGCCTCGTAACGTTCCTGAAGGCCCGTGACAACGGCACGCAACGAATCGGATGCTTTCATGTGAGCTGTGTAGGCGGTGTTCAGGGAACCACCGTTGATGTAGTAGTCGACGCCATCGGTAAGATAGGCGTCATATACGGTTCCCGGTTCTACGAACAGCGTAAAACCACCCGAAAAACCGCCAACGACTAGCTGCACCATCATGGGCTCATTGACCGTTGCCTTAAGATTGAATTTTCCTTTCTTGATTTTGCAGCTGCCCAAGGTGTCTGTTCTCTCCTCGGATGACTGCGCAAGCATATAAAGAACACCGCTCTTCACTCCGTTGGTCTTTCCCTTTATAGTAACCTGGGCTACCGCAGTTACCGCACTGCACAACACAAGCAGTGCAAACAATATGGTTTTTCTCATAATATCTCTAATTATCAATATATCATTTCATATGCATATTCATTCACAAACTGAATATCCTTGATCTCGCCCCAGAGGTTACCCTCATTGTCGCGGTCATAGAAGAGAGGTGCGAAATCATTGTCAACGTCGGCTGCAGTAGTGAACTTTATTTCGGCTATGGCACCGTTTGTTCCGTTGGACATCACTATATTCATGTGCAGGCCCAAGTCGCTACTGAATGCGGAGCTGTCCTCGGTGCGGAACTTGATTTTTGTAACATTGTAACCCGCAGGAGCCTCATAGACCACAAACTTGTCGCCGTTGGAAACATTATAACGGTAAACGGTGTTGCCCTCGGCAAAGAAGAGGTTGTTGGTGGTGAACCATGAGTTGTATGTTATGGTTGACATATCGGTAGGGGTCAAGCCTGTCAGTTTCTTCTCGCCAATGATTGTATAGGCCGAGAGAGCCTCCTCCTCGGCACCGTCAACGCCGCGTGTGGCAGGAGCCTTGCTGCCGTCACCGATTTCCTGTTTCAATAGCTCGTAGCGATAGTATTCGCCGCTAGCCTCGTCCTTGAAGATGAAGCAGGGATTCTGCTGGTCATAGTTGTCGCGGTAGTTCATATAACCCATAACAGCAGTCATACCCTCGGGCGAACGCTGCAGTCCCTGGAAACGGACATAGGCATCAAGGACAGGGTTCCTTGAGACATAGCTTGTCTTGGCCGAGTTTGTCTCATCCCTTGCAAAGCCACCATCATCCTTTGAAGCATAGAGAAAACGGTTGTTCTTTGCATCCCACATGAGGAAACGGTTATGGGTGATTGTTGCTGCTGTGATTTTATAATCACCCTGATGTGGCAGGTCGGCACTGTTCTCACAAGCATGTCCTGGCTTGTAGAGAGCATGCACATAATTACCCACATATACTTCACCGTTTTCAGTGAGAACTACCTTGTAGTGTGTGTAGTTCGAAGGGTCACCGGTATGCATGATTCTCTTGAACGAGAAGTTCTCGCTCTCGGGTTTGAATATCTGCGACGAAGTAAACTTCACGTTCATTCCGTGAGGGTCATAGGCTCTTGTCTCGCCATTGTCGCAGAAGATTGTCAACACTGATGTCTCACCAATCTTTGTCAAATCGTCCGGGATGTTGATGTATGTGGTATAAGCGAAACCGGTTGCATTCTCATAGTGATTATTGTCCTTGGTAACGCTCTTAACATCGGTATATATCTTTGTGTCATTACCAATAACCTCGATGTTACCGACCTTGCGGCTACCCTCGCTGCCGTGCAGGACAAAAAGACTGTTCTTGAAGACAGGACGTGTCTTTATTGTGAAACCCGAATAGTGCGACAGGTCGGTAGTCTTGTCATATATCTGCAGGAAGATGCTGTACGCCATCGCTTTGCCTACAGGAAGGTCGAATTCAAGATAACCCTTGGTACGTACTGTATCCTGAACTGCTTTGCCTGCCTCGTCCAAGTATGTCCTGAACCAATAGAACTCCAGTTCCTCAAGGTCCTCGGCAAGAGTCTGCTCCACAGCAACATCCACACGGCGACGACGGTCATTCTCATCCAGAGCCTGCTGCACTTCGATAACATCACCACTGGCCGACTTTACCACAGAGGGTGTAAAGGAAACGGATTTTATCTCATTCATCGTGTCCAATGTGTAGTCATAATTGCCCAGGTCCTGATAGCAGGCCGACAAAAGTGGCACAAATAGCAGAAATGATAATATCTTTTTCATAAACTAATCTCTTTGAATGTGTGTTGATTCTGTAATTCTCAATCAAGAGCAACTGTTGGTATATCAAAGCGTCTTGATGGCGGACGGCTGTCATTCTTTGCCTTTATGATGCGGTAGCACTCCTTGAGGCGCTCCTCGCCTGCAAGTTGCTTTTCACCGAACGGAGAGTTGTCCCAAGCATATGTTGCTCTCTCCACATCATAGATAAATGGCAGTATGGATTCTGTGATGAAATTGTCTGAACCTTCCTCTTCCAACATTGTCGTCAGCATGAACCTGTATTTCTCATCGCTGTATTCACCGAAATACATCCTGACAATTTCACCGGTACCAAGACCATTGGGGTCTTCCCACCAATAAGGAATCCTTACCTTGTATGTTATACCGTTCCTGAGTGCAACCCAACAGAGATTCTTGTAGTCAGAAAGGGGCATACCCGTCAACGCATAGTTGTAATACTCATTGAGCATGTAAAGCACATCGTCCTTGTGGAAATTATCGGCCTCTTCTTCCATTTTCGCCTTTGCATCATCACTTGCAAACAAAGAGACTATATCCTTTGTGGTGGCACCGCCAAGCATTGTTGTAAAACGGCAGAACTTGTTTGCCCTGAACATACCCAACACGGATTCATATTCGCCCCAGAAGTATGGCTTGCTGTATGCAGGATGGTCGCTCTCCTTGATGATAGGAAGGTCCACAACAATCTCCTCTTCGGGCTCGCTTGCAAGCAGTGCATTCACGGCGCTCACATTAAGGGCAACGATTGCGTCGAAATCATGCATCTCGGTACTGCTGTCATAAAGGCTAGAGTAGAACTTGTTGTCACCGGTATGCTGTGCCAGGAAAATATGCTTCTCCTTGTTCCACGCACCAAGATAGGTGTCCATATGGCTATACCACACTGCGGGCTTCTCATAAGACTCCTTTACATAGAGGTTTATCTCGTTCTTGTCTTCGATACCGGTGCCTATGTCACCACTGCCATCGAGATATATGCACACGGCATAAATGGTATCCTCAAGTTCGGGGCGCTTCACCTTTACCTCAATCTGCTTCTCATACTCCTTGTTGGCAAAAATCACCTCATCTATAGTAACATCGGCGGGCTCATACCCCTCTATTGTCTTTGTCTTTACAGAAAGAGTGCGTGCCTCATCCATGAGATAGCCAAGCAATTTCACCTTCAATGTGATTGTCACCGTGTCGGGATTGCCAACGATGTGATCGCTGAAGTTGAGTGTGTGCTCAAATTCATTGGCATAGTTGTAGTCGAAATATGCACCGTTCGAATCCTTGTCGAACAAATCGGGTTCACGTCCTTCACAAGCAGTCAGCGTGAACATGAGACCGAACAGCCAAACTATATAATGAATACTTTTTTTCATATATCTGTTACTTATTCTTGTTGTGTTAAATTACTCCTCTACAGCATCTTCCTGTGTCCAGCCATACTCAACCTCGGCATCGGGCAGAGGGAATATGAAGTTCTCCTCATGGAGTGTAACATCGGGGCAATGACTCAATACACCTGTCACGCCATGAGTCTTGAGGAACCAGAAATACTGACCCTCGCCATAAAACTCCTTACGGTACTCCTTGTTAAGGGCCGCCATGCACAACTCCTCTGTGTCACACGACACGTCCTTTGCTTTGGAGATACCGCGCTTGTTGCGCACGCTGTTTACATAAATAGCAGCCTCATCAGCGTTTTCGGAGGCCTCGCAGGCAATGTAATACATCTCGGGCAGGCGGATGAGTGGAATTATACCGCTCTTGTTCTCAATGTACTTCAATGATATTGCACACTGCTGCTCGTTGTTGCGGTAGAACGCTGTACCCTTGGCACGCATATCCTCACTCTCGGAACCTACAGTCTCGAATATCTGGTTCAAGGTAGGGATGTTAAGATAATACTTTGTATTCATCTTCTCACCCACAGCAAAGTATTCAGAGAGATTGTCCTCAAGCTCATACATGTTGATACCGAAGATTACCTCCTTTGACAATATCGGGTCGTTATCGTTGCCGCTCTCGAGCGAAAGGCCACACTCGTCGATTACCATGCTGGCATACATGGCCGCACTGTCCTTTTCACCGGCATAGTTGTAGACACGTGCCAACATGGCATTTATCGCATGATAGTTCATGCGCATATTCCTCTTGTTCAAGTCGGCACCCAAATCCAAATCTTTTTCATGGGACAGGCACTCGCGGGCGGTCTTCAAGTCGTTGATGATGCGCTCTACCACCTCACTTGCAGGCAACAAAGGTTGCTTTGAGTGGTCGGCAACCGTGCGATAAGGCATGCACTTGACATCCCCGGCTTTGGCGTTGCCAGCATAGTCCATAGGGCCCCATCCGCGCAGCAAGTCGAAGTGCAGGAATGCACGCAAGGCAAGTGCCTCGCCACGTATCATGTTGCGGGTTGTAGAGTCAAGCAACACCACCTCACCATTCAAATTCCACCACTTGAGGAGGTTGTTGGCATTGGCGATGATGTTGTACTGGGCACGCCATGTATTTGCAAGTACACCTTTTGTATTATATGCACCACTGGTCTCACGGTCATAGATATACACGCTGTTGCGGTCAGTAGTTCCGTCAGGGAGCTTGTCATACATCTGCGCAAGTTGCTCCATGAGTCCGAAACTGAGGTTCTTGCCATATGTATCCTCCTCGGTCATCAGAATGTAAAGACCGGCAAGCGCACTATTGAAACCATTCTCGGTTGTAAACAGTTCCTTTGCAGGCAAATCGGTATTGGGAGTCACGTCCAACCACTCTGAACACGAGGGCAGTGACACCATGCTTGCAAAAGCGACTATAATTATATAAATGATTCTTTTCATATTATTCCTGATTTTTATCATCTGAACATAATTGAGAGTGAGAGGGTGTATGAACGTGCAAACGGATAATCGAGTCCACGCTCCATCTTTATGGTTGAGATGCGTGCAAGGTCATTGGTTGTAAAGTTCAATGCAAGCACATCAATGTTTGCACGGCGCAGATACTTGAAGTCCTCACCGGTAAACCTGTAACCTACGTTCATTGTCGCAAGCCTTACTTCATTGTCGTCCATTATGAATCGTGTGCTGGCAGGTGTGTTGGCACCTGTGGGGCTGAAGCCTACATAAGGAGTGACATCGCCCGGTTTCTCCCAACGTCCCTGTCCTGCACGGTTATCAAGGTTGTATGCCACATTCTGGTTCTCAATCTTGTCCACAAGAGTCTGGTTATACACTACTCCACCATATTTATATGTAAAACCGAGTGTGCAGGACAAATCTTTCCAGTTTATACTTGTCGAGAGTGTACCGCTGATTTTCGGGTTCAAATCGCCCACGGCAACCTTGTCATTTGCATTCCAAACAAATGTCTTTGTACCGTCGCGTTTGAGGTAGACCTCCTTACCCGTTACGGGATCAACGCCCAACGAGCGCACCACATAAAGCGTAGTGGTTGACTCACCCTCGCGGTACTGTGGCAATGGAGCCGAAGCCGAAGCCATCTGCTTTTCATTTTCTTTCTTCAGAAACTCCGACAATTTGAGAATCTTGTTCCTATTGGCATTGGCATTGGCATTGATTGTCCAGAAGAACTGCTTGCGCAAATTCTGCACGGCAACAACGTTCAACGTAACATCGTAACCTTGATTCTGCAACTCACCGGCATTCATTACCATAGTAGAGAAACCGGTTGAAGGAGCAAGGTCGTAGTTGGTAAGAAGTTCCTTTGTGATGTTGTTATAGTAGTTGAAGGTAACATTCACACGGTTCTTCCAGAATCCGAAGTCGAGCGAAACGCTGGCGTTATGTGTTTTTGCCCAGCCAAGGCTTGGATTGTTAAGGCCGCTCAACAGAGCTCCCAAAACGGGGAATGAGTTGTAGGGGCGCATTGTCTCGGAGAATGTATAGTACTCAATGGCATCTGCGGGGCTGAAGTTCTGCTCACCGGTGACACCGTAGCTTGCACGAAGCACAAGATTTGAGAGGTAACCCTGCAGCCACTTCTCGTTGTGGGCATTCCAACGTCCGCCGACAGACCAGAAGGGAACAAGTTCATGGTTCGCATAACGCGATGAAGCCTCGCCGCTGATATTGAAGTCGGCAGAATAACGGTTGTCATAGCTATAAGAGAACTGTCCGATGAGTCCTATCGAACGCGAAATGTTCTCACTACCGATGTTGCTCATGCTTGTCTCCATCTTGTTACCGAAGATGAAATCATCCATGTGCGAATCGGGGTATCCTGTTGCCGAAAGGTTAACATAGTTGTTCTTGTCCTCATTCACAGTCCAGTTACCGAACACACTGAACAGGTGCTTGTCGAGCACAAGATTATAGTTGATACCAAAGTTGCTCGACCATGATGACATCTCACCCGAGCTCTTGTAGTAGCTTCCTTTACGGGTCAGGTCATCCTCAGTCTCAAAACTTGTATGGTCGGCCGGGAGGAATCTGTCTGTTCCCGCCAATCCTCTTGTATATGAGAGTTGCTCGGTGACACGCAGATTCTTCAGTATCATATACTCAAGGCTGAGGTTTGTTGTCATGCTCAAACTGTTTGTCCGGTCCTTTATACCTACAGTAGCATCGTAAAGAGGATTGGTTATCATCTTGCTCTGACCGCTGACAGTGTTGTTGTCGAGCACCTTTATCTGCTGTCCGTTGGCGTCGGTAGGTATATAATAAGGATTGAGCCTTGTATATTGCGAGTATGAGCCATAGGGCGAATTGCTGCTGTTCGACTCGGAAAGACCCACATTGGCACGCATTGTGAACTTATCTTTGAGATAGGTCATATTGAAGTTCACACCCTTTGTTCCGTTGCTTGAACCCTTCATCACACCGGGCTGCATTGCCGCATTAATGTCAAGACTGTAGCGGAACACTTCGGTACCACCGGCAACACTCAAAGAGTGGCGGTTCTGTATGGCTGTACGCAAAGGCTTTGAGAGCCAATAGGTATCGACACCGCCAAGCACATTGCGACGGTAGCTGTTATATAGGTTCATCTGTGCCGCGTTTGTAGGGCTGTAAAGACCGGCTCTCCACTCAGTCTCGAGTTTTGTGGCAGCATCCATCATGTTGTAGTCTGTAAGGTCAGGAGTCTGCACAGTCATTGTTCCGTTGTACGACACTGAGAGGGCACCGTCGGGTGCAACCTTTGTCTCGACAACTACAACGCCATTGGCTGCACGCGAACCGTAGACCGATGTAGCCGCAGCATCCTTGAGCACAGTGATTGTCTCCACACGTTCAGGGTCAAGGTCTAGGATTCTGCTCATTGGAACAATGAAACCGTCGAGCACAAAGAGCGGAGTGTTTGGACGGCTCGAAACGTTGTCGAGCATAAGGTCCATGCTGTTCATTGACTTTGAGCCAAGCGACTGGTCACCACGAATCTGGAAATCGGGCTCGGCATTGGGGTCCGAACCGGTGAGGTTGTTCTCTATGATCTTGAAACTGGGGTCGAAGAACTGTATACCCTTGAGAATGTTCGTCGGGCTCATCTTGCGCAAATCGTCACCCTTTACCTCCACGTAGTTTCCGGTGAAGCTGTCCTTGCTTCGGCGGCTTATACCGGTAACGACCACCTCGGCCATCTCAATCGATGGTTTCAACTCAAAAACAAGATTATTCTCATCCTTAAGTATCTGCTTTGAGACAGTTTCATAGCCAACGTAAGAAATACTGATTGATTCCTTTTTATTCAATCGCAGGCTAAACTTGCCATCAATATCTGTTTGGCATCCTCTTGCACCTTTTTTATCGCCAGTTCCGTCGGTTATCAATACGGTTGCTCCAATGAGCGACTCCTGTGTATCACGGTCAAATACCTGTCCCGACACAAAAACCTCGTCGCCTTTATCACTACCACCCTCCTTTTTCTTGTCGGGCTGAAGGATAATCTGGTTCTCTCCCTCGTAGCGTATTATCACGTCCTGGTCACCTACAAGCTCACCTAACACCTTGTCAAGCGGTTTATTCTTGACAGCAAGGCTTATAGGCTTATTGACATTCCATAGTGCGACTTCCTGAAGCGTAATTTTAGCATTCGCAGCCTCGGCAACCATTTCGAGCACCTTGCCCAATGGTTGGTTACTCACCCTCAATGTCACCGGCTTCTCCTTCCAACTGGCCGCGTCCTGTGCATTCACAGCAGCTGTGCCACAAAATAACAGCACAACAAGAACAGCTATTTTACCGAAGAGCCTCATATTGAAATTTGTTTTCCCCATAAGAATACGGTTGTTATGGTTTAAAATTTATTGCATGAGCATGTCCAAGATGCTCTTGTAGAATGCGTTGCTGTTGTATTTTTCAACATAGTCCTTGTAGAGGACATCGGCACGTTCTATCTCACGGCCGTTCAATATGAAGTTACGTAGCAAGGTGTAGAGAACAAAATCCCTTGGTGCACCATCGTAGAACCCTGCGAGTTCCTTGTACATATCCTCCATCACTGTAGGCATGGTGTATACCTCGCCACGCTCCTTGGCAGCCTTCTCGTTCATATAGAAGCAATAGCGCATGAGGAAGCTTGCATACTCGGAACAGTTCATTGACTCGGCATCGTCCCTGACAACATAACCGTCCATGATGTTCCAGTAGTCACCAATCTCCTGCTCCTCGACAGGAACACCCCTTACACTTGCATACATCACCGGATACTCGACGAATGACATGTATACATCATACTCAATCAATGCCATCACGTAGTTCTTAGCCTCGGCACTTGCAGGACTCTTCTCTACAAGAGCCTTTGCCTTCTCGAGCAGCACACGTGAATCATCGATGCGGCTCTTGGGTTTAATGTCGAGCGCCGCACAGCCGAGCAGTTGCTCCTTATAGCGCAGGCTGCGCTTGAGGTTCTCAATGCTCTTCACCAGGCGGTTGTTGTTCACAGCGCGCTCTGTGCCGCTATAGGTCACCTTTGCATTCTTGCCTTCGTATACGACATCAACGTGCAGGCTGTCGCCTGGCTGCAGAATCACGCCGGTGTTTCCGTTGATGTTCATCCACACAAGCGCATCGCAGTCGAAGCTATATATGTGCTCCTCGCCCGGGTTGGTGTGGAACTCCTGTGAAATCAGCGGGGTCTGCATGCAGTCAAAGAAGACCTTGCTTCTTTTGTAACCATCGATGTTGGCACTCAAAGTTGTCTTTTGCTGTGCTGTTGCAACGGTGAGCAATCCCCATACAGCAACAAGAACTGATAATACTCTTTTTTTCATAGTCTATGGTTCAATATATACTAATTATACCAAAGTTAATTTAATATTATATAATTGTCGCAAAAATATCACAAAAGCATATAAATACAAATACATAGTGAATAAAAAAAGTTAAAAGAAGCAGTTTGAAAACCATCCTTCACTCCTTTGGTTCTCTTTTAGGGGATTGTTTGCCGTTTGTGGTTGAATTTATTGCTAAAAGTATTATCTTCGCAAAAAATAAAACATACGACCCACTATGATAAAGAAATTCCTGCTTTGCGCGCTTGCGTGCATCACATTCACCACCGCCACAGCCGATGAGGGCATGTGGTTGCCAAGCCTCATCAAGGAGCGTGTAAAGGACATGCGTAAAAAAGGCTTCAAACTGAAAGCCGACGATGTATATTCTACCACAAAACCATCGCTCAAGGATGCCGTAATGCAGTTCGGCGGCGGTTGCACCGGCGAGTTCGTATCGGGTGAAGGTCTTCTTTTGACCAACCACCATTGCGGATATGCATCAATACAGAAACTCTCATCGGTGGAGCACGACTACCTGACCGACGGTTACTGGGCAAAATCGCGTGCCGAGGAGTTGCATGTCCCAGGGCTCACCATCAGCATACTCGAAAAGATGGAGGATGTTACCGACAGGATTGCTGCCGGCGAGAGCAAGGCCGACATCATAGCACAGGCCACAAAGGGCAAGGGATGCCGCGCAAGCGTTGAATCAATGTACTACGGCAACCAGCACTATCTTTTTGTATATCGTGTATACCGTGATGTACGCCTCGTTGGCGCCCCACCATCATCAATAGGCAAGTTCGGCGGCGACACCGACAACTGGATATGGCCACGCCATACCGGCGATTTCTCGATGTTCCGCGTATATGCTGATGCCAATAACGAGCCTGCCGACTATTCTGTAGATAACGTCCCCTACCGCCCCAAGCGTCACTTTCCAATCTCGACAAAGGGCGTTGAAGAGGGTGATTTCACAATGATATACGGTTTCCCGGGCAACACACAGGAGTACATTACAGCCGATGCTGTGGAGTACGTTGCCAACGAGTCGAACCCAATGAAGATTGCTCTTCGCACAATACGTCTTGACATCATCAGCGAGGCACAGAGCAAGGATGTTGCCACACGCATTGCCTATGCAGCAAAGCACGCAAGCATCGCTAATGCATGGAAGAAGTGGCAGGGAGAGAGCCTTGGACTCGAACGCCTTAAAACAGCCGATAAAAAGGAGGATTATGAAAAGGTTTTTGCTGCATGGGCTGCCGGTAAGCCACAGTATGCAGCACTGCTCGACTCAATGCACGCCGCATACAAGAAGGCTATCCCAGGATATTTCGCACGCGAACTGTTCAACGAAACCATTGCCGGCATTGAAGTATACAACTTTGCTGCATGGCTCAACTCAAAACATGCAAAAGGCGACAAGCTCACAGCCGACGTACAGGCCGTAGGCCGCAAATACTACCTCAACGACTACAGGGTGGAGATTGACAAGGCCATTGCCGGGCGCATGATTGCCGAGTTCATCGACCGCATGCCAGCCGAAAATATTCCACAGGAGCTCACTGCCGCCATCACCGGCAACGGTGGCGTAGAGCAGTATGTCGAGTACCTGTATGCGAACACACAACTCATCAAGAAGTACCCCCTCACAACCGAGGAGATACTTGCCGACCCAATGGTGCAACTTGCCACATGGTTTGCTCCGCTCACAAAGAAGAATGCAAGCTATGCCTACCGTAACCTGAGCAACGTGCCCACCATTGAGCAGTGGTACAGAGAATATATGAAAGCTCTGCGCGAGTGCGACAAGGAGCGCGCCTTCTACCCCGATGCAAACTTTACCCTGCGCGTGGCATACGGCACAATCTGTGGATACGAGAATGTCGACGGCGAGTACCACACCCACCTCACCACCCTCGACGGCATCATGGCAAAGGACAATCCTGAAATCTATGACTATAACATACCACAGGTATTGCGCGACATCCATGCAGCGAAGGACTATGGCCGTTGGAGCATAGACCACAACGGAAAGAAGACAATCCCAGTATGTTTCCTTGCCAATAACCACACATCGGGCGGAAATTCAGGTTCACCAGTCATCAATGGCAAGGGTGAACTCATTGGTATCAATTTCGACCGCACATGGCGCTCTACAATGAGTGACATCGAGTTCGACCCAAGCATCTGCCGCAACATTTCGGTGGACATACGCTATGTACTCTTTGTCATTGACCGTGTGGGCGGCGCAAGCTACCTTTTCGAGGAGATGGATTTGAGATAACGCAAAGAAACGCACCACTCTATGGACTACCTCCACACCCTGTTCATTGAACATTCGGCCTTGCAGGCAATCATTGTTATATCACTGATATCTGCCATCGGCCTCATGCTCGGACGCATACGCGTTCTGGGCATTTCGCTTGGTATAACATTCGTATTTTTCACCGGTATCCTTGCCGGACATTTCGGACTTACAATCGACGGACAGATGCTGTTCTATGCCGAGACGTTCGGCCTTGTGCTATTTGTCTACGCACTTGGCTTGCAGGTGGGTCCCGGTTTCTTCAGTTCAATGCGCAGTGAGGGAGCAAAGCTATTGTTGCCAGCCATTGGTGTACTGCTTACAGGCACACTGCTTGCCGTTGGATTGAGCTTTGCCACGAATGTTGCCATATCGGACATGTCCGGTATACTTTGCGGCGCCACAACCAACACACCTGCACTTGCCGCAGCACAACAGACACTCAAGCAGCTTGGCATCGACAGCAGCGGAGCCGCATTGAGCTGTGCCCTCACATACCCGCTTGGTGTTGTGGGCGTAATCTTTGCCATGATATTCCTGCGCAAGGTCTTTGTCAAGCCCAGCGACCTTCCACAGCCCGACAGCAAGCACAAGAAGAATGTGTTTATCGCCAGCTACTGCGTCACCAACCCCGAGATTTTCGGCAAAACCATTTCCGAGGTACACGACAAGCACAGCCACTTTGTCATCTCGCGCATGTGGCACGACGGACACGTGCTCATTCCAATGCCCGACAGGGTGCTGCAGGAGAATGACGTACTGCTTGTGATAACAAAACCCGAGGAGACTGAGACTCTGCGACAGATTTTCGGCAAACAGGAGCAGAAGGACTGGAATGCCGACAACATAGACTGGAACAAGATAGACAGCGAGTTAACATCGCAGCGCATCATTGTCACACGCCCCGAAATCAACGGCAAGAAGTTGTCGACACTGCGTCTGCGCAACAACTACGGCATCAACATCAGCCGTGTCTACCGTTCCGAGGTGCAACTGTTGGCAACCCCCGACCTTGTATTGCAGCTTGGCGACCGCCTTACAGTGGTGGGTGAAACAGCCGACATCAAACGAGTGGAGAAGATTCTTGGCAACGCCGTGAAGAGCCTTAACGAGCCAAACCTTGTTTCGGTGTTCATTGGAATGATTCTTGGCCTCATGGTAGGCTGCATTCCCTTGGCAATACCGGGCATATCGGTTCCTGTTAAGCTTGGTCTCGCAGGCGGCCCCATCATTGTGGGTATTCTCATAGGCACATTCGGCCCGCGCCTCCATATGGTCACCTACACCACCCAAAGCGCGAACATGATGCTGCGTGCCATTGGACTAAACCTGTACCTTGCATGCCTTGGACTTGATGCAGGTGCACATTTCTTTGAGACCATCGTACGCCCCGAAGGTATCATGTGGCTCGCCCTTGGCCTGCTCATAACATTCGTACCGGTTGTACTCATCGGCATCTTCGCTTTGCGCGTGATGAAACTCGATTTCGGTTCAATAACCGGCTTGCTTTGCGGTTCAATGGCCAATCCAATGGCGCTGACATATGCCAACGAATCAATCGAAGGTGACAACCCATCAGTGGCATATGCAACGGTATACCCTGTGTGCATGTTCCTCAGGGTGATAATAATACAGTTGGTTGTAATGTTCATGATTTGACAGCACTATGGCAACAGTAAAGCGAACCGCCATTGCCGGCGACCTGTTCATTGAATTCGGCAGTAAAGACATTGAGATATTCCGCATTGCCCCCGACGGCAGCGGCGTTCTCAAACGCGTGGACGACGTGCAGGGAACAATACGCCACATTGCCGAGGAACTCGGTTTTGAACGCGACTATAACCTAAGTTACCGCCAATATGTGGCAAAACTGATACAACACATTAACGGACTCGAAAACAACAAAAACAGATAACCATGAAAAAGACGTTTGCACTCCTTGCTCTTTTGCTGTGCGCGGTTGGAATCAATGCGCAGAACAATTACATCAACGGTCTATCAATCTGGTTCGACCAGCCCACAACGCTCAACGGACGCGCAATATGGTATGGCGGCCGCCCCGACTTGTGGAAAGGCAAGGGCAAACCCGAATGGGCTGGTGATGCAGCCTACAATGCCGACAAGGAGTGGGAATCATACTCACTACCCATCGGCAACGGTAGCATAGGCGCTAACATCCTGGGTTCACTGGAGGCCGAGCGCATCACCCTCAACGAGAAGACTCTGTGGCGTGGCGGCCCCAACACAGAGAAGGGTGCAGAATACTACTGGAACGTGAACAAACAGTCGGCACACCTGCTCGACGACATACGCCAGGCGTTCCTTGATGGTGACGACGCGCTTGCCGCAAAGCTCACACGCGAGAACTTCAACAGCACCGCGTCATATGAGTATTATGGCGAGAAGCCTTTCCGTTTCGGTAATTTCACCACTATGGGTGAGATTTATATCGAGACAGGGCACAACCTCATTGGCTTGGGCGACTACAAGCGCGTCCTCTCGCTCGATTCGGCTTTGGCCGTTGTACAATACAACAGGAATGGAGTTGAGTTTGAGCGCAAGTGCTTTGTATCATACCCGGCTAATGTATTGGTCATGAAGTACAGCGCAAGCAAGCCCGGAATGCAGAACCTCACATTCAGCTATGCTCCAAACCCAGTCTCTGAGGGCACAATGGAGAGCGACGGCATGGGCGGCCTTGTATGGAAGGCAAAGCTCGACAACAACGGAATGCAGTACACCATCCGCATCAAGGCAATTGCCAAAAACGGAAAAGTGACCGTTGAAAACGGTAAAATTGTTGTTGAGAAGGCCGACGAGGTCTGCTTCTACGTCACAGCCGACACTGACTACAAGATCAACTTCGACCCCGACTTCAACGACCCGAAGACCTACGTTGGCGTAAACCCCGACGAGACAACCCAAGCATGGATGACAAACGCCGTCGCAAAGGGATTCGACAACCTTTTCACAGAGCACTACAATGATTATACAGCTCTCTTCAACCGTGTTGAGTTGAACCTCAACCCCAATGCACCTACAACACTTGAGTTCCCCGCGGTGAGGAACCTGCCAACCGACAAGCGACTTGCAAGCTACCGCACCGGCAAGCCCGACTATGCGCTGGAACAGCTCTATTTCCAGTTCGGCCGCTACCTGCTCATCTCAAGTTCGCGCCCAGGCAACTTGCCTGCAAACCTTCAGGGTATATGGCACAATAACGTCGATGGCCCATGGCGTGTCGACTACCACAACAACATCAACCTGCAGATGAACTACTGGCCATCGTGCGCCACCAACCTGGCAGAGTGTACATTGCCGCTTATTGACTTCATTCGCACACTCACCAAACCGGGCGAGGTGACAGCAAAGTCATACTTTGGTGCACGCGGCTGGACAGCCAGCATCTCGGGCAACATCTTCGGTTTCACTGCACCGCTCATAAGCCAGGATATGTCATGGAATTTCAACCCCATGGCCGGCCCATGGCTTGCAACACATGTTTGGGACTACTACGACTACACACGCGACAAGAAATTCCTCAAGGAGACCGGCTACGACATCATAAAGAGCAGTGCAATCTTTACAGTAGACTACCTATGGAAGAAAGAGGACGGCACATATACGGCAGCACCCTCAACATCGCCCGAGCACGGCCCCATTGACCAGGGCGCAACATTCGTCCATGGCGTAGTACGTGAGATTCTGCTCGATGCCATTGCCGCAGCCGAGGTTCTTGGCGTTGACAGCGAACTGCGCAAGGAGTGGCAGAGTGTCCTTGACAAACTTGCGCCCTACGCTATCGGCCGCTATGGCCAGCTCATGGAGTGGAGCAAGGACATTGATAACCCCAACGACCAGCACCGTCACGTGAACCACCTCTTCGGTCTGCACCCGGGACACACCATTTCACCGGTGACAACACCCGTGCTTGCCGACGCATCAAAGGTTGTACTTGTTCACCGCGGTGACGGCGCAACAGGCTGGAGCATGGGTTGGAAACTCAACCAGTGGGCACGCCTGCACGACGGCAACCACGCATACACCCTCTTTGGCAACCTGTTGAAGAACGGTACACTCAACAACCTTTGGGACACACACGCTCCATTCCAGATTGACGGAAACTTTGGCGGCACAGCCGGCATAACCGAGATGCTCATGCAGAGCCACATGGGATTCATTCACCTGTTGCCCGCATTGCCCGATGCTTGGGAAGAAGGTAACATCAGTGGCATCTGCGCACGCGGTGGTTTCGAGATTGGAATCAACTGGAAGGAGGGCAAACTCACCGAGGCTGTCATCACATCCAACAACGGCGGCCGCTGCAACCTGCGCTATGGTAACAGCACTCTCTCTTTCAACACAAAGAAAGGCGGCACATACAAAGTTGTGCTGAAAAACGGTAAACTCAGAAAAGCATAATCCCTCATCATCATGGCAAGAAGAAACAATAATAGCAGTCACATATTCATCAAGTTGTTCATATGCATTGCAGTACTACTCATTGCAATGCTATACACCCGATGCCAGACCAACAGTGGCGGTAACCACGATGAAGCTGACAAAATCAGCCTTGAACTTGCCATACCGCAGTTCACAAAATCAACCAAGAGTCAGGTGATAGAGCATGTAGGCTACACCGTTTCCTACAACGAGCAGCGCCGTAACCCCAACTGGGTGGCCTATGAACTTACAGGCGAAGAGGTTGACGGAACAGAGCCACGCGGCAGCAAGTTCATTCCCGACCCCAATGTCATTGGCCGCCAGGCGGTCGACGACGACTACAAACACAGCGGATGGGACAGAGGACACCTTGCACCGGCTGCCGACATGAAATGGAGCGAGCAGGCCATGGACGAGAGTTTCTACCTCTCTAACATATCGCCACAGAACGGCAACCTGAACCGTGGCGTGTGGAAGAGCATTGAGGAGCTCACACGCGACAATGCCAACCGCTATGGCGAAATACTGGTTGTCACCGGACCTGTATTCACCGACAAAAAAGGTCTTGGCTACATAGGCGACAACCGCGTCCTCATCCCCAACGCTTTCTACAAGGTGCTGCTCGCATACGACAATGGCTACACCGGAATAGGATTCTACTGCGAGAATGTCGCAGGCAAAAAGAAACTGCAGACATATGCCCGCAGCATTGATGAGATAGAGGAAATCACAGGTATCGACTTTTTCCATCTGCTCGCCGACGAAATTGAGAACGGAATAGAAGCCAGATACGACTGGAACGACTGGAAGACACAGAACTGACCTTAACAGACACTACAAACAACATGTTCATAGTCATTGCAATGATGTTCAGCGGCATAGCATTCGGTTACCTTATGCGCCGCCACCGTTTTACCCACATAGGCAAAGCAACAATATTCTTCATATGGATATTGCTGTTCGTGCTTGGCGTGGAGGTCGGTGGCAACCCCGATATCATAAAGTCACTGCCCACATTGGGCGTCGAAGCCTTGTTCATTGCTGGAATGGGTATTCTTGGCAGCGCCATTGCGGCGATGCTGTTATGGAAAAACGTAAAGAAACACGAAGAAAAAAAAAGATAACGATGAAGGGTAGCTTTATTATCATAGGTTTCTTTATTCTGGGTATCATCTGCGGTGTAACAGACATAATCCCTGCCGAGGTACTTGAAGGCGACATCAGCCTTTACGCATTGTGTGCACTCATGTTCTGCGTCGGTGTGAGCATAGGCAACGACCCAGACAGCATCAGCAGTTTCAAACAACTGCCCCGTCGCCTCACCCTGCTGCCAATCGCAACAATCCTTGGTACATGGGCCGCACTTATTGTGGTGAACCTGCTGCTTGATTTCCGCACAACCCAGCAATGCTATGCCGTAGGCTCGGGATTCGGTTACTATTCACTCTCAAGCATCTTCATCACCAAATACATGGGGGCTGAACTGGGCACGCTTGCCCTGCTCACCAACATTGCACGCGAACTGCTCACACTCTTGGCGGCACCCTTCCTTGTAAAGTTCTTTGGCCCGCTGTCGCTCATTTCGGCAGGCGGAGCAACCACTATGGACACCGTGCTGCCGTCGGTCATACGCTACTCGGGCAAGCAGTACGCAATCCTCTCAATCTATCAGGGATTCGTGGTCGACTTCTCCGTGCCCTTCATGGTGACATTCTTCTGCACCATCTGACACAACAACCTTGTTTACAATAAAAAAGTTATCCTGCTCAAAATTGGGCAGGATAACTTTTTATAATGTTTCACTGTCAAAAACTTATTGCCAAAGACAAACCACCTGGTGAAGTTCCTATTTGCAGTGATGTATTATATTTCTTCTCCAAGCGGTTAAGCCTTGTCTTGTAAATACAGAGTGTCGGGATTCCGGCAAGGACACATGCTGCACCGGCAACAGTTGAACCGGCACCAAGGAATATTAAAGTTTGTGCAGCAAATACCCCTGCATCCGTTTCTGCCGTCCACCCCAAAAGGAAACCGCCCCAGAACATACAATATCCAAGCGGCATCATTGCCGCGCCGCCGATTGTAAGTCCAAGACCAGTCTTGTAACCGGCTCTGTACTTGAGGTACTCCCCACTCCAATCCACACCGTCGAGCGATGAGAAACAGGCCGCAGCGCTATATTTGTCGAGTTTTACACCATCAACAAACACACGGCTACCCTTGATATCAACAGGCTTAATCTCAAAATCTTCAGTGTTTGAATACTGCGCCATGACATTCATGCCAATGAGCGCAAAAAGCAATAAAAAAATGTGTCGTTTCATAGTATCTTGTATTTGGATTTCAAGCGGGGCCATATCTACCATATGAGAAATACCTCAAAGCAGCGTCTTTTCTATTGCTTCCCTCAGTTGCGGCTTGCCCATTGCGCCTTGCGAACGGTGCATTGTACCATTCTGCTCAATGAAGATGAGTGTAGGTATAGAACGTATACCAAAGAGCATAGCAAGTTCCTCTTCGTCATCCACATTAACCTTGTAGATATCCACCTTGCCGGCATACTCGTTGGAGAGTTCCTCCAACACAGGTGCAAGCATCTTGCAAGGGCCGCACCACTCAGCATAGAAATCTATCAATGCAGGCTTGTCGCCCAGGAATTCAAAATGTCCGGGATTTGATTTGTAGTCACCCACGCGAGCAATGAACTGCTCATTTGTCAAATGAATTGTTGCCATAATCTTTTTTCTATTAGTTGTTTTCAGTAGTTGTTTGTGGCTGCGAATATAACATAAAAATGTTAAAACAGATATTCTATAACATTATTTAGCATTTCCCGCCCCACTTCACATTCAAAAAACAAAAAAACAGGACACAGTTGCCAAAAAGCAAGGGCACTTTATTGATTGTTTGAAGAGTTTAAGCTAAATTAGCACAATATTAATGAATTTACTATTATGGAGCAATCTACGCCATTCAAACGGTTCATGCGATTCCTGCGCAAATATAACCGATACATCAAAGTTGCCGCTATAGCAATCATGGCAGTTGCAATCGCAATGTTGCCAACAGAGTGGTTCGGTATTGACGGACTGAACCCGATACAGCAGCGCATGATTGCCATATTCGTGTGGGCTGCACTCATGTGGATTGTGGAGGCCGTGCCGGCATGGACAACGTCACTGCTCATAATAGTGATTATGTTGCTCACCATCTCGGACAGCGGCATCTCCATGCTCATCAGCGGCTACGACGCCAAGGAGCTAATGAGTTACAAGGCTATAATGAGCACCTTCGCCAACCCCACGGTGATGCTGTTCATGGGTGGATTCATCCTTGCCCTTGTGGCATCGAAGAGCGGTATCGACGTAAGCATGGCACGTGCTATGCTCAAACCATTCGGTTCAAGACCACGCATTGTATTGCTCGGTTTCATCCTTGTAACGGCCATATTCTCAATGTTCGTGAGCAACACCGCCACTGCGGCAATGATGCTCACCTTCATGGCACCTGTCATCAGGCAGTTGCCGGCAACTGAAAAGGGCACCACAGCCCTTGCGCTTGCAATCCCCATCGGAGCCAACATCGGCGGCCTTGCAACACCAATCGGCACCCCGCCGAACGGAATAGCCCTGCAGTACATCAACGACGTTGACGGCCTTAACCTGGGCGTGGACTTTGGAGAGTGGGTGTTGGTGATGGCACCGCTCATGCTGATAATCCTCCTTATCTCGTGGGTACTCTTGAGCGTGATGTTCCCATTCACGGCAAAGAAGGTGAACCTTACAATAATCGGTGGTGCAAAGAAGGGTTGGCGGACATATGTAATCTACGTGACACTTGCCGTTACCATATTGCTGTGGATGTTTGAGAAGGTAACAGGCATCAACTCATACGTGGTGGCGCTAATCCCCATTGGAGTGTTCGCAATAACACGCATCATAAAATCGAGCGACCTCAAGGACATCGACTGGGCCTGTCTGTGGATGGTTGCCGGCGGCTTCGCACTTGGCGACGGCATGTCGAAGACCGGCCTTGCCAAGACATTGGTTAATGCCATTCCTTTCGACACCTGGCCGGCAATGCTTGTCCTGCTTGGTGGCGGCATCATCTGCTGGTTGCTCTCGCAGTTCATCTCCAACTCTGCAGCCACAGCACTCATGGTTCCTATCATGGTGGCCGTGGGTAGCGGCATGAAGGATGCTCTGGGTGACTATGGTGGCGTGGGCACACTGCTCATCGGCGTGGCCATGGCCGCATCGTTTGCGATGTCATTGCCCATCAGCACCCCACCGAATGCCATTGCCTACTCTACCGGCCTCATAAAGACAAAGCAGATGTTCATAACCGGAATGATCATTGGTGTCATCTCACTTGTCATTGGCTACGTGCTCATCATTGCAGTGGGCAAGACCGGCTACTTTGGATAAACCAATACACATATAGAAAAAATGAAAAAGAGACTACTTATCGCAGCACTGGTTTCCATGATTCTCGGTGGTGCAACAGCTCAGGAGAAATTCAGTTTCAAGTTCTACGGCTTTGTGCGTAACTATGCATGCTACGACACACGCGAGAGCCTCACATCAAACAGTGAGCAGTTCTACTACATGCCAAAGGACGTAAAGCTTGATGCCGACGGCAACGACCTCAACGCACAGCCCAACATGATGCTGCTGAGCATCACAACACGTTTGGGACTCAACATCACAGGCCCCGAGTTCCTCGGTGCAAAGACATCGGCAAAGATTGAGTCGGACTTTGCAGGCTTTGGAACAAGCAACACCGTGCTTCGCATTCGCCAGGCATATGCGAAGATGGACTGGGAGCACAACAAACTGCTTGTGGGACAGGCATGGCACCCAATGATGGGCGACATGATGCCCGACGTGTTCTCACTTGAAACCGGTGCCCCTTTCACACCGTTCAGCCGCACACCACAGGTGCGTTATGACTACGTCAACAAGGGCGTGACACTCACAGCCACAGCACTCTATCAGTTCCAGTACACATCATACGGCCCCGACGGTGCTTCGTTCAACTACGCACGTAATGCGGTGGTACCCGAGGTATACCTGCAGGCAATGTATAAGAACGGTGGTTTCCAGATTGGTGCCGGTGTCGACATGCTCACCATCAAGCCACGCCAAAGCTACAACTGGGATGTAACGGTAAACAGCCCCGTACTCGATGACAATGGCAACCCAACATTTGACGCAGATGGCAACCCTGTAACAGTTGAAGAGAAGGTAACAAAGACCTTCAAGTGCAACGAGGCACCTGTAGTGAGCTTCACTCCAACACTCTTTGCATCGTACAAGGCCGACCGTTGGGGCATCAAGGGACGTGTGACATATGCACAGAACGCTGCACACCTGAGCATGATAAGCGGTTACGGCGTAACAGCCATCAAGGAGAACGGCGAGCAGGAGTATGGCACAATCAACAGCCTTGGCGGTTGGATTGACGCAACCTACAAGCAGCCATTGAAGAAGGGCTACCTCCAGTTCTGCTGCTTCGCAGGCTATACAAAGAACCTTGGTTGCGAGAGCGACATCGTAGGCGACATCTACATGCGTGGCGAGAAGAACATGGACTACATGTGGCGCGTTGCACCAAGTGTCCTCTACACACACAACGCATTGCAGATTGGTGTTGAGTACAACCCCACCACAGTAGGTTATGGCGAGAAGAACAAGAACTACACAATGTACAACCCACGCCCTGTGACCAACCACCGCATCTGCGCAATGGTAAAGTACAATTTCTAATAAAACAACTTAACCAATAGAATATGAACAAGAAAGTATTGACATTAGGCCTTATGCTTATGGCCGGCCTGGGTGCAACAGCCCAGGTGAGCCTTGTGAACCCCGTTCCACAGGAGGTTACAACGGCTGCAGAGAATGCAATTTTCGATGCACCCGCAACATGGAGTATCAACGCAGCAAAAACACACCGGAGCGGTTACATCTATGACGCTCTGATGACAGCATCGCCCGAGGTTGCAAAGAAAGCGAACTTCAAGGTGACACTTGGCGTACGTGGCGAGAGCCAGGTTTGCAAGTACAAGAAGAACATCCCCGCAAAGAGCGAGGGTTACTTCATGAAGGTGACAGAGAAAGAGGTAGTGATTGCCGGTAATGACGAGAAGGGTCTCTACTATGGTGTTCAGACACTGCTTGGCATGATGAACGAGGGCAAGCTCGAGGCTTGCACCATCACCGACTGGCCCGATGTACCTTTCCGCGGAACAGTTGAGGGTTTCTATGGCACACCATGGAGCCACGAGGCACGCAAGAGCCAGCTCGAGTTCTACGGCCGCAACAAGATGAACGTATATATCTATGGTCCAAAGGACGATCCCTGGCACCGCGACAAGTGGCGCGAGGCATACCCCGAGGGCGAGGCTAGCCGCATTGCCGAGCTCGTGAACGTAGCAAAGGCAAACGGCGTTAACTTCTATTGGGCTATCCACCCAGGTGTTGACATCAAGTGGAACGACGAGGACCGCGATTTCCTCATGGCAAAGCTCGAAATCATGTACAACCTTGGCGTACGTTCTTTCGCAGTATTCTTCGACGATATCTGGGGCGAGGGCGCAAAGGCCGACAAGCAGGCAGCACTCCTCAACTACATCGACGACAACTTTGTACAGGTGAAGAAGGATGTTGCTCCGCTCATCCTTTGCCCAACAGAGTACAACAAGGGGTGGGCAAACGAGCAGGGCGGTTACCTGCGTACACTCGGTAGCAACCTCAACAAGGGTATCGAGGTGATGTGGACAGGTAACTCAGTCGTTGCATGCATCGACAAGCCAACCATGGAGTGGATCAACGAGCGCATTGAGCGCAAGGGCTACATCTGGTTGAACTTCCCCGTTAACGACTTCGTACGCGACCACATCCTCATGGGTCCTGCCTATGGCAACGGCCTCGACATCGCAACCGACGTTTCAGGTTTCGTAAGCAACCCAATGGAGTATGCCGAGACCTCAAAGATTTCACTCTACGGTATTGCAGACTACTGCTGGAACATGGAGGAGTATGACTACCAGAGCAACTGGGAGAAGAGCCTTAAGGACATCCTCCCAAGCAACCACGAGGCACTGCACACATTCGCACTCTACAACAAGGACCTCGGCCCCAACGGCCACGGATTCCGTCGCGAAGAGGGCGATGAGCTCAAGGAGATTGTTGCCGCAGTTGAGAAGGGTGACTTCATGGGCGTAGCAATGCTCAACGTAGCATGCTGCGAACTTGAGATTGCCTGCGACCTCCTGCTCAACGACAACAGCAACCCACAGTTGTTGCACGAGTTGCGTCCTTGGATCATCCAGGGCAAGAACCTTGCCTCATATGGTAGAGCTGTGTGCACAATGAAGATGTTCGCGTCAATGCAGGACAACAGCGCATCGACAAGCCAGTTCATCAATTTCGAGAACCTCTACAAGCAGGCACGCTCATTGCAGAAGCAGATGTTCGACCTTGAGAACAACAAGGCAATGCGTCACCCATACCAGATTGGCACAAAGATTGGTACAAAGGTTATGTTGCCAACATTAAACAAGGTGTTTGCACAGGCAACCGAGGAGTACAATGCCACACATGGTACCGACCTTGACAAGAACGCCGAGTACAACCCATTCAAGCTCACATCAACTGTTACACAGCTTGCACTGCTCCCTGTGAAGCTCAACGGCGACAGAGTGGAGATTGCATCGGCACTCGAGGTCATCAACTGGCAGGCTGGCGGCGAGCTCATGATTGAGAGCGAAACACCTGTTACATTCCAGGGCATGGACTTCAACTTTGGTGTCAACGGCGTTGCAAAGCACTTCTCACTCGAGTTGTTCGTCAACGGCGCATGGCGCGAAGTTAGCCTCCTGCACTACAGCGACAACGACCCCGTTATCCACACCGGCAACGAACTTGGCGGCATGACAGCAACCAAACTGCGCATCACCAACAAGAGCGGCGAGGAGCAGAAGGTATATTTCAGAAGCTTCAGCTTTGTAAAACGATAAACAGCAGAACTCACCGCATAAATAAACTCTCCCTGTCACGGTCCGTGACGGGGAGAGTTTGTGTATATATAAGTATGGAGGATTATGTGAGTGAAATACTCAACTGTATGCTGCGCAAATAACTTTTGCCATCTCGTTCAACGACAGACATTGCCCTCGACTTATATTCAGGCGTTGGTTATGATGCTCCCATGGAGACAGAATCAACAGGCGCCCATCAGCACAGGCATCGAAGCGACTGCCACCGGGCTTTGCCATCTCAGTAAAACCGTTCTCTTGCAGTAGAATGAGCGGAAAGCCTGCATCAAAGGCAGCACGCATAATGGACTTCTCGCCGGGTGAAATGCTCGGCGAGACAAGGACAGCTCCACTGCGTGCCTTTTCCAGGAAGAAATGCTTTCGCATCTCAATCTGTTCTTCGCTCAAACTGCGCGAACACTGAACCTGCAAACGCACAGGGTGCGAAAGCAAGAAACGGTTACCTATGGCCGAGAAATCAAACTCACCCACCTTTATGTTACGCTGCACGCGGAAAAACTCCGGACGAGAACGCTTCATGAGCAAACGGCGAGGATTATCACGCAAATAGTTGAGCCAGTTCACAAGCTGGCCTCGACGGTCAAGTATTCCATCTGTGTACCCAATGCTCCACAGCATTCCCTGCTTGCGGTTTGGTACAGTAGGCTGCGATACTATCGCAGCAGAGCAAACGCTCCTGTAAACCCTGTTCGTCGCTATTTTAAAACCTTTGATTACTTGTCCAAGATGCTGCGGCATCTTCTCCTTTACAAAAAGGATGCCGTGCAGGTGATCGGGCATCAATTGAAGCGCCAGCACCTCCACTTGGGGGTAGTGCTCGTTTATCTCCATCCAGTGTTTTTCCACAGCCCTGCCAAGAGGCGAAAGTTCCATGCGGGGAGCATCCTGGGTCCCATGCTCAGCCTCCAGGTTACCCACAACAGTTCCCAACAAAGGACGCCGCCCTTCAACCGTCATTGTTATCAGGTACATGCGCCGAGCACAGTAGTTGTGTCCATCCCGTCGACGTGTCATTGATGGCACCGTCTCACCTGCAAAACGCAGTTTTGTAGCCAGCTGTTCAGGAGTCATTGAATTTCAATCCAAACGGTTAAACCGCTATCAATAGTTCTTGATTATGTAATCGGCATTCATTTTACGATGCGGCTTCATCAGTTTCCTGTCATTGAATATCGCATCGGCAGCCCAATAGGCCAGCTCGGCGGTCAATATGCCCACTGCTGCGCCAACAAGCACATCGCTCGTGTAGTGCCAATTGTTAAGCACACGCATCACTCCTGTAGCCGTTGCCACGGTGTAACCGGCAATGGGAATCCATATGCTGCGGTTGCCATATTCGTGCGCAAGCAGCGTGGCACCCATGAATGCCTTTGCCGTGTGCCCCGATGGGAAACTCTCCTCCTCACCATTAGGGCGGGTACGGTTCACGCTCCATTTAAGACCCTTTACCGTTGCGGCCATCATCACTGCAGCCAAGGCATCGGCAGTGAGCACCTGCCAACGGTTCTTGCTCACACCCTTTACGCCACATGCACCCATTGCAAGATGCGCAGCCCAGGGGGCATATTGCAGATAGTCGTCGACCTTTGCCTGAAAACCGGGAAGCTTTTTCTGCACACCGTCGGCAATGTATTTGTCGGCAGGCATCAATGCAAAACCCGCAGCAGCCACCGGCAATGCCACGCAAAAAGAGTGATGGGCATAGTGGAGGTTGTACTGTTTGTTTGTCACCTCAATTGTAGCGGACGCATCACTTTTCACCTCTGTACTGTCAGTATCAAATGTGAAAGCTGAAGACGGAAAGCTGAAGACGTCTTGTGCAATAATGCCAAAAAGACAAAGGATGAGGAGTATTCTTGTTTTCATAATGGATTATCAATGCAATATGTCACAAAAGTAATCAAATAGAGGGAATAGTACAAATGAGCAACAAGGATAGAGCATACATATTTTGTCCTGTTTCCGATGCTTGAACGGCTGTTTGCTGTGATTTTGATGGTGACGTTTTTTTCGACATTACCATTATACGTGGTATAATTCATTTCAAAGGTAATTCTCCACCAACGGCACCGTTGAACTTTGTGGCAAGGTCATTCAAATTTACCAATGACCACACCACCTATTATCTCTTATGATTATGCTTATACAACTGCCACGTATTCACCAGATTATGCCACAGTGAATAGAAACCACCGGCAATGGCAGTAACCGGAGTGAGGAACGTACACGCGAACCATATGGCAAAAACCGTATTCTTCTGCCCCAAGGATTGCCCGCCGGTGATGACCTCGCCGTTGCGGCGGCCAATGTAACGCCCGAATGCGAACTGCACCATACAACATACCAATGAAACGGCTGCAATACCCGCCATAACCCAAATTGAGAGATTGCTGTGCGCTATTGCACGCGTTGTCATTGCAATGGCAAGCGACAACGCCACAAGCCACAGGTAGAACGGCAAGTTACGCCCTTTGGTAACAAGCAGGGAGTGCAGACGCGGCAGGAAGCGGCGCACAGCCTCGGCACACAAAAGCGGGCACAGCAACAGTGGGAACACCTTGCCCATGATGAGCAGGAACGATGCCGTGAGCGACATGCCCTCAACCGGGTGCGACATTGCTAGGAACAGCGGAGCTACAAGCGCCACTGCAATGTTTATCTGCATGGTATATGAGATGAGCGATGCCGAGTTGCCACCCAAACGCGCAGTGATTACCGCCGCAGCCGTTGCTGTGGGGCACAACAGGCACATCATTGCAGCCTCAAGCAACACACGCACAGTTACCGGCATCTGCGGTACAATGGCAATTGTCAACGAAATTGCGATGAACGACAACAACTGGAAGGCAAGCAGCCACAGGTGCCATTTCGATGGTTTGAGTTCCTTAATCCTCACCTTGCAGAATGTGACAAAAAGCATTGCAAAGATTAGCCCCGGCTGCAGGTACGATATTACCGACAACACAAAATCATGGGTACCATCGAACAGCGGGATGCCGGTGTACAGCAGATACATCACCACTCCACCGAGCATGGCAATGGGCAACGACCAATCGCGCAGGAATTTATGGAAATTCATCGCACGCACTCCTCCTCGAGTGAGCGCCATGCACGTGGCAAACAGTCGACAATGTCACCCGCCACAAGCGCTATCTGCCCCTTTTCGTTTGCGGCGATATCACCGGCAAGACCGTGTACATAGACCGCAAGACGTGCGGCATCGGGCACTGCATAACCCTGCGCCATCAGCGCGAGTATACAACCCGTGAGCACATCGCCACAGCCTCCTGTCGCCATTCCCGGATTACCCGTGCTGTTGAAGTGCATCGTACCCATTTGAGTGACTATGACAGTGTATGCCCCTTTGAGCACTATCGTCACGCCGAATGTCATAGCATAGGCTTGTGCTGCCTGCAGGCGCACGTAAGAGCTGTCCGTTTCACCAAAGAGGCGTGCAAATTCGCCAACATGCGGTGTTATTACACTACCCTGTGGCAAGCGCTGCATATATTTGGGATTACGTGCAAGGATGTTCAAGGCATCGGCATCGAGCACCATGGGCGCCTTGCAGCTGTCTATGAGAGCAAGCAATGCCGCCTCGCTCTCCTTGCTCTGTCCAAGACCGGGACCAACGCCAACAGCGGTGTAACGCTCAGTGTCTATTGTGTCACTGAAACAGCACTCACAGCTGTCAATGCTTGTCATTGCCTCGGGCACTGCACCCTGCACAATAGCATTGTTGCACGATGGCACATGCACCGTCAACAGCCCCACTCCACTGCGCAATGCCGCGCGCGCGGCAAGCACCGAAGCGCCCGCCATACCCTTTGAACCAGCCACAAGCAGTGCACGTCCGAACGTGCCCTTGTGCGCATGCTTTGCACGCGTTCTAATCAAAGGTTTTATTTCATCACGGCAAGTATAGAAGAAAGGCGACGGAGTCTCCTCTATCGCACGTTGCGAAAGTTGTATATCAAGTATCTGCAACTCGCCGACGAACATCTCGTTCTCGGCAAACAGTTGCGAGAGTTTTGGGAACTGCAATGTAAGAGTGAGCGTTGCAAGCACAATGAGCTGTAGCGCAGGCTCGTTCTCGCCACCCAAAAGACCCGATGGCATATCTATTGCCACCACATCGTTGTTGCAGGCATCAATGCCACGTATAACATTGGCAAACACGCCGCTCACCACAGGACGGTCGAGCCCGCTGCCAAAGAGCGCGTCAATAACGACAGCATTGTCGGCAAGGGGTGGCATTTTGAAATCATCGGCTACCTGTGTAACAGGCACTCCTGCGGCACACAGGCGCTCAAGGTTGACTGCACAATCGGGTGAGAGCTTTCCTTTGGGGTTTATGAGCCACACCGCCACCTTGCAACCGGCATCATTGAGCATACGCGCCACGGCAAGGCCGTCGCCACCGTTGTTGCCGGGACCTGCAAACACAGCAAAACTACGCCCGGCATAACGCTCAAGTATTGCCGCCGTCAATGCACGCGCGGCACGCTCCATCAGGTCAATGGATGCCACAGGCTCATGCTCTATCGTGTAGGCATCAATAGCCTTTATAAGCGGTGTGTTGAAGAATTTCATAACTTCAATTACTGGCAGTATGTCATCCTGAGCACAGCGAAGGATCTCCAATACGTATTTAAAGAGATTCTTCACTTCATTACATTCCGTTCAGAATGACAGACAACCTTGTTTACAAAATATTTTTAAGATATTCCAGTCCCTCCTTGTAGCCATCGAAGCCCTTGCCGCAGATTGTCTTCTGCGCATAGAGCGAAACATATGAAAAACGGCGGAACTCCTCGCGGGTTGATATATCGGTCAAGTGCACCTCGGCCGTTGGCAACGCCACAGCTTTGAGCGCATCGAGTATTGCCACACTTGTATGTGTGTATGCGGCAGGATTGATGAGTATGCCGTCGAACACGCCGTATGCCGCCTGAATCTTGTCTACAATCACACCCTCGTGGTTCGACTGGAACAGCTCGACATCGAGCGACAACTCTGCCGCACAATCACGGATGAACTGCTGCAACGCCGCAAAGTTCTTTGCGCCATAGAGCGCCGGCTCACGCAACCCCAACAAGTTGAGGTTCGGACCATTTATTACCAATATCTTTTTCATATCAAATCATATTCACAACGCAATAATCGCAGTTTTACCAAATAAATTATTAGTATAAATTGGTGAGAACAAGGCTTGTGCAAACGAGTAAAACGCAAAGCTTGCTTTAGCGTTTTGCAACGAGTACAGCCAAGGCTCGCCAAAGGCAGCCGGCTTGCGACGGTTTTGGGAACAGAAGTTTACTAATCGTAAATGACTGTTTACAAAACCAAGCGTAACGCAGTTATCGCCATTTTAGACAAAAATTATATTATTTCGGCATATGTCCCAAAATACCTGAACTGCTCCCCACACTCATGCAGCTCGCACATAAGGGTGAGGAACTCATCGCTGTAAACCGATGCCTCGATATCGAAATAGAAACGATACTCGAACTCGCGTTCGGGGATTTGGCGGCTCTCGAGTTTCACAAGGTTCACGCCACTTGCGTTGAAGCGTGACATAATGCGGAAGAGGGTTCCGGGGCGGTTAGGTATGTTTATCATCACACTTGTGCGGTCGGCACCTGAGTATATTTTAGGCTCTTTGGCAATACAGATGAAGCGGGTATAGTTGTTGTCGCGGTTTTGAACAGACGACTTGAGTACTTGCATCTGATAGAGCTCGGCACAGAGGCGAGATGAAAGAGATGCCTTTGTGTGGTCACCGCCCTGAGCCACCATGCGTGCCGCCTCGGCAGTGTTCTCGCAAGCGATTACGCGCACATTCTTGAGAGTTGAAAGGAACTCGGAGCACTGGTTTATGGCCTGCTGGTGCGAGTAGATTTCGCGAATATCCTCGAGCTTTGTACCGGGAAGAGCAAGGATTGCGTGATCGACTTTGAGACGTACACCGCGCACAATGTTCACGTTATACGCAGCAAGCAGGTCGTAAATGGCATTTACTGAACCTGCAAGGGAGTTCTCTATTGGCAAGACACCGAACTCACAGAGGCCGCTGCTCACAGCCTTGAAAACACCCTCGAAATTGCTCATGTACATTATTTCGGGAAGGTCGAAAAGACGCTCCGATGCAAGGTGCGCATATGAACCCTCGCAACCTGCACAAGCAACCGAGCCACGTTTTGGGAACGGCTGTGGCGGAACCGATGCAATCTGTTTGAAGTGGTTGAAGAAATCGGTACCTTCGGAGAGCATACGTGTCTCGTACGACTCGCTCAGGTCGAATATCGTACGGTAAAGTGTACGGCCATAGCCCTCGAATTCCGGGCCAAGACGCTTCGACACATTCTGCAACACGGTGCGTGCACGCGATGGGTGATACACCGGCATGTTGTTCTCCTTCTTGTACTTTCCGATACCCGACACCACCTGCATGCGGCGTGCGAAAAGGTCGCACATCTGGGTATCAATTTCGTCTATCTCCTGACGTAGTTTGTCCAAATCCATATTATGTTGTCATTTATTGTTTTCTTTATACTGTTTTCCGAGATCCCTCGTCGCTCCGCTCTGTCGGGATGACAATTTCGCATTATTTGTCATATCGACCAAACGGGAGATATCTCTAACCACACCTTTAACCACACTGCGTGCGCTTGACCCCGCTCCGGCTCGCGTTAAAAGCTCAAGCAAGCTTGGCTTTTGCTCGCTTGCACGAGCTTTCACCTTTCACTTTTCACCTTTCACCACCCCTCCCAGCATTGCATAGTCGTCGAAGAACGACGGGTAGGACTTTGCCACGCAAGTGTGTTCCTTTATTGTTGTCACGCCGGTTGCAACGGCGGCCATCACAGCTGCCGACATTGCTATGCGGTGGTCGCTGTAACTGTCAACAGGTGCTGTCGCCACAGGCTCACCGCCAAAAACGGTGAATGTATCCTCGCCAATCTGCGACGCTATTCCAAAGGCCGCAAGCAAATCCTTCACTGCCGCCAGGCGGTCGCTCTCCTTGTAACGCAGACGGCCCACGCCGGTGAACAGCGTTGTCCCCTGCGCCACTGCTGCCGCCACGGCAAGCACCGGAACAAGGTCGGGCGTGTCGGTGCAGTCAAGTTCAGCACCGAACAGGTGCGATGGCATTGCCACCACTCCATTCTCATTACACTCAATGAAAGCACCCATTGAGCGCAGATGGTCTACTATGTAACTGTCGCCCTGCAACGACTCGTTGTTCATGCCGCACACGGTAACAGGACGTTTGCCGGTGACACCCGCCACAACCCAAAAGGCAGCCGACGACCAGTCACCCTCAACAACCACGCGCTGTGGCATGCGGTACTGTTGGCCACCCTTTATCCTGTATATGTTGCCACGCTGCTCCACATCAATGCCGGCTACGCGCAAAGCATCGAGTGTCATTGTAACGTATGATGCGCTCGTGAGCCCGTCGGTGACCTCAATCTCGCTATCCTCGGCCGCCAATGGCAAGGCAAAGAGCAAGCCGGTGAGGTACTGCGACGATATGTTGCCCGGCAGGCTGTACTTGCCGCCACGCAAGGTACCGTTGCAAGTCAATGGCAACTCGTCGGCAGTGTGGCGTGTAAAGGTTACCCCGTGCGGTGCAAGGGCATCGAGCAGAGCACCCATGGGACGCTGTGGCAGCTTGCCTGCGCCCACAAATGTAGCATCGGCACCAAGCACTGCCGCCACCGACACAAGGAAACGCAAAGTGGAACCACTCTCACCGCAGTCAAGTGTTCCACCCTTTACCACGTTCACCGGTTCTACATCAAAAATGCCCGATGAATAGGTTATTTTTGCGCCCAGTGCATTGAGACAACGCATTGTTGCCAATATATCGTCGTTCACGGCATTGCACACAATTCTGCAGGGCTCACAGCCCAGCGCGGCGCAGATGAGCAACCTGTGCGCCTGTGATTTCGATGGCGGCGGTGTCACGCTGCCCTCCAATGTCCCATGAACTTTTATTTCCATATATATATCCTTACTTAAAAACTCCTTCTCTTTGCAAGAGAAGGGGGACCGCTTGCGGTGGAAGAGATAAATTTCTTCTATCTCCTCAGTCGCTTTGCGACAGCTCCTCTTTCCAAAAGAGGAGCATTATTAAAATTCATACGCCCTCTTGAGCAAGAGAACAAAATATATCATATCACTTTCTGCAGCAGTTCCTTCAAATCCTCGACCGGCATATCATAGAGCATGCAGTCGCCAATGGCACGGGGCAGGATAACCGATATGTTACCGCCACGGCGTTTCTTGTCAGTGAGCAGCGCATCATATATCTCGTTTGCCGCATAGGGGCAAGTTGTGTCAAAGCCATACTGGACAAGCAGCGCCTCCAGTTCCTCGGCCACATTGCACAGGCCGCACAACGGCGCAATCCTTGCAGCAATTACCATTCCCTTTGCCACCGCCTCGCCGTGCGAAACGCCAAAGTCGCTCAGTTTCTCGATTGCATGGCCGAATGTGTGCCCGAAGTTGAGCAATCCGCGCACTCCGTTGTCGAACTCATCCTGCTGCACCACATCGCGCTTAATCTCCACGCAACGTGCAACAACAGCCTCGCGGTCGAACGGCAAGGTGTGCAATGTATCGTAAAGCGCCGCATCAAGTATCATACCGTACTTAATTACCTCGGCACATCCATCGCGGTATATCGCGGCGGGCAGGGTATCCATCAAAGCCGTGTCGCAGCACACCATTGATGGCTGGTAGAAACTGCCTACAAGGTTCTTGCCTGCGGGAATGTCGATGGCAGTCTTTCCCCCCACCGAACTGTCCACTGCCGCAAGCAGTGTTGTGGGCACCTGTATATATTTCACGCCGCGCAGATAGAGCGACGCCGACAGGCCGCCAAGGTCACCTACCACGCCGCCACCAAAGGCAATGATGGCGTCGCTACGTGTGAGCTGCTCCCCGGCAAGGAAATTGAGGAATGCCAACAGGTTGTCGGCACACTTTGAGGCCTCGCCCGCAGGGATAACGAACTTGCATGCATCGTAGCCCGCTGCTGCAAGATGCTCCATCATCGCCATGCCGTAGAGCGCATCGACATTGCTGTCGGTGAGCACAGCCAGGCGGCATTTGCCCAGCACCGGCGCAATCAGTTCGCCAATGGCGGCAAGCACCCCCCTGCCAATGCAGATGTTGTACTCCTTTGTAGCCTTTACATTTATTATGTTGTATTGCATATCAATCATTTTTCGGTCTCCTCCTTGGCAATGCGGCCATCGCGCAGCAGAGAGCGCAGCCCGTCGGCATCGTCGGCGGCAATAGCATTGCGGTATTCGTGGAGTGAGTTTATGAGTAGGTCCAGTTCGCCAAGCAAGTGCTCCTTGTTCTCAAGGAACAGCTCGGTCCACATCTCCTCGTTCAGGCGCGACACACGTGTGAAGTCGCGGAAGCTGCCGGCGCTGTATCCCTTGTGGAACTTTGCCGACGGGCTCTTGATGAACGCGTTCGACACAACGTGGCACATCTGCGAGGTATATGATATCATGCGGTCGTGGAAATCGGCTGTGGTGACAACGAATTTCTTGAAGCCAAGCGGTGCAAGCGCCTGCTTCACGCGGTCGAGCAATGCAATGTCATCGTGCACCGGCGGCACCATAATGAACGACGCGCCGCTGTACAGTGTTGCCTTTGAATATTTGTAGCCCGAGTATTGCAGGCCGGCCATGGGGTGACCACCCACAAATGTGAAGCCATGCTCGGCAGCAAGTGCAAAGCCCAGCTCGCACACCTTGCGCTTTGTTCCGCAAAAATCAATTACTAGTGTTTTGGGGTTTATGTAGCGGGCATTGTCGCGCAGATAGCCCTCGACAGCCTTTGGCGTTGCGGTGAGCAGCAACAGGTCACATGTGGCAATGCTTTCGGCGTCAACAACGCCATCCACAACACCCTCGAGCTGTGCATAGCTCACAATAGGCCCGTTTATGTCACACGCAAGCACGGTAGCACCGGCAGCCTTGAATGCCTTCGCCGCCGAACCACCTATCAACCCCAGACCAACAACACCGACAACCATAGCCTTCGACACTTATCAATGCATTATGCTGCGTATCTCGTTCACGCGCTGTGCCACCTCATCGAACTGCTCGGGTGTGAGTGACTGTGCACCGTCGCACAAAGCACATACAGGGTTGTTGTGTACCTCAATGATGAGACCATCGGCACCCGCAGCTGTTGCCGCACATGCCATTGGACGCACAAGGCGCGAAACACCTGTCGCGTGGCTTGGGTCAACAACAATAGGAAGGTGAGTGAGCTCCTTGAGCACTGGCACAGCCGCCAGGTCAAGTACGTTACGTGTGTAGCTGTCATAGCTGCGTATACCACGCTCGCAAAGGATAACCTGCTCGTTACCCTCGGACATAATATACTCGGCACTCATGAGCAACTCCTTGAGTGTAGCCGACATACCGCGCTTCAAAAGGATGGGCTTGTCACTGCGGCCAAGCTCCTTCAACAGCTCAAAGTTCTGCATGTTGCGTGCACCCACCTGAATGATGTCGACATCGGCAAAGAGGTCGAGGTGCGACGCACTCATAATCTCTGTTACAATGGGAAGACCTGTTGCCTCGCGTGCCTTCAGCAGCAGCTGCAAGCCCTCGGCGCGCAAGCCCTGGAAGTCATAGGGCGATGTACGCGGTTTGAACGCACCACCGCGCAGAATGTTGGCACCCGATGCCTTCACTGCATGGGCCACCGCCAGAATCTGCTCCTCGCTCTCAACCGAGCAAGGACCCGCCATTATGGCAAAGTTACCGCCACCAATCTTCACCTGGTTCTCGCCACTGCCGGCAACAACCACTGTATCCTCGGGGTGGAAGCTGCGGTTTGCGCTCTTGAATGGATCGGTGATGCGTGTAACGCGGTCAATTATCTCAAGCCCTGCAAGCAGGTCAATGTCAATCTTGCGGGTATCGCCAATGAGACCGAGCACGGTCTGCATCTCACCCTCGGAAACGTGAACCCTCACGTTCTGCGACTCAAGCCAATGGATAAGGTTATCGCGTTGAGCCTTTGTTACTCCGTTTTTAAGTACTGCTATCATAGTTTTCTGTTTTTCTTATTTTTAAATAGGTAGCTTGCAAATTTACAAATAATCTTCAATTTTCCTATCTTTTAAATAAAAATGCTATCACAGTGGGTATATTTTTGTCACTTATTAACAAATTCAGAGAGTTTAAAGAGCAAAATGCTCAACACTTGCAATTGTTTTTTTAGAGCAGAGAGTAAGCGAATTTTGATTTTGGGACAGAAGAACAAAGGTGTAGGTAAAATCCATGCTGCGCGTGACCTATTGCCACAAGGGCGCTTGATGGGGCAATTAGAATTAAAAAGTAATGGCGAGGAATAAAATCCTCGCCATTACTTTTTAATTCCACAAATTACCCCATTGACCGCGGCTACCGCCAGAGAGCTGACCACCGTTTGAGGTATCTACTGTTTTGTTACCATCCATCTTGAGTGAAGCTGCGAGCATTGACTCCGCCTCAACATTTACCTCTACCATGAGAGGTGATACATAAGTCTTCTTCATATATCGTTAATTCTTTTTTTTGTTTCATTTTTAAGAATCTCCTTACGCGCACAATGTCATCCTGACAGGGCACAGCGTCGGAAGGATCTCTCTTTTTTTTTGGACAGAAGAACAAAAGGACAAAAGGGCGCGGTTTTCTTTGTAAGCAACTAACCAACAACAGCGTTGTTACAATGCGCTCCCAGCGCATTGGGATAAACAGATTCTTAAAACTGTATGCAAATCAATATTTGAATACCACTTTTAATAATCTGTTTATCTATTCCTTTGCATATCTTTTACTTTAAACTTATGTTCTTATGTACTTTTAACTTCGTTGAACCTGCTTTCGCTCGCTTTGTGTGTAAGTAAACTTCCACACACTCGCTTACTCGCAGCTTTGTCTAAAATTTATATTTAGCGAACTACTCGCTTAACACCATTTACAATGTAAATACCGGGAGCTGTGATAGCCTCTACACGGCGGCCGGTGAGGTCGTAGATAGCCTTAACCTCGTTCTCAACCTCTACATTCTCAATTGCTGTAGTTCCCTCGCCGAAACGGAAGCTGTAAGAAGCAGCACCATTAGCAACACTTGCAGGCAAATATGCCTTGTTAGCGTTGTTCAACCAAACACCACCAGCCATATCAGCCTTGTAAAGACCAACCTCGCCATCTACAACACCAAGGACATAAGCCTCCTTTGTTATATACTCATTCTTGAGTGTACCTTCCATTACATTCTCAACTGTTGCTGTTTCTTCTGTAACCTCAAAGGTATATTCACCCTCTTCTGCCTCAACAATAACAGCTGTGTTTGCAGGGAGAATACCCTCAACCTGATTCAAATTAACAACAGCACCGTCAATCTCATCAATCACATAGCAGTTAACATCCTCTGGGATAATAACATTGTAACCCAAGTACATTGTAGCCCAACCAGCCTGTGTTACATTAAGAACGTAATCAGCAACAGTTGAAACATCCACCTTATAGATACTTACATCAGTCTGACCGCTACCATAAGCAGAGAAAATCTTAGGGTTGTTAGAATTGTTAAATCTCAGCCAGTTACGAGTTCCCTCACTTGCTTTTACTGTCGCTACACCAGTTTCTGTAATCTCAACAGTCCAGCTTGCTTTCGCATCCACTGTTGCCTGTGTTTTCAAATGGTTACTACTAGAAGATGCTGCATACAAATAACCATCACCAACATTGAAAGCATAAGTTCCATCGGTTTTACCATCCTCCAGAGTGATGACCTGAACGTCAGATGTGATAGAAACAGCGTCTTCATTCTTCTCAATAGCTACAGAACCACGGTTATTGCCATTCTGTGTAGTTGAAAGAGCGTAATCATAGTTTGTAGCAACAATTACAATCTGGTCACCGACTGCCAACTCTGCAGCGTCTGTAACCAAAGTCGCAGTCTCTGCATTACCTGCAGAAGCTGCCGCCTGCAACTGGAACTTGTTCTCTACAACAGAGCTTTCATAACCACCCTCCTCAATTGCAATAACCTTGAGAGTAGCATCTGCCTTGATTGTCAAAGCCTTAGTATATTCAGTGCTCTTTACTGAAGGCTCCTTGCCATCTAATGTATAGTAAGCCTTTGCGTTTTCAGCTTTAATAGTCACAACGAGCTCATTCTCGAACTTGCCATCGCCATCGAAAGAAACGACAGGAGTAGCAGCCACGCGAGTATAAGTCTTTGAAACAACAACACTCTCGTTCTCGCCGTTAACAGCCTTTGCATAGATTGTTGTGTCATCTGTGATTGTGATTGCACCGGCATATTCTACAAACTCACCATCCTCGCTGTAAGAATAATATACCTTACCGGTTGCAGCTGTTATCTCAACATCGTATGAGCCAACAAATGTCGCATTGCCAGAGAATCTTGGAGCCTCTACATAAGTATCAGCTTTCTCAGTGTACTTGTAGATGCAAATAGCCTTCTGGGAAGCAGAAGAATAACAAGCGAACAAACTACTTGACTGGTTGTACTGCATAACATTGCGTGTGTAAGTACCCTGTGCCTTAACAGTTGCGGTACCATTTGCAGCGATTGTAATTGCCCAACTTCCGTTATCATTGTTTGTTGTCTGGGTTCTCAAATAATTTGAAGAAGAAGATGCTGCATACAAATAGCCGCTACCGGTATAGAATGCAAAAGTATTGCTTTTTGTACCAGCTTTAAGTTCAAATTCCTGAACGCCAGATGTCCAAGAAACCTCATTGCCACTCTTTGTTACAGCAGCCTGACTACGGTTATTGGAATTCTGTGTTTTTGAGATTGCATAGTTGTAATCATTTGCAACGATAACAACCTTGTCACCAACATTCAAATCAGAGGCACTGGTAACCTTGGTCCAAACTTGCGCCTGTACGCTGAACACCGCCAGCATTACGGCAAAAATTGAAAGTAAAAATTTTTTCATAATAATTTGTTTTTATTTTGTTTTGTGTTTTTCCAAAAACAGTCTTTAGAGTGCTTTTAAGCGAGGTTCTTGCATCACCACACGACAGCACACTCCATAAGTCGGCGCAAAGGTACTGCTTTAATATATATTAACCAAACTTTTACACACAAATATACCCCTCAAAAATTCTACAAAACGCCTAAAAATCAGGGACAAAAGCAATGTATTGACGAATGAACGCAATCAATTTATTTTTGACAGAAGTACAGAAGTACAAAAGATTTAGCGCATAGTACAATACATGATACACTGCAAAAATAAGTTCTTCCAATACTTCTGCTACGGGCGAAGCATGTCGCATGTAAAACAATGCGACTATTGAGTAATACAAATTTGCTGTAATGTGAGAATTGATTTTCACATTCATGCTAATTCGTATTACTCAAAACAGGAAATCTCAATTTCCTGTCATGCTTCCATAACAGAAAGCTCTTCTGTTCTTTTGTTCTTTTGTCTTAAAAATTAATAGAAATATCCCTGTCTATTTTTAGCAGTTGACAAAAAAGGGCTGACACATTGGTCAGCCCCTACAAGTTTATCGATATTTATTGCACAAGTTTTCAGTTTTAACCACGCTAAGCGTGATTGAACCCGCTCCCGCTCGCGTTAAAAGCTCAAGCAAGCTTGGCTTTTGCTCGCTTACTCGCGGCTTTCAGTTTTCCGATTTAACCGCACTGCGTGCGTTTGACCTTGTTCAAAAGTTCACTGTCGCTCCCAATGAACCCCTTATACCACGTGCCAAGTAGCCTGCATACTCATAATACTTGTCATTGAGCAGGTTGTTACCCTGTATGTAGGCGCCGAAACGTTTATTTATCTGGTAGCTCACGCGTGCATAGAGGTCGTTTCTGTTGCTTATTCTGCCACGGCTCTCGCTCTTGGTGTAGAGTGTAAAATTGTAACCCACACGCATGGTAAGATGCTCAATCAAGCGGAACTCGGCATTGGCATCGACGGTAAGCATGGGCTTCATCACAAGCAGATAGTCATTGTTGCAGTGCCAGAAATCGTAACGCACGTCGGCCGACAGTTTCATCCAACTGCGGAGGTCGAGACCCAAATCCAAAGCCGCATATGCGTGGTGGGTATCGTCCTGCCCAAAGTTCACATACACAATATGCGAATAGGCCTGGTTGTCGGCCTGTGGCTGTGGCGTATCGAGCAAGTCGTCCTGTGTGTAGGCATAACCGGCACTGAACTCCATTGACAATGGCTCAAAAGAGATTCGGCTACCCAGGTTCACATCAACAATCTTGTATGTGGGTTTTAGCCTTGCATTCTCGCCTTTGACAAATCCCCAATAGGGGGTGATGCCATCAAGCTTTGCAAAGCCGTTCTGGGTTCTGCCACCGGTGATGCTACCATAGACGGTTACATTCTCCCTAACATTGCTAAGCACTTCGATGTCGGGGGCAATGGCAAATGCGCCGCGCCCGCGGGTGATGACGTTCATCTTCACGCCTGTCTTGAGGTTCCAGTTACCGAACTTGAGGTTCGCATATGGGTCCACGTCTATTGAAAAAAGAGTGTTGTAGCCCATGTCGGTACCCTTGAGCATGCTGTTGTAGGTGTAGGCATCCATACCAAGGTCAACACCAAAGCTGCTCACATGCTTTGTCATCAGCTCATAACCAAGACCTGCACCTACTCCATATCGCATTTCACCTACAGGCGCCTTCACGCCCGATGACCAGCGACGTGTGATATACTCGACATCGCCCTTGATGTTGAAAGAGAAGGCTCCCATCAGGTGTGACACGGCATTTATCGCAAGCCTGTAGTTCTGCCCGTCCTGCTTGTCGGTGATGCCGGGCGCTGCAACGCCTGTGTTCTGGTAGTTGAACACGCTGTTCTTGAATGCTCCGTCAATACCCAATGTAAGCGCCTTGAAACGCTGTGTGTATCCCACACCGGCAGTTGCCTGGTAAAGACGTGAGTTCCACTCGCTGAACAGGCCGTCGACATTGCATTTGTAGCCGTCGAGGCCGGCATAAGCCTTCAATGCACCGTTCTTGCCAACGCCAAGACGGTAGGCGGCCTTGGTATCAATGTCATTGGTGAGGCCATATCCAAGACGCACATAACCGGGGAACAGTGTCTCCTTTTGTGGCAGGGCGTCCTTCACATCGGTGTCACTGGCAAAGCCGTCGTAAGCCTTGCCGCTCTTTGAGAACACCAATGTCATGGGATCGGTATTGGGTTTTGCGTCGTCCGACGGGGTGAAGTCCTTCTTTGTCACTCCAACAACCTCGGGGGTGTAGTCGTTCTCCACGTTAACAACGGCATTCTTGTTGTCGGTCTGCGCGGTAGCTGCCAGCGACAAAGCCAATGCCGAAATAAGTATAAGAGTTCTTCTCATATTCCTTTACGTTACTTGGTTACTTGTTTGATAGTTTCTTCAGGCGCTCGGCAATCATATCTGCAATGTCGTCATCGCCGTCATAGTTGTTCTGCAACGAGAGCAGGTACTGCTTTGCCTCAATGGTCTTGCCCTGCACGGTGTAGAGGTCGGCAAGCAGGATGAAGCTGCGCGCCATCCAGTAGGTATGCGGGGTACTCATTTCAATAAACTCGTTGATCTCGTCCTCGCAGAAATCGTAGCTGCCGTCCTCGAACAGAATCTGTGCAACAAGGAACTTGGCCTCGGCGCCCTCTTTGGTGCGTGTGTCGCCTGCAAGCTGGTCAAGATCCTCGAACGCCCTGTCGCGCTCGTCCATGGCAAGGAAAGCCTTGGCACGGCTGAACGCCGCCTCGCGCTTGAGTTCGGGCGAGATACCCTGCAGGTTCTCGACCTTTGTGGCGTACTCTATGATATCGCTGTTATTCCCCTGCTCAATGGCAATGTGCAGCACTCTTGTAAGGGCTGTTCTCTGACGCGCCTCGTTGCTGCTCTGCTCGGCAATAAGTTTGTAGAGTTCGATTGCATTCTCGTATTCCCTATTGTCGTAATATATATCGGCAGCAACAACCATAGCCTCCTCGTGGTACAGGCTTGTGGGGTATTCAAGCACCTTTGCAAAATTCTCGAGTGCCACATCCTTGTCGCCCTGGTTGTAGTATATCACACCGGTGTAGTAGTAGCTGTTGAGTCTGAACGCACCGGCAGAGAACTCCTGCAGGTAGTTGGCGAACGCCTTCTTTGCCTCCTCGAGGTCGCCACGGGCATAGGCCTTCTCGGCGGCCATGTATGTTAGGGTGTCAATCTCGCTGCTCTCGACAGGCTGCATGCCGGCGGTTGTTGCCGCATAATGGGCATACTGGTCGACACGTCCCATCTCAACATATATGCTCTTGAGGTCCTGCATTGCCACCTGTGCCTCCTCGCTCTTGGGGTACTTGGCAATAATCTCCTTGTAGGCAAGGATAGCATTCTCGCGGTCACCGATGGAGTTGTATATCATTGCCCTCTCGGCCAATGCACGGCGCGATGTGGCACTGCCCGGGAATGCAGCAATGAGCTTGTCATATATCTTTATGGCGTCGCGGTATTTCTCCTGCTTGATGTAGTTGCGTCCCATCTCGTACATCGCCTGCTCGGCATACTGGCTCTCGGGGAACTTGTCGATGAGTCGCTTCAGGGTATTGAGACTCTCGGCCTGGTTGTTCTTGAGGCTCTGTATCTGTGCATAGCGATAGAGCGAGTAGTCGGCATTCTTGTTGAATGTGTTTGCTGCCTGTGCATAGTAGCCTGCCGCGTCTTCAAAGTTGCGCTGGTAGAAATGGCAGTCGGCAATGCGGTTGTATGCGTCGGAGATTGTCTCGCGGTCGCCCTTGTCGGCGGCTTTCACAAAAGCCTCGAAACGGCTGCATGCCTCGTTGTAACGGCCTTCGTTGAAATATGTATATCCCACTCCGTATGTTGCCAGGCTGTTGCCCTTGGCGCCGCAGTTAAGTGACTGCATGTAGCTGCTGCGCGCACCGGCCATATTGCCCTTGCGGAACTGTGCCTCGCCCTTCCAGAAGAGTGCATTGCTCTGTGTCTCGGCATTGTACTTCGCAAGCTTCAACGAGCTGTCCATGTAGTCTATTGCGCCGTCCATGTTGCCGTTCACGAACTCCTGCACACCAAGGCGGTAAAGGATATTCTGCTTTGCCTCAAGAATCTTGGCCGAGGGGTTCTTTATCTTGTTTATCGACTGAAGCGCCACATTGTAGTTGCGGGTGTTGTTGTAGACCTCAATGAGGTACTCGCCAACCTTGTCGGCATGCTTGGATGCGGGATAGTCGTTGAGGAACTGTTCGAATGTCTTCACGCTCTCGGCAAAGGGCGAGTAGCGTGTCTGGTGAATGCAGAGTGCGTAGTTGTAGAGAGCCTCCTCGCGCACACTGTCGTCGTATGTCATTGTGGCAGCGCGCTCCAATGCAAGGCGTGCACTGCTACCGTTGTCGTTGGCAAGGTGAATGAGACCGATGTACAGGTAGGCGCTCTGTGCGATGGCGTCTTCATGCTCAATGCATGGGACAAGCATGCCCATTGCCTCCTCGTACTCGCCGTTCATGTACTTGCATGCTCCCAACTGGTACATTGCCACGCGCTGTGGTGTGTGGTAGTTCTGCATGTAGATGGTGAGAGCCTTCTCGGCGTCCTTGTAATTGCCCTGCATGAACTCGGCAGCACCAAGCATCTGGTACATGCGGTAATACTCGGGTACTGTAGGATTGTTATTGTCGAGGTACAGTTTTGCCATGTCGGCAACACGTGCAGCTTGCCCCTCTTTCAGGTAAATTCCGAGAATGTAGTATTGAGACTCGCCACCATACGTCTCGTCGCGCTCAAGGTTCTTGAAACCCTTGTATGCCTCGTCAAGGTTGTCACGCTCATAGTCCAGCACGGCAAGATAGAAAGCGGCATCCTTGTCGCACACCTTGCTTGTGAGCGACAGGTTCATGAGCAGGTTCTGGGCTGCGCCCTCGTTGCCGCTGTTCAGCAATGACAGGGCATAGAGCAGTGTTGCCTCGTCGCGCTGCTTTGGAGTGAGGCGCTTGAAATCGCACTGTCCGAACCAAGTGCATGCCTGGTCGTAGTTACCGGTGTGATAGTATGATTGTGCAATGTAGTTGTATAGCAGTTCGCGCTTTGCACTCTCGGGGTAGTCGGCAAGGTACTGGAACATCATGCTGCGTCCCTCAAGCACATCGTTCTCGTACATGGTGAGCGCCTTCAACAGTTCATACTCCTGTCGAGTGCTGCCGTCGAGGCTCTTGGCGTCAATCTTCTCGAGCACCGAGAGCGCTGTGGTGTATTCACCATCGGAGTACAGGCGCTGGCACTCGTCAATGAGCCTTGCCTTGTTGTCGGTCTGTGCTGTCGCCGCAAAGCCTATTGAGGCGCACAGCAGTAAAACAATGCTTCTTTTCATCTTTTATAGTGTATTTTTAGAAACTGTTTAAATTTCTTTCAAAAATATTATTTACTTATCCGCGAGAAGTGCTTGTCTTTTTATGCCCTTTTTTGCCTGTTTTTCCCTTTTTTGCAGTTGCATAGCCCGCTATGCGTCCTTAAAAAATGAAAAAACACTCTAAAAAAGTTCTATAAAAATTTCAAGGACATAAATTTAAACAGCTTCTTATTTCTTTAAGTTTGTCTATGGCTTTTTTTATTGAAGCCAAACCGAAGTCCTCGCTGCGCAGGTTGTCGATGGCAATCCATTGCAATGAAGCGACATCGTCGTCGGCGGTGAGTGCCGCCGTGTCCTCCACAGAGCATTGGAAGAACAGGTCCATTGTGTGCAGCTCCATACCCGAGTACATATAGGTATTGGGTATGCTGAACAGGTAGCGCGTGCCGCTTACCTTGAGCCCGGTCTCCTCCTCGATCTCGCGCACAACGCCCTCCTCGGCCGTCTCGTAGCTGTCGCAGAAACCGCCCGGCAGGTCAAGCGTTCCCTTGGCCGGTTCCTTTGCACGGCGTGCCACAAGCACCTCGCCCTTGTCGTTGGTTATTATGCCAACGGTGGCCGCAAGTGGGTTGAAGTAGTATACAAAGCCGCAGTGGCCGCAACGTTTCGACTTGAAATCGTTCACGGCAAACTTGTCACTGCCGCATTTGGGGCAGTAGCTGAAAAGGTGAAGCGGGTGTTGCATGGCGGTTGTCCATTTGTGCCCACGGGGCATTATTAACCTAATTTACCAAATAATTGATGCGAAGATACCTATTTTTTGGCAGCTTTCTTCCCTGTAGCGCAGCTTTTTGTACTTTTATTTTTATATTTTAATTAATATTTACTTTTTGCCGCTCTTTTTGTACATTTTTCACGCTTTTGTGCCAAACTACTGAATAAAAAGTAGTATCTTTGCGGCGCATTTTTGTAGAATGCCGTTGTGCGGCTATTTTGCAGGCACAGGAAATAATTAAAAATTTAAACATTAAATACTATGGCAAACAAAGCATTATTGGTAATTCTCGACGGTTGGGGTGTTGGTAACCACGGCAAAGGCGACGTTATTTTCAACACACCTACACCTTACTGGGATCATTTGACATCCGTTTACCCAACATCACAGCTCCAGGCAAGCGGTGAGAACGTAGGTCTCCCTGCAGGACAGATGGGTAACAGCGAGGTAGGTCACCTTAACATCGGTGGCGGTCGCGTGGTATATCAGGATTTGCTCAAGATAAACCGTGCCATTGCCGATGGCTCTATCGCACAGAACCCACAGTTGGTTGCTGCTGTTGAGTATGCAAAGGCAAACGGCAAGAAACTCCACTTCATGGGCTTGACATCGGACGGTGGCGTACACAGCTCACTCGAGCACCTCGAGGCAATGTACAAGTTCGCTGCCGAGCAGGGCGTTGAGAACGCTTACGTTCACTGCTTCATGGACGGCCGTGACACCGACCCAAAGAGCGGTGCAGGTTTCATCGAGGATTTGACATCAAAGGGCCTCAAGTTGGCTACAATCGTTGGCCGTTACTATGCAATGGACCGCGACAAGCGTTGGGAGCGTGTGAAGATCGCATACGACCTCATCGTCAGCGGCGAGGGCAAGCAGGCTGCCGACATGGTTGCTGCAGTCAAGGAGTCATACGAGGAGGGCGTGACCGACGAGTTCATCAAGCCAATCGTTAACACAAACTTCGACGGCCGCATTGGCGAGGGCGATGCAGTAATCTTCTTCAACTACCGCAACGACCGTGCAAAGGAGCTCACAGTTGTTCTCACACAGGAGGACATGCCTGCCGAGGGTATGCACACAATCCCGGGCTTGCAGTACTACTGCATGACTCCATACGATGCAAAGTTCACAGGCGTTCACATCCTCTTCGACAAGGAGAACGTCGAGAACACACTTGGTGAGTTCATCGCAAAGCAGGGCATGAAGCAGTTGCACATTGCCGAGACCGAGAAGTATGCTCACGTTACATTCTTCTTCAACGGTGGCCGCGAGACTCCATACGAGGGCGAGGAGCGCATCCTTGTTCCATCGCCAAAGGTTGCTACATATGACCTGCAGCCCGAGATGAGCGCATACGAGGTTAAGGAGAAGCTCGTGAACGAAATCAACAGCGAGAAGTTCGACTTCATCGTTGTTAACTTCGCCAACGGTGACATGGTGGGCCACACAGGTGTGTACAGCGCAATTGAGAAGGCTGTGCTTGCTGTTGACGCTTGCTTGAAGGACGTTATTGAGGCTGCACGCAACCACGGTTATGAGTCAATCATCATTGCCGACCACGGTAACGCCGACAACGCAGTGAATGCCGACGGTTCACCAAACACAGCACACTCATTGAACCCTGTTCCATGTGTGTACGTGACAAACCAGGAGAATGCAACAATTGAGGACGGTATCCTCGCTGACGTTGCTCCGACAATCCTCAAGATTATGGGCTTGGAGGCTCCTGCAGACATGACAGGTAAGGCACTTATCTAATTTGAATAAAGTCAATTAGGGTCTCTAAGGTCTTTAAGGGCTTTAGGGACCTTAATCATTTACAGCATTATGGTACAAATTGGAGATACAATAGTTTCATTCGACCTTTTTCAGGAGTATTTCTTCTGTAACTTCACACACTGCAAGGGAGCGTGTTGTGTCGAGGGCGATGCCGGTGCACCGGTGTTGATGGACGAGGTTGAAAAGCTTGAGGAAGCACTTGAGGTAGTCGAGGACGAGATGACACCCGAGGCACGCGCTGTTGTTGAGGAACAAGGTGTGGTATACAACGACCGCGACGGCGACCTTGTAACATCAATTGTAAACGGCAAGGACTGCGTCTTCGCCTCGCGCGATGACAAAGGCAACTGCATCTGCTTGATAGACAAGGCATACCGCGAAGGACGCACTTCGTGGCGCAAACCAATATCGTGCTATCTCTATCCTGTGCGCTTGCGCAAGGTGGGTGACATGGTAGGAGTGAACCTGCATAAGTGGGATGTGTGCAGCAGTGCATTCATCAAAGGCCGCCGCAAAGGCGTGAAGGCATACGAGTTCTTGAAAGAGCCGCTCATTGAACGCTTCGGCGAAGAGTGGTACAAAGAGTTATTGATTGTTGCGGAAGAATTAAAGAAGCAAAATATGCTTTAAACGGAAAACGGAAAGACGACGATTGCAATCGCATTCGTCGTCTTTCCGTTTTCCGTTTTCACATTCAATCACACTGTGTGTGTTTGAACCTCGGCTGCACTCGCTGTAAAACGCTAAAGCAGCTTTGCGTTTCGCTCGTTGGCACGAGCTTTCACCTTTTTAAAATAATATATTATTTTAGGGGAAATGGGTGAATTTTCTTTTCATTTTTTTCGTTTTTTTGATTTTAATATACGGGAAACTTTCCTACTTTTGCGGCTAAATTGAAACGTGTTCCAGCACCATGCATAAAAATTTAGTAATAGTTGAGTCACCCGCCAAGGCAAAGACAATTGAGAAATTCCTTGGCAAGGAGTACAAGGTTCTGTCCAGCTACGGACACATCTGTGATTTGAAGAAAAAGGAGTTCAGTATAAACACCGAGACTTTTGAACCTCTTTATGAGATTCCCGCCGAGAAGGAGAAACTGGTAAACAGCCTGCGCAGCGAGGTAAAGAAGGCCGAAATGGTTTGGTTGGCATCCGATGAGGACCGCGAGGGAGAGGCCATCAGCTGGCACCTGTTCACCGAACTTGGACTGACACCCGAAAAGACAAAACGTATTGTATTCCACGAGATTACCAAGAATGCCATACAGGCAGCCATTGAGAATCCAAGGGAGATTGACATTAACCTTGTATATGCACAGCAGGCACGTCGCGTACTTGACCGCATCGTAGGCTTCAAGCTGTCGCCGGTTCTTTGGCGCAAGGTAAAGCCCGCATTGTCGGCAGGCCGTGTGCAGAGCGTTACAGTGCGACTCATTGTTGAGCGCGAGCGAGAAATCAACAAGTTCGTGAGCGAGAGCGGTTACCGCGTAACAGCACAGTTTGAGCTCCCGGGCGAGGATGGCGAGAACAACATACTCAGCACCGAGCTGTCAAAACGTTTCAAGACAAAGGAGGAGGCCGAGGCATTCCTCGCAACATGCAAGGAGAGCACATTTACAATTGAAGACGTAAGCACAAAACCGCTGAAGAAGAGCCCTGCAGCACCATTCACCACATCGACATTGCAACAGGAGGCAGCACGCAAGCTCGGCTTCACCGTGTCGCAGACCATGATGGTGGCACAGAGACTGTACGAATCGGGATACATCACATACATGCGTACCGACTCGGTTAACCTATCGTCACTGTGCATAGGCTCGTGCAAGGAGGTGGTTACAGAGATGTTCGGCAAGGAGTATCACAAGAGCGCCAACTACGCAACCCGCACAAAGGATGCACAGGAGGCTCACGAGGCTATTCGTCCCACATACATGAGCAATGCCACTATCGAAGGTACCGTACCCGAGAAGAGACTCTATGAACTCATCTGGAAGCGCACATGTGCTTCACAGATGGCCGACGCACAGGTTGAGAAGACAACAGTGAGCATCTCAATAAGCGGACACACCGAGACATTCGTGGCAACAGGCGAGGTGACAGTGTTCGACGGTTTCATCAAGGTTTACCGCGAGAGCACCGACGACGAGAACACCGGCGACCTTCCTGCAATCCCGGCAGTACACAAGGGTGACGTGCTCACCACAAAGGAGATTGTGGCAACAGAGCGCTTTACACAGCACCAGCCACGATATACCGAGGCAAGCCTTGTGCGCAAGCTCGAGGAGCTGGGTATAGGCCGTCCATCAACATATGCCCCGACAATCAGCACAATACAGCAGCGCGGATATGTAGAGAAGGGCAACAAGACCGGCGAGACACGCAAATACAACATAATTACACTGAAGAACGGAAAGATTACTACCAAGGAGGGCAAGGAGACTGTGGGTGCCGAGAAGGCCAAGCTGTTGCCTACCGATATCGGTATCGTAGTCAACGATTTCCTCTTCGAGTACTTCCCCGAAATCATGGACTACAACTTCACCGCAACAGTGGAGAAGGAGTTCGATGAGATTGCCGACGGAAAGAGACACTGGGCCGACCATATCTCGGTATTCTACAAGGAGTTCGAGCCAAAGGTTGACGGCATCATACAGACAAAGAAGGAGCACAAGGTTGGCGAGCGCGTGCTTGGCAATGACCCTGCAAGCGGCAAGCCTGTGTCGGTGAAGATTGGACGTTTCGGCCCAATCGTGCAGATTGGCTCGGCAAGCGACGAGGAGAAGCCACGCTTTGCACAGATGAAGCCCGGACAGACATTGGAGACAATCACTCTGGAGGAGGCTCTTGGCCTGTTCAGCCTGCCACGCACACTTGGCGAGCTCGACGGACAGACGATAACAATTGGTGCCGGCCGTTTTGGTGCGTACATCAAGTTCGGCGATGCATATGTTTCATTGCCAAAGACACACGACCCGCTCACAGTAACACTTGAGGAGGCAACAGAGCTCATTGAGGCAAAGAAGAAGAGCGAGGCCGAGAGAATTATAAAGACATTTGACGAGGAGCCCGAGTTGCAGGTGCTGAACGGCCGTTTTGGTCCATACATCGCCTACAAAGGCAGCAACTACAAGTTGCCAAAGACTGTGACACCCGCCGAGCTTACATTGCCGGAGTGCCTTGAGATTGTAAGCAAGCAGCAGGAGGGTGGCAAGGCTCCGGCCAAGAGACGATATACAAAGAAGAGCAAATGACACGCATATTCCTGACCGGGTATATGGGCGCGGGAAAGACCACACTTGGTCGCGCGCTGGCCGCTGAGATGGGCATTCCGTTCATTGACCTCGACCACTACATTGAAAAACGCCACTGCAAGACAATAGCGCAGCTGTTCGCCGAGAAGGGCGAGGAGGGTTTCCGCGAGATTGAGCGCAGGATGCTGCACGAGGTGGGCGAGTTTGAGGATGTGATAATTTCAACAGGTGGCGGCACACCATGCTTCTTTGACAACATTGAATACATGAACGCGCAGGGAACGACAGTTTACCTTGACGTTCCGGTTGAGAGGCTCCACATAAGATTGAGCATTGCAAAGGCAAAACGCCCGCTCATAAAGGACAAGAACGACGAGGAACTGATGGCGTTCATCACCGAACAGCTGGCAAAACGCGCACCGCACTACTGCAAGGCGCAGTATTCGTTCAGGGCCGACAGGCTTGAGGACACCATGCAGGTGAAGGAATCGGTCGAAGCGTTCCGCCGCGAGTTCGGAGTATAAGAAAGAGAGAAACACAAAATAAGAACCATTGATAACCCGACATCAAACACCACTTACGAAATGAAAAAATGGCGCATTGAGGACTCGGAGGATCTCTACAACATCAACGGTTGGGGAGCATCCTATTTCAGCATCAACGAGAAAGGTCACGTTGCTGTGACACCCAAAAAGGACAGCGTACAGGTTGACCTTAAGGAGTTAATGGACGAATTGCAGCTGCGCGATGTGGCAGCACCGGTGCTTGTACGCTTCCCGGACATTCTTGACAACCGCATCGAGAAGATTGCGGGCTGTTTCAAGATTGCAGCCGAGGAGTACTACTACAAGGGCGAGAATTTCATAGTCTACCCCATCAAGGTAAACCAGATGCGCCCTGTGGTAGAGGAGATCACAAGCCACGGAAAACGTTACAACATTGGCCTTGAGGCGGGCTCTAAACCAGAGTTACACGCTGTCATTGCCATGAACACCGACAGCGACTCACTCATCATATGCAACGGCTACAAGGACGACAGCTACATTGAGCTTGCCCTGTTGGCACAGAAGATGGGACGCCGCATTTTCCTTGTAGTGGAGAAGCTCAACGAACTGAAACGCATTGCCAAGATTGGCAAGCGCATGGGCGTGCGCCCCAACATAGGTATCCGCATCAAGCTTGCATCTGAAGGCAGCGGCAAGTGGGAAGAGAGTGGCGGCGACGCAAGCAAGTTCGGCCTCACATCGAGCGAATTGCTCGAGGCACTTGAGATTCTCGAGAAATATGACATTAAGGATTGCCTGCGCCTGATACACTTCCACATTGGTAGCCAGGTGACACGTATCCGCCACATAAAGACAGCCCTGCGCGAGGCGTCACAGTTCTACGTGCAGCTGCGCAAGTTGGGCTACAACATCGAGTTCACCGACATTGGCGGCGGATTGGGTGTGGACTACGACGGTACACGCTCATCAAGCAGCGAGAGTAGCGTAAACTACTCTATCCAGGAGTATGTGAACGACGCGATATATACAATGGTCGATGCTGCCGACAAGAACGGCATCCCACACCCCAACATCATCACCGAGAGCGGACGCTCTGTGTCGGCTCACCACGCGGTGCTCATCTTTGAGGTGCTGGAGACAGCAGCCCTGCCACAGATGGACGAGGATTGGGAGGTTGCGGCAAACGACCACGAACTGGCAAAGGAGCTCTACAAGATTTGGTGCGAGCTCGACCAGCGTACGATGCTCGAGGCGTTGCACGATGCGCAGCAGATTCGCGAGGAGGCACTCGAGCTCTTTAGCCACGGTATCGTTGACCTGAAGACACGTGCACAGATTGAGAGTATGTTCTGGAGCGTGACACGCGAGATTCTTGCCATTGCCAAGAACATGAAGCATGTGCCCGACGACTTCCGCAAGTTGCCAAAACTGCTTGCCGACAAGTACTTCTGTAACTTCTCACTGTTCCAGAGCTTGCCCGACAGCTGGGGTATCGACCAGTTCTTCCCCATCATGCCAATTCACCGTCTTGACGAGCGCCCCGACCGCAGCTGTACCATCCAGGACATGACATGCGACAGCGACGGAAAGATTACCGACTTCATTAACTACAACAGCAAGGCCGACTCATTGAAGGTTCACCGCGTCAAGTCGAACGAGTCGTACTACCTGGGCGTGTTCCTCGTTGGCGCATATCAGGAGATTCTGGGCGACATGCACAACCTCTTTGGCGACACCAATGCCGTACACGTGAGTGTGGACGAGAATGGCTACCACATTGACAAGATTATTGACGGTGAGACAATTGCCGACGTGCTCGACTACGTGCAGTACGATGCGCGCAAACTGGTGCGCACACTCGAGCGCTGGGTGACAAGTGCCGTGAAGGACGGACGCATCACACTCGAAGAGGGCAAGGAGTTCCTCTCGAACTACCGCTCGGGATTGTACGGATATACATATCTTGACTATTGATGAAAGAGAAGATTACCGTTATAAAGGTTGGAGGTAAGATTGTTGAGGAGGACGCTTCATTGGCCGCCCTCCTCGACCGTTTTGCAGCCATTGAAGGCCGCAAGGTGCTCATCCACGGCGGCGGCCGCTCGGCGACACGCATTGCCGAGAAACTGGGCATAGAGAGCAAGATGGTCGACGGCCGACGCATAACCGACGAGGAGACGCTGAAGGTTGTGACCATGGTCTATGGCGGACTAGTGAACAAGAACATTGTTGCCGGTCTGCAGGCACGCGGCGTGAACGCACTTGGACTCACCGGTGCCGACTGTAATATCATCACGGCGCACAAGCGCCCTGTAAAGACCATTGACTATGGTTTTGTGGGCGACGTGGAGAGGGCCGACGGTGACATGCTCTCAAGGCTAATCGAACAGGGCATCACCCCCATTGTGGCACCGCTGACACACGACGGAAAGGGCAATATACTGAACACGAACGCCGACACGATGGCGGCCGAGACAGCCAAGGCGCTGGCAACAGTGTACGAGACAACACTGATATATTGCTTTGAATTCCCCGGCGTGATGCGTAACCCCGAGGATGCCGACAGCCTCATACCCACCATCACAGGCGAGAGCTACAAGCAGCTGCTTGCCGACGGCACAATTAGCGGCGGCATGATTCCCAAGATGGAAAACGCCTTCAACGCCATAGGCAACGGCGTGGCAAAGGTAATCATAACCAAGGCCGATGCCATAGACGGCACACAGGGCACACACATCATTGCATAAAGGATGAAGCTCACAAAGAGCATAATGGAGCACCCGCAGTGGGGCACAATCATAGTGGCGCGCAACGCAAGGGCGCGCCGCATTATTTTACGTGCACGCCCCGACGGCATCCACATCACAGTTCCCACATACGCCAAACAGAGCGACATTGAAAGAGCGATTGCCGATTGCGTTCCCAAACTATTGCAGAAGAAGCCTCAAAGCATGGGAAGCGTCATTGACAGGGAGTTCAGGATTGAGAGCGAGAATTTCACATTCGGCATTGAAGAGCATGCTACCGATGCATTCCAGATGAGATACTGCGGAAAGACTGTTACCTTGCTGTGCCCCACAAACACATGCTACAGTGGCACGAAGATGCAGGAGTGGCTGCGCAAGGCTATTACAACGGCACTCACACGTCGCGCCAAGGAGCTGTTGCCGCCACGTCTGAAGGCGCTCGCCACAGAGAAGGGCTTTACATACAACGGATGCACCGTGCGCAACGTGCACAGCCGCTGGGGAAGCTGCAACACGAAGAAGAACATAAGCCTGAGTATATACCTTGCACTGCTCCCCAATGAGCTCATAGACTACGTGCTGCTGCACGAACTGTGCCACACCGTGGAGATGAACCACAGCGACAGGTTCTGGGCACTGATGGACAAGGTGACAGCCCCCGCAAGAGCAAAGGATTTACGAAAGAAGCTCAAAGGGTACAGAACACAGTTCTAGGTTAAAGGTGAAAGCCGAGGTTTAATTAAACCGAGGGTTCGACAACATCGGCAGCGATAGGTCGCAGGTAGCGCCGGCAAAGGTGGCGCCCTGCGGGTCGCGGAAAGACGATGTTGTCAAAGGTGCAAAATGTAAATGATAAGTGAAATTCAAGCACATTAAGTGTTTTCCGCTTTCAGTTTTCTTGCATTTCCTTATTGAGCCTCACCGCAAGATAGACCGACAGCACTGCAAAGAGGGCAAAGCCGGCAATGCCTGCCGTGCTGTTGGCTACGGCCTGTTCATCGGTAGCACTGAAGGCGACTGTTGTAGCCACGGCAAGTGAGTTGTTGAGCACGTGTCCCACAATGACCGACAATAGACTGCCTGTGCGGTAATATATCCAGCCAAGCACAATACCCAAGAGCGTTGCATAGACAACCTGTATTGGATTCATATGGAAGATACCGAACACCAGCGCCGAGAGTATTATCGCAGGCCACGGACGGCCGAAATAGCGCATGAGTGCCCCCTGTATTGCACCACGGAAGAGTACCTCCTCGAGCAACGGACCAAAGAATGCAAGTCCAATTATACCCACGACATTGCGTGAGAGCCCCATAAAGATGCTGTCCAGATTATCCTTGAGCGGAAACCACTGCACAAAAATGTTGAGCGCAAACATCGCAGTGAAGACAAGCAGTGTGGATATGAGAAGCGGGCGCGGCGCTATTGAATGCAACAGTTCCTTGCGCAACTTGAAGAAGCCTGTAAAGTGAATGAAAAGCAACATGGAGAGCGACGATAGGAACAGGCCCCAGGCTTGGGCATCGACAACATAGGATGCAACAACGGGATTCTCTTTCAAGTACTGTGCATTGTTAATGAGTTTTATGGCCTCCTTTGGCACGTCGCCCACTGACACCGCAATGCCAAACGCAACAGCCTCGGCCACTATAATGAACAGCACCTGCAACAGGTAGTACATTGCTACCAGCAAGGCGACTGTACCTACAAGACGTAAACCTTTCTTCATATCTCCAACTCCTATTCAAATTCCACGTTTAACCCTTGCCACATCAACCTCTATCTGGAAGCGCAAGGCGTTCACATTGTCAAAAACCTGTTCACCACGCAGACGACGCACAAACTGCACGGCAATCTCCTTGCCATACAGATCGCCCTCGAAATCTATTATAAACACCTCATTGGTGCGCTGCTTGCCGTTTACCGTGGGCTTGACGCCAATGTTCATAACCCCCTTGAACGCATTGCCGTCAATCATGACATCGGTTTCATAGACACCGTCCAACGGCAGCATCTGTTCATCGTCGGCAGGGGAGATATTTGCTGTGGGGAAGCCGAGTACACGCCCGATACCGGCACCATGAACTACTGTGCCCGCCAATGAGTAGTTGCGGCCAAGCAACAGGGCTGCATGCGCCACATCGCCGGCCGACAAGGCGCGGCGCACTGCCGACGAGCTCACGGCTATGCCGTCCACAACGAATGGCTGTGTTCCAAAGACCTCTATACCTTGCTCCTTGCCAAAGGCAATATACTGCTCGAGTCCCTCACCTGCAGCAGGCTTGCCAAAATGGTGATCGTAACCCACAGCAAGCAACTGCACGCCAAGACGCTCCACAAGAATCTCCTCCATGAAACGCGCGGCTGTCATTGCTGCCATTGCATGGTCAAAGTCGAGCAACACGCAAATGTCGACACCTGCCGCCTCAAGTAGCTTTACCTTTTCGCACGATGGCGTGAGCTGGAAAGGTGCACTTTCCTTGTCAAATAGCCTGCGCGGATGAGTGGCAAAAGTAACCACCATGAGCGGCAGCCCCTTTGTGGCAGCGGCTGCACGCAACTCAGCAAGCATGGCAAGGTGCCCACGGTGCACACCGTCGAACGAGCCTATTGTGGCTGCGCATGGTGTCATGTCGTATTTTGTTATGTCTGTTATTATCTGCATAGTCATTCATTGAATATCCCGTCCCACGGTGCGTTGCGTTCAACATGCACGGCATCGATGCCCAAGGCGCGTGCGGCAGCACAGTTCTCGGCCGAGTCGTCGAAGAAGAGGCAGTCGGCAGGCAGCACACCCTCGCTCTCAAGGAGAGAGAGGAATATCCCGGGTTCGGGCTTGCGACGACGCATCTGGTACGAGAGATACAGGGCATCGAAACACTCCGATGGCAACTTGCCGCCGGCCTGTGTAAACACCTGCTCAATACGTGGCCAGTGTCCGCTGTTGGTGTTGCTGAGCATGACCACGCGGTAGCCGGCGCTGCGCAGTGCTGCAAGACGCTGCAATTTGACTGCGGGAATATCGCCCAGCATAAGGTTCCACACACGCTGCACCTCGCCGTTAAGGGCATCGCCAAGTCTATCTGTCACATGGTTGGGAATAAAGGATTTTATATAACCGAACATCTCGTCGGTTGTTATGTCGCCACGGTCGTACTGCATCATTGCACTGTTCACAAGACAGCCCTGCTCGGTGAGCATTCCGGCAGGAACGCCCAATGCAACCATGGCTGCAAAAGTGCGGTCAACAAATAGGTCGATTACCACACCGCCCAAATCAAATATCAGTACCTTTTTACCTGTCAACATATATTTTCGGACCAAGAAACAGTTTCCTGTCATAATGTTATCGCAAATTTACATAAAAAATGCCTTATGCCACAATTTTTATCTATATTTGAACTCCATAGCAAGTGTAAGCCACCCCACTGTAAATATTTTAACACAAATTAACAAATAGGGGGGGGTAATTTCAGAAATTGCACTACATTTGCCAACGAACAAAGAACAAAACTCTAGAAAAAATGGATTTGATAAAGATTGAGAACATCACAAAGAGGTATTCGGGACACACGGCGCTCGACAATGTGTCGCTGTCAATACCCGAAGGCTCCATATATGGCCTGCTTGGCCCTAATGGTGCCGGAAAGACTACGCTGCTACGTATCATAAACCGCATTATAACACCCGACAGCGGACGCGTGCTGCTGGGCGGCAGGGAGATGGCAGCCGACGACGTTGCACACATTGGCTACATGCCCGAGGAGCGCGGACTATATAAGAAGATGAAGCTTGGTGAACAGGCGGTGTTCTTTGCGCGTGTCAAGGGACTCTCGCGCAAGGAGGCTACACAAAAGGCAAAGCAGTGGTTCGAGAAGTTCGGCATCGAGGACTGGTGGGACAAGAAGATTGGCGACCTGTCGAAAGGTATGGCACAGAAAGTGCAGTTCATTGTGACTGTGCTGCACGAGCCCAAACTGCTCATCTTCGACGAGCCGTTCTCGGGTTTCGACCCCATAAACGCCAACCTGTTGAAGGAGGAGATCCTTGCATTGCGCGACAAGGGCGCTACAATCATATTCTCAACGCACAACATGTCATCGGTCGAGGAGGTGTGCGACCACATCACGCTAATCGACAAATCGCGCAACATACTCTCGGGCAACGTCGAGGAGATACGCCACAGCCACGGAAGCAACATCTTTGAGATAAGCTACCGCGGCAACGAGCAGCAGTTGCTTGACACACTGGCAGGCAAATGCTTGTTGATGAGCACGCAGACATCGCCGGTGGGCATAAACAAAGCCAAGATACACATTGCTGCCGACAGCGACGTTCGCAATGTCATAGCAGCCGTGAACGAGAGCGTGGAGCTGCGCTCATTCAGTGAGGTGATACCAACGATGAACGACATCTTCATACGTGCGGTAGAACATAATGTATAACCAAGAAAGAATATAACGATGAAAAACAAGATAGGAATAATTGTAGCCCGCGAGTTCAACGAACGCGTGCAGAAGAAATCGTTCATCATCACCACCCTGCTCACCCCTATACTGATGTTGTTGCTCATGTTCGCGCCAATGCTCATATCGGGCTACTCCGACGACAAGGCAAAGATGGTTGCTGTGGTCGATGACACACACATGATTGCGCAGCAGCTAACCAACAGTGGCGAGATTGTCTTTGAGCAGACACCATTGCCCTTGGAGATTGCGAGGAAGGAATACAGCGGTTACTATGCCGTGCTGCACATTGGCAGCGACATTGTAGGCAACCCGTCCGACGCCTACCTGTACACCAACGGCACAGCCTCAATGGGCGCAGAGAACAATATTGCATCGCAGTTGACAATGGCCGTACAGAGGGAGAAGATGAAACTGCACAACGTTGACCAACAGGTGATGCACGAGCTCAACACCCGCGTAACCCTGCAATCACTCAAGAACAGCCCAAGCGAAGAAGAGACCGAGGGTTCATCGTCAATGACAGCATCGATACTGGCATATGTACTGAGCTTCATCCTTTACATGTTCCTCATACTCTATGGTGTCATGGTAATGCAATCAGTCATTGAAGAGAAGAGCAACCGCGTGCTCGAGGTGCTGGTATCTACGGTAAAGCCCTTTGAGATGATGATGGGCAAGATATTGGGCATAGCCTGCGTTGCACTGCTGCAGATTGTCATATGGATTGCATTCATTGGCGGTGTGGCATATTTTGTACTGCCGCACATACTACCCGACGAAATTCTCGCAGCTATGGAAATGATAAAGCAGGGCGTGCCGGCATCGGCAGTCGGCGGGACCGAGATGGGAATGCTACAGGCAGTCCTCATGCTCAGCAACATCAAATACATCGGTGGCATCATCGTATGGCTGCTGGTATTTGTCTTTGGCGGATTCCTGCTCTATGCCGCAATGTTTGCCGCAGTGGGCTCAGCCGTTGACAGCCCACAAGATGCACAACAGTTGCAGACACCAATCATGCTGCCAATCATTTTGGCACTGTTCATCATGCTGTCAGTGATTAACGACCCTTCATCCGACATGGCATTCTGGTTCTCAATGATACCGCTTACATCACCCATTGTGATGATGGCACGCATCCCTTACGAAATACCCACCTGGGAGATTTGCCTGTCGGCTGCACTGCTCTACGCCACCTTCCTCTTTGTTGTGTGGGGCGCAGGAAAGATTTACCGCGTGGGAATCCTCATGCACGGCAAAAAGCCAAACCTCAAGGAACTGATCCGTTGGATGCGATACAAATGACAGAATGAAAAAGGTATTCCCGACGTCATTTCGAGCATGTAACAATTTTTAATGCGAAAAATTTGCAATCTAAAAGTTTTTGCTCTACCTTTGCGCTGTATTTCAAGGAAGAGGTACACGGGCTTTTAGCTCAGTTGGTTAGAGCAACAGACTCATAATCTGGAGGTCCTAGGTTCAAGCCCTAGATGGCCCACAAGTTAAGAAAGCGTTAATTGCAACAATAACAAGCAGTTAGCGCTTTCTTTTTTTTGTGCATTTTGAGATTTCCGAGCCGCGCAGGATGTCAAGAACAGGCTGTTTTATAGCTAATTTGAAGCATTTGTTTACCGCTTGTTTACCGCTAAAAACGAACTGTAAAATGTTGACAATCAACGCAGAAATCAAGAGTGATGGAAAAAGACTCGATGGAACTT
>JAZREN010000061.1:0-51852 GCA_045660825.1 Bacteroidaceae bacterium
ATAAAATTTCCCCAAACGAACAATAGCTATTCCAATGTTTATCAAAGGAATAGCTATATTTTTACAATTTATCTTGCTTCAGAGCGCAAATGAGATAAAAGAAAATAAGAGGGCGACCCTTTTTACTTTTGAGTCACCCCCATTTTTGCTGTGTCGCACCAGGCCTTAGGTATGCGCAGCCGAGGTTTAAAATCACAAAAGACTGCCAATTTGTGTGCTCTCGTTTACTCTGCGTAAAGCACCAGTCCTTTGAGGTATTCGCCCTCTGGGAACAGGATAAGGTGTGCTCTCGTTTACTCTACGTAAAGCACCAGTCCTTTGAGGTATTCGCCCTCTGGGTGGTAGATGCTCACGGGGTGGTCGGCCGGCTGGGTGAGCTGGTGCAGGATGCGCACGTTGCGCTTTGCCATGGCTGCGGCGGTGAACACTGCGGTGCGGAAATTCTCCTTGCTGACAACCTGCGAGCATGAGAAGGTGAAGAGGATTCCACCGGGCTGAATCTTCTCGATGGCCTTGGCGTTGAGACGGCGGTAGCCGATGAGGGCGTTGCGCAGCGAGTCGCGGTGCTTGGCGAAGGCTGGTGGGTCCAGGATGATGAGGTTGTAGTTGTTACCCATGCGGTCGAGGAAATCGAAGGCGTCCTCGGCATAGGCGGTGTGGCGTGTGTCGCCTGGGAAATTGATCTCTACATTGGCATTGGTGAGGTCGATGGCTTTTGATGAGCTGTCGACAGAGTGTACAATCTCGGCACCACCACGCAGGGCGTAGATCGAGAAGCCGCCGGTGTAGCAGAACATATTCAGCAGCTTGCGGCCCTTGGCATATTTCTCGAGCAGTGAGCGGTTCTCGCGCTGGTCGACAAAGAATCCGGTCTTTTGTCCGCGCAACCAGTCGATGTGGAACTTGAGGCCATACTCGGTTGAGATGTTGGCGGCGTTGCCGCCAAGGATGTAACCGTTGTCCTTGCTGATGTCGGCCTTGTAGGGGAGTGTGGTGTCTGATTTGTAGTAGATGTTCTTGAGCTTGTCGCCAAGTACCTCCTGCATGGCTTTTGCAATCTCCATGCGGCAGACGTGCATACCCACGCTATGGGCCTGCATGACGGCTGTGTCGCCGTAGATGTCGACGATGAGGCCGGGGAGGTTGTCGCCCTCGCCGTGTACAAGGCGGTAGGTGTTGTTGTCGTCGCGCGACGAGATGCCTGTGCGCTCACGGAGGTCGTGAGCGGTGGCGATGCGGCGGTTCCAGAAGGCCTGGTCGACGGGCTCGTCGTTGAAGGTGAGGACGCGCACGGCAATGCTGCCCACCTGCACGTGGCCGCGTGCGATGAACTTATGGTCGTTGGTGTACACTGTCACCACGTCGCCCTCCTCGGGTTTGCCCTCGATGCGCTGGATGGCACCCGAGAATATCCAGGGGTGGAAGCGTTGCAGTGACTCTTCTTTGCCTCGTTTGAGTATTACGGCTTTTTCCATGTTATCTTTGGTTTAATTCGTTGTATATCTTAAGGCATGCCCACGCGTCGGTGGCGGCATACAGTTTCTGCTTGTCGGTGAGGACGTCGTTCTCCCAGTTGGTGAGCTGCTGGCTCTTGGAGATGCGTTGGGCGAACATGATGGCAAAAATCTTCTGCAGGCTCATCTCCTCGATGCCGTACTTGCCGACCTCCTTCTGAAGGTCGATGAAACCGCCGGCCTTGAACTTGCGGCGCTTGCAGAGGCCCTGGTAGTCGTCGTGGAGCGAGAGGCCAATCTTGGCGATGTCCTTGTTCTCGAGGAACGACACCAATGAGGCCGGCATGCCGGTGCGGTTGAGGCGGATGAGGAAGCAGGTGTCGGCGGTGGAGAGTTGGATGAGCGACACGTCGTGCTGAACGCCCTTACGGAATGAGGGGCGTGTCTCGGTGTCGATGCCTACGTGGCTCTCCTTGGAGAGGGCGATGATGGCCTGGTCGACAGCCTGTGGGGTGTCGATGGTGATGATGCGTCCTTCGAAGGCCACGGTGGGCATGGCGCTTATCTCACTCTTGTCTATGCGTGCCTTATAGCTCATTGTCGTCTTGCTCCTCCTCGTCGTCAAGTGATGTGTTGTAGCGAATGTCGTGCAATGCACGCAGGGTGTTTGTGAGTGTCTGGCCCCAATAGGTGCGGAAGTGCTCGTTGCACTCGATGATGGCATCGTGCATGGTTTCGTTGATGCCGAGCTGGAACAGGCATACGAAGTTCTTGATGTCCTGGTAGATGTCGGCAATATCCTCGGAGATACTCTTGGTGATTGGGGTATCGCTGTACTTCATGTCGTTGACAAAGACGTCGAGATAGGAGTCCTTGTCGGCGAGCAGTTCGTAGATTGTCATGCGCATGACCTCGTAGCTGTCCTCGGTTACGAAATCCTCGAGGTCGTCGTCGCTGATGCGCTCCTCGTCGGGTAGCATCTGTGCTTTGATGTAGAGGAGGGGTAGCAGCTTGAGAAGGGTGTCGACAAACTCCTTGCGGCTGTGTTCGTTGCTACGCTCTACGTAGGCGCAGAACTCGGCTGCCACGGTCACAAACTCCACCGTGTTGCGTGAAAATACGATATCTTCTGTTGCGTCCATTTTTGTGCTATTCATATTTTGCTGCGAAGTTACAAAAAAATAGCGGAGGAGTGGGTATGTGGTATTTGTTTTTTTTGTATCTTCGCACTTAAGTGTGGCAATAAGCCACTTTTTGTGATTATATAAGCTGAAACACGATAAACATATATGGCAAAGGATAAGGAAAGGGATAAGGAAAAAGGCAAATTGGGCATTTGGGGAAAGATGAAGGCTTTTGTGCAAAGGACGAAGATCTTCTTTGAGAACCAGAATGTGCAGTTTGTGCTTGGAATGATTTGTATTGCGTTTGCGATATACCTTGCAAGCTCCTTCCTCTCGTTCTTCTCAACGGGAGGAAGTGACCAGAGTGTGGTGGAGGAGGTTGCGGCTGCTGCCGGCGATGCTGCGGGGAATACCTCGGGAAAGGGCGGTGCGGTCGTTGCTCACTATTTTATCAACAGATGCTTTGGATGGGCGTCGGTGCTGTTGTTGCCGTTGCTTGTCGTGGTGTCGTTATATCTCATGGGCAAGCGCAAGCTGCGCGTGGGACGTTGGGTTGTGATGACAGTGTTTTTGCTTGTATGGTGCTCCATATTCTTTGATTTTGCATTCGGCAACGTGATGGCCGACAGTTTTATGTCACCGGGTGGCCGCAATGGCGAGGTGATGAAAGGCTTCCTGTATGACGTGTTGGGCGTTGTGGGTCTTGTGTTGTTGCTGCTGTTGTCAATGTTGCTGTTTGTCATATGGTTGGCTCCAAAGGTTATTGGCAGGCTGCAGGAACTCTTTGGCTTTATTCCTAAGGACGAAGAGGAGGAGCTGAAAGATGACGAGGATGCCCAGGACGAGGTCGATGTGCTGCCTGCTGAAGATGAGGTTCTTGTTGACGAGCCCGGTGAGAACAGGGCTGAGGAAGCTGGTGATGACGACGTGACCGTTGTTATTGAAGACCTGCCTATATCCGAGGATGAGGAGGTGCAGGAAGAGTCTGAGGACGCCGATCTGGAACTTGCAAAGCGTTTTGACGAGATTGCCGGTGGACAGACAACCGATGGTGATGGCGAAGTTGTTGATGATGAACTTGAGATGGAGGTTGAGGAAGCCGAGGGCGATGACGACATGGGCGGCAAGATGTTGCGCCCCATAAATCCAAAGGATGAGTTGAGCTATTATAAACCGCCTACGCTTGATTTGCTCGACGAGTATGAGCAGGGTGTGCACTCTATTGACAAGGATGAGCAGGCCGAGAATGCGAACAATATTGTAAAGGCGTTGAGAAATTTCGGTATTGAAATCAGCTCAATTAAAGCAACTGTGGGTCCTACAATTACGCTGTATGAGATTACGCCTGCACCGGGTGTGAGAATCTCGAAGATTCGTAACCTGGAGGATGATATTGCAATGAGTCTGTCGGCGTTGTGTATACGTATTGTGGCACCTATCCCGGGTAAGGGTACAATTGGTATTGAGGTGCCTAATACTCACAAGCAGATTGTACCTATGGTATCGTTGCTCAACAGCCGTAAGTACAAGGAGACTGACATGGCATTGCCGCTTGCGCTTGGAAAGACAATCTCGAACGAGGTGTACATGGTGGACATGGCCAAGATGCCTCACTTGCTTGTTGCGGGTGCGACGGGTATGGGTAAGTCGGTTGGCCTTAACGCGATAATCACATCGTTGCTCTATAAGATGCACCCTGCATATCTGAAGTTTGTGATGGTTGACCCCAAGATGGTGGAGCTTAGCCTTTACAGTGTGCTGGAGAAGCACTTCCTTGCAAAGCTTGAGGGTGAGGACGAGCCAATCATTACCGACGTGAACAAGGTGGTGCGTACATTGAAATCGCTCTGTGTGGAGATGGACAACCGCTACAAGTTGTTGCAGATGGCGTCGGTACGTTCGGTAAAGGAGTATAACGAGAAATACCTTAACAAGGAACTGTTGCCTACAAAGGGTCATCGTTTCATGCCTTATATTGTGGTGATAATTGACGAGTATGGCGATTTGATGATGACTGCGGGGCGCGAGGTGGAGCAGCCTATTGCACGAATTGCGCAGAAGGCACGTGCGGTGGGTATACACATGATTATTGCAACACAGCGCCCTACAACAAATATCATTACGGGTACCATCAAGGCCAACTTCCCCGCACGTATGGCCTTCAGGGTTATATCAACCATTGACTCGCGTACGATTCTTGACCGTTCGGGCGCTAACCAGTTGCAGGGTAGGGGTGACATGCTGTTCCTGGCAGGCAACGACCCTGTGCGTGTGCAGTGTGCGCTGGTTGAGACAAAGGAGGTTGAGCGTGTGTGTGCACACATTGCAAAACAGCAGGGCTATCCATCGCCATATATTCTGCCCGAGCCTGATGAGGCTGCCGACTTTGGTGATGGCGGCGGTGGTGGCGCAGCGCGTGGTGATATTTCGCCCGACAAACTTGACCCGTTGTTTGCCGATGCTGCACGTGTGGTGGTGCTTGCGCAGCATGGCTCAACATCACTTATACAGCGCAAGCTTGAAATCGGTTTCAACCGTGCAGGCCGCATAATGGACCAGCTTTGCCGTATGGGTATTGTTGGCGAACAGGAGGGTAGCAAACCTCGTCAGGTGCTGTGTGCCGATGAGGCTGACCTCGAGTTTCGTCTCAAGTCCATGATGTAATTGTGCATATATAAATAATAAGGTATGAGATATACACTGTTTCTGCTTCTCGCAATGTTCCAGTTGCCGCTTTTCGCACAGGAGGCGGCGGTTGATGCAAGCGCTGTGCTCGACAAGGCATTAGCTGGCTTGAAGAAAAGTCTCCCTGTGCGAATGGATTACGATTATGAGGTCTTTGATGTGGATGGTGAACAGTTGCAGAGTGACAAGGGGATCATATACATTGACAACAACCGTTATGCTCTTCTCATGCAGGATATGAAGGTGTGGTGTGACGGCGAGGTGCAGTGGAGTTATATGCGCGAGGTTGATGAAATTTACGTGACCGATGCCGACTCGGATGAGGCTCAGAACCTCTCTCCCCTGTATGTAATGGAATACTACCGTGAGGGGTATTCGGCGTCTGCTGTAAGTAAAGGAGGAACGGTGGCGGTGACATTGAAGTCAATGAGCGGTGGCGGTGATGTGGAGAGCGTGCAGTTGTTCATTCGAGAGAGTGATTACCGTTTGGTTTCAATGGTTATATCAATGCCGGGGCAAGGAAGTGTCTTGGTTAAACTGGACGGTTATGTTGCAAATTGCGGAGTGGGGGATAAGGTGTTCAAATGTCCTGTCGACGAGTTTGCCGGATGTGAGATAATAGATATGAGATAAATAAAAAAAGATACGTTATGAATAGTACAAAATGTTTGATTATTGGTTCCGGCCCTGCCGGTTACACAGCAGCGATATACGCTTCGCGTGCAAACCTTTCACCGGTGCTCATTGAGGGCATGCAGCCCGGCGGACAGCTCACGCAGACAACTGTGATTGAAAACTTTCCCGGTTTCCCACATGGGATTACCGGCCCTGAACTTATGGATAATATGCGCCAGCAGGCTGTCAATGTGGGTGCAGAGATTCTGCCCGGCAGTGTTGTGGATGTTGATTTTGAGGCGGTGCCTTACAAGGTTACGCTCGATGATGGTAAGGTGATTGAGGCCGAGACCGTGATTGTTGCAACAGGTGCGGCGGCAAAATATCTTGGTTTGAGCGACGAGATAAAGTATCAGGGTATGGGTGTGAGCGCTTGTGCTACATGCGACGGTTTCTTCTACCGCAAGAAGATTGTTGCGGTTGTTGGTGGCGGTGACACTGCGTGTGAGGAAGCTAATTACTTGGCTTCTTTGGCTGCAAAGGTGTATCTGATTGTGCGCAAGCCTTACTTGCGTGCTTCAAAGGCTATGCAGGACCGTACATTGGCGAACCCCAAGATTGAGGTACTCTTTGAGCATAACACCGAGGGTTTGTTCGGTGAGAACGGCGTTGAGGGTGCTCACCTTGTATATCGTAAAGGCGAGGCGGACGAAAAACGTTACGACATTGCAATTGATGGTTTCTTCTTGGCTATCGGTCACAGACCTAATTCTGAGGTGTTTAAGAAATACCTGAAGACCGACGAGACCGGTTTTATTGTTCCTGCCGATGCAAGCGGCGTGAAGACTTTGGTTTCGGGTGTGTTTGTTGCCGGTGATGTGGCCGATCCTCACTATCGCCAGGCTATCAATGCTGCTGCAAGCGGTTGTCGTGCTGCGATGGAAGCCGAGCGTTACTTGTCGAGCAAGTAATGTTTCTTGTCTCTTCGGAATAATGATTTTTTGATAAATAATGCAAAGATTTTGGCATAATTGTTTCGCTGTGTCGGGGAATTGTGCTATCTTTGCACCCGATTTAGTCCGTAGGGGTTGAATAAGTCGTGCCCACGAAGGGAACGCACCTCGCGGAATTCACAATAAAAGCGATAAAATAAATGTACGCAATTGTTGAGATTAATGGACAGCAGTTCAAGGCTGAGGCTGGCAAGAAGCTGTTCGTGCACCACATCAAGGGTGCTCAGAACGACACAACCGTTGAGTTTGACCGCGTGTTGTTGTTGGACAAGGAAGGCGCAGTAACAGTAGGTGCTACTACAGTAGAAGGCGCAAAGGTAGTTTGCTATATTGGCAATGTACGTGAGCAGAAGATTGTTCGCAAGTCTAAGGACGGTCAGAACATCGTTACAACACGCGAAATCAACCCAGCATTGGTTAAGGGTGACAAGGTGTTGGTGTTCCACAAGCGTCGTCGTAAGGGCTACCGCAAGCTGAACGGTCACCGTCAGCAGTTCACAGAGTTAGTTGTAAAGGAAATTATCGGTTAATTTTTAAAGTTTAAACAGTATGGCACATAAGAAAGGTGTTGGTAGTTCAAAGAACGGCCGTGAGTCAGCAAGTCAGAGACTTGGTGTAAAAATCTGGGGTGGCCAGGCTTGTAAAGCCGGTAATATCATCGTTCGTCAGCGTGGTACAGTTCACAACCCAGGCGCAAACATCGGTATGGGTAGCGATCACACTCTCTACGCGTTGGTTGACGGTATTGTAACTTTCAAGCGTGGCAAGAACGACAAGAGCTACGTTTCAGTTACTCCATTTGCAGAGAAAAACTGATTTTAGAATCAGCTGTGTTACAAGGCAACCCTTTAAAAGGGTTGCCTTTTTTGTATTATTTTTTCAGTTTGCTATTGAAAATTAATAAATAGTTGTATTTTTGTAATCTATAGGGTGAATTTTATATATAATTGTAAAAATACTAAAACAATATAGAATTATGCTTACACTTAAAGTTATCTCACAGGAGACCGAGAAGGTTCTGAAAGGTCTCGAGAAGAAGCATTTCAAGAATGCACAGGAAACAATAGACAAGGTTTTGGAACTCGATAAGGCACGTCGTGCTGCACAGCAGGAGCTTGACACTGTTCTTGCACAGAACAAGCAGCTCGCTGCCAAGATTGGCCAGCTGATGAAGGCCGGTGCTGCCGATGAGGCAAATGCCGTTAAGGCCGAGGTGGCTACACTCAAGGCAAAGGCTACAGAATTGCAAGAGAAGATGGATGCCGCTGCCGATGAGTTGCAGCAGGTGCTCTACACAATTCCTAACATCCCATATGACGAGGTGCCCGAGGGTGCTGTTGCCGAGGATAACGTGGTTGAGAAGACCGGTGGCATGGAGACTGTCCTCCCCGAGAATGCTTTGCCTCACTGGGAACTTGCAAAGAAGTATGACCTCATTGACTTTGACCTTGGTGTGAAGATTACAGGTGCTGGTTTTCCTGTATACAAGGGTAAGGGTGCACAGTTGCAGCGCGCGCTCATCAACTTCTTCCTCGACGAGGCCCGCAAGGCGGGTTATGTTGAGATTATGCCTCCAACAGTTGTGAATGCAGCATCGGGTTATGGCACAGGTCAGCTCCCTGACAAGGAGGGGCAGATGTACCACTGTGGTCTCGATGACTTGTATCTCATCCCAACAGCCGAGGTTCCTGTGACAAACATCTATCGCGATGTCATCCTTGACGAGAAGCAGCTCCCAATCAAGAACTGCGCATATACACAGTGCTTCCGTCGCGAGGCTGGTTCATATGGTAAGGATGTACGCGGTTTGAACCGCTTGCACGAGTTCTCAAAGGTTGAGATTGTACGCATTGACACTCCCGAGCACAGTAAGGAGTCACACAAGGAGATGCTTGAGCACGTTGAGGGTCTCTTGCAGAAACTCGAGCTCCCGTACCGCATTCTCCGTCTTTGCGGTGGCGACATGAGCTTTACTGCAGCTCTCTGCTTCGACTTTGAGGTGTATTCTGAGGCTCAGCAGCGTTGGCTCGAGGTTTCTTCTGTCTCTAACTTCGACAGCTACCAGGCTAACCGCTTGAAGTGCCGCTATCGCAATGCCGATAAGAAGACCGAACTCTGCCACACACTCAACGGCTCGGCTCTTGCGCTCCCACGTATAGTTGCAGCATTGCTCGAGAACAACCAGACACCAGAGGGCATTCGTATTCCAAAGGCGTTGGTGCCATACTGTGGTTTCGAGATCATTGACTAACTAAAAAGGTATCTTCAGTCGCACAATGTCATTCCGATGGAACAACGTGACGAGGAATCTCAATAAACGCGACAGAGATATCTCCCGTTCGGTCGATATGACACTTTAGCGGTGTCCCCCCGCGAGTATAGCGACGAGGAATTAAAAAAGGTGATAACTGCGTGATTTGTCATATTGAGCGTAGCGAAATATCTCAAACAACTGTTAGGCTTTGAATTAAACTGTAGGGGTGAGGTTTACTCGCCCATTACAATAGAAATAGACAAAACAAATATTATGTACAGGATAGTATCGAAAGAGCAGTTCTCGGAAAAGGTTTTCCGTCTGCGTGTAGAGGCTCCGCTTATTGCAAAGGCATACAGAGCCGGAAACTTTGTTATTGTAAGGGTTGGCGAGAAAGGTGAGCGCATTCCTTTGACAATTGCTCACGCCGACACCGAAAAGGGTATCATCACTCTTGTAATACAGAAGGTGGGATTGAGCTCGAGCCGTTTGTGCGACCTCAACGAGGGCGATTGTATCACCGATGTTGTGGGCCCGCTTGGACAGGCTACACATATTGAGAATTTCGGTACTGTGGTGTGTGCCGGCGGTGGTGTGGGTGTTGCACCCATGTTGCCAATTGCTGCAGCGCTCAAAAAGGCGGGCAACCGTGTCATCTCGGTGCTTGCAGGCCGTTCAAAGGATTTGATTATCCTTGAGAAGGAGGTGCGCGAGGTGTCGGACGAGGTTATAATCATGACCGATGATGGCTCTTATGGTGACAAGGGTCTTGTTACCGAGGGTATCGAGCGCGTAATCAAGCGCGAGAAGGTTGACCACTGCGTTGCCATTGGTCCTGCCATAATGATGAAGTTCGTGTGCAAGCTCACAAAGCAATATGAGATTCCTACCGTTGTGTCGTTGAACACCATTATGGTTGACGGTACAGGTATGTGCGGTGCTTGCCGTGTGACAGTTGGCGGAAAGACAAAGTTTGTGTGTGTCGATGGCCCCGAGTTCGACGGTCATGAGGTCGATTTCGATGGAATGATGCAGCGTCTTGGCTCTTTCAAGTCACAGGAGGCACATGAGATTGAGAAACTTGGCAAGAACGAAGAATGCGCAAGTGAGTGCGATGAACTCACAAACCGCGATGCTGCTTGGCGCGTGGAGCTCCGCAACAAGATGAAACCAAAGGAGCGCACTGCAATTGAGCGTTGTCCGATGCCGGAACTGGAGCCTGCATATCGTGCGACAAAGTTGCGCGAGGAGGTGAACACCGGTTTTACAAAGGAGATGGCTCTTGTTGAGGCGCAGCGTTGTCTCGACTGCCCAAAACCTGCCTGCATGGAGGGTTGTCCTGTAAGCATCAACATTCCTTCGTTTGTGAAGAATATTGAGCGTGGCGAGTTTGTAAAGGCTGCCCAGGTTCTGAAGATGACAAGTTCGTTGCCTGCGGTGTGCGGCCGTGTGTGCCCACAGGAGAAGCAGTGCGAGAGCAAGTGTATACATTTGAAGATGGGACACAAGGCGGTTGCCATTGGTTCACTTGAGCGTTTTGCTGCTGACTATGCACGTGAGAGTGGTGAGATGCCTGCTCCACAGGTTACTGCATCGAATGGCATCAAGGTTGCTGTCGTTGGTTCTGGCCCTGCAGGTCTTTCATTTGCCGGTGACATGGCAAAGTTGGGTTATGCAGTTACTGTATATGAGGCGCTTCACGAGATTGGTGGTGTGCTCAAGTACGGTATCCCTGAATTCCGTTTGCCGAATGCAATTGTTGAGCATGAGATTGAGAACCTGCGTGCAATGGGTGTTGAGTTCGTGAAGGACTGCGTTGTGGGCAAGACAATTTCTATTGCGCAGTTGCAGGATGAGGGCTTCAAGGGCGTGTTTGTGGCATCGGGCGCAGGTTTGCCAAACTTCATGAACATTCCCGGTGAGAACTCCAACAACATCATGTCGTCTAACGAGTATCTTACACGTGTGAACCTCATGGACGCCTCTAACCCCGAGACCGATACTCCGATTTGCATGGGCAAGCGTGTGGCTGTCATTGGTGGCGGTAACACTGCTATGGACTCAGTGCGTACAGCGCTTCGCTTGGGTGCAGAACGTGCCATGATTATCTATCGTCGTAGCGAGGCCGAGATGCCTGCTCGTCTCGAGGAGGTGAAGCATGCGAAGGAAGAGGGTGTCGAGTTCCTCACATTACATAACCCCATTGAGTATATTGCCGATGAGAAGGGTTGTGTGAAGCAGATTGTGTTGCAGAAGATGGAGCTTGGCGAGCCCGATGCATCGGGGCGTCGTTCTCCTGTTCCTGTTGAGGGCGCAATTGAGACTATCGATATCGATGTGGCTGTTGTGGCTGTCGGTGTTTCGCCTAACCCGCTTGTGCCTACATCGGTTGAGGGACTTGAACTTGGCCGCAAGAACACTATTGCCGTGAACGAGAACATGCAGTCGTCAATACCATTCCTTTATGCCGGCGGCGACATTGTGCGTGGTGGTGCAACTGTTATCCTTGCTATGGGCGACGGCCGTCGTGCCGCGGCTGCAATGCACGAGTATTTGAGCAAATAAAGATATGAAGTATATATAAGAAAATCGTTTCCGTTCATCTTAGAATGGAAACGATTTCTTTATTGCATAATGCGTTTTGTGTTGTCGGTGATGATTACCTCCCTGATGGAGTCACTGTAATCCAACTGTATGTTGCGGAATTTGCCCCAGTATCTATGTACCTTCTTTACAAACGACAATGTCTCCTTCCAGCCGTTGAACTCTCCATTGCGGCATAGGGTGTCGGTGTAGTACTTGGGGTGGCTCATGTGTATGAGGAAAGAATCGACGTTGGCGTCCCATTTGTATCGGTCATATCCATATTTGTCTGCCAGGCGCATGGCGTCATATACGTATCCGAAACCTGCATTGTACGATGCAAGGATGAATTTTATGCGTTCTTCGTCATCTTTAACGTGGCGAAAGTGCCTCTCCAACAATTGCAAGACCTTTGCTGCTGTCATAATGTTGGTGCGGTTGTCGGAGTGTAGCGAATCGGGGATGCCCAGGCCTCGCAAAGTTGCAGGCATAACCTGCATTACTCCTTGTGCTCCGGCTCCGGAAACCACGGTGCTGTCGAATCGCGATTCGGTAAACGCAATGGCTGCTATGAGTGTCCAGTCGTATCCAATGCTGTCGGCAGCCTCCCTGAAGTGGTGGTCATAGGGCGAGAGCTCGGCATAGGGCGATATGTAAGTGTAGGCGGGAACCTCTTTCCATTGGGGCGCATAACGCTTTTCCAGCCGTTTTGTTGCAATGCTGAATACTGATATTGCAACGGCCGAAACAAGCAGTATGACGATGGATGCTAACAGGTTCCTCTTTCTCATTGGATATATTACTTGAGGAAGTATCCAATTGACATCTGCAATGCCTTTATGGCTTTTTTGTTGTGGCCGCCCTGTGGCATTATAATGTCGGCAAATTTCTTTGTGGGTTCAATGAACTCCCAATGCATCTCCTTTACAATACGCTCATAGCGTGATATTACAGCCTCGGCTGTGCGTCCGCGTTCAATGACGTCGCGGCGTATGAGACGTATGAGGCGGTCGTCGGCATCGGCATCTACAAAGATTTTCAAATCTATAAGTTCGCGAAGTTCGGGGTTCACAAGCGCCATGATTCCCTCTACTATGATAACTTCTTTGGGCTCAATGTGTATTGTCTCGGGTTGGCGTGTGCAGGTTATGTAAGAGTAGGTTGGCTGCTCAATGGCCTTTCCCTGGCGTAGTTGAGCTATCTGTTCAATGAGCAGCTCCCAGTCGAATGCATCGGGGTGGTCGAAGTTGATGAACTGGCGTTCCTCTACGGGAACATTACTGCTGTCCTTGTAGTATGAGTCCTGTGGAATCACAGCCACCGAACCCTCTGGCAATGAATTTACAATTTCCTTTACAACGGTAGTCTTGCCCGAACCTGTACCGCCTGCAATACCTATAATATACATTTTGTCTTGTTTTGTTTATTCCTTCTTTCTGCAAATATAGGCATAAGCGAGCGAGAAATACGAAATTCATTTCAGTATTTTTCAAAGCGAGTGCAATATATATTCGAGTTTTAACTCAAATATAACTACAAGCGAGCGAGAAATATAAAGTTTGCTTGAATATTTTTGCCGCAACGACGCGAAAGTAGCGTTGTTTGCAACGATGGGAGTTTTATCTCCATTAGAAGGAGTGCGGTTTGCTGCTAAAATATATTAGAGGTTTACTTCAAATATCGCATAAAATATGAGCAAGAAATTTTTCGAAAATTTCTTGCTCATCATGCTGTGTTTTTGTCAATGTTGTCAACTCCTTACAACAGTTCAACAGTGGTAAGTCCGTTGTTCTTTCCAATTACATAACGTGTGCCGCAGCTTTCGGGCTGTTCGCAGCGGGTAAAGTTATCCATGTATAGTTCACGCCCCTGTTCAATGTTCAGGCAACGGAACGTGTCGCCTGGTTTTATTGTTGAGTTCTCGGTTCTCACAGCTACAAAACGGTTGTCGCCAAGATACTCAATGTCGCAAACTCTGTCCGGTAGCCAGGCAAGTCTCAGGCGTGTTCCTATTGTAAGGCCGCTACAGAGCACATATCCACTGTTGTGGAAAATCTCAGACTCCTTGTTTTTGCGTATTGTGTTGCAGAACTGCTCCCAGTTACCGGCATCGACAAACCTTGCAATAATGTCTAGTACACGCTCCGACACGTTGCTTGCATTGCGGGTTGAGTATCCGCAAAGGCGTTGCAGGGTAGTGATAGAGATGTGCTCCTTGCATTTCTCCTCTATAAGTGTTTCGAGCCTGATAAACTTGTCGTTCCCGTTTACTTTGCCTATTTGTTTCTCTACTTCACTTATAAGAGCGCTTATTTGCGGACTATTTATTTCTATTCTCATTTTGGTGCATATCAGATGGTTGTATTTACAAAAATAGTACTTATATTTGAAAAAAATAACTTTACACTTTGTCTTTGTTTGTCATTTAATGCACGAGAGTGAAATTATAGAGCCATTGCCGGCAGTAGTTGACTATTCTGCAGGGTATTCAACCCCCGAGGTCTATTTTGACACAGCGACGGCGGTGCTTTACCGTGTGCGCAAGGCCGGCAAATATTTTATGATAAAGACGCCCAAAGATGCTACCGGGCAGGCGTTGGCAATGCTGCAACGTGAGTATGAAATCTCGTTGCGGATAGCGCATCCGCATATTGCCTGTGTCTTTACATACGAGCCGGCCACTGTTGTGGGCCCTGGTATTGTAATGGAGTATGTTGATGGACGCACTCTCGCCGATTTCTTGGCCGAGAATCCTTCAAAGGCAATGCGTGAACGTGTGTTTGTGCAACTGTTGCAGGCTGTTGCGTATATGCACCGTTGCGGGGTGGTGCATAACGATATAAAGCCCGGGAATATCCTTGTCACACGCGCCGACAACGATGTGCGCCTCATTGACTTTGGTCTTGCCGACAATGATGCCCACTATCTTGCTCGCACAATGGGATGCACTCCGGCATACGCATCGCCCGAACTGCTTGCGCGCGAAAAAGACATTGATGCACGCAGCGATATCTATTCGTTAGGTGTTATTATGCGTGAGATTTTCGGCAGCAGCTACTCGCGTGTGGCGTCGCGCTGCATGTGCGGGCAGCGCGACAAGCGCTATGCAAATGTTGAGGAACTGCTGCGTGCGTTCACCCGTCCCAGGCGTTCAGCTAATGTCATCAGTGCGGTTGTGCTCGCATTGCTGCTGTTGATACCGGCACTCTATTATGGTCATAGTTATCTTGAAAATGGTCGTAAGATATCCCGCCGCCATTCTATGATTGCCCAAATTGAGACAGATGTAAGGTCAATGTATGAGGTTATTTCCGATTCGCTCCATAATGCTCCCTATTATGAGTTCGCCCTAAACCACATACTCTCTTTCTATGATGTTATGGGCAAGTATCAGGTGGCAAATGTTACTTCCGTTGCCGACCCGGAACTTAACGCCTTGCTCTCATCTGTATATATGAGGAATTTGCAGCACTATCAGGACACGCTTTGGGCTCAGGCTGGCGCACTACCATCGTTGTATAAATGCGAATTGCCGATAGAGGCTATTGTCTATTATGACAGCCTCGTGTCACATAGATTGCCATTTGTCCCATTCAAGTAGGGTGGTCGATAACACAACCAACAACCGTCCATCGTTTTAAGTTTTAAATCTATCTTACTTTTTTGTTTTAACAACTATTAACAAAATGGGGGGGGTAATTGTTAAATAATGTTTACCTTTGCGAAAGGTGATGGTTGATTGGTGTATGTCATTAATACCTGTTTTTTCATTGAAAAAAGTAATCATTGGTTAAATTGACAAAAAAAGACAAAGATTAAACCATTTTAACCTATTATATTTGTGCAGTGTTAAAAAAAAGCAACAGACTCTTGTGTTTTGTTAATTTATTTTTGTAATATTGCATTATTGAAATACTAATTAAACACGCGAGTGTTTGACATTCTCGCTGATGAACCTAGGAAATTCATTAACGAAAAGAGAGTGGAAAACCCTGTCGCAAGGTGTCGTGCATATATGTGTTATATATGTATGGCTGCTTTTGGCGTAGGCTGTTGCTTTTCTCTTTTTCAAGGTTTTCCTAGGACCTATCAGCGGAGACAGAGCAATCAGTCTGCGCTTTTTTTATTGCCCTATCGCGGCATAGCGCTGTCAAGGATTTTAAAACTTAAATGTTAAGATACTATGAAAAAAAGTGTGTTTTTTTTGTTTCTGGCAACAGGATTGCTCTTCAGCTCTTGTGAAAAGAGTAAAGAGGAAAAATTCAACGAAGCTTTGGCCAAAGCCGTGTCTGTTGCCGAACTGGGCACTGTGGAATACACAATTACAAAGCTTGTCATTGCCGACGACGATGCTTTCTACAAGTTTGGTGACAGAAAGATTATCTTCTCGTGCCGCACTACAATGAAGGCAGGTATAGACCTCAAGGATTTCAAGAAAGAGGACGTTGTTGTGTCCGAAGACGGTACACAAATCAATGTTGTATTGCCCCAGCCAAAAGTGCTTTCGTTCAACATGTCCCCCGAGGATATTAAACTCGAGTATTCAAAAATCACCGGTTTGCGCACCGGTTTCAATACCGAAGAGCGCAATGACTTGTTGAAGCAAGGCGAGAAGGCAATCCTTGATGACGTTCCAAATTTGGGAATCTATGAAGATGCCAAGGAGAGCGCAAAGGAATTCTTTGTAACTCTGCTTGCACATTGCGGTTATGAGAAAGTCAACATCAGCTTTAAAGGTGACGAGGTAGTGGAAGAGTAAGTTGTAAATGTTTCAAGGAATTGGATATGAAAACAAATGATACAAATAGTATTGAGGAGAATGTTCAGGAACAGGCTCTCCAGAACAACGGCAAAGCTGTGGTTGAAGAGACAGTGAATGTTGCAAAAAATGTTGCAAAGACAACCGGAAATATATTGGTTGGTACAGCCAAGGCAGTAGGCGGCTTTGCCAAGTTCATTTCATTTATTGCTGGTAATTTGCCTCTCGTTGGTGGTGTTATCGCTTTCCTGCTTGTAGGTTCGTTACTTGTCTTCAACCCTTTCAATTGGAACTTGTCGCTGTTTGGTGACCCGCAGATTGAGAATACCGAGAATGTGGTGCAGGAGGTGCGGAAAATTACAGAATTCACAACGGCATGCTATTACGAGGAGTCGGTTGTCATTGGTGATAAGGTTATTAAGGATACACAGTGGTTTGGTCTCAAGGACAACAATGTTGTTGAAAAAATCGTGCTCACGGCAAAATGCACTGTACGTGCCGGTTTTGACCTCTCAAAACTTACTGATGAGGATTTGAAGATTATGGGCGATTCTGTTAGCATTAAGTTGCCTGTTCCCGAGGTCTTTGATGTGATAACCAATCCGTCTGACTACAAGATTTTTGAGGAAAATGGCGATTGGACACACGAGGAGATTGTTGCGTTGCAGGTGGGTGGCAAGGATACAATGTTGAATAACGCCCTCGACCATAATATTCTGGAGAAGGCAAACAATATTGGCAAGGAACGTATCAAGTCATTGTTTATGGCATTGGGTTTCAGAGCTGTTCATGTTGAGCTTTCGGATATTCCTGTACGCGAAAAAACAATGGAGACACCTGCTGAGCAACCAGCCGAGCAACCCCAGGATGTAACATCGGTCGAAGTTATCCCCATGACCGAGGTCGTGAAGACCGAGGCCGTTGTTGACTCTGCAACTGTTGCCGCGGTAAAAGCGGTGTTGGAACAGGCAACGACCGAAGAATGAATAAATATTATCACAAACTAAATATTAAACACTATGGCAAGTAAAGTCAGAGTTTACGGTAAAGCTCAAAACCGTACAGCGTTGGGTATCATGCACGCATATATGGTGATGTATCCACAGGCAACATTGGAGGATTTGCGCAAGGCGTTCCCAAATGAGATTAACCCGGACAGGGGTAGTGAGGAAATTTTTATCTATGCTGAGGATAAAGGTTCTACCGGTAACTGGAATAACTATTTCAAGGCCGAGGATGAGTTGCTCACCATGAGCGATGGCCGCAAGGTATCGGTTGTGATGATGTGGACAAAGCCCTCATTTGAGCGCATTGTCGAGCATGCAAAACTCTATGATATTGAGGTTGCCAAGTTCGAGGCTGCCGACAAGGGTGGCAAGAAGGGTGGTTTCCGTCTTGAGTATCTCAATGGCTATGTTCCACCGGTGCCCGCGAAGAAGAAATCACTGCTTTGGTTGTGGATTCTCCTTGCACTGTTGCTCATTGGCGCAATAGTATTCTTTGCAACGCGTAAGCCTAAGGTAGTGGAGGTTGAGAAAGTTGTAGAGGTAGAGAAGGTGGTAGAGGTTGAAAAGGTTGTGTATGTTGACCGTATTGATGAGATTGAGAAGAACTTCAACGCTGCGACATTCATTGCCGGCAAGGCCGACCTCTCTGAAGATGCAAAGTTCGTTCTTCACGATTTGGCAAAGGAGATGCAGAAGTTCCCCGATGTAAAGTTGCGTATAGTTGGTCACACATCGCCCGAGGGTGACCCTGCATTCAACCAGAAACTCTCTTTGGACCGCGCGCAGGCTGCTGTTGACTTCCTGGTGAGTCGTGGTATCGACGCAAGCCGTTTGGAGGCTGTGGGTAAGGGCTCAAGCGAACTCATCGACGAGAACAACCCCGAGGCTAATCGCCGCACAGAGTTCATTGTTATTGAATAATAACCTTTAACATATAGATATTATGGCAGTTAAAAAGACAACAGTCAAGAAAACCAAAGATGGTACAGTTGACAAGCGTACAAAAGAGGGTAAGGCTATCGCTGAGCGCATGGCAAAGGCTCGTGCCGAGAAGAACAGCCTCAAGAACAGAATCAAAAGATTGTTTAAATAATAATATATAAGGACTATGAATACTGAAATGAAACATATAGCAGCATTGGTGGCAACAGCAATCTGGGCCGATGGCGAGTATGACGCAGCCGAGAAGATTGTTGTTGCAGAGATTGCCGACGCCTTTGAACTTGGTGCTGAGGAGTTTGCTGCGGCTGTAGAGGCTGAACTTGCAGCTGTTGAGCCAATGAATGAGGAAGAGGTGTACGCTTATATCCTTGAGCACTCGGCCGAGGTCGATGACGAAGAAGCAGAGATGCTGTTGCAGGCGGTTCTGCAGGTAGTGATTGTTGACGGCGTGCTTGGCGAACAGGAGGTTGACAATGTATTGTCTATCGCTTCGGCTCTGGGTATCGATGACGCACGTGCAGTGCTCATGCTTGCCGACCTCGTTAAAGAGGAGCCAGAATTGCAGATTGAACTTTAATCAAAGTTTATATAGCCCCATGAAGGGTGATACCTTCATGGGGGACAATTTTAAAAATAAATAAACAGTGTTACTATGGGAATTTTGAATAATTTGATGGACCGATTCAAGAATGCAGAATTCACTGTCGCTCCACAGAAGAAACTTAAGACAATCTCGGCCGATTTCAAGAAGGCGTTTGAACTTACATTGGTATTCTATAAGGGTGCAGCCATTGCCGATGGCGATTTGACACTTGCTGCCCTCAACAAGAAGACCACAAAGGAGGTGAACGCAAAGGCCGACGGTCTCAAGATAAAGGCTAGCACAAAGGTGGGCGATGCCGAGAAACTCTTTGACACCAACTTCGGCGTTACAGTGCAGATTAAGGATGTCAAGGGTACAAAACTCGTTCCAAACGGTATTACCATTGGTCAGGCAGCACGTGGCGAGTATTAATAAAAGAGCTTAAAGCACTATAACCAATACTTGTAACACTATTTGGAATTACAATGCTTGTAAGCAACGAGTATATCGAGTCTTGGATGGAATAATTTGAGTCTGTAAATTGATAGATTTTCTTAATGACAAGAAATAATAATTAACCATTTATTAACCATTTTAAAAATTACAACTATTATGATGACAAAAGCAGAAATTTTTGCAGCGTTTGCGTATAACATTGCTAAAGCTGATGGTGAACTTGAAGAAAGCGAGGTTATTCGTATTATAAAGGTTGCTGAAGCTAATGAATTGGATTCGGATGCAGTTCTGGAGGCTTGTAAAAAAGAGATAGAAAATCCTTCTAATCTTGTTGAAGTAGCAAAACAGATGACAGAAGAGGATAAGGATTTAGCTATTTTCGCAGCAATCAGGATCTCTCTTGCTGATGGCAAGATTGCAATTAAAGAGATGCAGAGAATACATGCTTACTGCGAATTGTTTGGATGGGGTCCTCAGTATGTAACTATTAAATACGTTCAACAATTGAAGAAGGATGCTTCTTTGTTGGTTGAGGGTGTTGATTTCTAATATAGAATTCAGTTATATAGTAAAAAGTAATAATATAGCAGTTGAGGTTTGTAATCCCGAACCCTGCGTGAGGAATCTTGGAAAACTTTATTATAGATACTTACCGGAATTGCCACAATAGCCTTGGCTGCATTCCATCCCGAATTAATATAACCATTTAAATTTTACAACTATGGCAGAATTTAAGTTGGACGGCCGCATGAAGGTAAAGACCTTGAAGGCTAATTTCAAGAAGGAGTTTGGTTCTTCATTGCGCGTTTACAAGAGCGAGAGCTGCAAGGGAGCTTTTGCTGATGATGAGGCTACATTGGCTTCTCTCCGTGCAGAGGGCAAGAAGGGTGGTGAGCTCACAGTAGGTGGCAACCTGCGCGTTGGTAACTTCGAGAAGAAGATTGCCGAGCTCTACGGTATTGGTGTTCAGGTAGCTAACGCTGACGACAGCAAGCTCGCCGACAACGATATCACTCTCGTTGCTGCAGGCAAGCAGTAATTTGCTGCATCTTAGGTATGTGGGGCTTGGTTGCCCCACATATCACAAATATTGAAAAATAGGTTTGTTACTAATGGAGAAAAAGGGCACAAGAAGTACCCTAGTGGTGGACGCATTGATCTCATGATACGTACCGCAAATGAACTGGTGGTTGTGGAGAACAAGATAAAGTCGGACATCAACAGCATTGACGAGGACTGCGAAGGAAAACAGTTGCGCCGCTATTATAACTACACAATGTGGCTCTCGAAGAACAAGGCCGGTGATGACTATGGCAAACAGCCACGTTTCTTTATCCTCACTCCAAAGTATAACATTCCACTTATTGAGGATGCCGAGATGAAGGTACTGTATACCATTGTCACTTATGCCGATGTATATGACTACCTGACAGCAAAACGTGCCGAATTTGCCGCTGATGGCAACTTTGTTGCGTTCTACGAGGCAATGTTACGTCACACGCATGACAATGTAAACGACTACCTCTATCACGAGATGCAGGAGACGTTTTTCAGGAGAATAAAGGAACAAAAATAAACTTAAACTAACTATTTATGAGCTATTCAAAGATTCAAGTTCGTTATTATGGTGATGGTATTTCATTAGATGGAAAGAATACCCGTCAGAACGTAGAGAAAAAAGTAACAATACCACTTCCCAAAAAGGTTATAGAGTATGGTGATTTCTATGGCTATGATTCAATGTTTGTTACTAGTTATCAAGATCATTTGGTTATCAAAGGCGGAGGTGCAACTTTGCTTGATAAGGACATTAATGGCAGTAGTCGTGAATATATATCCCGTATAGTAGGATATGAGTGGCTTGATGAAAATGGTAACACATATAAATCTGCACCCACAACAATGAAAACAGAACCTGTAGTTGCAGTACAAGAACCAGTAAAAAAGAATAGCCGCAAATTTGCTCTCTCGTCAACTGATAAGAAAATTGCAGGTGTTTGTGGTGGTATAGCATCTTGGCTCGGCGTAAATTCTTTACTTGTACGTGTAATTGCATTCTTAACTTATGGATTCTTCTTTTGGGGATATATAATGCTGTGGGCAATAATGCCAAGAGATGACGAATGATTTTATGACAATGTGAAAGGTGCGCTTCGCGAAGTTGCGAAGAAAGAGGGCTTTGAGTGATGTGAATTGGACTACACGTCAGTTCGGCTCTAAATTGATTGATTTTCTTAATGACAAGAAATAATTAACCATTTTTTAAACCATTTAAAATTTTACAATTATGGCAGAATTTAAGTTGGACGGCCGTATGAAGGTAAAGACCTTGAAGGCTAATTTCAAGAAGGAGTTTGGTTCTTCATTGCGCGTTTACAAGAGCGAGAGCTGCAAGGGAGCTTTTGCTGATGATGAGGCTACATTGGCTTCTCTCCGTGCAGAGGGTAAGAAGGGTGGCGAGCTCACAGTAGGTGGCAACCTGCGCGTTGGTAACTTCGAGAAGAAGATTGCCGAGCTCTACGGTATTGGTGTTCAGGTGGCTAACGCTGACGACAGCAAGCTCGCCGACAACGACATCACTCTCGTTGCAGCAGGCAAGCAGTAATTTGCTGCATCTTAGGTATGTGGGGCTTGGTTGCCCCACATATCACTGATTTTAACCATATAAATTTAACAAATATGGCAAAGATTACACGCAAGACCGTAAAAGTAACAAAAAGTGGAAATACAACCACTCGAGTGACGCGCTCGACAAGGTCGAATGGAACAACTAAGGTTACAAGAACAATTACACGCAAAACTAGGTGATATAACTTTTTAACCATTTATTCTCAAAGAGATAACTTTAAAAAACAGACCGATAACTATGAGCAAAGAGTATTACAAGAAGAGGATTATTGACTTGCGTGCTGATATTGCAAGGGAGAAGGAGGCTAAGAAACGTGATAACGAGAACTATGCACGTTATATAAGGAATGCGTCGACACCATCGACAAAGGCTAGTTACAGAAAAAGCAAGGTTGATGCTGCGGCGCGTCACGACCGCCAGATTGAGTATCTGAAGCGCCAGATTGAGAGCGCAAAGGATAGTCTCAAACGTTGCAAGTAGTCACTACCATGGTTGTATTGGCATTTATAATTAATTTACTTGCGCCGGTGGTGAATATCCTGGGGCTGCTGGGATTGTGTGCGTGTGTGCTATATGGCGACTATTACGTTCTTGTGCTTGCTGCTATTATGGCAGGAGTAGGGGTGGCGTTCGGTATATTTGCACACAAAAATGATATAGCGCCACGTTGGACATGGTCAAAGTCGAAAAACGATTTGTTCCGTTTTTCGGTAATGGCGGTTTTGGGATATGCCGGTAGTTTGGCTATGTGGCCTGGTGCTATATATATGATTAAAACAGTAATTAATGCTGTGTCGCGAATTGTGTAACAAGATGGTTAAACATTTGTTTACTATTCAAAATATATTACTAACCACTAATATGTAATTTATGGCAACAACTACAAAAAAGGCTGCTGCTAAGCCTGCTGCAAAGAAGACAACAACAGCTAAACCCGCAGCGAAGAAAACTACCGCAACAGCTAAGCCTGCTGCAAAGAAGACAACTGTGGCTGCTAAGCCTGCTGCAAAGAAGACAACTGTGGCTGCCAAGCCTGCGGTAAAGAGTACTGAGATTTCTGTAACCGGCAACAAAAAGATTGATACTCTGCGCAAAGAATTCAACAAGAAATTTCCTTATTTGCGTTTGGGAATATATTATAGTTATGCTCGCCAACAGGTGGCAAAGGGTGAAAAGATAACACCTATTGATGGAACAAAGACTTTAGCTTCTGTTCGTCGTGCTGATTCCGGTGGTGATATTTCAATCTCCGGCAACAAGAAAATCAAATCTTTGGAAAAAGAATTTGATACTGTATTTGGTTTGTACTGCCAGATATGTTTTACCGAGGGTGATGGTCATAGATACTACACATCGGGTAGTAATGACGAGAAGACTCTTGCTGCATTCAATGCCGAATGTGAGAAGAATGGTTGCCAAAAAGGTGCTTGGAAGTGAAAACGCTGCGTGTCCTATTGACCGGCTTTGAGCCGTTCGGTAAGTATAATGAAAACTCATCGTGGGCAGTTGCCGAGAAGGTAGCTGCCTGTGGTTTTGTTGGTGCCGAGGTTGTCGCAATGCGCTTGCCGGTGAGTTTTGCAGGTGTTGGCACCGCCTTGCGCAAGGCGGTGAAGGAGTGTTCTCCCGATGTGGTTATTATGCTTGGTCAGGCTGCCGGTATCGATTTTATCAAGTTGGAGCGTATAGCCATAAATATGATGGATGCAACCACCCCCGACAATGACGGATACATGCCCGATGAGGAACCGATATGTGCCGATGGCCTGGCTGCGCTTTTTACCAACTGCGATATAAAGGGGTTGCGCAAGGCTGTGGAGGAGAGTGGCACAGCTGTCAAGGTCTCCAACAGTGCCGGCTTGTTTGTATGTAACCGCCTGTATTACGAGGCGTTGCAGCTTTGCAATGAAAAACCGGGGATGAAGGCGCTGTTTGTTCACTTGCCGTTCTACGATGGGCAGCCATCGGCAACAGCCGGGCAACTGACAATGCCGCTCGACGAGATGGTGAAGGCTGTTCGGATAATTATCGGCAGCATAATGCAAGAAATAAAAAAATAAAAAAATAAAATAACTGAAAATACTATATTATTAACCATTAAAATTTAGAGTTATGATTCCATGATTTTTTATACATTTTTGTAACTTTGCACAAAAATTGGATGTAGTATGAAAAACTTTGTAAAAACTGCTATTGCATTTTCTTTTTTGTTCCTGTTCCAAATGCAGGCTTAGGCGCAGAAGCTCAGGGCCAAGGAGAATTTATGGACAGGCTTATTGCTGTGGTGGCCGTTGGAGTGAGGTGATGGATCTTGTAAAGAAATATTGGGACCAGGGATATTTCATTACAGATTTTGATTATGGTAATGACACTTATTTTGTAGTCATGTCAAAGGTTCAAGGATGGAACGGCCAGGCAATCAGGTATGGTTCGTCATTGCCCGCAGATGATGTCAAGGAGATGTGGGACAAGGACTATTATATTACTAATGCGTTCTACGATGGTAAGGATTGGGTCATTGTAATGACTGGTGTTGACTATTGCAAAACACAGAGGTTTTAAGAGGTTATATTCTACATTCAGGATATTTACCGGTGAGGGATGGAATGAAATACCGGATGCTTTAGCGCAGAATGTTCCGAGTGGCTGGGCACATGTGGTGAGGCTTTATTTCTGCTTGATACTCATTTGGGGTGTATTGTCGGCATGTCTTTGCTTAACTCTGTGTTTGTTGATGCCATGGTTTCCAATGGTGATAACAGTATAGATGACCGTCTCAAAGCAATTGAGTCAAAATTGGACGAAATCCAAAAAAATATAAATAATGAAAAACACGTTCAAGAAACAACTTGCGCGCATATTCGATAACGATTTACGCACCAAGCAATGGGAAAACTATCCCGATTATGTGATTATCGGTCTCATTGTATTGAGTACCCTTTCGGTTTTCATATCTACATTCAATGTGGGCTCGTTGTGCGAGAAGGTGCTTTCGGTGATTGACATTGTAACCGTTATTACCTTTACCATTGAGGTTACATTGCGCATTTGGGCGGCCGATGAACTGGACGATAAGTACAAAGGCTTCTGGGGTAGGATAAAGTATTGCTTTACATTTTATGGACTCATAGATATCCTGTCGACCTATACTTTCTATGTGCAGATGTTCATCCCTCTGCCATACTCTATGCTCAAGGCATTGCGCGTACTGCGCCTGCTCAGAGTGTTCCGTTACATGCACTCTTTCCGTCTGTTGCAGACCGCCATTTCATCCAAGGCCAAAGAGATGTGGGTGTCGTTTCAGTTCCTTGCCATTGTGACACTGATGCTGTCATTCGTGCTCTTCTTTTATGAACACAATGCACAGCCCGAGGTATATGACAACGGTTTCAAATCTGTTATCTGGGCTTTTGCACAGTATGTCGGTGACCCCGGCAACTTTGCCGACACTCCACCAATAACATTTGTTGGCAGGCTCATTGCCTGTATTATTGGTTTGCTTGGTATTGCCTTGTTTGCCGTTCCAGCCGGTCTCATAGGTTCGGGATTCTCCGAGGCTATGGAGAACGAGAAAAACGATGCAATAATAAAGAAGAATATTGATAGTATTATTCATTCGTTTAAATTCGAGAAGGACCAGCACTTTACACAACTATTTGTGGTGCCACGTTATAAGGAGTTGAATACAATTCTTACACGCCGATTCCTTACTGTAGAGGATATCGTCAGGGCTGTTGAGGCTTCGGACTGTCTGCATCTTTATAATATGGCAAACGCTGCCAATGCCGAAGATAATCCCGAAGACAGGATTGTGGTAATGAACTACAAACGTAACACTCCGTATGGTTGTTGCATTGACCGTGGTTCAAAAGTGACAATAGTCTTTACATCGGGTTACACCGAGGCATGTACGGGATGGTTTGCCTATCATATAGCTAAATTAGGCGGTTTCAACTATATTGCCAAAGATGTTGAGACTGACCCGGACAATCCGACGTCATACTATAATGTTACGGCCGATTGCAAGTGTCCGAATTTCTCTCTTTTCCTTGAAGACCTCAACCGTTTGACTTCACGTCCCGGAAGTTGGGCAATTCCTGTTTTGGCTGCGTCGGGGCCTCGCTCACGTCCTCATCAGTTCCATTTCTGCTATAATCCTAATAAGAAAGATGAATCTTTTGGCAATCCGGAAAGCCGTGTGACTGATTTCGCTTTGTTCGGGAAACTCTTTGAGCATGTTTCTTCTGAGCTGAAACAGAAATATGACTATAACTGTGACAGGAATATTTACTATGCTGTTACAAAAAACAATATTGCGCATTTGATAAAGGCTGACAATGTCTTTACATTGCGTGTCGAGTGTTTCGTGTGGATGTCCGACTTCCGCCGTGTAGCTGTTCTCAAATCTTTGGCCGATTGTATAAATGCCGTGTTGGAACCCGAGATTGAGAAACAACTGCCACCTGAAATGGTATCGCGCGTAGAGGGCAAGGATTTCGGTATGCAGGATTATGTTGACTGATGCTCTATGGAACTATTGAAACGATTTTATAGGATAAATAGCAAGTCGGGTAACGAAGCTGCTGTCAAGGCGCTTTTTATGGAACAGCTTGCCGGCTTGGAACTTGTTGTTGAGGAGGATGCTTTTGGCAATATCTTTATAACAAAAGGTGTTGCCTACAGCTATCCCGGTGTTACCGCCCACCTTGACGAGGTGCATGCACCGACTGAAAGGAACATTGTTGTCGACGGCGACATGATATATGCCGTCGACGGTTGCGGTGAGCGTGTGGGTATTGGTGGCGATGACAAGAATGGCTTGTGGATAATAAACCACCTGTTGCATTCGAAACCGGTGCTTAAGGTCGCTCTTTTTGTGCAGGAGGAGCGCGATGGCGAAATGGCCGGTTGTCGTGGCTCAAGAGCCTGCCGGCTCGATTTCTTCAACGACGTTCGTTACTTGCTTGCCGTTGACCGCAAGGGCGCCAGCGAGGTGGTTACAGTAGGTAAAGGCGATATACGCCTTTGTGATGACGGGATGTTCCCCGCTGCGGTATTGCAGAAGTATGGCTACGGGTGCGTGCCCGGTGGGCGCACCGATGTAGTTGCTCTGAAAGAGCGTGGCTTACAAGTGTCTTGCTGCAACATCAGTTGTGGCTATTACAATGCCCACAAGGCCGATGAGTACACTGTGTTTTCACATGTCGAAAAGGCGCTTGCATTCGTGAGTGAACTGATTGATTGCATTTGAACAACAACTGTATCGGAAATAAAAACCAATTCTGTCAATGTTTCTGACGGGATTGGTTTGTTTTTTTGTTTGGTTGCGCTGTCAACAACCCGTGTGTGTGGCGACTTATTTAGCATTGATACGGCTTGGATATAAATTTTTTACTTATATAAGTGTGATAAATCAAAGATTTTGTTAATTTTGCAATGAATTACGCCCGCGAGGGTGGAATGGAGTGATTATCTAACTACTTTAAAGTATTAAATAACTATGGTAAATTACAAAGAATTAGGTCTTGTAAACACAAGAGATATGTTTGCAAGAGCAATTGAGGGTGGTTATGCTATCCCAGCGTTCAACTTCAACAACATGGAGCAGATGCAGGCTATCATCAAGGCTGCAGTTGAGACAAAGTCACCGGTTATCCTTCAGGTTTCTAAGGGTGCTCGTCAGTATGCTAACGCTACTTTGCTCCGTTACATGGCACAGGGTGCTGTTGAGTATGCTAAGGAGCTCGGTTGCGAGAACCCTGAAATCGTTCTTCACCTCGACCACGGTGATACATTCGAGACTTGCAAGAGCTGTATCGACTCTGGTTTCTCTTCAGTGATGATCGACGGTTCACACCTCCCATACGAGGAGAACGTTGCTCTCACAAAGAAGGTTGTTGAGTATGCTCACCAGTTCGACGTAACTGTTGAGGGCGAGCTCGGCGTGTTGGCAGGTGTTGAGGACGAGGTTTCTTCAGACCACCACACATACACAGACCCTGAGGAGGTTATCGATTTCGCTACACGCACAGGTTGCGACTCTTTGGCTATCTCAATCGGTACTTCACACGGTGCTTACAAGTTCACTCCAGAGCAGTGTACTATTGACCCTGTTACAGGTTTGATGGTTCCTCCTCCATTGGCTTTCGACGTATTGAAGGCTGTTGAGGCTAAGCTCCCAGGTTTCCCAATCGTTCTCCACGGTTCTTCTTCTGTTCCTCAGGACGAGGTTGCTACAATCAACAAGTTCGGTGGTGCTTTGAAGGCTGCTATCGGTATCCCCGAGGAGTGGTTGCGTGAGTCTGCAAAGTCTGCAGTATGTAAGATCAACATCGACTCTGACTCTCGTTTGGCTATGACTGCGGCTATCCGTCAGACATTTGCTGAGAAGCCAGCTGAGTTCGACCCACGTAAGTATCTTGGTCCAGCTCGCGACAACATGGAGAAGATGTACAAGCACAAGATCATCAACGTGCTTGGTTCTGATGGCAAGCTCGCTAAGTAATTTGTTTCTGATATAGAACTCAAATTGACAATACAACGAGGATGAAGTAATTCATCCTCGTTTGTTTTTATACCGCAGACGAACGCTTTTGTTTGCGGTTACTTTTTTGAAATAAAATGCTTTAAATATTTTGTTAAAATCAGATAATTTGTAATTTTGCAAAAGACTCAGTCGGCCCGCAAGGGTTGGTGGGTGACATTTTGGATTCAATCACGGTGTTTGGCAAATGCTATTAATGCCGTTATTGAAAAAAGGACGTTTACGGACGTTATCTTCAAGTCTTCAAATCTCGCAAATTTGATAAACCCAAGAAGATACGGCAACGGGACGTCTGCGTTGGGTGTATTATATCCGTTTGTCACTGAACAAAGTGGCAAGTTCCTTTGTATAATATGTCACGACGTGGGCTGGCTGCGTTGCTTATCCTTGGGTGGAGGCAATGCGAGAGCCTGAAGACTGGGATGAGCGAGAAGTAGAAACTCCCACGTCTTTTTTTGTATCCATACTCGAATTCACACTATTTATTTACGCCGAATTTGGGGAGTTTATAGGCAACTTAAATTTCATTTACTATGAAAAAGATGTTTATGGTTTTCGCATTCTTGGGTATATGTTTGTGTGCGAATGCTCAGTATTGGGGCTATGGTGGTGGCTATGGTGGTGGCTACGGTGGTGGCTACGGTGGTGGCTATGTGGATGGCTATTATTATAATTCAAGTACAAGTGGTTTTAATATGTCCCAACATATGATAAACACATATCAGAATTTAAATAATTGGAATAACTATTTGCATCAAATGCAAATGCAACAAATGCAATATATGCAAGAGAATGGGATACAGTATCAGGTAGATAAGGATTATGAACGTAAACAGAAAGAAGAACGAAAAAATCAAAAATGTTCTGAATGTTTGGGGACTGGTAAAATAAAGAGTTATTACAAAGTTGGTACAGAGATGAAGACAAGTACGCGTACTTGTACTTATTGCAAAGGTACAGGTCGTTCTGAATATTGAAATATTTTATTTGAAGCTCAACTATCCCATTAAAATCTGAAAAAGTTCTTTGAATTTATTGAAATATAGTTAGTTACAGCGTTTTTCAAGTGGACGGACTTAAAATTTCATCTTTGCGGTAGTTTTACTATGACCGCATATGTTTAAAGACAAGTTTATATTTGTTCAGTTAGTCGCATTCCTCAATAGAAGCAAATTTAATCGTATCGTTGCAAAGTATAAAGGTGACCGTTATGTCAAACACTTGATTCAACAACCATAGACTTGTGTTTGGAAGTTTTCTTGTGGGCGAAGTTCGTAAAGAAGAAAGACGGTATCAAGGTACATACCTTGTATGATGTGAAAACACAGATTCCGATTTTACAAAACTAAATTTCAATATGACAAAGACCGTTTCGGACCAAATGGGTCAAATTTATTTAATGTTTAACTAGTTCCTAATTTTATGGGACACTAATGTTTTTGAGATGTTATGAGAAAAATGATGTTTAGTCTATTTGCTGTGAGTGTGATTTCAGTATGTGCTTTTGCGTTAACATCCTTTGATGATGGTGAAAATGTTACAATACAGAAAGAAAAACCTGTTGCTAGTGAAGGTAAACGTTGTAATGGTTCTGTTGGGTGTGATTGTCCAGGTTTTTCACCAATTACAAATGGTAAGGAGTATCAAAAAGCTTATTGTAGACATTGTGGGCATGCAAGAAGCGTACATAAATAATAGTAGTGAGGAGTCGTCTATTTATTTATTACCTTGTATTTTGTTTGAAAATCTTTGTGGGTTATAGGCTTTGCCTCGGCATAAAAAATATCAAGCTTATTTTGTTCTGCTCTCGGCTTGCACTATCTTTGCAGTGAATTATTCATTGCAAAGATTTTTTTTAATGAAAAACATTCAGGAAATAGCGATTGCGGAGTATGATTATCCGTTGCCCGATGAGAGGATTGCGAAATATCCGCTTGCGGAGCGTGATACGTCAAAACTCCTCTTATATAAAAGTGGCGAAATACGTGAGGAGAGGTTCGCCAATTTGCCCGGTTTCATTCCACAGGGTGCGTTGATGGTGTTCAACAACACGCGTGTCATTCAGGCGCGTCTGCGCTTCCGCAAGGAGACGGGGGCGCAGATTGAGGTGTTCTGTCTTGAGCCTGAACAGCCAGCCGATTACCAGTTGATGTTCCAGGAGACAAAGGTGTGTGTGTGGCAGTGCCTTGTGGGTAATTCGAGTCGTTGGAAAAGTGGTGTGCTGTCGCAGGTGATTGAGATTGACGGCGTGCAGGTGACGCTGTCGGTGGAGCGTGTGAGCAGTGCGGCGGTGAACCTTGTACGTTTCTTCTGGGATGGTGGCTTTACCTTCGCGCAGTTGCTTGAGGCTGCTGGTGAGTTGCCCATTCCTCCGTATCTGAACCGCAAGACCGAGGAGAGTGACATGAACACTTACCAGACCGTGTATTCAAAGGTGAAGGGCTCGGTGGCGGCGCCTACTGCGGGATTGCACTTTACCCCGGCTGTGCTTGGTGCGCTTGATGCGGCCGGTGTGCAGCGTGGCGAGGTTACCTTGCACGTTGGCGCGGGAACGTTCAAGCCTGTGAAGAGTGAACTGATTGCAGATCACGAGATGCACGAGGAGTACATCGAGGTGCAGCGCGGGTTGATTGAGGGACTTGTTGCTACGGGTGGCGCGGCGGTTGCTGTGGGTACAACATCGGTGCGCACGCTCGAGAGTCTCTATTTTCTGGGTGAGAAGGTGAGCGAGAATCCTGCAATTGAGGAGAGTGAGTTGTGCGTGGGGCAGTGGGAACCATACAACCGCGAACATACGTTGTCTACCGTTGAGGCATTGACTGCGTTGTTGCAGTGGCTCGATGCCAAAGGTCTTGACAGGGTGCATTCGCACACGCGAATAATGATTGCGCCGGGTTATACATTCCGCATAGTAAAGGCTATTGTGACAAACTTCCATCAACCAAAGAGTACATTGTTGTTGCTTGTATCTGCATTCATTGGTGGCGATTGGCGCAGAGTGTATGACTATGCCCTTGAGAATGGTTTCCGTTTTCTTAGTTATGGGGATAGTTCATTGCTCATTCCTTGAATAGAATAATAGATAGGTATTGAATTAGAGATCTCTCGTCGCTTCGCTTTGTCGAGATGACAAGTTTGCGAAGGTGGAGTCTTAGAGGTCGTAAAACTGATTTATGATAAAGATAATAGATAATATCGCATATCTGCTCGATGAGGAGAAGCGATGCGCTACTGTGACAAAGAACCTTGTACCTTACTCGGGTGCTGTTGTTGTGCCTGCAACTATTGTGGATGGTGGTGTGGAGTATGTGGTGAACGATATCCTTGACGAGGCTTTTGCCGAGTGCGTGGGCCTGACATCGGTGGTGCTTGGCGACAATGTGGAGAGCATTGGCATTGGTGCTTTTGAGGGATGTGAGTCGCTTGCAAGTGTCACATTCCCGCAGGCGTTGCACCTTGTGGGTATGCGTGCTTTCAAGGGGTGCGTGGCATTGAAGGAACTGCTGTTCCCCGCCAATGTAATTGTGATTGGACGTGAGGCTTTCGCGGGTTGTTGTTCGCTGATGAATGTATATCTGCCCGATAATCTTATAAATATTGAGCCTTCGTTGTTCGATGGTTGCAAGGTACTTGAAAAGGTGTCGGTGGGTACAATGGTAGAGAGCGTGGGCGAGTATGCTTTCTGTGGTTGCTCGTCGCTGAAAGAGGTTGTGTTGCCCGAGGGTGTGGTGTCGCTCGAGGGATGGGCTTTTCGTGACTGCTCTGCGCTCGAGGCTGTGATATTGCCGTCGACATTGGCCTCTATTAAAAAGGGCGCTTTTTGGGGATGCTCGTCGCTCAAGGAGTTTGTTCTGCCTCAGGGCGTGAACATGCTCGACCAAGGTGTGCTTGCCAACTGTGCTTCGCTTGAGAAGGTGGTGTTGCACGATGGCGTGTTGAGCATTGGTTATGGAACTTTCTACAACTGTGGCGCTATTGAGAGCATTACAGTGCCGTCTGCAGTGGTGAATGTTGGTGACCAGGCTTTCCGCAGTTGCAAGGCGTTGAAGGAACTGTGCGTGATGTGCGAGGCTGCGCCAATGTGCTCGGGCGACATTGCCGATGCCGATGTGTATGCACGTGCTGTGCTGCGTGTGCCGCAGGGTAAAGTGGGCGAGTATGGTTTTGCTCCTGTGTGGGAGAGGTTTGGAAATGTTGAGGAACAGGCGTAGAAAACGTTGATTTCTTAAACAATATTAAAAGCGGTGCGTTTATCTTGTATGGACAAGATGGCGCGCTGCTTTTTTATATCCCTAGCGTCGGTTGCACTTGCTGCCTGTGGTAGCAAGTCATTTCGTGCTAAAAATGCCTTTGAACAGGTGGACGATGTGGTGTATTCATCTGTTGTAGAGCTTGAACGGGCAAGGGTATTGCCACACTTGCACTATTCGCTCGACGTGCATAGCATTGACCGTGGACGCGGCACAATTGATTTGTCGTTCTACTTCGTGAAGGAACTAGGTGATAGCCTGTTGTGGGTGGAGGGCATGGAGAGGGTGCCTTTGGAGCTCATTGACACGGCGCTATGCAGTCGTTGGCTGAATTACGATTATTCCAGATGATGCAGCTTGCTCTCATTTTTTGTTCCTTGTGAGGATTTTCCGTTTTTTATCACTATCTTCGCGTATAAACAGATTCCAGAGATGAAAATAGGTGATAAAGTACGTTTTATATATGAGAGCGGTGGCGGTGTGGTAACCGGCTTCCGTGGGAAGGATATTGTGCTTGTTGAGGACAAGGATGGCTTTGAGATACCCATGCAGGTGCGTGAGTGCGTGGTCATTGACACCAATGAGTATAACTTTGTAAAGAAGACGGTTGCCCCAAAAGAAGAACCTAATCCGCAGAAAAAGGTTGTTCAGCCGGCAAAGGTAGAGGACGATGAAGAGGATTTTGACCCTGTTGTGACATATCGCCCTGCCGAGCGCCCCGAGGGTGAGCGCCTTAATGTGGTGCTTGCATATTTGCCGATGGATGAAAAGTCGCTCAGCAATTCACGCTTTGAGGCGTATATCATAAACGACAGCAACTATAGCATATACTTTACCTATCTGACTGCGCAGGGACGCAGTTGGAGTGTACGTGGCAATGGGTTGCTCGAACCTAACTCAAAGATGTTCATTGAGGAGTTCGGGCGCGAGGAACTCAATGACATGGAGCGCGTGTGCGTGCAGTTGTTGCCTTTTAAGGAGGACAAGCCTTTTGCTTTGAAGGCGGCAATGAACATTGAGCGCCGCATTGACACTGTGAAATTCTATAAGCTACACCTGTTCCGTGAGAATCCTTTCTTTGATGAGGGTGCACTCATCTACGATATTGTAGTGGATGACAAACCGGTGAAGGAGATTTTTACAGATGCCGAGGAGGTGAAGGTTGCCATTCTTGGCAAAAAGGAGGCCGATGCTCCAAAACCACAGTCAAAACCCAAGTTGACAAAGGGTAGCGATATTCTTGAGGTTGACCTGCATATTGAGGAACTGCTTGAGACGACGGCGGGAATGAATGCGTTTGACATACTCAATCATCAGCTCGATGTAGTGCGTCGCACGCTTGACGAGAATATTAAATACAAGGGCAAGAAGATTGTCTTCATTCACGGTAAGGGTGAGGGCGTGTTGCGCAATGCGATTGGTCAGGAACTACGAAAGAAGTATCCGCGATGTCTGTCGCAGGATGCATCGTTCCAGAAGTATGGTTTCGGTGCCACAATGGTGATAATCAAATAATGACAAAACATAAAAAATAATGAAATTATGAGCGAGATTAAGGAAAAGATGCTTGAGCGTTTTTTGAAATATGTGACTTTTGACACAGAGTCGTGTGACGATGCAACAGTTGTTCCAACAACCGAGGGACAGTTTGTGTTTGCGCGTTATCTTGAGCAGCAGCTCAAGGAGATGGGTCTGGAAGAGGTGGTGCTCGATGAGAAGGGCTACCTCTATGCCACATTGCCTGCAAACTGCGACAAGGATGTTCCTGTTGTGGGCTTCATTGCCCATCTTGATACAAGCCCCGACATGAGCGGCAAGGATGTGAAGCCACGCGTGGTAGAGAACTACGCGGGTGGTGACATTGTGCTGTGCGAGAAGGATGGCATTGTGCTGTCGACAGCAGATTTTCCCGAGGTGGAGGATTACAAAGGCCATGACCTTGTAGTAACCGATGGTCACACTCTTTTGGGTGCCGATGACAAGGCCGGTGTTGCCGAGATTGTTTCGGCAATCGCCTATCTGCAGGCGCATCCCGAAATCAAGCATGGCAAGGTGCGCATTGCATTCAATCCCGATGAGGAAATCGGTCGTGGCGCGCATAACTTCAACGTGCCTCTCTTCGGTTGCGATTGGGCTTATACCATAGACGGCAGTTGCGAGGGCGAGCTTGAGTTCGAGAATTTCAATGCAGGCAGTGCAACGTTCACAGTGCAGGGCCGTAACGTTCACCCTGGCTACGCAAAGGGCAAGATGTTGAATGCTCTGCGTGTTGCAACTGCTATTGTTGAGGCTATCCCAGCAGTTGAGTCTCCTGAATGTACTACAGGTTACGAGGGTTTCTACCACCTTATGGGCATCAACGGTGGCGTTGACCATGCATCGGTATCATATATCATACGTGACCATAGCCGCGAGGTTTTTGAGCAGCGTATGGCGTTCATGAAGGAGGTTGAGGCGAAAATCAATGCGCAGTATGGCGCAGGTGTTGTGACTCTTGAACTCAAGGAGCAGTACCGCAATATGCGCGAGATGGTTGAACCAAAGATGCATATCATTGATATTGCCAAGAGCGCGATGGAGCAAGCCGGTGTAGTGCCTGTTATCAAACCTATCCGTGGCGGTACCGACGGTGCACAGCTTTCATTCATGGGACTCCCTTGTCCAAACTTGTTTGCCGGTGGTGTGAATTTCCACAGCCGTTATGAGTTCGTGTCGGTTCAGGTGATGGAGAAGGCAGTAATGACTATTGTGAATATTGCGGCCGGAGTGGCTTTGAACTGAAAACTGAAAGGTGAAAACTGAAAGGTGAAAGGTGAAAGCCGCGAGTAAGCGAGAGCAGAGGAAATGGTTACTTTTACTATGCCGAGCGGAAGCGGGTTCAACCACATGAAGTGTGCTTAAAACGGAAAACTCTTATACGAAATAGCGACGATGTAATTCATCGTCGCTATTTCTTTGCATCAAAATACGATGGAGTTTTAGTCGAGGGTGTGGAGTATCTCCTCAATTACGTGTGGGAAGTGCTCGTACTCAAGTGCGTGTACCTTTGCTGCAACGTCGTCAGGGGTGTCGGTTGGCAGCACAGGGCACTTTGCCTGGAAGAATGTGGTACCCTTGTCGTACTGCTCGTCGATGAGATGGATGGTGATGCCGCTCTCGGTATCGCCGCACTCGACAACGGCCTTGTGCACTCTGTCGCCATACATGCCCTTGCCGCCGTGCTTGGGGAGCAGCGCAGGGTGGATGTTGACGATGCGGCCTGGGTAGGCTGCAATGAGCTTTTGTGGAACGAGCAACAGGAAGCCTGCAAGTACCACGAAATCGATGTCGCGCTCACGGAGCATGGCGATGACGCTGTCGGCTTCCATGAATTCGGCCTTGCTCACCACGGCTGCTTCAATGCCCAACTTCTTGGCACGCTCAAGGACGTAGGCCTGTGGGTTGTTGGCAATGATAAATGATACTTGGGCGTAGTCGCTCCCTTTGAAATAGTTGGCAATGTTCTCGGCGTTTGAGCCGCTGCCCGATGCTAGGATTGCAATTTTCTTCATCGTGTAATAGTGTTATGACATTGGCACAAGACGGCGCAGAACCGCTTCGCCATAGGTTTTTGATATGGGTATTTCTCTCACACCCGGTTCCTCGAGTTCGAGGAAGAGGTTGCCTTTCTCGCGGCGCATGACCTTCACGAGGTCCAGATTAATCATGTATGAACGGTGGCAACGTACTATGTTGGTGTCGGCAAGCTGTTCGCAAATCTCCTTCATGGTTATGTGCAGCAGTTGCTTCTTTAGAATGTCGTTCTTCTTGTACCAGACGCAGATGTAGTTGTCGGCCGATTCAATGTAAAGCAGGTTCTCCTTGGCTACGGATAGCTGCAGTATGCCGCGGTAGTCGCGTATGGAGATTAGGTTGCTCGATTTGAAACCTATATTTTCGTTCATGAGCTCCTTGAGCTTTGCCGAACGTTCCTGATACGAGAAATATAGTATGCAAATGAAATAGGGGATTCCTATGATGAAGATTGTGTTCTGCATCGCATTTCTATAAATCTCCAGAGGGTCGCTGTTGGTCAGGTTTAGGTGTTTGCTTACAATGAGCGCCAGGGTGGTGAAGGCGCCCGAGAGCAGCAGTAGCTCCACAAAGACCCATAGAGCATATTTCAGGTACGTTACGTTGTGCTCGGGAGAACGTGAGTAACTGTACATTATTATTCGGCTGATGGCGACCACTGTCATTCCAATGGTTACCAGCACTGTCGACCACAACAGGTACTGGGTGGGGGTGATGCCTCGTTGCACCCATTGCGCCGAGCCGAATGGCTTGTAGACGTTGATGAAGATGATGGCGAATATTGACACGAAAAGGACCATTATGATGAGGTTGCGCTTTTCGAGCAAGTATCGTGGTATCTTTTTGAAAAGTATGGATGTGTATTCAAACATAATATCTGCGGTGGCAGGTTTTCGCAATTTATTGCAAAGTTAAGCAAATAAATTTTTGTCTACAATATGGCGACGTGGAATATCTTTTTGAATTTGCGTGTTTGTGCGCGTTATGCGTGCGCGCGCAAATAAATGTGCTGTACATGGCTGTAAATTTGAAAATTATCACTAAATTTGCATAATTGGAAAAGTGTGCGGGCGCACAATGTGAAAATTTAATACACTGAATGATATGCCGGTTATTGATTATAAGGATGTAAATATACAGATTGACTCCAAGTATATATTGGAGAATGTGACGTTTACATTGGAAGAGGGTGAATTTGCGTATATTGTGGGAACTGTAGGCTCGGGTAAATCGACTTTGTTGAAGACTGTATATGGCGAGGTTGACATTGAAAAAGGTGATGCATTGGTGTTCGACACGTTCAACATCCGCAACATAAGCAACAAGAAGTTGCAGGAGTTGCGACGCAAGATTGGCATTGTGTTCCAGGATTTCCAATTGCTCACTGACAGGAGCGTGCACGACAACCTTGACTTTGTGTTGCGTTGCACCGGCTGGAAGGATAAGACGGAGCGCGAGATGCGCATTCACGAGGTGCTTGAACTGGTTGGCCTGTCGCAAAAGGGTTATAAGCGCCCTCACGAACTTTCGGGTGGTGAGCAGCAGCGTATAGTAATTGCACGTGCCATACTCAACCGCCCCGCTTTGTTGCTGGCCGATGAACCCACGGGTAACCTTGACAATGCTACCGGTGATTATATAATGAACCTGTTGCACAGGATAAGCAAGGAGGAGAAGATGTCGGTGCTCATGATTACCCACAACGAGCAGTGGCTGCGCGACTACCCTGCAACGGTGTACCGTTGTGCCGAGCGCAGAATAACAAAGGAGAATGCAGTTGGGTAAATATTTTAGTTTAGAAATAATCAAATAATAGATATAATATGAAAGTATTGAAATTTGGCGGAACATCTGTTGGTTCGGCCGAGCGTATGCAGGGGGTTGTAGGTCTCATTAACGATGGCGAGACAAAGATTGTTGTTCTTTCGGCAATGTCGGGAACTACAAACTCACTCATTGAGTTTACGAATTATTTGCGTAACGGCAATGTGAACGGTGCTTGCGAGCACTCAACCTTCCTGCAGACAAAGTATATGCAGACCATCAGCGAACTCTACAAGACCGAGGAGGGCAAGGCAGCGGCTACAAACAAGGTGAATGAGGTTTTTGCCCATTTGCGCGACTTGGCACAGCAGGCGTTGACCGACGAACTTGAGAAGGAGATTGTTGCGCAGGGTGAGATTATCTCTACAAACATGGTGACATTCTACATGCAGGAGCAGGGTATTGATGTCAAGTTGCTGAATGCTCTTGATTTCATGCGCCTGGCAGTAAATGGTGAGCCCGACTTGGAATATATCCGCGAGCATTTGTTGCCACTTCTTGATACCGACAATGAGAGCCGTATATATATCACTCAGGGCTTCATCTGCATGAACCACGAGGGAAGCTACGACAATCTGCAGCGTGGTGGCAGCGACTACACCGCAACACTCATTGGTTCTGCTGTAAAAGCCGAGGAGGTACAGATATGGACTGACATTGATGGCGTACACAACAATGACCCACGTGTTGTGGAGAATACTACTCCGGTGCGTAACCTTCACTTTGAGGAGAGTGCCGAGCTTGCATACTTCGGTGCGAAGATTCTGCACCCTACATGTATCCTTCCTGCCAAGCTTACCGGTACACCTGTGCGCCTGCTTAATACAATGGATCCAACAGCCGAGGGTACACGCATTGACAACAACCTTACACGTCCGGGCGAAATCAAGGCTATCGCAGCAAAGGAGAATATCACAGCCATCAAGATAAAGAGTGGCCGAATGTTGCTTGCCTATGGTTTCTTGCGCAAGGTGTTCGAGATTTTCGAGAATTACAAGACATCTATCGACATGATATGTACATCCGAGGTGGGTGTGTCTGTCTCTATTGATGACGATCGTCGTTTGGATGAGATTGTTGCCGAACTGCAGAAGATTGGTACAATTACCGTTGACCGCAATATGTGTATCGTTTGCGTTGTTGGTGACCTTAACTGGGAGAATGTCGGTTTTGAGGCACGTGCAATGGAGGCGATGAAGGATATCCCAGTGCGCATGGTTTCATATGGCGGTAGCAACTACAATATCTCTTTCCTTGTGCGCGAAGAGGACAAGGTTAGGGCTTTGCGTTCACTCAGCGCGTCAATATTCGGAACTGACAAATAAGATTTTGCAATGAACTTTCCTGTTGAATATTTCAGAGGCGTTGATACTCCGTTCTACTACTATGATGTGGAACTGTTGGAGAAGACTATTGCCACAGTGAAGGCCGAGGCTGCGCGTTATGGTAATTTCGATGTCCACTATGCCATAAAGGCGAATTTCAACCCACGTCTTCTCAAGATAATGGCCGATGCGGGTTTGGGTGCCGACTGCGTGAGTGGTGGCGAGGTTGCTGCAGCGCTTGCTGCGGGAGTGCCTGCATCGAAGATTGTGTTTGCCGGCGTGGGAAAGACCGACAAGGAGATTGCCCTTGCCCTTGATGCGGGAATCTTCTGTTTCAATGCCGAGTCTGTGCCCGAGCTTGAGGCTATTGAGGCGCTTGCTGCCGAGCGTGGAGTGGTGGCGCAGGTGGCACTCAGAATAAATCCTAACATTGGGGCACACACGCATAGCAACATCACAACAGGCTTGGCCGAGAACAAGTTCGGTATAGGTTATGAGCAGTTGGACGATGTTATCAATGTGGTGGATGGCTTGGAGCATGTGAAACTGATAGGTTTGCACTTCCACATCGGCTCGCAGATATTGGTGATGGACGATTTTATTGCCTTGTGCGGTAGGATAAATGAGTTGCAAGAGTTGCTCTATGAGACACGTGGCCTGGTGCTGCCGCACATTAATGTGGGCGGTGGTCTTGGTATCCGTTACGATGCTCCCGATAAGTACCCAATTCCGGATTTTGAGCTCTATTTCGCAACATATGCCAAAAATCTGAAACTCTATCCCGGCCAGCATGTGCATTTTGAACTTGGCCGCAGTATTGTGGCGCAGTGTGGTGCATTGGTGACACGTGTGACATATGTGAAGCGTGGTGGATGTAAGCAGTTTGTGATTGTCGATGCGGGAATGAATGACCTCATCCGTCCTGCGTTGTACGATGCTTATCATCGCATTGAGAACATCTGTTCTACGAAGGCTGATGAGGTGTATGACGTGGTTGGCCCGGTATGTGAGTCGTCAGACGTCTTCTGTCACGACCGCAAGATGCCGGCAACTGAGCGTGGTGACCTGCTTGTTATGAGGTCGGCCGGAGCATATGGCGAGGCCATGGCATTTGGCTATAACTGCCGTGCATTGCCAAAGGCTGTGCTTTCGACCGATGTTGAATGACATCGCATAAACTGTCTGGAATGAAAAAGATTGTAATAATAGGTGGTATTGTAATAGCATTGTTGCTCTTTGGCTATTTCTGGGGCTTCTATACTCCGAATAGGTATAATGGTATAGATGTCTCGCATCACAATATGGTGGATTGGGTAGAGATAGACCGTAACAGCGACTTGGAATTCTGCTATGTAAAAGCCACTGAAGGAAAATCTTTCAAGGACAAAAAGTGTGTGGAGCATTCCAGAAATGCCAAGAAGATTGGTCTGAATGTGGGATTGTATCACTATTTCAGGACTGACGTTCCGGCCAAAGCGCAGTTTGACAATTTCAAGAGCGTATATCGTGCGGCCTATTCAAATATGATTCCGGCGATAGATGTTGAGGAACAGGGGAATGATTTTACAGATGCGCTTGCAATCCCTCGCCTTACTGAACTGATAGAACTTTTTGAGAAAGAATTCGGTTGCAAACCAATCATTTATGTGGGTTCTTTATCGTGTGTGAAATTCATACCGGAATTTTGGGATTGTCCTCTTTGGCTAAGAGCTGTGAAGAGTACAAATATAATACCTAACACTGCAATCAAACAGGCAGCAATCATTAACAATATTGACATGAATTACAGTCCAAATGTGAGGAAACTTATGTTGGATAAATAAAGAAAAAGCACCAGTAGTGGTGCTTTTTCTATTCGAATTTGATGGCCTTTACAGGCTCTATCTTTGATATGAGCATTGAGGGAATCACCAATATTGCTATGGATATTACGAACATCGCAATGTTCATTGGTACCAGCAGCCAACTGAACTCAATGGGTACCTTTTCCATGTAATACATCTCGGGATCAATGGCGATTATGCCGGTATGTTGCTGCACAAGACATGCTGCTATTGCTATTGCGTTGCCAATGAGCATTCCTTTGACTACAATCATTCCTGCGTAGTAGATGAATATTTTTCTTATGGAGAGGTTCTTTGCTCCAACGGCTTTCATGATGCCTATGAAATTGCTTTTTTCGAGTATGAGTATGAACAGGCCCGAAACCATTGTGAAGCCTGCAATGCAGACAACAAGGACGAGTATAATCCACACAGTCTGGTCGAGCACGGCAAGCCAGTTGAACATGGCAGGGTAGAGTTCGTCAATTGTTGCGCAGTAGAGCCCCTCGCGATTTCTTTTTGTGGCATCGTGTATGGCGGTAGAGTCAATCCTTTCGCTGCATGTGTATCTGTTGTCAAAATTGTCGACAGTTATTTCAACGCCGCTTGCCTTGTTGCTTTCCCATCCGTTGAGCTTGCGGGTGGTGTATATGTCGGTTAGGGCCATCACATTGTCAAATTCGGTGAGATGGGTCTCGTATATTGCTGCAACGGTCATTTTACGGGCTCTGATACCGTCTTGCATGAAATAGACATTGACCTTGTCGCCACACTGCAGCATGAGCCTGTTTGCAGTGACATTGGAAATGATTATGGCGTTTGATGCTTCGTCGGCAGTGAATTGCGGCAGTTTGCCATCGATGATGTTTGATGCGAAGAATGAGAGGTCGTAGTCGCAGCCTACTCCTTTGAGCACAATGCCTTCGTACTCGCTGTTGGCCAGGATTATACCTGGAATCTGTGCGTATTGCTGTATATGTGTCACTCCTTCGGTTGCAAGCAGTTCCTGCGTCAGCAGGCTGTCGACGGTGATTGGTAAAATGCCGTTCTCGCTTGTCTCGTAGTTCATGACCTGTATGTGCCCTCCAAACCCGACAACCTTGTCGCGCACCTGGTTCTTGAAACCTACAATGATGCATATCGAAAGGAACATGACGATTGTACCTATGGTCACACCCCATTGTGCTATGGTGACAGCTGGACGGGAGAGGTGTCGCTTTCCGTTTCGTGTACTGTAGAGCCTGCGGGCAAGGAATAGTTCAAGGTTCATGTGCGTGCGGTGTGCCGTTAGAATTTGCGGAATGTGAGAATAGCCGAATCGGATTGCAGTATCATGCTCTTGTTGGTGAGCTTGTTGACACTGAAGCGTTCGTTCTCGGGTGTATACAGGCCAAACTCTTTGGCATTGGTGGGTTTCTGTATCATCTGAATGAAAAGCGAGTCGCCAATGTGCTGGAAGCGTCCCTTGCCGCCGTTCTCTGTTGTTATCATTCTTAGCTGTATTGCCCAGAAACGGTCTTCCTGGCTTTTGTCAATGATGGTGTCGTTGTGTGGCTCCTCAATCTTCAGGAGTTTCCACCAGCCACCAAGGTCGCCGTTGTCATCGGCCTTCTGGCACGAAACAAAAAGCGTCGTGCATAGCAGTATGTATATTATTCTTTTCATTTTTCTCTTCTTTTACCTATGTTGAATATATTTTCTCCTTTAATGGTGAGCATGCCGCCGTAGTTGTTGCCATAGAGGTCGCCATTGTCGAGCGCAAATGATGCTGCAATGCTCCATCCTTTTATTGTTTGTGGATGGTATGTCAGTTCAATAAGGAACGAACGGTTGATTTTTATATCTTTGAATGGCACGCTGTATGTGCCCCAGTTATTACTGCGGGTGTAGAGTGTGCGGTACCCAAGCCAGTCGAGTGGCTCGCCTTCTATTCCAAAATGAAAAGCCTCGACACGGTTGTTGTAGCAATACTGTATGCGGTCGGTGTTGTATATTGGCGATGTGCATAGAGGTGTGGCAATCATCTGGCCATAGTTGAACCAGCCCGGGTATTTGCCGTGGTTGTAGTTGTTGTCTTTGCAACTTATCTGGTCGGGGAATATGCTGTTCTTGTCGTGGTATACAGGGCCACTTTGGTTCTTCAGGTTGAAATATTCAAAGACAACGTTCTTTATCCAATTGAACTGTTTTAATTCCAATTCCAAGCCTACGAGCTGTTCGGTCCACAGTCCATACTCCCAGAATAGTTGTGACTGGTCCTCGAATGTGTGTTCATAGTATGTACGCAGTTTCCATGTGTCGTCGTTCCATGTTATGGCTCCCTGCCAGGCACCAAGCATGTTGCCTGCAATGTTGGCCCGGTCGCCGGCGTCGTATGATGCATCACCGCCCAATGGTATCAGCGCATAGAAATAGTCTTTTATTCGTGTAGGATTCTTGTGGTTGTTGCCGGTTATTCTATTGCTGTTGTAGCAACTGCCGCCGAACTGTGTCACCATGTGAATGCCAATTTCTGCTGTCAATGGAAATTTTTCGGCATTACCGAATCTCATTGAACCTGCCTTGGAATGGTATAGTGTTGCTGTTGCGCGTGGTGATGTCTCGCTGAAGAATTTCTCTTGCCATTTGCCGTCTGTGAAGATACCGTACGCAAGGTGTCCCTTGATTCCCAGCAAACCTTTGGTGCCGGGGATATTCCAATATTCGGGCAGTTCAATGCGCACCTGTGGTATGGGACGGGCATTTCCGCTCTCAACCAATGAACCTGTTGACAGACGGTGGTTGAGCAGGTCGCCCCAACGCTCCTTCTGTCCCAATGAAACCCTGAACTTCTTCCATTGAAAATCGAAATAAGCCTGCTGCACAAACACGGTCGATGCAAGGTTGTAGCCTGCAACAGCATCGGCTCCCCACTCAAGGGTGATGTCCTTGCTGCTGAAACGATGGTCTCCCTCTACACCCAAACGTGCATAGAAGGCGCTGTTGGCGTGGCTGCTTATTCCCTGCCTGTTTGCCATGTGCCAGAAAGGAGTGTACTCGCCACTGCCGTATGTGCCGGCTGCCTCGTAGCGGGTGGATATTGTCTGTGCAAGGCTACCTGCTGCAATAAACGGCAGCAGTGCTATTATAAAGGATTTTATTATGTTCAAATTCATTTCTTTGTTGGGCGCATAACGCTGTTGCAAAGATACTTCAAACGGATGATTATAAGAAGTTTATTCCAATATATTTAATTGCTGTTTCATATGAATGAAGAAGTGTGTCAAGGATACCTGACACACTTCTTACAATTCGTCGAAGTCGAACTCCTCGGCCTCGTTGTCTTGCCAGTCGTCGACAAACTGGTCAAGGTCGCGGCGTTCCTTTTTGGTTGGGCGGCCTGTTCCGCGCATGCGTCCTATAAAGCCGCTCATCTTGCTTATTTCAAGAATCTCGTATTGCTCCTGTGGTGTGACGTTTTCCATCAGCTCCGGTACAAGTTTTGCCCCGACGCGGTTCTCGGCACATTTGAGTACCTTGAAGGAGTAGGTGACAGGGGCTTTCTTTACATTGACAATGTCGCCCACGCGAACGTTGTTCGCGGGCTTTGCAGTGCGGTCGCCAATGCTGATGTGTCCCTTCTTGCAAGCTTCGGCTGCAATGCTGCGTGTCTTGTATATGCGTACAGCCCACAGCCATTTGTCTATTCGTGCCTGGTCAGCCATTCTTCTCCTGCGGCTTGTTGCCGTTGCCCTTTTTGTTGAACTGGTTCATTGTACGTGCAAGACCTGCAAAGCAGAAACTCTTGATTATTTCGTTTGTGGTCTCCAGCTGCTCTTCAATCACCTTCTGCTCGTCGCTGTCAAATGCTCCAAGCACGAAGTTTACCTGGTGTCCCTTGCCAAAGTCGTTGCCTATGCCAAAGCGCAGGCGTGCGTAGTTTGTGGTGCCAAGGGTTGCAGCAATATGCTTGAGTCCGTTGTGGCCGCCGTCACTGCCTTGTCCTTTGAGGCGCAATGCTCCAACCGGCAGTGCAAGGTCGTCTACAATCACAAGCACGTTCTCCAATGGAATCTTCTCCTGCTGCATCCAGTAGCGTACCGCGTTGCCGCTGAGGTTCATGTAGGTCGATGGCTTGAGCAAGATGAGCTTGCGCCCACGTACCGAAGCCTCGGCTACAAAACCATAACGCTTATCTTGAAAAGCAGTATTGGACGCTTTTGCAAAAGCGTCCAATACAGTAAATCCTATGTTGTGGCGGGTTCCCTCGTACTCATAGCCGATGTTTCCCAGCCCTACAATCAGATATTTCATTTGCCGTCAGAGATTACTTTCTTGCGGCTGCTGCAGCTGCTGCAGATGCACGTGTTGTCTTAACTGAAGCAACAAGTGACTCCTTGGCTGAAACGAGCTCAAGACCCTCATAAGAAAGCTCACCTACCTTGATTGACTTACCGAGCTGGAGAGCTGTTACGTCAACTGTCAAAATCTCAGGGATAGCTGTGTAAAGAGCCTTAACCTTGAGGTAGCGCTGAACCTGAACGAGCTTACCACCGGCACGTACACCCTCTGCAAGACCCTCGAGCTTAACAGGAACTGCCATAACGATTGGCTTCTCCTCTGTTACCTGATAGAAATCTACGTGGAGGATAGTGTCCTTTACCGGGTGGAACTGGATGTCCTTCATGACAGCCTTAACTGTTACACCGTCGATTGTAAGGTCAACTACGTGGATGTCTGGTGTGTAAACGAGCTTGCGAAGACCCTCAGTAGGTACGCTGAATGCCTTAGCCTCTTTCTCTACACCGTAAAGGTTGCAAGGTACGAGACCTGCGTTGCGGAGTGCGTTGGTAGCTTTCTTACCAACCTCAGTTCTAACTGAACCGTTGATGCTGATTGATTTCATAATTAAAATGTGTTACTCTAAATTAAGATTAAAATTACTTTGCTTAATTCGCCATCACACGATGTCTCTTAAAAGCGGGTGCAAAAGTACGCCTTTTTTTTGGATTTTGCAAATAAAAGGCGTACTCATGATGGGGTTTTCTGTTATTTTATAAGGATTTTGTGTACTTTGCCACCGGCTTCTACAATGTAAAGTCCTTTTCCGTTTATTGTGACATTGCCGTTGCCGCTTGCCACAAGGCTACCGCTTGTGGTGAACACGTTTATCTCGCCGTTGGCTGTGATGCTGTTGCCGTTGATGGCAAAGCCTGTTGCTGCAACCTCTTCAATGTCTGTAGCATTGGTTACAGGCCACAGGTACTGGCCATTGCTGTAGTGGTATGTGGTGACGTTGCTTTCGTTTCCGCTTGCATCTCTATAACCCACACTCGTTTGCCGGCTAAAATTTAGCCGGCAAACGAGTGCATTGTATGTTTATCTTATTAAAATTCTATGTCGATGTTCAGGTTTTCTTCCTCTTTTGGCTCAGCGGGTGTCTCCTGATATCGTGGTACATATTCGCCCTGTTCGGCAACCACGTAGCTGATGGCTTCGTTAAGGCTCTTGGCGAATTTTGTGAAGTCCTCGCGGTAGAGGAAAATCTTGTGTTTCTCAAACGAAAGAGTAGTGTTCTCACCCTCGCCCGAAACAAGTTTCTTGCTCTCGGTAATTGAAATGTACATCTCGTCCTTGCGGTTCTTCTTTACATCTATATAATAGATGCGTTTGCCGGCCTTTATGGCCTGTGAGAATACAATTTCCTTGTCACTCTCAATCATTCCACTCTTCTTGCTCTCTTCCATAAATAATAGTTCAATACAGTTCTACTTGTGGTTCTGTCTTTTGTAACATCCCCGATTTCTGTTTCATTACGAACACTTTATGTCCGCGATTAACCGCAAATATGGACAAAAAAAATTAAAAGTCAATGCTTGTGGTGTTCTTTTTTTAAAAAAATGCGTGCTTTTGATGAATTTATGTAAGTTCCAATTCTGTTTTTGGTGTGATTATGATGCACATTTTGCGTCAAGTGAGAACAAGACGTTCCGGTAAATGTATCATTTAGATATTTATTTTGTATCTTCGCGGGCAAATTATGTATGTATGAGCAATGACAATATTTTAAAGCCTTCAATCTTTCAGCGCCCTGTGTGGGTGGCGCTTTTTGCACTCACCGCAGCTGTGGCATGGGGTTGGGCTTATCCGTTGATAAAGCTTGGTTTTGACGAGTTTGGGATAACTAAGGAGATGACTGCAAGCAAGATGCTCTTTGCAGGTGTACGTTTCACGCTGTCGGGACTCATTGTGTTGGCAATCGCCCTTTCCAAAGGTCTTAGCCTGAAGGTTAACAGACCATCGGGGTGGGGGTACCTACTTGGGTATGCCTTGCTCAATACAACCATACACTATGCATTCTTCTACATAGGCCTGTCACACAGTGCGGGGGCGCGTGCTGCCATCCTCAATTCGCTTGGCGTGTTCATGCTGGTGCTGCTGGCATGTGCATTCTTCAAGAGTGACAAGCTCACGCCTGCCAAAATTGTGGGCTGTGTCGTAGGCTTTGCCGGAATATTGGTGCTGAACATTGGCGGCGGTGCCGGTAGCGGCTTCACCTTTATGGGCGATGGAATGATAATACTCAATGCACTTTGTTCGGCATTCGCCGGTCTCATGACAAGGGGACTCAAACAGCGTGCCGATGTATTTGTCGCAACAGGATACAGCCTTGCAATGGGTGGTGTGATGCTGGTGTTGCCGGGCCTGTTTATGGGCGGTACTTTGCCTCACGTGACAGCAACCGGTGTTGGCATCCTGTTCCTGCTCATCTGCATATCGACACTCGGTTTCACGCTCTACAACAAACTGCTCAGTTGTAATCCTGTAGGCAAGGTGGCCATTTTCAATTCGCTCATTCCCGTGGTCGGTGCAGTGACATCGTGCCTTTGTCTTGGCGAACCGTTCTATTGGAAATATCTTGTTGCGGCACTGCTTGCCATGACGGGAATATATATTATTAATGCAAAGAAAGGGTAGGTGGATTGACTAAAAAGGCTCTTTTGTTGTTACGCTTGTCTCCAAAATCCTCATTTACCTCAAGTAAACTGCGGTTTTGTAGCCTTCGCAGGCCTAAAAATAGCTCTTTTTATTCAATCCCCGGTGGTTAAGATGTCTAAAAAGACTCTTTTATTGTTACGCTTGTCTTAAAATTATAATAAATCGGGGTTCATTTAAAGTGAACCCAGATTCTTTACATCAGCATCACTAGTATTGGAATGGGGATACTGCCTGTTATTGTATAAAGTATGTTACCGCTGTAGGTGCTGCGGCCGCGGTAGATATGCTTGCCGCTGACGGTGTAGAGTATATTTCCGCTGTAGGTGCTGTTGCCATTGTATATATACTCGCCGTCGAAGGTACATACGATGTTTCCGCTGTAGGTGCTGTTGCCCTTGTATACGTGTTCGCCGTCAAAGGTGGAGATGATATTCCCGCTATATGTGCTGTTGCCCTTGTACACGTGTCTTCCGTCAAAGGTGTAGATGATATTTCCGCTGTAGGTGCTGTTGCCCTTGTACAGGTACTTGCCATCAAAGGTGTAGAGTATATTACCGCTGTAGGTGCTGTTGCCACGGTAGAGCCTTGATTGTGCCGCAGCAAGCAAGGGTAGCATTGTTAGCATGAAGAACAGAAGTCTTTTCATAATCGTACAGGTAATTCCGTTTTTTGCAAATCTAACAATAAATATTCATATTTCGCTTTTAAATCTTTGTCATATTGATAAAATGGATAACTTTGCGGTATAACAAAGTGTGCTTGCGCACTGTTGCTTTTTTAACGGTTATCAAATTTTATTCATATGGATACTTCATTGGAAATGAGCCCTAACAGGGTTGTGGCTTTTCTTGGAAAGCCTTGTAGTGAGTTTACAAAGGCCGACATCGTGCGTTATATAAAGGAGAACGGCATCAGGATGGTCAACTTCATGTACCCGGCTGGTGACGGAAGGCTCAAGACACTGAATTTTGTTATAAACAGTGCTGCATACCTGGACGCCATGCTCACCTGTGGCGAGCGCGTTGACGGCTCGTCGCTCTTCCCGTTCATTGAGGCAGGCAGCAGCGACCTTTATGTGCTGCCACGTTTCAGCACGGCATTCGTTGACCCGTTTGCCGAGATTCCGACATTGTCAATGCTTTGCTCATACTTTAACAAGGACGGTGAGCCGCTTGAGAGTTCGCCCGAGAATACCTTGCGCAAGGCATGCCGTGCGTTCAATGATGTGACAGGCCTGCAGTTCCAGGCTATGGGTGAACTTGAGTATTATGTAATTGCTCCCGACTGTGGAATGTACCCTGCAACCGACCAGAAGGGTTACCATGAGTCGGCACCCTATGCCAAGTTCAACGACTTCCGCACCGAGTGCATGGCATATATTGCCCAGGCCGGTGGACAGATAAAGTATGGACACTCCGAGGTCGGTAACTTTACCATCGATGACATGGTCTACGAGCAGAACGAGATTGAGTTCCTACCTGTCCCTGCCGAGGAGGCTGCCGACCAGCTTATGATTGCAAAGTGGATTATCCGCAACCTTGCTTTCAAGTATGGCTATGATGTGACTTTTGCGCCCAAAATTACAGCAGGAAAGGCTGGTTCGGGCTTGCATGTGCACATGCGCCTTATGAACGACGGTGCCAATGTCATGCTCGACGACGAGGGAAAACTGTCGCAAAATGCGCGTCGTGCCATTGCCGGTATGATGGTGCTTGCTCCGTCTATAACTGCGTTCGGAAACACTAACCCCACATCGTATTTCCGCCTTGTTCCGCACCAGGAGGCGCCTACAAACATCTGTTGGGGCGACCGCAACCGCTCGGTGTTGGTGCGTGTGCCGCTTGGTTGGGCTGCCAAGAGCGACATGTGTCGCATTGCCAACCCGTTGGAGGGTGCAAGCAATTACGACACATCGATGAAACAGACCGTGGAGATGCGTTCACCCGACGGCTCGGCCGACCTCTATCAGCTCATTGCCGGCCTTGCTGTAGCCTGCCGCCATGGATTTGAACTGGAGAATGCACTTGATATTGCCGAGCGAACCTATGTGAACGTGAACATCCATCAAAAGGAGAATGAGTCAAAGTTGGCTATGCTTGAGCAACTGCCCGACAGCTGTGCTGCAAGTGCCGACTGTCTGGAGCGCCAACGCGCAGTCTTTGAGCAGTACAATGTCTTCAGCCCTGCTATGATTGACGGCATAATAAAGCGCCTGCGTTCATACGATGACCGCACACTGCGAGCCGACATCGGTGACAACCGCGACGAGATGCTCAAGCTTGTGCAGCGCTATTTCCACTGCGGCTGATGAGTTTTACGTGAATGATAATTGACAAGACTATGAAAAGACATTTCATTTATATTGCAGCGTTGCTGATGACAACATCATTTGCTGCATGTGGCAATAAGGCCGTGAATAAAAACGAGGTTGCACCAGCCGCTGAGGCTGTGGCAGAAAAGCCTGTCGTCTATATGACAACAGATATTTCGCCCGAGGGGCTTGTAAGGGTCTATGACGCGCTTGGTGTTGTCCCCACCGGCAAGGTGGCTGTGAAGATTTCCACAGGCGAGCCAGGCGGCAACAACTTCCTGCAGCCATCGCTCATCAAGGACCTTGTGAGTAAGGTGAATGGTACAATTGTGGAGTGCAACACCGCATATACCGGTCCACGCTACGAGACCGAGAGCCACCTGAAGGTGTTCGAGGATCACGGCTTTGCTGCCATTGCTCCAATTGACCTGCTCGACGGCACAGCCGAGACAAAAATTCCTGTAAAGGATACAACCCACATAAAGTATAACATTGTAGGTGCCAACTTGCTCAATTATGACTGGGTGGTTAACCTTGCGCACTTCAAGGGGCACGCGATGGGCGGTTTCGGCGGTGTGCTCAAGAACCAGTCAATCGGCATTGCTTCGGCAAACGGCAAGGCATATATCCACTCGGCCGGTGCCATTGAGGAGAAGGAACAGATTTGGAAATACACAGCCGAGCAGGACAAGTTCATTGAGGCTATGGTTGCTGCCGCACAGTCGGTGCACGACTACTTTGAGGGTCGCATGATTTATATAAACGTGATGAACAACCTCTCGGTTGATTGCGATTGCAATGCACACCCGGCCGACCCCGAAATGAAAGATGTCGGCATCCTTGCATCGCTTGACCCTGTAGCGCTCGACCAGGCATGTGTTGATCTTGTGTTCAACTATCCGTCTAGCGAGGGAGATGATGCGGCGGCTCTCATTGAGCGCATAAATTCGCGTCACGGAATCCACATCCTTGAGCACTCTGAGGCCATTGGCCTTGGCTCAAGAGAGTATGAACTACGCAGCATTGACAAGTGATGCAACGCCTTGTCAATACACTGCTGTTACTGATAGCCTTTGTCTGCGCCCCGGCGCAGACAAAGTGCGTTGATGAGGCCAGTGTACGT
>JAZREN010000062.1:0-12742 GCA_045660825.1 Bacteroidaceae bacterium
GAGCCATCGACCCATTTTACCTCTACCCCACGTTTCTCCATACCGCGGAACCACGTCATCTGCCGCTTTGCAAACTGATGTATGGCAATCTCAAGAGCTGCAACCATTTCGTCGTATCCCATTGCGCCGGTAAGATAGAGGGTGAGATACTTATACTCCAGTCCGTAGTATATAAGCTGTTCGGGAGTGAGCCCCGCATCGAGCAATGCGCACACCTCGTCGACCATTCCACTCTCGAGCCGTTCGCGCAAACGGCGCGAAATTCTCTCACGACGAACCTCACGCTCGACAAGCACGCCTATTGTCAACGCCTTTATATTCGGGAACGAACGCTCCTCGACAGGGCGTGTAAGGTAATACTCTTCAATTTCAATTGCACGTATTGCACGTTTTTTACTATCGGTGTCGGTATTATTATGCAGCGAACGGTAGCTCGCGAGCATAGCTGTAAGTTCTTCGAGGCTTTTACTCTCAAGTTCCGCACGCAAAGCCGGGTTCTCGGGCACCGGCAGCAGACGATAACCCTTGAGCACCGACTCGACATAAAGGCCACTGCCTCCGCACACTACGGGATACACGCCTCGAGCCTTAATATCCTCGTATGCAGCAAGAAAATCGCGCTGAAACTCAAAAAGGTTATACTTTTCGCCGGCATCGACAATATCGAGCAGATGCGATGGCACAGTCACTCCATCGCGCGTATATTCGGCGATATCCTTACCTGTACCAATATCCATACCACGATAGACCTGGCGGCTGTCGGCACTTATGATCTCGGCACCCGGAATGGCCAACGCCAACTCCACCGCCAAAGATGTCTTGCCGCAGGCTGTAGGGCCCACCACCGATACCAGGTCATATTTTTCATTGCGTTTCAGCATCTGCATCCATTGTTTATTATGGACGCGAAGTTAATGCAAGTTAGCGGCAATAGCAAAATATGGACTGTTTTTTTATCCACAATATCCGCCACCTACGCGCGTACTATTATATATATACAACAGGAGGGTGGCATTAAAACCACCCTCCTCGTTCACGTTTATAAGCTATTGGGTTACTTACTTTTTAATTTTGAATGAGCGTACCGCAACACCCTCCTTCATAATCACCACTACATATACGCCAGACTCAGCCGATGCAAGTGATATTTCACGGAGTTCGCCGGCGCGTACCTCAAAGGCATCGTTTGCAACCAGCTTGCCGTCGGCTGCAAATACAGCAACCTCAAAGAGACCGTCCTCGGCAAAGAGGACATTTGCTGAACCTTCGAATGGCTTTGGATAAACCATATAACCAGCCTCGGCTTCAACATTGCCGATTGATGTAACGACCATGTAGTCCTCGATAGTCTTTGTCACCGAGCCCCAAGAATTGGTAGCAACAACTGTGATTGGGAACTTGCCATCACCGCTGTTGTATGTTGCATTGGCAGTTGTAGCAGTCGATGCGTTGAGACGCGCACCATCGACCATCCACTTAGTAGATTCATAGTTTACAGGGAACACACCTGTGAGCATTGGCACACCAAGTGTTGTTGTCAACTGGTTCTGCTTGTAATCGGTAGTCTTACCATTCTCCTCCTTACCTGTTGTCATGTAACCACCGGGAACAGCCGCAGCATTCTGGCCCTTGTTTGGGAAGTAGATATAACCCTCGCTATCAAGTTTTGTTTCCTCAAAAGTGAAGTAGCCCTCAAGGTTTGTAGGAGCGCTTGCATAACCTCTCATAGCATGCTGTACCTCCTCGGCTGTGAGCGCCTTGCTCCAAATCTGTACCTCATCGACCCAACCTGTCAAACTTGCAAGGTTAGTCATTGAACCACCCACATAGAATTTGGCACCATTCCAATTCTTTGGACCTGCACCGCGAGACTGACCGCTTGCAATCTCCTTACCATTGAGATAGAGTTTCAAATTCCTGCCGGACTTCACTGCACAAACGTGGTACCAGACACCCGGCATCAGGCTATAGCCATCAGAAAGGATATCGACATCGTTGTTGTGCTCATAGTTGCCGGTTCCGGCTCTTGGAGCATCAGTACAGAGCGACAGCTCATTCTCGGCATTGTTACGACCGATATTGTTGTTCGCAGCATAACCTGCAGGACGGATAGCGGTCCACATCTCACCCCATACACTCTCGGTCCAAGTGCCACCATAATTGCGGTTGACCTTAGTCATAAGCAGAGTACCCAATGAAGCGTGCTCGAACTTCTCGACCTTGAACCAAAGAGCAAACGAAGTATTTGTATATTCACTCATAACGGCTGCATCAACTGTAAACTGATAAGGCTCGCTCATGTAGAGTGACTGCGATACTGTACAAGGATTGCCTTCATGCTCGGTACCCGTTGCAATGTCGGCAGTAAAGTTCACCTTCTGACCGGGACCTGTGACCTCAGTAACATCCGACTCAATGTCATTCACCTGTGGCAAACGGCCTGTCTCCTCGGGAGTAACAAGGATTAAAGAACGGTTTGTATGCATTGTGCCACCGGTTCTCACCTTCACGTCATAGCTGCCCACACTTGGCAACGATGTAGTAAATGTAAGCACACCGCTTTCTGACTGAGCCACTCTCTGGTCTGTGAGCGCATCATAGATTGCGAATGTAGCTGTTGCGTGGTTAGGATCCTCGAAACCGATGGTAAACTCCTCGCCCGGCTTGATGATAGCCTTGTCAACGGTAAGAGTCTCAATCATTGTCAAAGGCTCCTCAATCTCCTGGCTCCAAACGATGTCGCTCATTGCACGGCCATCCTTGCCGACAGCACGCACACCAATCTGCAGTTTGTCAACCTTTGGTATCAATGTAGCATCGACAACATATGCCGCCCATGAGGTTGTTGTTGTGAGCAGAGTCTCCTGACCCTCCTGTTTAATATACACCTCGTAGTACCATGTACCCACCTCTTCGTTGTATACAGGGCAACCCTCAAACTCGGCAGCACGTGAAACCGGTGTAGGCATTGACCATACGAGTTTGATATCGGCACGGTTATAGTAACGTTTCATGACCTCGGCGTGAGTGATTGTCGGGGTCTGTGGCTGTTCGTTGAAACTTGCAGGAATGAAAGCGAACTCACCGAGCAACACCTCATAGGCAGCATTGGTGTTCTTAACAGAAAGACCTACACAACCGATTACATCACCGGCTGCAAGACCAACCTCTGAAGCCTTGATTACGATCTCATTCCACTCACCGGCCTTGATGTCACCGGCAACGGGGATATATACAAAGTTATTCTCGCCACCCTCTTTTGCAACCATCAGTTCAAGATTTGTTGCAGCACTCTTTGGCTTGAACACAAGGCGGAACTCGTCATTTGCCGATTCAACATTCCACTTTGTAGCGAAGAGGCGTACATCGGAACGCTGTGTTGCACCATGTATCTTGAGGCATGAGCCTGCGAACCATGCGTCATCGTAGCAAAAATCGAGGTTCACTGCATCGGCAGGCACAGTCTTGCCATCACCGTTGTCAACCCACCAGCGCCATGTCGGGAGCAAATCCTGCATACCATAATTATACCATTTGTGGTTCCATGTAGTCTTACCCTCCTTATTGAAGAAGCGGCCGTTACCCAAGTTGAAGCGTGTCACGAATGGGAGTTCGTCAAGTGTAGAACGCTCAATCACTGCAGTTGCATAACCATGCCAATCCTTGAGGTCGCTATATGAAGATGTCACATTGGCATCGGTCAAGCCCGGCATGTTGAGGACATTGCGGTTACCACCGGAGAAAAGCATCTCCTGCTTCTTCTGGTACTCGTTCTGCACGGCATAGTCGCTCTGGCCACCCTCGGTAGAACTGATATAAAGTTGGTTGCGGTCATGGGCACCCCAAACTACAACACTCACAGGTTGACGCATCAATGCAGTCCAACCCGCATTGCCGTATTTTCCGTAGCCACGGCCCTGCATATCAAAACCGGCATATACATCAAAAGTAGAACGGCCATACTCTTTTGCCTTGCTTGCACTTGTAGCCAAACCGGCCTCGGTCCAGTTATAGTTCAAGAAGAAGACATCGGTTACAGGCTTGTTATAGCTAGTATTATGGAACCAATTATCATTTTCTCCATCAAGTTTACAACCATTATCCGAAAGCATACCCTTGTTTGTTACATAAGCATACCAATCGACATGGAAAGCCCATCCCAATTCGTCTGCAATCTTGTGACACTCGGCAAGGAAAGGAATGAAACGCTGATAAAGAGTCACTCCCCAACGACCCTCGGGATTAAAGCAAAGACCGTCAATTCCGTAATATTTCAAGAACTGGATAAGTTTGCGTGAATACTTGTATTTGTCGCCATGAGCATTTGCAGAACTCAAAGGCTCGGACAACTCATACAAAGTTTTACCGGGTTCTTCATTTATCTGAATATTGGTACCCCAATCAATGAAGTATGTACAGCCGGTCTTTACACCGTTCTTGTGCGCAACATCGTTGAACGCACCGGGCACACGCCAGAAACCGTTTGTCCAGTTTGAGTGGATGTCGACATACTGCCACATATTGAAATTGTCGCCATCGAAGTTATAGCGTGGCAGAGCACCCCACTTCTTTGTCATCTCACCGGTGGGGGCCATCCAGCAGAAATTCTTGTTGTTCCCGTCATTGAGGGCATCGTTGGCCTGGTCACCCGGACGGAAACGGTTCTTGAGCGGAACACGCGAAATCCAGAAGTTCTCATCGACAAAAGACGCATCGCCGTTCCAAGGTTTACCCGGTTCCCATTTGTCAAGGGCGGTAACGATGTTGTCGGGCGTGCCATTGTCTACATACTTTTCGTGCGTAGGCACACTTTGAGCCATTGCGGTCATCGATAGGAACGCAACAGCCATGGTCAGTAAATGTTTTTTCATAATGGTATTGTAATTACAAATTTCAAATTCCGTAACTATGGCGCTAATATACGATAAAATTATTATATATATACATTTTTTAAAAAATAATATAATAGTTCCACGCGGTTTGCATGCATATCCTATAAATGGTTAAAAAAACAAAAAAATAGATACACCCGACACACTAATTGTCTAAATTCGCAGTTAATAAGCTAAAATCACTTTTACCCAAATGTACGAATCACTTTTGTGCCTACCCTACTTCCAGGGCATGAGCAAGGATGACATAACTGCAATACTCGGCAAGGTAACCCTTGAGTTCAAGCGATACGGCGACGGCGAAATCATATTCTCAAAAGGTGACAAATGCGACAGATTCACAATACTCACCCAAGGAAAGACAACATGCATTGCCGAAGCACCCGACGGGAGCTACAGCATCTCGGAGTCTCTAGAAGCACCGTTCACCTTTGAGCCATACTCAATTTTCGGTTACGACACACAGTTCCGCAGGAACTACATCGCAAAAGGCGAATGCACCATCCTGTCAATAGACAAGCAATACATCTTTGGCGAGTTATCCAAGCACAACATATTCACCATCAACCTGTTGAATATCATCAGCCATAAAACGCAACAGATCGACGAACGCATTTGGAACTATGACTCCACCACACTCCAAGGACGCATCATCGAGTTCATAGCAAACCATTGCGAGACACAGAAAGGAGAAAAGCACATATCAATAAAGATGGAGCGACTGGCCGCACTGCAATGCGAAACAAGACTGAACGTTTCAAAGGCGCTCAACGAGATGCAGGATGCCGGGTACCTCACACTCCACCGAGGCGGAATCACAATACACGCCATTGAAAAATCATTACAAGAGATTGCCAAAACCCGAGAATAGGGCTATATAATATCGGAAGGTCATAAGAGAATGGAAGGAGAACGACAGCTTAAGAACGTTCTCCTTCAGTTTTATGCTGCAGACACAGCAAAAAGATAATACAATCCAATAATATGGTCTATTCGTCACGGAATTCCTGACACTGCAAAATTAGCATCGCGACAACTCCCGCACAATAGCAAATAATTATGAATGTGGAAGGTCGGCATAGCAATTTCTATCCAATGGGCACGGCATTAGTTATTTATAACTAAAAAAAGTCCAATTTTAAGACAATATATCTATTGTCAATATTGCAAAAGAGAACTATTTTTGCAAAGTATTGCAAAAATATGAGTGGTCGGGTTGTTATTTACATAGAAAAAAATAACACGACCAATATAATTGAAGATGAAATTATCGGAGCTGAAAAATGGTGAGACTGCGGTCATCGTGCGCCTGTCGGGGCATGGTGGATTCCGCAAGCGCATAATGGAGATGGGATTCATACGTGGAGAGAAGGTTACCTCGGTACTCGACTCCCCCATGCACGACCCCATCAAATACAACGTTATGGGCTACGAAGTGCTGTTGCGCCGCAACGAGGCTGCCATGATTGAAGTGTTGCCCGAGGAGGACGCCAAGCGTGAACTCTCACCCGCTCCAACATACAATTGCATATCGTTGTGCGACAGTTGCGCTACATGCAACGGACAATGTGCCACCAACTTCAGAAATGCGACAGAGAGAAGGAATGTCATCAACGTGGCACTGGTGGGTAACCCCAACAGTGGCAAGACATCCATTTTCAACGCGCTTGCCAACAAGAATGAGCACGTGGGCAACTACAGCGGCGTCACGGTCGATGCCAAGACCGGCAGTTTCAATTACAAAGGCTACCGCATTAACCTCACCGACTTGCCGGGCACATACTCCATTGCGGCCTATTCGCCCGAGGAAATCTATGTACGCCGACACCTCTATGAACAGATGCCCGACATTATCATCAACTCTGTCGTAGCATCCAATCTTGAGCGAAACCTCTACCTCACCACCGAACTCATTGACATGAACATACGTTCAGTCGTTGCACTCAACATGTACGATGAACTATTGGCGAAGGGAGCCGAGGTTGACTACGTGCACTTGGGAGCTATGATGGGCGTCCCAATGATTCCCACCGTCGCCCGCAACAATAAAGGACTTGACAAACTGCTCGACACAGTCATAGAACTTTTCGAAGGCAAGAACAACACCATACGCCACATCCACATCAACTACGGCAGCATCATCGAGGAGCAGATTGCACCATTGTCAGCGTCAATGCACAAGGCCGATGACCTGCCCCAGCAGTTCCCGGTACGTTACTGGGCTTTGAAACTGCTGGAGAATGACAAAGAGGCTTTGCGCGACCTTGACAATTGCCTTGAGTTGCCCAAATGGAAATCCATGGCCGAGGAGGCTGCGAAGAAGATACAGTCGCAGATGGGCGTGGATGCCGAGACTGCAATAAACGGCGCAAAATATGGTTTCATCAACGGAGCATTACAAGAGACATACAAGCCGGGCGAAAAGGATGCGAACAAGAACACACGCCGCATTGACCGTCTTGTAGCCAACCGTTGGTTGGGCTTCCCCATATTCATTTTTGTCATGTGGGCAATGTTCAGTTCCGTATTCCTACTTGGCGCCTACCCACAGGAGTGGATTGAGAAGCTCTTCACCTGGTTTGGCGAGTGTGCCGCAAGCATAATACCGCAGGGTGCCATACAAGACCTTGTGGTTAATGGAATAATAAGCGGCATTGGCAGCGTTGCGGTATTCATTCCTCAGATTCTCATACTGTACCTCTTCATCTCACTAATGGAGGATTCCGGCTACATGGCACGCGCAGCATTCATCATGGACAGACTCATGCACAAGATGGGACTGCACGGCAAATCGTTCATCCCAATGCTCATGGGATTCGGTTGCAACGTGCCGGCCATTATGGCAACACGCACCATAGAAAGCCGCAGCAGCCGCATTATAACGGTGCTTATCACTCCGTTCATGTCGTGCAGTGCACGCCTGCCGGTGCTCATACTGTTTGCCGGAACATTCTTCCCGCAACACGCAGCATTGGTACTCATGGGGCTTTATCTGCTTGGCATAGTCGTTGCAATTGTAACGGCACGTCTGTTGAGGCTTGCAAAGTTCCACAAGGACGAGACGCCATTTGTAATGGAGTTGCCACCCTACCGTTGGCCCACGCTGCGTGCCACACTGCGTCACATGTGGGAGAAATGCGCGCAGTACATAAAGAAAATAGGTACCGTAATTCTGCTGTCGACCGTCGTGATATGGTTCTTGAGCTACTATCCAAGACCTAATGAAACGGAAAGGTCAAAGGTGAAAGGTGAAAACTTTGAACAGATTGCAGATGAGGCCACAATCAGCGGCATCAATGAAAACTCTTTCATTGCGATGCTTGGACATGCGGTAGAGCCGGTGCTTGCACCTATCGGACAGAATTGGCGTTCGGGCATTGCCTTGATAACAAGCATTCCTGCAAAGGAACTTGTGGTGAGCACATTGGGAGTACTGTACAGCAGCGACTCCGAAGAGAGCATTACCGAGGACTTGCGTAATTCGGGAGACTTCACGCCACGCTCGGCAGCCGCATTTCTGGTGTTCATTCTGCTATTCTTCCCGTGCATCGCCACAGTTGCGGCAATAGCGCAGGAGACCGGCAGCAAGAAATGGGCACTGTTTTCAATACTATACAACACAGCCGTTGCATGGATTGCTGCATTCATTGTGTACACCATTGGCGGACTATTATAATAACCAAAAGAGAAACAGAAGATGAACCAAAACAAGACTATATACAACCACAGGATGAAGATGGCCGATCTGGTGGCAGGCGACATGAACCTACTGTCGATACTGCAGCGACTGGATATAAGGCTCGGATTCGGCGAAGCCACCGTAGCCGAGGTGTGTGCACAGCACAACATTTCGGCCGACCTGTTCCTGATGATATGCAACATCTACTCTTTCCGCGACTATGAGCCGCAGATAGAAACACTAAGCGATGATGACATAATGAGCATAACAATGTATTTGCGCGCATCACACAACTACTACCGCACAATATGTTTCCCGGCGCTGCACAATAACATACACAAGATGGTGAAGGAGCTCGATGATGTGAGCCGACGCCTGATTGACAAGTTCTACGATGACTATGACAACGAGGTGAACAACCATTTCCAGTATGAGGAGGATGTTGTGTTCCCCTACATCGAGAACCTGCTCAGTAACAGTAACGCAGACAACAGCGAGTACAACATATCGCTATTCGAGCACAACCACGGTAATGTCAATGAGAAGCTCAACGACCTTAGCAACATCATAATCAAATACCTAAGCAAGGATTATACTTCACAGCTCAGATTTGAGATATTGGGAGAAATAAACTACATTGGCAACGATCTTATGAAACACTCGGACATAGAGAACAGACTGCTTGTTCCGTTAGTCGAGAAAATTGAAAAATGCCATGAACAGGGAAGGTAAATACAATGTCGTGCTCATTGAGCCGTCGGAGATTATAGCGACAGGCATTGCGGCTATAATTAACGGAAATCCCAAATTCTGCGTGGCACAGACGCTGAACGACCAGTCGTACTATAATTCCAACGACACCGACGTGGACATTGTCATCATCAACCCCACCGTTGTCGACTACAACGACAGGCTCGACATACGCTCGTGGTTGGGTGTTGGCAACACCGCACTTGTGGCACTCACACACAGCAACTACGAGGAGAGTGTGATGCGCCAGTATGACGAATGCATAGGTATATACGACAATGCCACGCGCATAATACAAAAGCTGAAAAACGCCATTGACGAGAACAGCAAGAACCCCAAGAACGACCTCAATGAGCTCTCTTCACGCGAGAAGGACATACTAGCGGCTGTGGCTATGGGCAAGACAAACAAAGAGATTGCCGACGAATTCAACATCTCAATCTACACCGTAATCTCGCACCGCCGCAATATTTCGCAGAAACTGGGTATAAACTCGATTCCCGGCCTCACGGTCTATGCGATAATGAACAAGTTGGTGGATATTTCAGATTTCGGATAAAAAATGAAACACCATGAAGGATAAAAGAATTTCACCAAGATGGATTAACTCCCTTGAAAAAAACGAGATTTTTGTCTTTGGGAGCAACCTGCAAGGCATGCACGGAGGTGGTGCCGCACATGTTGCACACGAACGCTTCGGTGCGATATGGGGACAAGGTACAGGACTACAAGGCCAAAGTTATGCAATACCCACCATGCACGGGGGTGTTGATGTCATAGCACCATATGTGAATGACTTCATTGCATTTGCAAAAGAACACCCCGAACTGAAATTTCTGGTCACAGAAATCGGATGCGGCATTGCAGGATTCAGAGCAAGCGAAATGGCGCCACTCTTCAAAGAGGCACTTGACATAGAGAACATATACCTACCCGAACGATTCATTGAAGTACTTGAAAAATAACCATGGCCGAGGAACTGCACATTGCACCGGGTGGCAAGGAGGAGAAATATGCCTTGCTGTACAAACAGATTGCCGCAGTAACGGAAAGCGAGAGCGATATCATTGCAAACATGGCGAACGTGGCCGCAATGATACACGAGACATTCCGCTTCTGGTGGACAGGATTCTACCGCGTTGCCGGCGAACAGCTGGTGCTTGGCCCGTTCCAGGGACCGCTTGCATGCAGCCGCATTACATACGGCCGCGGAGTGTGCGGCACAGCATGGAAAGAGGCATGCACACAAGTTGTGCCCGACGTAGAACAGTTCCCCGGCCACATTGCATGCAGCAGCGCATCGAAAAGCGAGATAGTTGTCCCGCTACTGAAGGATGGCAAAGTAACAGCAGTGCTCGACATCGACAGCGAACACCTTGCCACATTCGACGAGACCGACAGACTGTGGCTCGAGAGGATTGTGGAGAAGTTGTAAAAAAGTTATTTTCTTATACATTAATTCCCGATTATTCGTTATTAGTCTCTGCTTTCATAATTTCATAGCATAAAATATCATCAATAATTTTTAAAAGAATTAGCACAAACAATAAAAGCAAACGATTATAATCATTTTCCATGATTTGTTCGTCTGGATAATGTGTTCCATGTACATATTTATTTCTCAGATCTTCTCCGTTGCCAAACGTTTTATTTAAAAAATAATTAAAATAGTCCGATTCCTCTTTTGTAAACAACGTTTTTTGGAAACACAGTTCCCCCTTCTCAACCATCATATCGACCTTCTTACGTGCCTCATCAGGTAAGAACCAATAGGATATAGCATCATTAGCATATAGTTCATTCAATATACTCATTTTTAAGCTATCACAAAATCCAATGAAGCCATTTTCTATATATAAGTATTTTTTCAATATTAAATTTTCAAAACGCTTTTTCTGAAAATCTTCAATAGCATTAAAATCTATAGATTCTTTTAATAATAAATCATACAGATTTTTATACCTTCCGCCATATTCAAAATTAAATCGTAACAAACTATGTTTAGAGAAAAGTTCTATCATTTCGCGGCCAATAGCATTCTCAACACAGCAAACATATTTTCTTTCAACCAAACTTGGGATTTCATTGATTCTAATAGGAGATGAATTAATCGACAATAGCTCTAAATCAATCATTCCATTTTCAACATAAATCTTATATTTCTTTAGAACAGCTTCTAATTCTGGAGTCAAAAAGCGTATTTTAGATAATAAGCCATCATTTGTCGCAATATTAACCGACAAATTTTCAATACCGATATATTTACAATAATTATTAAAAACGTCCTTTGTTATTGTTTCAAATATTATTCCATCTTGGAAGAGAATTTGTTTGTAAGAAACAAATGTACCTATTGCAATTTGATTTTTAACACGGAATGACATTCCATAATTATATTCATTGTCAGAATGTAGGCCTAAGACATCCAAAATTTCAAATTCCGCAACATGTGGCACAAGATTGATTATACCAAAATCATTAATGAATTCAAAAAGATATTTTAAATTAAAGAACAATTGCTCTGCTGTATTATGCTGTTTAATCCATAAAACACTATAAGAACATACACAAGCATCGTTCTCTATATAAAAAGTTCTCGGTTCTTGTTGATCTTTAGAAAAACCAATAATCGTTTTCAATGCCATTTTTGCGCATGATCCACTATCAAACATTCTTTGCATATCAGCACTATATTTTTTACGTGCTTTCAACTTGGTTTTGTCTGACAATTTAAAATTATCATGATCTTTCGCGTTTACTGCCAAATAAAGATAATTTGGATTACAAAAATCAGAATCTATATATTTTGAAACAATTTCATCTTTATCTATCAAAGATAAAGATTCAGGAAAATACATTTTATTTTTATTATCCTGCTTAGCCATTTCATAATGTGACAAAAGCAATTCTGCGGTAAACTGAAAAGACTTTAAAAGTTCAGCTAGAACAATATCATAATATTTAACAATACTACGATTCTTTAGAATATCCGCTTTATGTTTTACCAATTTAAATAGATCTACAAAGGTTTCAGAAGATATATTTTTCATTATGTTACATTTAGCAAATAGTTCCCAGAAATACTCCTTATAAATAAAATCTTCAATTAAACAATAATGCTTTACAATGTTTTCATCTGTCAGAGTATTAAAATAGCAACAAATTTTGGACCATATTAAATTTGTCTGTGTCTTATAAGAATCCCATTTCTCAATATACCTTTCATGTTGTAAACCACCTCCATTAAAATATAATCTCACATTATATAATTCTATAACATCATTAATGTCATCATAGACTTTCGTATTGCAAAATGACTCTATAAAATCAATTATACGTTTCTCATCACTATTTATTGCAAGTTCTTCTTTTGAAAACAAAATTATTCTTTCATCCATAATTATTAATTATAATTGCATCT
>JAZREN010000063.1:0-10565 GCA_045660825.1 Bacteroidaceae bacterium
CCTGCGACATATGTCGCAGGTCTGCTGTATATACCGGATATTGACGGCTGGGCGTTGATAATGGATGAATCCTACACCTTGCCCTGATCCGTTATTATTTGCAGATATAATCAAGATACCTGATAATGGCCTTCTGGCACACCGGGCAGAAGTCGGTCAGTGCCTTCATCATGCACTCGGGCCAGCCGCGGAAAATGCCTTTTTCAAGATAGCCACCGCCTTCGTAGGCACCAATTACCCAATCCTTCTCGGTTGAGCCTTCTGCTGCAACGGTTGGTATGGGAGTGTCCTCGGCAATCATTTCCTCCCATTTGCCTTTGAATTCCACAAAGCGTGTGAGGTTTGCTTCCCATGGCTCCTTGCCGGCAGGGTAGAGCGCGCTGACTGTGTTGCCAATCTCAATGTACTCGTCACCCAGGCCCATCAATGAATGTCCGAACTCATGGACATAGACCTCGCCGGTCTTGCCCGTTTTGCCGGCCGAGCCAAGGCCGTAGAAATTGTATATTCCACCACCGCCGTACTTATCGGTGTTGGTGAGTATGAAGATGCTCTCATAAGGTGCATTGGCAGCCACATCACGGACCTTCTGGAACTCCTCGGTCATCTGGTAGCGTTCGCTACCGAGTGTGTAGAAGCGTGTTCCCAACAGGTTGTCAACCCATTTACCTATGCCGGGTTTGCTTATGCCTTTTTCTCTTGATGGCGCCCAAACGGCACGGATGTTTATGCGGTGGCTGTTTTCGGTGAATGGCGCGTATCTGAATAGCGCGTCGCTCCACATGTGGCACGATGCAAGGAATTTCTCCTTTTCGTCGGCAGTGAAACCATCGGGCAACAGTACAATGTCAAGGCTGTGGGCAATGTCGCCACCAATGTGTATTTCAATACACTCATGCTGTGGCTTCTGTGTGGCGATGTTATAGTCATTTACTCGTACATCCTGTGCATATCTTTTCTCCCACTCTTTTGTCTCTTTGTTGCGTGCGTAGAATTCGATGCGGAAATCCTTGGCAGGCTCAGGGAATATCACACCCTCGGGGAATGAGCGGCTTGTCACTGTTGCCTCGGGTGTTGTCTGCCATTCGTTGAACAGTGTGCAGTAGTTATTCTTGTAAATGACTTTGCCTGTTGCTTTGTCAATGACTCTGAAATGCTGCTCGCCATAGTCGAACGGGTTGATGAGCGAGGCTCTTGAGCCGGCCCATTCGCCTTCCCTAATGACTTTGTCAAAGTAATAGAACTCCTCCTTGCTGTCACCCGCATGGTGAAAATCGAATCGCATGGTATTCCCGGTGAAGAATTCGCTATAATCGACATTGGTGTCAATTGGCTGCTTGGTTGTTGCCAGCTCTTTACCGGTACTGCAGGATAGCTGCGCTGCAATTGCCAATGCAAAAAAAAGATGTTTTCTCATGTTCTTCTAGTTTGGATTTTGAGTGACAAAGGTAGGCAAAATATCCAAAAAGCCCCTCTGAACTTCTGTTTTTTATTATTGTATTAAATTAACATGGGTAAAAGTTGATGTTTTGGCACATTGTTTGTATTTTTGCAAAAATTATGCTTAATAATAAAAAATATAGTTCTATGAAAAAATTATTTGTAATCGCTTTTGCCGCTTGTGTGGCATTCTCATTCACATCATGTAAGTCTTCAAAGGACAGCGCATACAAGACAGCTTACGATGAGGCTCGTCAGGCTGAACTTGCTGAGGGTAACGGTCAGCAGAGCGAGGCTGTTGAAATAGCTCCTGTTTCTACAGCAAAGTCTGATGTTGACACAACATACCGCACCGAGAAGGTTGTCCTTTCTTCTGGTGCCGAGGGTTCACTCAAGGCTTTCAGTGTTGTATGCGGTAGCTACAGCAGAAAAGAGGGTGCAGAGAACATCCGTCAGTCATTGGTTGATGAGGGTTACAATGCAATAGTAGTGCAGAATCCGGCAACAGGTCTTTACCGTGTTGTATGCGCTTCATGCGATACCAAAGAGGAGGCAGCTGTTGCACGTGACAAGTTCAAGGCCGATCACCCACGCAACAATGACTACCAGAAGGCTTGGTTGCTTTACAACAAATAAATTACAGAAGGCTTCCACGAAGGGAGCCTTTTTTTACAAAGAACAACATGTTTCACAATCTTAAAACAGCCTGTTTATGACACAAGGATATACAGTGAAAGAGTATAATGGCCCGGTAAAGCGCTATTGTCAGACACTTGACCTCAAGGATAGTCCGGAACTCATTGCCGAGTACCGCCGCCGTCACAGTGACGGTGAGGCATGGAGCGAGATTCTCGATGGTATACGCAGTGTAGGAATCCTTGAAATGGAGATATACATTGTTGGTACCCGTCTGTTCATGATTGTGGAGACACCGCTCGATTTTGATTGGGACTGCGCCATGGCGCGTCTCTCAACGCTTCCACGCCAGCAGGAGTGGGAGGATTATATGTCGGAGTTCCAACAGGCAGCTCCCGGCAGCTCGTCGAATGAAAAATGGCGCATGATGGAGCGTATATTCCATCTGTATGAGAAAAAATAATACTGTTAAAGAAAGAATGGACAATAAAAGTAAACTTGTTGACAAACGTTTCCTGTTGCCGTTTATACTTGTCACTTCCCTGTTTGCACTTTGGGGATTTGCCAATAATATAACCAGTCCAATGGTGGCAACATTTCAGACACTGATGGAGTTGCCGGCGTCCGAGGCTGCTCTTGTGCAGTTTGCCTTTTATGGCGGTTATGCGACAATGGCTGTGCCTGCGGCTCTTTTCATTCGCCGTTACAGCTACAAGAGCGGAATCCTTATAGGACTAGCTCTCTATGCTGTGGGTGCATTGCTGTTTATTCCAGCCGCTGCGCAGCAGAGTTTTGCATTCTTCTGCGTGTCGTTGTACATCCTGACATTCGGTCTGGCCTTCCTGGAAACAACAGCCAACCCACTTATTCTTTCACTTGGTTCGAAGGAGACTGCTACAAGACGTCTGAACCTGGCGCAGGCTTTCAATCCGATAGGATCATTGCTTGGTATGTCGGTGGCTTCGCTGGTGGTGTTGCCGGGTCTGTGGTCCGATAGACGAGATGCTGCCGGTAAAATTCTTTATTCAGGTTTACTTGATGGCGAAAAGGCGTTGATACGTGAGCATGATCTTGACATTATACGCAATTCCTATGTGGTTTTAGGTATTGTTGTCCTGCTTATTCTCATACTCTTTGCTCGCGTGATAATCCCCAACCTTCAGGGGCACAAGACCGAGACTATTAACAACAAGGCAACGCTTGTCAACCTGTGGAACAATAGGAAATACCGTTATGGCGTCGTGGCGCAGGTGTTCTATGTGGCGGCGCAGATTATGGTGTGGACATTCATTATCCAGTATGCCGATAATCTTGGTATAAACAAGGCCGTGGCAGAGCGCTACAATATATGTGCAATGATACTCTTCCTTTGCGGACGTTTTGCATCTACAGCATTTATGCGTTATTTCAAACCCGGTATGCTGTTGGCGCTTTTTGGTGTCTGTGCAACAGTTGCCACCCTTGGGGCCGTGGTCATTGACGGAATGATGGGACTGTACTGTCTGATTGCCATAAGCTTCTTCATGTCACTTATGTTCCCTACAATATATGGTATTGCGCTTGAAGGTGTCAATAGTGAGGATGCATCGCTTGGTGCTGCATTCCTGGTGATGGCAATCGTTGGTGGCGCATTGATGCCTCCATTACAGGGAATGATAATCGATGCCGGAACTGTGGCCGGAATGCCTGCTGTGAAGTTCTCTTATCTGCTCCCGATGCTCTGCTTTGTTGTTGTAACAATATATGGCTTCGGCTGTAGAAGGATGCAAAGGCAAAAATAATTGATGCGTATGGCGAGAATTTTGGCAATTGATTATGGAAAGAAACGTACCGGTTTGGCTGTGAGTGATGAGCTGCAGCTCATTGCCGGTGGCTTGACAACCGTTGCAACTGCAACATTAGTTGATTATATATTGGATTATGTAAAACGTGAGCCTGTGGAGTGTATTGTTGTTGGCTTGCCAAAGCAGATGAACAACACTCCTTCTGAGAATATGTGCCGCATTGAGCCATTCGTGAACCGCTTGCGTAAGCTTTTGCCTGAAATTCCGGTGGAGTATCATGATGAACGTTTTACATCGGTGCTGGCACATCAGGCAATTCTTGCTTCGGGAATTGGAAAGATGGCACGCCGCAACAAGGAATTGGTTGACGAGGTGAGTGCCACCATAATATTGCAGTCCTACATGGAAAGCCTCAGGCTGTCAGCTGAAAGATGACAGCCTGAGGGTTCGACAACATCAACAGCAATAGGTCACGCGACAGCGTGGGTTGCGAAGAGTTGATGTTGTCAAAGCAACAAACTGAAAGATGACAGCCTGAGGCTTTCCCTTTTCGCCCTTTTATAACTATAAAAAATAAATTTTAAAATATGATATTACCAATTTATCTCTATGGGCAGCCGGTACTTAAGAAGGTTGCCGAGGATATCGATGCTGAATATCCAAATCTCAAGGAACTTATCCAGAATATGTTCGACACAATGCATCAGGCACAGGGTATTGGTCTTGCAGCGCCACAGATTGGCCTTGCAATTCGCCTTGTTGTTGTGGATCTTGATGTTCTTGCCGAGGATGAGCCTGAGTTCAAGGATTTCCGTCGTGTGTACATCAATGCACACATCATTGAAACATCGGAAGAGACCGATACAATGGAGGAGGGTTGTTTGAGCCTTCCAGGTCTGCACGAGAAGGTTACACGTCCTTCGCGCATCCATGTGACATATCTCGACGAGAATTTCGTTGAGCATGACGAGTGGGTCGAGGGGTATCTTGCACGCGTGATGCAGCACGAGTTTGACCACCTTGAGGGTAAAGTCTTCTCGGACCGTCTCTCACCACTGCGTCGCCAGATGAACAAGAACAAACTTGGCAATCTTGCTAAGGGTAAAGTGTTCTGCGACTATAAAGTGAAGCGCGTGTTGCGATGAAGCTCCGCAGGGCAATTGCAGCGCTCTTCGCGCTGTTTGTCCCGTTGTTGGGCTTGGCACAGCTGAACACTACGAGGGTTATGGAAATAGGGCGCAATGCGCTCTATTTCGAGGATTATGTCCTCTCTATCCAATACTTTAACAAGGTAATTGATGCCAAGCCATTCCTTCACGAGCCATATTTCTTTCGTGGATTGGCAAAGTTCTATCTCGACGATTTCGTCGGTGCCGATGAGGATTTGACCCAGGCTATAGAGCGCAATCCTTATGTAGCCCGCAGTTATCAGTTGCGTGGTCTATGTCGTGCAAATCTTGATAGTCTTGCCTTGGCCGAGAGTGATATACGCACGGCAATCAAACACGACCCGCAGAATCTTAACATGTGGCAGAATCTTGCCGGTGTGGTAATGCAGGCCGGTGAGTGGGAGCGTGCGGCTGCGGTGGTTGATTCTATGCTTGTTTTTGCGCCGCGCAACAGTGATGCGTATGTGATGCGTACACAGGTGGCTATGAATCTGAAGGATACTGTCGTGGCGTTGGCTATGGCCGACAAGGCTGTTGCTCTTGACAAATATTCGGCCAGTGTATACGACGCCCGTTCAATGGTGTATTATGCCATGGGAGCATATGAGGAAGCTGAGGCTGATATCTCCAAATCAATAGACTTGTTGCCCGGGCGTAGCAATAGCTATGCCAACCGCGGCCTTATACGATATTACCGCGAGGATTTACGTGGCGCTCTTGCCGATTTCGACATGGCTGTCTATGCCGATTCTACAAGCCTTACGGCGCACTACAACCGTGGCTTGCTGCTCATGGAATTTGGTGATAACAATAAGGCAATCAAAGATTTTGATATGGTCTTGGGCGTAGACCCAGACAACACCCTTGCACGTTTTAACCGTGCATTGCTGCGTACTGCGGTTGGTGATTACAAAGGTGCGGTAGGCGATTTGTCCATTGTGATTGAAGCCTATCCTAATTTTGAACAGGCTTATAGTTGCCGTGCCGAGGCGCGTCGTAAACTTGGTGACGCAAAGGGTGCAAAGGGTGATGAGGCATGGCTCTTCAATCGTCGTCAGGAGATATATTTCTATGGTGTGGAGTCGGTGCAGAAAGAGTACTCGGCCGATGCTGATTCTACCCGACGCCGTTCCGATGAGAATGTACGCAACTACAACAAGATGATAGTTCCTGTTGATGAAAATGCAAAGCAGTATGTTGCCGAGGCGCGAGGTAAGGTCCAGAACCGTAATGTATATGTGGAGCTTGAGCCGCTTTTTGTTCTCACATGTTACAGGGGGGAGAATGTCGACGATGGTTATAGTAAGTTGCTTGAGGAATTGAACGCAGTTCGTGAAGGCTGTCGTCCGTTGGTCCTCACCAACCACGAACGCGCTCTGACCGGTGCCGAGGCTGACTACCATTTCGCTCATATCGACGATGTCTCGAGCGCGATGAACGTATCCGGTGAGAATGCTGCGCCATACCGTGAACGTGCGATCGACTACTATCTGTTGCAGGATATCGAAGCGGCGATGGGTGATGCCGATAAAGCGGTAGAGGCTGCGCGCGGTGATTGGAGTGTGTATTTCATACGTGCATTTGTCCGTTATAAGCAGCTGGAACTTGAAAGGTTGAATGGTGTGGAGCCGCAGGATCCCAAGCAGAATACACTGCTTGTCGATTTGGATTATCGCCTTGTCAAGGAGGACCTTGACCGTGTCATTGAACTGCAACCGGAATTTGTAGAGGCTTATTTCAACCGTGCCAATGTGTCGGCAAAACTGAACGATTTTAAGTCGGCGATAGTTGACTACACCAAGGCGATTTCGCTCAATGACCGCTTTGCCCAAGCTTACTATAATCGTGGATTGGCCAAAATATATACAGGCAATACCGAGGGTGGTGTGGCCGATTTGAGCAAGGCCGGTGAATTGGGTATGTACCAGGCGTATAGCGTGATTCGAAGGTTTAGGTAGGTGCTATTGTATCAACGCGCGGATGGGGAGGTGAAAAAGACAAGTCTTGAAGATTTTCTGCACTCACAGTAAAAAAATATTCAATCAGGCTTGATATTTTTTCGCTCGTTTGTATATATCTTTGCAAATAGAGTGTTTTTATGAGGGTAATGCCCTAATATATAATATAAGGTGAACAAAATAAAAATAAAAAGAATATGATTAAGATTTCATTTAATGGCGATGTTCGCGAGTTTGCCGCTGAAGGTAAATCGTATATCGAGCTGTTGTCATCTGTTGACCCAAAGTTGCTCAGCAGTTATGTGGCAGTGAAGGATGGTGAGAATGTCATCGATTTGCGTGATGTTCCTGCCGATGGTGCTTGTGTTGAACTCGTTGGTTTGGATTCAAAGGAGGCTTTGAATGTTTTGCGCCACACAACAACACACGTTATGGCACAGGCAGTGAAACATCTGTTCCCCGAGGCTAAGCTCACAATTGGTCCTGCAACAGAGACTGGCTTCTTCTATGACTTTGAGTGCACTCCTTTTACAAAGGAGAATCTCGAAGCTATTGAAAAGGAGATGAAGAAGATTATCAAGCAGAGCCCACGTATTGAGCGCAAGGAGTTGAGCCGTGAGGAGGCTGTTGAGTTAATGAAGTCTAAAGGCGAGACATATAAATTGGAACTCATTGATGCTATTCCCGAGGGTGAGCGCATCACTGTATATTCGCAAGATGATTTCGTTGACCTTTGCATGGGGCCTCACTTGTTGAATACAAGGCTCATCAAGGGCTTCAAGTTGCTCTCTTCGTCTACAACATACTGGCGTGGTGACAAGAACAATCCTTCTTTGTCACGAATCTATGGTACTGCATTCTTTACAAAAGAGGAGTGCGAGGCTTATCTTGCACACCTTGAGCACATCAAGAATATCGACCACAACAAGATTGGTCGCGAGATGGAGTTGTTTACAACAGTTGACGTTATTGGTCAGGGTCTGCCTTTGCTCATGCCAAAGGGTGCGAAGATTGTGCAGACACTGCAGCGTTGGATTGAGGACCTCGAGGATAACGAGTGGGGTTACATACGCACCAAGACTCCTTTGATGGCAAAGAGCGACCTCTACAAGATTTCGGGCCACTGGGATCACTACAAGGATGGTATGTTTGTTCTTGGCGACGAGGAAAAGGACAAAGAGGTGTTCGCGTTGCGTCCAATGACTTGTCCATTCCAGTACTATGTATATAAGGCAACTCACCACTCTTATCGTGATCTGCCTTTGCGTTATAGCGAGACATCTACACTGTTCCGTAACGAGGATTCGGGTGAAATGCACGGTTTGACACGTGTTCGACAGTTTACTATCAGTGAGGGTCACCTCATTGTGCGCCCCGACCAGATGGTTGAGGAATTCAAGAAGTGTCTTGCTCTTGCAAAGCATGTCATGGAGACTCTTGGTTTGCAGGACGATGTGACATATGTGCTTGCAAAGTGGAACCCCGAGAACCGCGCGAAGTACATTGGTGACGCCCAGGTATGGGAGGAGACACAGGAGCACATCCGCCAGATGCTCAAGGAACTTGAGATTCCTTTCGTTGAGGAAGTGGGTGGTGCTGCATTCTATGGTCCAAAGGTGGATATCAACGCAAAGAACGTATATGGCAAGGAGGATACAATGATTACCGTTCAGTGGGATCCATTGCTTGCCGAGCAGTTCGACATGTACTATGTTGACCAGAATGGTGAGAAGGTGCGTCCTTATATCATCCACCGTACAAGTATGGGTTGCTATGAGCGTACTCTTGCATGGTTGATTGAGAAGTATGAGGGCAAGTTCCCTACATGGTTGTGCCCCGAGCAGGTTCGCATTCTCCCAATCTCGGAGAAGTATGGCGACTACGCCTATGAGGTGGCTGCCGAATTGAAGAAGAACGGTGTGCTTGTGCATGTTGATAACCGCTCGGAGAAGATCGGTTACAAGATTCGCGATGCACGTAACAACCGTGTCCCTTATATGTTGGTTCTTGGCCAGCAGGAGGAGGCTGACCGTACAGTTGCTGTACGTAGCCGCTTTGCCGGTGACGAGGGCGTCAAACCAATCGCTGAGTTTGTACAGGCTATCTGCGAGGAAATCCGTACAAAGACCATCCGCAAGGTTGAGGTAGAGGCTTAAGTGAAAAGTGAAAAGTGAAAACTAATTTATGATAGAAAGCGCGACAATTGCAAAGCATTGTTGCGCTTTTCGTTTTAACTACACACACGCTGTGTTTGAAACTTGGCTGCGCTCATTGCGTGCGTAAATAAATTTCCGCCCATTCGCTTGCACGAGTTTTCACCTTTCTGCTTTTTGTAAAAAAGGGTTTAGAAGAGAATAAAAATCACAAAAAAGAGAATTTTGTGGCAATATCGCTTGTTTGCTTGAAAAAACATTCTTAAGTTTGCATACGGTTTTGCTGTACCGATTGACTGGGAAACTCATCAATTATTATCGAAAACCGAGTTAAGCTCTTATATATATGTCCAATGGCGGGCCGCGCCTTCGGGTAGTTTTTAGAACCGGCGGATTACAAAGGACAGGAGCCCTCAAATCTTGTATTCTCGGAGTTTCGTCGTGCTCTTCGTACAGCAAAACTTTTTTAGCACAGCAGAGTCCGCAGATGCGGGCTCTGTTTTTTGCTTTTTTTTACTCTCGTTGGTGAAAAAATGGTCAAACTGCTTCGTTATGTGATAAATAAATGCTACATTTGCATCCGATTTTGAAAAGTTATGCCTTGAAAGGGCATTTAAAAGAAGGAACTTATATAATAATTAATGAAGAACGACAACCTGAAGAACCAGTATCGTGTTAACGAACAGATTCGTGCCAAAGAGGTGCGCATTGTAGGCGATGATGTTGAATCGGTAGTAATGCCGCTGCACAAGGCTCTTGCACTTGCAGAAGAAAAAGAACTTGACCTTGTGGAGATTTCTCCAACAGCAAACCCTCCTGTTTGCCGTTTGATTGAGTATTCAAAGTTCCTTTACCAGATGAAGAAGCGCCAGAAGGAGCAGAAGGCGAAGCAGGTGAAGATTGACGTGAAGGAAATCCGTTTTGGTCCGCAGACCGACGAACACGACTACAACTTCAAGCTCAAGCACGCGATCAGCTTCCTCAAGGATGGTGACAAGGTTAAGGCTTACGTCTTCTTCAAGGGACGTTCAATCCTTTTCAAGGAGCAGGGCGAGATTTTGTTGTTGCGTTTCGCAAAAGACCTTGAGGAGTATGGCAAGGTTGACTCAATGCCTGTACTTGAGGGAAAACGCATGACAATCATGCTGTCGGCAAAGAAGGCTACTCCGGCAAAGAAAGCTCCAGCAAAGCCTGCAGTTGAGGCTGCCAAAGAAGATTAAAAAGAAATGCGAGTAGTGTTGGATAGTACGCTACCGATAATTGTTAACTAATAATTTTTTAAACAAAATGCCAAAAGTTAAGACTAACTCCGGTGCCAAAAAAAGATTCGCTCTTACCGGAACAGGTAAAATCAAGAGAAAGCATGCTTATCACAGTCACATCCTGACTAAGAAGACAAAGAAGCAGAAGAGAAACCTTGTACAC
>JAZREN010000064.1:0-21822 GCA_045660825.1 Bacteroidaceae bacterium
GAGTGTATAATCCTTGTTTGCCATTGTACTCGTCAATTTCCGTTCGCAAATATACGAACAATAATTCAAAGTTCCAAATCTCAAATCAAGTAACGGCGAAAATTTCTCGTTATCGTTATCTGTTGTCGCCTCAAACTCGGCTGTATACTTGACACCTGCTGCATCTGCTGCAGGATCGGGACGGTCGAGCGCCAAGTGGAAGGTGAAGTTAGGGAACTCCTTCTCAAGCTGCAGGAAATCCTCCAAGTAGAACACCTCGTTGAGCAGTGAAAGCAGAAAATTATGGACAATATTTTGACTTCAAAGAGCGGTCTTGGCAGGTCGTTCTTTTTTGTAAAAAGTGGCTTTGGCAGTCTCTGGGCAGTGTTTGGGCAGTCTCTCGTCCTTCACTTACTACTCCTTTTTTTAGGAGGATTTTTCAATTTTTCAGGGCAGTTTTTGGGCAGTATTTAGGCAAAAAAATGACCGACTGGACTGCCCAATCGGTCATTGTAAATCGTTGATATTTGTGTGTTTAACCTTTATCAACCTCTTAATACTCCTCTTCGTCAAAGAAAAAGTCTTCTTTGCTTGGGTAGTCGGGCCAAATGTCCTCGATACTCTCGTAAACATCGCCTTCGTCCTCAATCTCCTGCAGGTTCTCAATAACCTCCAATGGCGCGCCCGAGCGTACTGCGTAGTCAATGAGCTCGTCTTTTGTTGCTGGCCATGGTGCATCTTCCAATTTTGATGCCAATTCAAGTGTCCAATACATATCTGATAATGTTTTATTAAGTTTTTGTTAAGTGCGTGCAAAAATAGATTAAATTTATTTATTTGCAAGGCTTTTGCCATATTTTTTCCTCACCATCCTGCAGTTGGCGTTGCAGCATGAACAGATAGTCGGAAAGGCGGTTCATATATACCATTGCTTCCTGTGAAACATTGCACTCTTTGGCAAGGGTGACCATGGCTCTTTCGGCTCGGCGGCAGATGGTGCGGCATACATTGGCGCGTGCAGCCTGCTCGCTGTGTGGCGGGAGGATGAAACTTTTCAACACCGGCAATGCCTGGCTGATGGTGTCAATCTCCTTTTCGAGCCTTTCAATGTCGGCATTGCTTATTGGTGTTGTGCTGTCGTTCTCCATTGCCAAGTGGCAGCCGATGGTGAAAATGCTGTTCTCTATTCCTTCGATGAAATCAATGGTTCGGCAATCATTGAGCGATGCTGCCAGTAGTCCAAGGTGGGCGTTGAGTTCATCGAGCGTGCCGTAGGCTTCGACTCTGGGATGGTCTTTTGTCACTCGTGTGCCACCGCAGAGCGATGTGCTACCATTGTCGCCGGTACGTGTGTATATGCCTGCCTTTTTCATCGTTGGTTATCTTTTCAGGGTGTAGTGTTGTTTTATTCTCTCTTTGTCAAAGAGAAGCACGCCATAGCTGTACATGTCATATGTGATGACTGTGGCGCTGTCACCGACGAGTTGCTGCCACCACGCCTGTATTGCCTTGCTGCGGTTTATGCCGTCAACAATAATAATGCTGTTTTTGTTTGTGTGGGGCAGTGCGGCGCGTATGAATGCATGGGCATCCTCTGTGGCATCAACAAACAGCATTCCAATTTCTCCCATTTTGTCAATGATTGCGGGGAGTTGCTCTGTGGAATCGACGATGTGGCATCTGCTGTCGTTGAGCAGGGTTTGTATGTCGGGTGTCATTCCGGTGGGTACCACTGCATAGTGTGCTACACTTGGCCTTGCCAACAGCATTGTGCATGCTCCCGCGGCGCTGCCTACCGAGATGCAATTTGCTGGTTGGTAGTGGTTGGTTACGCGGAATAGCTCGCGGAAATGCTTTTGCCTGCTGCCATTGCCACCAATGATGGTGTCAAGAATAGAGTATGCATAATATGGCAACTTCTCCTTCAGCACTTGTGTGACGAAGAAAAAGGACGAGGGGGATTGTATCCCATATCCCCCATTGTGCCTTTTACGGTTTATCCAGTCGCCGAACTTGAGCATTGTCTGTCGGTCTGTTGTTAGAGTGCGAAAGCCTCTTTTACCTTCTCTACATAGTCGAGCTTCTCCCATGTGAAGAGCTCAACCTCCATTGTCTTGCTGTCAAGGTAACGCGATGTAAACACCTTTGTCACCACCTGTGGTGTGCGGCCTACGTGACCGTATGATGCTGTCTCGCTGTAGATTGGGTTGCGGAGCTTCAGGCGCTCCTCGATGGCCTTTGGACGCAGGTCGAAGAGTGTCTTCACCTTCTGGGCAATCTCGCCGTCGGTGAGGGTAACCTTTGCTGTGCCGTATGTGTTCACGAACACGCTCACAGGCTCGGCAACACCAATGGCATATGAGAGCTGGATGAGAGCCTCATCGGCAACACCTGCCGCAACAAGGTTCTTTGCAATGTGACGTGCTGCGTAGGCTGCGCTGCGGTCTACCTTGCTTGGGTCCTTGCCGCTGAATGCACCACCACCGTGTGCGCCCTTACCACCGTATGTATCAACGATGATCTTGCGGCCAGTGAGGCCGGTATCACCGTGTGGGCCACCGATAACGAACTTGCCGGTTGGGTTCACGTGGTACTTGATGTCGTCGTTAAAGAGTGCAAGCACGCTCTCTGATGCAATCTTTGCCTTTACGCGTGGCATGAGGATGTTTAGTACGTCCTCCTTGATCTTTGCAATCTGTGCTGCGTCGGCTGCCAACTGTGCCTCCTTGCCCTCTTCTGTAGGCTTGATGAAGTCGTCGTGCTGTGTAGAGACAACGATGGTGTCAATGCGCACGGGTTTGTTATCGTCGTTGTACTCGATGGTTACCTGGCTCTTTGAGTCGGGACGCAGGTAGGTCATCTCCTTGCCCTCGCGACGGATGTCGGCGAGTTCGGTGAGGATGAGGTGTGATAGGTCGAGTGAAACGGGCATGTAGTTCTCGGTCTCGTTTGTTGCATAACCGAACATCATACCCTGGTCGCCGGCACCCTGTGACATTGGGTCCTCGCGCTCAACGCCACGGTTGATGTCGGCGCTCTGCTCGTGGATAGCCGAGAAGATACCGCATGAGTCGCCGTCGAACATGTACTCACTCTTTGTGTAACCGATTTTGTTGATTACACCGCGTGCAATCTCCTGCAAATCAACATATGCCGATGACTTTACCTCGCCGGCAATGACAACCTGTCCTGTTGTGACGAGTGTCTCGCAAGCGACCTTTGACTGTGGGTCGAAAGCAATGAGCTGGTCAAGGACTGCGTCTGAAATCTGGTCGGCCACCTTATCGGGGTGTCCCTCTGAAACTGATTCTGATGTGAATAAATATCCCATAGTTGTGTGTTTTGTGCCCCGGTTGTACCAATAATCTTGTGTCGCGCAGGGCGTAGTTAATATTTGCCTGTTAGTTATTACAAGCCAAGTAAAGAAACTTATGTGGGATATTTAATGCCGGCGAAGTGCCTTACAAATGCCCTCTGATGGGGCTTTTAGCATTTTTTATCGTGGTTGCAAGCAGTCAAATCTCTCCACATAGCCTTTACTATAGGCTCTGATTTTGTGCAAAGGTAATGGTTTTTTGTATATTAGCTTCTATGTTGAGCCTCTTTTTTGTTTAAAGTAATCTTTTTTAACCTTTTTTGTCGCTGTAGAGTGCGGCTTTGAGTTGTTCTATGCTTTTACCTGTTGTTGGGTGGATTGTGTGTGGTGCAATCTGTGCCAGTGGCTCAAGGACAAAGTCACGCATGTGCATGAGCGGGTGGGGGATGGTGAGTCGGGCGGTGCTGACGGTTTCACTGCCGTAGAGCAAGATGTCAATGTCAATGACGCGGTCGTGATAAATGCCGCCATTGGATTTTGACGTGCGTCCCAGTTCGCGCTCAATGTTCTCTGTAGTGTCGAGCAGTTGATGTGGAGTGAGTTCTGTGTCAAAAGCTACGGTGCAGTTGAGGAATGCGTTGTCGCTGTTGAACCCCCATGGTGCAGTTTCTATAAAAGAGGAGAGTGCGGTGTAGTGACCAAGCGCGAGCGATAGAAGCCCTATCGCTCGCGTAAGGTTTTCTTTTCTGTTACCTATGTTTGTTCCTAAACCAAGGTATACTGTTGCCATCCTTTATTAGTCGATGATGAGCATTGCGTCGCCGTAGAGGCCAAAGCGGTATCCTTCCTTGAGCGCAACATCGTATGCATTCATCACATTGTCATAGCCACCGAAAGCGGTAGTGAGCATGAGCATTGTTGAGTATGGTGCATAGAAATTGGCAATCATGCAGTTTGCGACCTGGAAGTTATACTCGGGGAAGATGAACTTGCTTGTCCAGCCGTCGTACTCCTTGAGCATGCCGCCTGTGAGTGACGCAGTCTCAAGTACGCGCTGCACTGATGTACCGACAGCGCAGATTCTGCGGTTCTCGGCTTTTGCCTTGTTGATTGTGAGCACGGCGTCGGTGTCAACACTGATGAGGTCGCTGTCCATCTTATGCTTTGTGAGGTCCTCCACGTCAATCTCGCGGAAACTGCCAAGGCCGGTGTGCATTGTAACGAATGCGGTGTCAATGCCCTTGATTTCCATACGCTTCATGAGCTCGCGTGTGAAGTGCAGGCCGGCGAACGATGCTGTAACCGAACCCTCCTTCTTTGCAAAGTAGGTCTGGAAATTCTCCAGGTCCTCGGGCTCCTCCTTGCGAAGGCGCTTGAAGTCCTCGGGCAGTGGTGCAACGCCAAGTGCAAAAAGAGCCTTCTTGAACTCGTCGTGTGGGCCATCGTAGAGGAAACGTAGTGTGCGGCCACGTGAGGTGGTGTTGTCAATAACCTCGGCAACCATTGAGTTGTCCTCGCCAAAATAGAGTTTGTTGCCGATACGTATCTTGCGGGCTGGATCGACAAGTACATCCCAAAGGCGGAACTCCTCGTTGAGCTCGCGCAACAGGAACACCTCAATCTGTGCGTTGGTCTTCTCCTTGTTGCCATAAAGGCGTGCAGGGAACACCTTGCTGTCGTTCATCACAAAGACATCCTTCTCGTCGAAATAGTGGATAATCTCCTTGAAGATGCGGTGCTCAATCTCGCCGGTCTTCTTGTGCAGGACAAGCAGGCGCGACTCGTCGCGGCAAGCGGCGGGGTAGAGCGCAATGCGATCCTCGGGCAATTTGTATTTGAACTGTGACAGCTTCATGTGCTGTCCGCTGATACTAAAATGTTCTTCGATCATTGGATTCATGTTCATTGTTCTTCAAGCCATTGTTGGAATTCCTCCGGTGTTATACATTTTTCAATATTATACTCTCCTATGCGTGTGCGTACAAGGTCAGTTAGGTAACCGCCGCTGCCAAGTGCCTCGCCAATGTCGCGGGCAAGTGAGCGTATGTAGGTGCCTTTACCGCATACCACGCGTATTTTTATTTTTGGCAATTCGCACCCAATCAACTCAATGGAGTCAATGCGTATCTGCTTTGGTGCCAACTGCATGTCGCTGCCTTTTCTTGCAAGGTCATATGCTCGTTTGCCGTCGACCTTGCATGCCGAAAAGAGTGGTGGGCGCTGCGCTATGTCGCCGACGAACTGCTTCAGTGTCTCCTCGACCATCTCCCGGGTGATGTGTTCGTAAGGGTATGTGGCATCCACAGGATGCTCCATGTCGAACGATGGTGTGGTTGCACCGAGCATTATCTCGGCTTCATACTCTTTTGTGTGGCTCTGCAGCTCTTCAATCCTCTTGGTTGCCTTTCCTGTGCATAGTAACAAGACGCCTGACGCCAATGGGTCGAGTGTTCCCGCGTGTCCTACCTTGAATCTCTTTATGCCGTACTTGCGGCTCAGGTGGTAGCGTATCTTGTTTACTATCTGGAACGACGTCCAGGTATATGGTTTGTTTATCGGTATTATTTCTCCTGCAACAAAATCCATTATGCTATAGTTAAGTTATGTCCGGTCCAGAGCATTGCAAGGATTACACCGCCAATGATGATTCGGTACCATCCGAACGCCTTGAAACCATACTTTGTTACAAAATTTATAAAAAACTTTATCGCCAGCATTGCTACAATGAATGCCACAACGTTGCCTACGAGCAGTATGTCCAGGTTCTCTTTCAATACCTGTGCGCTGCTCTCGTCGGTGAACAGTCCAATCATCTTGAACATTGTTGCTGCAAGCATGGTGGGCACGGCAAGGAAGAACGAGAACTCGGCTGCTGCCTTGCGTGTCAGTTTCTGCGACATACCGCCCACAATTGTTGCCATTGAGCGCGACACGCCGGGTATCATTGAAATGCACTGGAAAAGACCTATGTTGAATGCCTTTTTCTCTGTGAGCTTGGTCTCTTCGCTTCCTTTGTTGAAAATCCTGTCCGAGAAGAGCATGAACACTCCGCCAAGGATAAGTGTCACTGCTACTACCTGTACACTCTCGAGCATGGCGTCGATGGCATCGCTGAAAAGCAAACCAAGGACAGCCGCGGGAATGAATGCCACGAACAGCTTCCAATAGAAATCGTATTTGTGCAGGAAGCGCTTGAATGCTCCTGCACCCTCGGGAGCCGGGGTGCGGTTCAGCTGGAAGAAATGTTTCCAGTAGAGGACAACCACCGAAAGGATTGCACCGAACTGTATTATAAAGGTGAACGCTTTGACGAATGGTGTGCTTTCGACACCCAGGATATTCTGGGTTATTATCATGTGTCCTGTCGAAGAGACAGGCAGGAACTCTGTCAGTCCCTCAATGATGGCAATGATTATGGTATCGAGTATGCTCATATTCAGTCGTTATTTCTCGTTCTTGCTCTTTGTCTTGTGCATTATTGCGATGATAACAAATACAAACCCCGAGAAGCATATTGCCGGAGCAAGCTTTATTCTTCTGAAACTGAAGATGTCGGGCTCGAAATGTGTCTCGGTAGAACCGGGGCCAATCATCAATGCAAAACCTAAAATAATTGCGGCAACACCCACTGCAAGCAGTATGTAGTTCCATTTGCCGAAAGCAAAATCCTTTTTATCCATGGCGTCAGTTGTTATCAAATGAAATATAAGTCGTTATTGCGCATTCGCAGGAATCGGTTGACCGAGAGGAATGCACAGAGTGTACAGATGATGATGCCGAACGCAATTACCGCAGCGCCTACTATTGCAAGCTCACGCATTGGCAACAGCAATGCTATTTCGGGGGCGCGTTGCTGCATCATGTAAAGTGCTGTGCCAAGCAGGGCATTGGCAATGACACCGGCCGCAAATCCAATCCACATGTTGTGCAAAAGGAACGGGCGTCTGATGAAACCCCATGTTGCGCCAACAAGTTTCATGGTGTGGAGCAGGAAACGTTTGGAGTATATTGACAGGCGTACAAGGTTGCCTATGAGTGACCACGAGATGACGGTGAGCAGTGCAAGCAGGACAAGCAGCAGTAGTGCCACTTTGCGTATGTTGCTGTTTACCGAGTCGATGTGTCCCTTGTGGTATATGACCTCTGATACACATTTGTTCTTCAACAGCTCTTTCTCAATCCCGACCATATTCTCGACATTGGAGTAATCCTTCTTCAGGTTAATCTCTATCTCGGCCTCGTAGGGGTTGCTTCCCAAAAGTTCCATAGGATCTGTTCCAAGGCTGGCTTTGGCTTCCTCAAGGGCGTCCTCCTTGGAGATATATTTGCTGCTGAGGACATACTCCTTTTTCTCAATCTCCTTGTGCAGTTTCAGTATAGTCTCTTCGTCGGTATTCCTGTCGATGATGACGGTTATGTTGAAATTCTCCTTTATCTTTCTTGACACAGACTGCCCACCCACGAACAATATGCCCATGATGCCTAAAAGCAACAATACAAGTGTTGTGCTTATGTAGACGCTCAATGTCTGTATGTTTAAAACAGGTTTCTTCATCTTTTCTTGCTGAATACATATATAATGGAACTGCTGGCTTCGGCTCTTTTCCATCCTGCCAACCATCCTTTTAAACCATTCCAAAAACCTTTTATCGTGTGCATGCGCGAGCCTATGTTCTGCTCGCTGAGCATCGATATGTAAAAACCGTCGAACGGCATTGTGTGCTTCCTGTCAAGTTTGAATCCGTGTTTCTCGCCCCATTGTGCTATTGTGTCCGGGGTAAAATGCCACAAGTGTCTTGGCGTGTCATATGCTGCCCAATGCTCCTTGTATCTTTGTGCATCATAGGAGGTGCAGTTGGGTACTGCAATTATGGCGGTGCCGGTGTCGCTGAGCACGCGGTGCAGTTCGCTCCACATCTTGTCCAAGTCCTGGATGTGTTCCATGACGTGCCACATTGTAACGACGTTCAATTCTTTGTCCTTTATGGTGGTCAAAGCCTCTACGGGGCGCATCTCGAAATTGAACTCTTTCAAAGCCAGTTCGCGCGCTTTGTCGTTTTTTTCAATGGCGGTAACATCCCAACCTCTGGTAGCCATCACGCGGGCAAAATGTCCGGTTCCTGCACCGTAGTCAAGGAGCTTGCCGCTCTTGAGCAGTGAGCAACGTTCAACCAATCTGGCCTTTTTGCGGAGCATCATCTTGCGTACAAAGTGGTATATGCCGTTGACAAGACCTTTGCTGGTGTTGCTGTGCGATATGTATGACGGCGACTCGTAATACCTGTCAATCTCCTTTTCATCGGGGAAGTTGTGGGTGAAGACAAATCCGCACGCCTCGCACTCGTGGATATCGAATGACTCTTTGGTAGCGAAATTGTCAATGCACGCAAAACGCTTTTTAATAGCGTTGCTTTTGCATAACGGACATTTGTCATAGCTTATTACGGTCATTCTTCTCTTTTTACTTTTCGCCGGAGCACACTCCTCCATAATTTGTTACAAAAATATACCATTTATGGCAAAATTGTTCTCTTTTTTTGAACTTTTCCCCCGTTTTCTGCATAAAAACTCTTTTTTTAACACTTTTAAACGTCGAAGTTTACTATTTTTGCAAAAATTTTAAAGACAAAACTCTTAATTTAATAGAAAATGGGAAAATTGTTTCGTTCTACAAGTGACAGTGTTGTTGGTGGCGTTTGTGCCGGTGTTGCGGAATTTTTTGGTTTGGACGTAAAGCTTGTGCGCATTGCGTGGCTTGTTGCAGCCTTGTTTGCGGGTGTTGGAGTATTGCTTTACCTCATCCTGTTATTGATTCTGCCTAAAAAGTAATTTGCAATGAAGAGATTGTTGCGTTCGGCAAATGGAAAGATTGCCGGTGTATGCGCCGGTGTAGCCGAGTATTTTGGTTGGAATGTATCAAATGTCCGCCTTGTCTGGCTTGTCTGCGCCCTGTTGGGCCTTGGCGCGCCGGTGCTGTTCTATATTATCTTGAGCTTGGTGATGCCTGTCGAAAGCCAAAAGGACAGTTATGAAGAACGCATGAACAAACGTCTTGGCAAATGAGGTTGCCAATATGTGTGTAAAAAACAGGAGCGAACCCACAACGGTTTGCTCCTGTTTTTTGTTTAGTCCACGATTTCTCCAAGCAGGGTGGCTGCAGTGGAGCCGGTTATTTTTACTTTCACAAAATCGCCAATCTTGTACCCTTTGCGGTCAAATACCGCAGTGCGGTTCTGTTCTGTTCGGCCGTAGAACTGCTCTTTCGAACGTTTTGACGTGCCCTCAATGAGCACCTCGTAGGTGTGGCCTATGCAACCCCGGTTGTTGTTTGCCGAGCACTCCTGTTGCAGGGCTATGATTTCGTTCAGGCGGCGCACCTTCTCGCAGTCTTCAATATCGTCTTTCATATGGCGGCTGGCAAACGTGCCTGGGCGCTCCGAGTATTTGAACATGAATGCCGCGTCGTATGAGCAGTATCTCATCAGTGATAATGTCTCCTGGTGGTCCTCCACGCTCTCGCCGCAGAAACCGGCAATGATGTCGGTCGAAAGGCCACAGTCGGGCACTATGCGGCGTATTGCTTCAATACGGTCGAGGTACCACTCGCGTGTGTACTTGCGGTTCATGGCCTTGAGCATAGTGTTGCTGCCGCTCTGCACGGGCAGGTGTATGCTCTTGCACACGTTGGGCTCTTCGGCAATAACCCGCAAGGTGTCGTCGCTCATGTCCTTGGGGTGCGATGTGGTAAAACGTATGCGCGTCTGTGGCGCATGCTGTGCAACGCGGCGCAACAGTTGCGGAAATGTCACATCCTCGCCATTTTCTCCGATGAAATGGTAGGAATTTACATTCTGACCCAAAAGGATAATCTCCTTGAATCCTTTTGCTACAAGGTCGTCCACCTCGTTGATTATGCTCTGTATGTCGCGGCTTCTCTCGCGTCCGCGTGTGTAGGGCACAACGCAGTAGTGGCAGAAGTTGTTGCAGCCACGCATGATGGAGATGTAGCCCGAAACCTTGCCGCTGCATATGCGCATGGGGATGACATCGCGGTATGTCTCGGTTGTGGAGAGTTCGATGTTCATTGCGGGGTGCCCCAACTCGGCCTGCGCAATGAGTTCGGGGAGCGAGAGGTATGTGTCGGGGCCTGCCACAATGTTTACCTTGTAGTTTTTTATCAGTTCCTCCTTTACGCGTTCGGCCATGCAGCCTACCACGCCAATCATGGTGTTCTTGCCACGGCGTGCGGCATTGAGCTGGTCGAGTCGTCCGTATATCTTCTGCTCGGCGTTGTCACGTATTGAACATGTGTTCAGCAGTATCAGGTCTGCGTCCTCAATCTTGTCGCAGACGTTGTAACCGGCTACTTTCAGTATTGAGCCGATGACCTCACTGTCGGCAACGTTCATCTGGCAGCCGTATGTCTCGATGAATAATTTCTTGTCGTTCTTCACTGTTGTATTGTCTTTATGAACCGACTACGAAGATAGTGATAAAAAATGAAACAATAGCAAAAAAGTGGTCTTGTGCGTGCTTTTATATAAAAATATAATATTATTTTAACCTTTAGTTTGAATTTTCTCCACATTTCATATAACTTTGTAGGTTGTAGCATGGTAAACTTGCAATTATGAATGACAGCGTAATAATTATCCCCACTTACAACGAGAAGGAGAACATCGGTCGCATGATAGACACGCTGATGGCTCTTGAGCACGGATTTGATGTGCTTGTTGTCGATGATGGCTCACCCGATGGTACTGCGGCCATAGTAAGAGGGGCTATGGAGGGATATCCCGGTAGGGTACACATGATCGAGCGCTCGGGTAAATTGGGACTTGGAACGGCCTATGTGACGGGTTTCAAATGGGCTCTGGAAAAGGGTTATGAGTATATTTTTGAGATGGATGCCGATTTCTCGCACGATCCCAAGGATGTCCCCTTACTCTACGAGGCTTGTGCCAAGGATGGATATGACCTTTCTGTCGGCAGCCGTTATGTTACGGGTGTGAACGTGGTCAACTGGCCCATGGGGCGCGTGCTTATGTCCTATTTCGCATCAAAGTATGTGCGTTTCATCACGCGTTTGCCGGTACATGATACAACGGCCGGTTTCAACTGCTACAGGCGCAAGGTGCTCGAGACTATTGACCTCGACAATATACGTTTTAAGGGTTATGCGTTCCAGATTGAGATGAAGTTCACAACCCACATGTGCGGCTTCAAGATTAAGGAGGTCCCGGTAATCTTTGTGAACAGAGTGCTTGGAACATCAAAGATGAGTGGCGGAATATTCAGCGAGGCGCTGTTCGGTGTCATAAGACTGAAGGTGGGCAGCTGGTTCCGTAAATATCCAAAAGCAAATAAATGATTCAATACAATGGCAAATAATACGAACAAGGAGTTTGAGAGAGTGTTGGCTGTGTGCCGTGAGTTGTTCAGCAAGAAATTGTATGACTATGGTGCTTCGTGGCGCATCATGCGTCCCGAGTCGCTTACCGATCAGATTTTTATCAAGGCAAAGCGCATACGCAACCTTGAGACAGGTGCCGAGAATTTGGTGGGCGAGGGCATTGTGCCCGAGTTCATCGGCATTGTGAACTATGGCTTGATTTCTCTTGTTCAGCTTGAGAAGGGCTTTGCCGATGATTGCGACATTACCCCCGATGAGGCTATGGCGCTCTATGACATCAAGGCAAAGGAGACTCTTGAACTGATGAAGAAGAAGAATCACGACTATAACGAGGCGTGGCGCGGAATGCGCGTGACATCGTACACCGATCTCATTCTCACGAAGATATGGCGTACAAAGCAGATTGAGGAGTTGGGCGGTGCCACAAAAGTATCCGAGGGCGTTGATGCCAATTACATGGACATGATAAACTATGCAGTCTTTGCTTTGATAAAGAATGGAGTTGCCGAGCAAGAATAAGAGACAATTCATAATCCTTGTCAATGTGTGCCGCCTGTTGCTTGCATTGGCATTGATGTTGTCGGGTTTCCTCAAGGCGGTAGACCCTATGGGTGGGGTCTACAAGTTGCAGGAGTACGCCACGGCGTTCTCTTTCCATGGCGTTTCCGATACATGGTTGCTGACGGCCTCCATGGCGCAGGCTGCAGCGGAGTTTCTCATAGGTCTTTATCTACTTATGGGGGTGTACCGTTGCGTTGTGCCGCTGATGGCTCTTGTCTTGATGTCTTTGTTCACCCCGTTCTCGCTCTATCTGTGGGTGAGCGGTGTGGTGACCGATTGCGGCTGCTTTGGCGAGTCTATAATAATGTCCAACGGGGCTACATTTGCAAAGAACGTGGTTTTGCTTCTGTTGGCACTCCTTGTCTTTGTCAAGCGCTCCCTTTTCATCGGTAAACTCGACAGCAAGGTCCGTTGGGTGCTTGCGCTCTTCTCTTTAGTGTATATATTCGCGTTGCAGACGGTTGCAGTCAATCATCTTCCTTTGATTGATGCAGGGGATTATGTCATAGGCAACAATATCCGTTCAATGGTAGAATACACGCCTGGTGACTATAGATACATGTCGGTTTACCGCAAGGACAGTACGGAGATTGCGCTCCCTGTCGACAGCGTTCCTGGCGAGGATTGGGAATTTGTAAAGACATATTCTGAGCTGCTGAATCCCGGCACCGAGCCTTTGATAGGTAATTTCTCGTTTGTGGATTGGGAGTATGACATGGATGTGGCCGACGAATTGCTTGCCGATACGGGTTATGTATATATTGTCGTTGTCGAGGATGTAGAGAAGGCGTCGGTTACGCACATCGACAGGATAAACGACCTTTATGACTATTGCCTGGCCGGTGATTTGCGTTTCTGTGCCGTGTCGTCGTCCGATGAGGATGCTCTAGCCATGTGGGCAAAGCGTACAGGTGCCGAATATGCGGTATGTTGGGCCGACAGGGTCTTACTGCGTTCTATGGTGCACGCGAACCCGGGTGTGGTGGTGTTGAAGAATGGAGTGGTAGTCGGCAAGTGGGCTATTGCCGACATGCCGTCAGTTGAGGAACTGGAGGATTCTGTCGTGCCTACTGGCGGTGTGGCTTTCTCCCATAGCGCTGTGAAAAACTGGCCGTTCTGGGTGGTTGTGTTGTTTGGTGCCGTGTTCCTTTTGTCGCTGCTTGGCGCGATTATAGCACGTGCTGCCCGCCGCAAGGAGAAGAAGCAAACGCTGGCCCTGCAAACACCGTCGCCCAATGACGTGAACAGTGAAAATGAAAGCAAGTGATATTATCAATATAAACCTTTAAATTTTAGTAAAATGAGAAAAAACATTGTTGCAGGTAACTGGAAGATGAATATGAATCTCCAGGAGGGTATTGCCCTTGCAAAGGAACTTAACGAGGCTCTTGCAGCCGACAAACCAAACTGTGATGTAGTAATCTGTACTCCATTCATCCACCTCGCGTCGGTAACTCCTGTCGTTGACGAGGCTATCATCGGTGTTGGTGCCGAGAACTGCGCCGATAAGGTTTCTGGTGCTTACACAGGTGAGGTTTCTGCCTCTATGGTAGCATCAACAGGTGCAAAGTATGTAATCCTTGGTCACTCTGAGCGTCGTGCATACTATGGCGAGACTGCAGAGATTCTCAAGGAGAAGGTGCAGCTTGCTCTTGCTAACGGCTTGACTCCAATCTTCTGCATCGGTGAGGTTCTTGAGGAGCGTAACCAGGGTATCCAGAACCAGGTTGTTTATGAGCAGCTCGCAGGTTCACTCTACGATCTTTCGGCTGAGGATTTCTCTAAGATTATCCTTGCTTATGAGCCGGTATGGGCTATCGGTACAGGTTTGACAGCAACTCCTGAGCAGGCTGAGGAGATTCACGCTTACATCCGTTCAACTATCGCCGAGAAGTATGGCAATGAGGTTGCTGAGAATACTTCAATCCTTTATGGTGGTAGCTGCAAGCCAAGCAACGCAAAGGAGCTCTTCGCTAATCCAAACGTTGACGGTGGTCTCATCGGTGGCGCAGCTCTCAAGGTTGCCGATTTCAAGGGTATTATCGACGCATTCAAGTGATGAAACGCGTAGTAATGTTTACATCAATGTTGTTCTGTGTCCTCTGTGCGGGGGCACAGAGCAATATTATCTCAAAGATTGAGAGTTTCTCTTTCGGCGAGGGCAAAGTGCGTATAAACCAACCCGAAAAGCTTGTCAGCCTCATGGGAACCATGGCCAGTGGCGATGTCCAGCAGATCGAGGGCTACAGGGTACTGGTCTATTCGGGCAACAACTCACGCCAAGCACGTGACGAGGCTAATGCCATGGCTGAATATATGCGTGCCAACTATCCGGGAGCCGAGGTGTATGTGGTGTTTGAAGCGCCTATCAGAACCTGTGAGTATGGTGATTTCCGCACGCGCGAGGAAGCTGAGCTTCTTATGTACCGTTTGAGGGCTACAAAGAAGTTCAAGGAAATCTCTGTAAAGAAATGTTTGATTAACCTGCCTTATTGATATTGAAGCAAAGATGAGTGGAGAAGATAGAGAAAAACGTATTGAGGGCCTGAAGGAGTGTTGTACTCAAATGCTTGGGCTCATTGGTGAGGATGTCGAGCGCGAGGGTTTGCAGAAGACCCCTGAACGTGTTGCACGTGCAATACTGGACACCACAGCCGGTTACTATGAGGACCCCGAGGCAATATTGCGTGGAGCAATGTTCAAGGAAGATTATAGCCAGATGGTCATAGTCAAGGATATCGATTTCTACTCATTGTGCGAACATCACATTCTTCCTTTCTTTGGTAAGGTGCATGTGGCTTATATCCCGAACGGATATATTACCGGACTCAGTAAGATTGCCCGTGTGGTGGAGGTTTACTCGCGCCGCCTGCAGGTGCAGGAAAGGCTCACGCTGCAAATAAAGGAGTGTATCCAAAAGACTCTCAACCCGCTTGGTGTGATGGTGGTCGTTGAGGCGCAACACATGTGTATGCAGATGCGTGGCGTTAAGAAGCAGAACTCCATTACCACAACGTCTGACTTTTGCGGTGCGTTCAACCAGGCCAAGACCCGCGAGGAGTTCATGAATTTGCTGAGGAACAAATAGTGTAAAGAATTGCACCGTTGTCTTAGTAGAACTGTCCACCCTTGCTTTGTCATCCCGGCGGAACGAAGTGACGAGGGGCTCTAAATATTATATAATGAAGGAATAGATTCCTCCTCATTACATTCGTCGAAATGACATAACCGTACAATAATAAGGCAGGTTGCTCCATTTGGAGCAACCTGTTTCATTGTTGATGTGCGGTATTCTGTTTTCTCGCTAAACAGAGTTCTTGGCTTTCTCTTTTCGTCCTTTGTACCAATTATTTACAAGAGATACGTAGCCGAACTCTTTCATTTGCTCGTATCGCAGATTGTAGTTTGCCTTGTTGTGCTTGCCTGTCATTATGTATCTTATGCAAGCCTGCATGTATTGGTCAATTTCCTTCAGTCCCTTGTCGGTTGTTATGGTTGGGAAATACCATCTCGTCCAGTTCATCTCGTGCGCATTGTCTGTGTCGTAGAACTTGCGGTTGAAGGCTTTTATAAAACCCTTGGCTGCCATCGGCCCTGTCTTGCCTTTTGCCTTTTTCCATCGTAGCAAGGCGCGTGCCTTGCGACGCATCTTGGCCTTTATCTTTCCAATGCTGATGCTGCTGATGTCAATTTCCCCATTCTCATATTCAAATCCCAGGAAGTTCCAGCTTTCGCCCGGTTTAGAGAATGTCTCTTTCTCGGGGTTGACGATTAGGTACATTTCTTTTATGTGCTCAAGAATGATTTCCCTACCGCGCTCAATATCCTCCTTGTTTTTTGCAAATATGATAATGTCGTCGGAGTAGCGGAAGTACATGATCTTGCTGTCGGCAAACCTCTTGTCCAAATCATTAAGGTAAAGATTTGCAAAGAACACTGCTGTGGGGGTGCCGGCCATCGCTCCTTTGGACTCGCTGATTGTTTCGCCGTTTTCAATGGCATATGGGTTGCGGAGCATGTCGGAGAGAAAGCATAACAGTGCCTTGTCGTCGGCGAGATTCTCCTCGAGCATCACTATCAGTTTATCCACATTTATGCTATTGAAGTAGTTGCTGATATCTACCTTGTAGCTGTAGTATTGCCTGATGTCGCGAGTGCGGGTTATTTTTCTTATGGCTTCGGATACGCTATGCCCTGAGCGGAAAGAGTAGAGGCTCGGTTGGAACAGATGGTCATATTTCCTTATCATCAGGTATGTAATGAGTTTGAGAATATGGTTTTCCTCTTTTCCGAATGTGTAGACGGTGCGTTTCTTGCCCGTGTGCCCTTTGGCTACCATTTTCTTATGCGGGTGTGAGAATGGCACCCCGTTCTTTATGGAATCGAGCAACGGTTGGTATCCGCCTTTGCGTATGAATTGGTAGAGGTCATACTCTTCTCCCCTGCATAAGTGGCCTTGTTCCACCCTGCGGTCGTAGAATCTGATCCATACATTGCGGTGCGATATGATATCTAAGAGTGGCATATATGAAAAAAAGAAAGAGAGAAAAATCTTTGAATTTAGGCAATGCCTAAATTACCGAACAATACACAAGCCGGTTACCTGCAAAACCTTTTGTATGGCTTGTGCTGTGCTCCTTGCAGGTGCTTCACGCGTTTCCCTCTTTCTTTTGTTTTGTGCTTTTTACTATGTCTTATTCTTCAAAAGTTGCTTTTATGCGCTTTACAACATATTCCTCTTCATTTGGAAATTCAATCATGAAACGTAATGGAATAACGCCATTTTCCTTGCACAACTCAATTGTCTCAAGTACTGCGTATCGCTTGCATTTGTCGCGGTTTACAAGCAGAATGGCAACCCTCTTCTCTCCCTTTGTGATAAGGAAATTTATTGGCATGGCATATTCGGGCGCATTTGCAGCAATTTCGCTAGTGCTCACTCTTGTCTTAATGTCGTAACCTATTAAGTTGTTGAATATATAACTCAAAAACTTGTGGTTTATCTCGTGTGAGAGGGTTTCATATTTTTTTACGTTTGTAATATCTTGGATATTACGGAAATTCCAATCTTCGCGTTTCTCCTCTTTGTAAATTTCCTTTTTTATTGTTTTGTCAAGAATTTTAAATACGGTGTTGCTCAACCCTTTTCTAATACGGTTTACAACGTATGTCTCTTCGTTTGTAAAGAAATCCTCTCTTCCAATTATAAAGCGGAGTGGAGTGATGTTGTTTTCATTGCATAGTTCCATTGTCTCAAGCAGTGAATATCGCATCTCTTTTTTACTTTCCATAAGCAATACAGCAACTCTTCTGTCTCCCTTTGTGATGAGGAAATTTATAGGCATGGCATATTCGGGCGCATTTTCTGCAATTTCACTGGCGCTGACTCTTGTCTTTATGTCGCAATCGCTAAAATTGTTGAAAATGTAGCTCAGGAACATGTGGTTACTCTCGTCGGAAAGGGTATTGTATTGCCTAATGACTGTTGTGTTGTTGAATATTCTAAAGAAGGGTTTTGTGTATTCTGTAATATTGCCGTCCCTGTTGAACCTTGCTCCGCACCATTTGCAGTGGTTGTTGAATGCATATTTGAGATATGGGGCTTGGCAGGATGGACAAATGAAATACTCTGGATGATGGTATTCTCTGACTGTCGTTTCGGATGTGTCGGGGTCTGATTCTGTTTGGTTATCCTTAACCCTGTTGTACATCTTGAGCAATGGTATCATGGAGATAATAGGGGCGTAACCGATAAGATAAGCCCAAAGTGTACCCGCAAATCCAATAAACAGTGCTCCATAGGACATGAAGGCCTGTAACAGATATAACCAGGTTGCCTTGCCTTTTCTTTCCCCAGTTTTCTTATTTATTTTGGCAATCAATATTGATGACAGAATGAATGTAATTGCACAGCAAGGAAGTATGCTCATGAGTCCGCCCTCGAATTCATTTCCAAATATTATGAGACTGATGAGTGATACGATGTTGTGTATGACAACTAATGTGATCAGTGTTTTTTTTGTGTCCATAATTGTGTTTTGATGTTCCGTGTACAAATAAAAAGAAAGAGAGAACTTTATTTGAAATCCGTGAGTCACGGATACTGAACAATACACAATCCTGTTACCTGCAAAACGTTTTGTTGTGGTTTGTGCTGTGCTCTCTGCAGGTGCTTAGCGCATTTCTCTCTTTCTTTTTGGTGTTTCCTTTTCCGGTATCTTTTACAGGTTTGCTTTTATGCGGTTTACAACGTAATCCTCTTCGTTTGTGAAGAAGTCATCTCGACCGATTATAAAGCGGAGTGGGGTAATGCCGTTTTCTTTGCACAGCTCAATTGTTTCAAGTACAGCGTATCGTTTGCACTTCCTTTCATGTACAAGCAGAACGGCAACTTTCTTGTTGCCTTTAGAAATAAGGAAATTGATTGGCATGGCATATTCGGGTGCATTTGTTGCAATCTCCGTTGCTTCAACCTTTGTCTTTATTTCGCAGTCGCCAAAATTGTTGTGCAGATAACTGAAGAACTCGTCATTTTCTCGGCATGCCAATGTGTCGTATTTATGCACGTTTTTGATATCCCATATGTTACGGAAATAATCGGCTGGTACGAATGTAATGTTCGGCACAATTCTGCCGTCTGCCTTGAATACGACTCCACACCATTTGCAATAGTGGTTTTCCGGTCCGCCCTCAGCACGGTAATGCGGTCTGTTGCAATTGGGACATAGACCGCTTGCAGTTTCTTGTGCTTTATTTTCTTGCTCCTCTTTCTTCTTTTTGTTGCTGAATAATGAAAAAAATCCCATATTTTGTCTTTTTTGATGATAGGCAAATGTAATACATTTGAGATTATTGTGCAAATGAGTCACTGATATATTCTTTTCACCTTATTATATATACGCGTACGCGCGTCGGAAGCTGAAAGGTCAAAACTGAAATGGGAAAACTTAAAGGTAGAATCTGGAAATTTGGTTTTCCGTTTTCACCTTTAATCACTCTTCGCGTGATTGAACCTGCTTTCGCTCGCTGTGCAACTTGCAAGTTGAATTGCGTTGCGCTCGCTTAATTGCAGCTTTCACCTTTCTATACGTTCATTGCAACGTTTCCGAATCCGTAGCTTTTCAGTACGTCGTTCAGTGCGCCTTGTGTCTCTTTAAGGTATTTGAAATCTTCCATTGCCTCCTGCAGTGCGGCGGGGTTGGCAAGGACTTCGGGATTTTTCAAACGGCCCATTGTTTCCTTGAGTATCTCGTCTACAATGCTCAGTTTGTAGGCTATGGCAAGGCGTGTTGTCTGTTCGAACATTACGGCTTGTTCGTTACGCTCGTCGCCGGCCTGTTCCGAGAATGTCTTGCTCAAAAGGTGGCGTTCTCCGCATAATTCTGCTGTCAGTTTGGATATCTCTACATCGGGGTGAGCCATGAAGTGGCTTTCGGGGTCGAAATCAACGTCGTTCGCATGTTCTCCCGCCTCCGCGAATATCCTTTTGTACAATGGGTGCGACAACTCAATGCCATCATCGTTGAACGAGTAGTACAGGTGCGATGTCACGGTCTCGGTAAAAGCCGGGGTGTTCGATTTCTTGTCTTCGGGAACCTGCAACATCTTGCTTCCGTTCTTTAATAGGAACTCTATTATGGCTTTCTCCTTGTTGTGGAGTGGGTTGCTATAGCTGCTGATTATGCTCTGCTGGAACTCGTTGACAACGGGAGTGTTATCGCTGTCAGTGCCGTTTCCGTTGTTTTCATCTGCATTTGTGTTGGCCTGCGATGGTTTCTTCTGCATCTCCTCGGCCTTCTGCTTTCTTAGTTTGGCCACCTCTTTGACGAGAATCTGCTCGCCAATATTCAGCATTTCGCTGCACTTCTTTACATATTCGCTGCGCAGAATCTCGTTAGGTACGACAGCTATGCTTTTCACTACGTCGCTGACAAGTCCTGCACGGCGAATAGGGTCTTCGCCCACCTCATCAAGCAACAGGTTGGTCTTGAAACGTATGAAATCGACCTTGTTTCTCTCAATGTACTGCTCGACCTCTTCGGTTGAGTGTGTCTGTGCGTAGCTGTCAGGGTCTTCACCCTCGGGCAGCAGCACTACGTTGATGTTCATGTCCTCCTCCAGGAGCATGTCGATGCCTCGGATTGAGGCCTTTATTCCGGCCTTGTCGCCATCATACAGCAGTGTTATGTTCTTGGTAAAGCGGTGGATGAGCTTTATCTGTCCTGTTGTGAGTGATGTTCCCGATGAGGCAACCACGTTCTGTATGCCCGACTGGTGCATTGATATCACATCAAGGTAGCCCTCTACAAGAATACAATGGTCTTTCTGTATTATTGCCTGCTTCGAGAAGTAGAGACCATAGAGGTGGTCGCTCTTATGGTATATCTCGCTCTCGGGTGAGTTTACATATTTCGCGGCTTTGGCGTTGTTTTGCAATATGCGGCCACCGAATGCTACAATCTTGCCCGATATCGTATGCACCGGGAATATGACGCGCCCCCAAAAACGATCCTGCAGGCGCCCGTCGTCGGTGCTGTAGCAGACACCGGTCTTGGCAATGAGTTCTGGATTGTATCCTGCGGCTACGGCCTTTTTTGCAAAACTATCGCGGCGCTCAAAAGAGTAGCCCAGGCAGAATTTCTTTATTGTCTCATCGCGCAAGCCGCGGTGACGGAAATAATTCAGTCCGATTGCCTGTCCCTCCTCACTCTCGTGCAGCGTGTCGATGAAGTGCTGCAGCGCATATTGGTTGATGACGAAAAGACTCTCGCTTATGCTCTCCTCGCGTTTCTCCTCGTCGGTCATCTCGCGTTCCTTTATCTCTATGTGGTATTTTTTTGCGAGCCATCTGAGGGCCTCGTAGTAACTCAGCTGCTCGTGCTCCATTATAAAGTGCACCGGATTGCCTCCCTTGCCACATCCGAAACACTTGCACAGGTTCTTGGCCGGTGAAACGGTGAACGATGGCGTCTTCTCATTGTGGAATGGGCAAAGGCCAATCAAATTGACTCCGCGTCGTTTCAACGTCACGAAGTCCCCGACCACTTCCTCTATTTTTGCGCTGTCAAGGATGCGTTCGATTGTCTCCCGGTCTATTTTGTATCTGCGACTGTCGGAATTTGCCATTACCTTATCTATATAATTATATTGTAAAGATACGGTAAACTCCGCGTTGTGCAAAACAAATCATTTCCTTTTTGAAAAAGAATGCGTGTGAGTGTAATTTTTTAGTAAAAGTTTATTGTGCGTGTTGAGATTAAAAACGGCTCTTTATTTAATGTATTTGAGCAAAAGTTTTGAAAAATGCTACATTTTTTGCGAAAAATGAATTTTTCTTGCAATTTTTTGAAAAAATAGATGGGAAAAGTTTGCAGATATAAAAAATAGTATTACCTTTGCACTCGCTTTCGGGAAGCAACGCGGTAACGCGATGAATGAACGAACAGCGACGATAGATCCTTGACAACATTCCATTACAGACAAGCAGTACAACCTTGCTTAGTTTTCATTAAGCAAGAAAGCGTAAGGAACGAAAAACGAACCGTCAATAATT
>JAZREN010000065.1:0-70532 GCA_045660825.1 Bacteroidaceae bacterium
GCTCCAGCGTCAACTGTTGCAGGTAAGGCTAACGTATTCGTATTCCCAGACCTTGCCGCAGGTAACATCGGTTACAAACTCGTACAGCGTCTTGGCCACGCCGACGCTATCGGTCCCGTACTCCAGGGTATCGCACGCCCAGTTAACGACCTTTCACCCGGTTGTTCAGTTGAGGACGTATATATGATGATTGCCATCACTGCAAACCAGGCTATTGCCGCAAAGAAATAAGAAACTTTTTCTGAAACAATAAAACACTCATAAACAATGAAAATTCTTGTATTGAACTGCGGTAGTTCATCAATCAAATATCAGTTGATTGACATCGAGTCTAAGAATGTGCTTGCAAAGGGCGGTATCGAGAAGATTGGCCTTGAGGGTTCATTCATCAAGTTCAACTTGCCAAACGGAGAGAAGGAGACTATCTTCGCATCAATCCCAGAGCACACTATCGGTGTACGCCTCATTTTCGACGTACTCACAAGCGAGAAGTTCGGCGCCATCGGTTCTATCGACGAGATTGACGCTGTAGGTCACCGCATGGTACACGGTGGTGAGAAGTTCAGCGCCTCTACACTGCTCACAGACGAGGTTCTTGAGGTATTCGAGGCTTGCAACGACCTTGCTCCACTCCACAACCCAGCAAACCTCAAGGGCGTGAACGCAGTCAAGGAGGTTGCTCCCGACATGCCACAGGTTGGTGTATTCGACACAGCATTCCACCAGACAATGCCCGACTACGCATATATGTACGCTCTCCCTTACGAGCTCTATGAGCAGTATGGCGTACGCCGCTACGGTTTCCACGGAACATCGCACCGCTACATCACAAAGCGTGCTCTTGAGATGTTGAACATGCCAGCCGAGGGCAGCAAGATCATCACTTGCCACATTGGTAACGGCGCTTCTGTTGCTGCAGTAAAGGACGGCAAGAGCGTTGACACCTCAATGGGTATGACTCCACTTGCAGGTCTTATGATGGGTACACGCAGTGGTGATGTTGACCCGGGTATTTTCCCATACGTTATGGACAAGACCGGTCTTGACATGCAGGGTATGATTGACATGCTCAACAAGAAGTCTGGCGTTGCCGGTATCACAGGCATTTCATCGGACATGCGTGAGGTGAAGGCCGCAGCCGACGAGGGCAATAAGCGTGCTCAGCTCTCAAACACAATGAACTTCTACCGCATCAAGAAGTACATCGGTGCATACGCAGCCGCAATGGGTGGTGTTGACGTAATCATCTTCGCAGGTGGTGTCGGCGAGAACCAGCAGGATTGCCGCGAGGCTGCACTCGAAGGTCTTGAGTTCCTTGGCGTAAAGCTCGACAAGGAGGTAAACAACAAGATGCGTGGCGAAGAGGCTGTTCTCTCAACTCCCGATTCAAAAGTTAAGGTATTGCTTATCCCAACAGACGAGGAGATGATGATTGCAAGCGATACATACGAGATTGTAAAGAACATGAAGTAATTCATCGTATCTACACAACATAAAAATAGGCCTTACCGTGAAAGTAAGGCCTATTTTGTTTTATATATGCTCGGGTAATCATTCTGTTGTTGCCGCAGCTGCTGAACGCGCCTCGCTTCTTTTAAGGAACTCAAGTGTATAACATGCCTCACCGAGCATCTCCTCGACCTGCTTCACGGCATTGATTGCCTGCGACAGTTCCATACATCTGCGTATAGCCTCGATATCGGTTGCACGCAAGGTGTAGTTTGCCTTTCCATTTGCGCCGGACAGTTCCACCTCAACAGTACCGTTTGCATTGGCTATGAAATCCACCATACCACCATCTTCGCCATACTTGTAGTCACGACGTTCATTGTTCAGGCCCAAGTCCTTATAGTTTCTCTCCATGAACGGTTTGTCACACGATACATATGTCTCGCCCGAAGAGAGTTTTACACATTTGTGCCTTATGCTTCTTCCACGATAAAACGATGTAAGATACATGGTACCGTCCTCATGGACCGATGCACGCAAGAAGTTGTTATATGCGTTCTGCGACATGGCCTGTGAAGAGACGGTATAATACCCTTTGTTCTGGAAGCGCTTATCGTAATTGAATTCAAAACCTGCTGCAATGGAGTCGCGCACAACAATGAGTGACCGCAGTTCATCTTCAAAAAAAGCTACATTACGTTCATTTTCCTTTATCATGGCCTCGCGACGCAGTTTCTCGGCCTCACGCAGTGTCTTGTAAGCCTTTGGCGAAACATTCCTTATGCTGTCGATAAGCATACGCGTGTTGTTGTAATTTCCACCTTCATACTCCTTTCGGGCACGCGAGAGCAAATCCTCGGCCGGGTCCTCAACATTTGACACACAAGAAAACATCAGAAGTGCCGCTGCAACAAACAGAACGGTTTTACCGGTTTTAATCAAATTCCCCATAATTACAATTTCAGTTTCTACAAAAGTAGCATTAATAATCGTTATTTGTGTCTTGCAGTGCTTTTTTTTGCTCATCACAGCGTTTATTGAACAGTTTTAACGAGTATCGTTTTATTTATAATGTCAAATTGAGTATCTTTACAAGCACAAAAAGAAAGACACAATGTATAAGCCAACAAGAGAAGAACTTTGCAGATTGCTTGACACTCCGATATTCCGCAAGATTTCGGAAACAGCCGATGAACTGGGTATGGAGTGTTATGTCGTTGGCGGATATGTACGCGATATATTCCTTGAACGCCCATCGACCGACATTGACGTGGTTGTCGTGGGCAAAGGCATTGAGATGGCACGTGCCTTCAGCAAGAAACTGGGAAAGGGAGCACACCTTGCAGTGTATGCCAATTTCGGTACAGCACAGGTGAAATACAAGGAGCACGAGATTGAATTCGTTGGCGCACGCAAGGAGAGCTACAGCCACGACTCGCGCAACCCCATTGTTGAGGACGGCACACTCGAGGATGACCAGAACCGCCGCGACTTCACCATCAACGCAATGGCAATATGCCTCAATGCAGCCCGTTTCGGCGAACTTGTCGATCCGTTTGACGGAATGCTCGACCTTGAGGACCGCATAATAAGCACTCCATTGGAGCCGGGCATAACATTCAGTGACGACCCATTGAGAATGATGCGCTGCATACGCTTTGCCACACAGCTCAATTTCCACATCGAGGAGGAGACATTTGAGGCGCTGTGCGAGAACAAGGAGCGCATAAAGATTATCTCACGCGAGAGAATCAACGACGAGCTGAACAAGATTCTGCTCTCGCCCGTACCATCGAAGGGATTCATAGAACTCGACCGTTGCGGCCTGCTCGAAATCATATTTCCACAGCTCGCAGCAATGCAGGGTGTAGAGACACGCAACGGATACAGTCACAAGGAGATGTTCTACCACACCCTTGAGGTGCTCGACAACATCGCCAAGCACACCGATGACCTGTGGCTACGCTGGGCTGCACTGCTGCACGACATTGGCAAGCCAAAGACAAAGCGTTGGGATCCCGTGCTCAAATGGACATTCCACAACCACAACATTGTGGGCGAGAAGATGGTACTGAAGCTGTTCCGCGAATACAAGATGCCACAGAATGAGAAGATGCGCTACGTGGCAAAGCTTGTGTCACTACACATGCGCCCCATTGCCATTGCCGACGACGAAGTGACCGACTCTGCAGTGCGCCGCCTGCTATTTGATGCCGGTGACGACATCGATGACCTGATGATACTGTGCGAGGCCGACATCACATCAAAGAACGAGGTACGCAAGAAACAATTCCTGAATAATTTCCAGATTGTGCGCCAGAAACTCAAGGACATTGAAGAGAAGGACCGCATACGCAATTTCCAGCCGCCGGTAAACGGCGAGGAGATAATGCGCATATTCAACCTTGCACCATGTGCCGAGATTGGAACACTAAAAAGCGCAGTAAAGGATGCGATACTCGACGGTGTAATCCCTAACGAGCACGACGCAGCACTGCAATACATTCTGGAGTGCGCAGCCAAGATCGGGCTCACCCCATGCAACAACTGACAACCATGAAAAGAATCCTTTTTATACTCACCCTGGCATCGCTGTTCACAACAGCCATGGCGCAGAACATATCATATGGCGAATATATGGAGCGAGTGTTGAAGAACAACATTGCACTCACCGCCAAAAGAATGGACATTGAGATTGCCGATGCTGCGGTAACAGGCAGCCAGGTATACAATGACCCTAGCATTGCCCTTACCTACACCAACAACGAGGATTGGAGCAAAGGATTGGGACAAGGCATTGAGCTGGAGCTGGGCAAGACATTCACCTTCGGTGTACGCCGCAGCCGCATTGACCTTGCCGAGAGTGAGCGCCGACAGGCCGTTGCGCTGTTAGAGGAGTATATGCGTAATTTCCGCGCCGATGCAACCATAGCCTATCTTGAGCACCTTAGAGCAAAGATGCTGCACGAAGAGGCAACAGAGATATACAATGACCTGACCGAAGTTGCCATCAATGACAGCATGCGCTACGTACATGGTGACATCGCACAGAGCGACTGGCTGGAGAGCCGCATGGCGCAGGGAGTGGCAAAGAATGCGATGCTTGCTGCCGAAGCCGAATTGCGCAATACAGCAATAAAACTGGGCTATTACATGGGCGACATAGAAGGCTCCGAACTATTGAACGGTGCAGGAAGATTGGAAATCTCAAATCAAGCAGCCGACCTCGTGCACTACACAACCACCGCATTGGAACACCGCGCCGACCTTGTTGTTGCACTTGGCAAAGCCGACATTGCCGTTGCTGCACAAAAGTTCAACAAGGCACAGCGCCGCCCGGAACTGGATGCAACCCTTGGCGCCACATACAACATAGCCGACCCCAATTTCACAACCATAAAAGCCGGCGTTGCCATGCCACTGAAGTTCTCGAACCTCAACAAAGGCGCACGCCTGATGGACGAGCTATTGGTAAAACAGGCAAATGTTGAAATTGAGGAGGCACGCCTTATGATTACAGCCGAGGTGATGCAGGCATACAACAATTTCAAATATGCCGACAAGCAGAGCGAAACCTTCTCAAGCGAAATGCTAAACGACATGCAGCAAGTGGTAGAGAGCAAAAGAAAAGCATACGAAATGGGCGAAATACCATTCCTGGATTACCTTATTGTACAGCGCAACGAAAGTGAAATGCGCGGAGAGTATATCAATGCCCTCTTTGGCAAGGCCATTGCATGGGTTGAACTGCAACGCTCAGTGGGCATTGAACTCAAATTCATAACAGGGGAATAAGCATACAAACATTACTAAACAATAAGAGGCTGACCCAAAAGTAATATATACAAAGTAAACACCCTCGCTAGAGCTGTTCTGGCGAGGGTAGAGTGTCTTAAAAAGGGACTTTTGAGTCAGCCTTTTTACATTCATTTGAACAAACTCTTATGTTTGTAGGAGATTCCGTTCACAGTTTCCACTCCCGCAACATCCATAATCGTATACATTATGCTGTCAGTGCGATAAGGACGATTGACTGCATTCTCTATACGCTTTTGCAGTTCTGGATGTTTTTTGCAGAAAAGTTGCGAGGAATATACCATGAAAGGTATCTTTTTAGACACCTTTATAGAAATTGTATCATTGGGGTTCGCATGACCTATATAATTATTGGAACTTTTAAACGCATCTATTCCGTGATCAGAAAAATAAAAAACAATTGCATCTTCATTCACAAAACGTTGCAACAATTCATTTACTACATAATCGTTGTAAAGAATTGAATTGTCATATTCTGCAAGCAGTTGCTTGTATTCGTTGGATAAAGCGGGATGTGTTATATTGTAGTCCTCGTTATCAAATACTTCGAAACTTTCAGGATAACGCATATTAAACGCAGAATGGGAACCCATCATTTGGACAACAATAAATTTTGACTGCGCAATATCAGACAAACACTCTTCTAGCAATGGAAGAAGCTCTTCATCCTTGTTATTCCGACTAAGACCACTATGTATATCACCTACAAAAAACTGCTCATCGCATAAATCAGCAAAACGCCCCACTTCATTATCATATATACCTGTCTTTGATTGGTTGGAAAGCCAATAAGTTTTAAAACCGGTTTTCTGCATAACCTCTATCAAGGTCAGACATCTATGCCATTCAATACTATCACACATGCTGTCAATATATGACATCATAATAGACTTCATCGCGGGTATTGTTGTCAGGCAAGCAGAAGTAATATTCTCATACACAAACAATGCATTGTCTTGTCTCAACTTTTCAAGACATGGATTGGTTTCTTTTTCATATCCATATAAAGAACTTTGGAATTTTGTAAAACTTTCTCCAACTATAAGTACAATGTTTTTAACGTGACTATTAATACAGGCAACATCGGGATTCTGTTTATACTCGCGAAGATCGGGACATTCTTTTGTAATTAGATAATACAAATTGAAATCTTTTACCTTCTCTATTTGCCTTATCGATTTCGAAGCAGAAAAAAGCAACAATATCAGCACCACACAGCGGGCAACATCATTCCACCTAAAACGTAATTTCCTTAAATATTTAAACAAGGTAAAAACGACAGAAAGAATTGCAGATATAATCAACACTTTATCAATAGTGAAATATGTACTAATATACTCTGCCGCTTCTTCCGGATTTGTTGCCAATATTGCAGCAATGGCATCCTGTGTAATTGTACCAAAAGTTTCTTTATACAACAAAAGCAAATAGACATCAACCAAAAAGAAGAAGCCTGCAAATACAAGAAGTACAATCTTATAGAATATTCTTGAACGTGCAGTCAAGAATACAACCGGCAAAGCCAATATATAACAAGATAAAAAAGCAACAGAAGCTTTAAAGACAGGTAAAAACGAATGTAATACCAAGAGAGAGTAAATATCTAGAGCACCCAGAAGTACAAAAAGCAAGACAAAGAATGCAGGCTGGCAAGTTATCGGCTTTACCAAAAACGATACAACCTTGTGTATCAATTGTTTACAAGCCAGGGGGGGTAAATTTCATAGTAGTATTCTAAATGTATAGTATTAATAATTCGAAAAATGCAAAGACAGTTCGCCAATCCCCTTGAGACGAACAGTGCTTGCTACCAAAACTGATATTACAAATCCTTGCTCTCGCCTTCGATAAAGTATTTGCGTTCTATAGTCTTTCCGTCAAGTACTACATAAGCGAACGTTGAAATCCAGTCACCAAGGAATATGCAGCGTGAGCTATTGCCAAGCGGGATATCCACATCAATATGACGGTGACCGAAGATGAAGCAGTCAACCGACGAATGTTTCTTCAGGTATTCACGTGCAAATATCACGCAATGTTCCTTCTCTTCGCCAAGATACGGAGTATCGCCTTTTACTTTGTGTTTCATCATGCTACGCTGCGACCACTTATGTCCCATCCACATACTCAAACGCGGGTGCAACATTGAGAACAAGCCACGGGTTATGCGGCTGCGGAACATCGCACGTAGCATCCGGTACCCTCTCTCCTTTGAAAACTCATCGCCATGAGCAAGGAAAATCTCGTTACCATATAGTTCTACAAGGCATGGCTCGCGATGTATAGTCATGCCACACTCATTTTCAAGATAGTCAAGACACCACTGGTCGTGATTGCCTGTAAAGAAATGTACCTCTACCCCTTTGTCGGTGAGTTCAGAAATCTTTCCTAGGAAGCGTGTAAATCCTTTGGGAACGACGTAGCGATGTTCGTACCAGAAATCGAACACATCACCAAGCAGGTATAGCGCAGCAGCTTCGTTCTTTATCTTGTCAAGAAACGAAACAACACGGCGCTCGTGGGTACGACGGTGCTCAATGGCCCATGCCCCAAGATGCAAATCGGAGAGGATATATATCTTTTTCATAATAATCGCGAGGTATTCAGTCTACATGTCAAAGCAGACCCAGTTCAAGTTTGGCCTCTTCGGTCATGAGTTCCTGGCTCCACTCCGGCTCAAAAACGAGATTCAGGTTCAAGGCCTTTACACCCTCTATTGACTCGACCTTCATCCTCACATCCTCCATCATAAAGTCGGCTGCGGGACAAGTAGGTGCGGTCAAGGTCATGTCAATATCCACCACAAAATCATCACTCACCTCAATGCGGTAGATAAGCCCAAGATCATATATGTTGACTGGTATCTCGGGGTCGTACACAGTCTTTACCATTTCAACGATTTTCTCTTCTATTTCAAACTTTTCCATATCATCATCTCTTTTTTAGAGGCGAGCCTCATCGTTATAACTGAAATATGCGCCATCTGTAATCACAAGGTGGTCGAGCAGGCGTATGTTCATTACCTTACATGCCTGAGCCAGATTCTCGGTGAGTTTGTCATCCTCGCGGCTTGGCTTGGTGTTACCCGACGGGTGGTTATGGCACAGGGCTATTGTTGTGGCACGTTTCATCAGCGCCTCGCGTATGACCAAACGGATGTCGACAACAGTTGCCGTGAAGCCACCGGTACCAATCAACACATGGTCGATGACACGGTTCTTGCTGTTGAGCAACAACACATAACAGCGCTCCACAGGAGAGTCGCACAGCACAGGATGAAAGTAACGGTATAGGTCGAGCGAGGAAGTTATGCACGGCTGTTCACCGACTTTCTCCTCACGACGTTTCCACAGTTCGCATGCAGCAACAATTGTTATTGCCTTTGCCGGGCCAATACCCCTGAAGGTACAAAGGTCGTCGACCGACAGTTTTGCCAGTTCCGATATGCTGTTGCCACAAGAATTCAGGACACGTTTCATCAGGTCGACAGCGCTCTCCTCGTCATTTCCCGAACCTACAAGGATTGCCAGCAACTCCGACTTACTGAGTGACGAGATGCCGTTCTTTATGGCCTTCTCGCGCGGACGGTCATCAACAGCCCACTCCTTTATGCTTTTTTTATGCTCATTTTCAGCCATCACCCTCTGTTATAAATCTTTGTAAGGTTCTTTTTTGTTTCAAGCGGCTGTTTGAGTATCATTTTGAACCACAATGCCTTGAGAAAACCCGTGCCATAGCCGGCAATCTGCACAGCGGCAGCCACCACAGACAAGAGCGCAACCTTCAGACTCCTGTTCTTGAACAACGAGTCGAAGAAGATGAGCAAGGCATAGAGCAACGGCAGCAACAACAGCCAAGGACAGAAAATTGCGGCAATCAACAGTGCCACTCCCAAAACGAGCAACAGCGCAGGCGCAGTGTGGACAATCTTCAATGATCCCGGGTGCAGAATCTGCAACCATATTCTCGCCTGGCCAAAGTTATTTACCTGTTTGAAGAAACGGCTCATGTCAATGCGGCGCTTGTGATAAACGAACACAGGACGTATCAGGCGAATCTTGAAACCGGCATTGCGTATGCGTATGCTAAGGTCAATATCCTCGCCCATCATATCCTTGAAATCGCCCACTGTCTCATAGACCTTCTTTGAGAATCCCATGTTGAATGTTCGGGGACAGAATTTCTCCATCACGGCCTTGCCGCCACGTATGCCGCCTGTTGTCCAGAACGATGTCATGGCATGACTCACAGCCTTCTGCATATCCGAGAACGAACTGTCGGCTGCATCGGGACCACCAAAGCAATCGGCATACTCAGCAGTCATTTCTGCCTCAAGCGTCTCAAAATATGTCGGGGGCAGTATCACATCCGAGTCAAAGAAGAGCAGATAATCACCAGTGGCTCTCTGCATTCCATAGTTACGCGTCTCGCTACGGCCCGAATTCTCCTTATAGTAATAGTGGATAGTAAAAAAAGAACGATAGTGATCAAGCAAATGATCACATCGTTCTTTTGAGCCATCCTCTATAATAAGCAACTCAAATGGTTTTACCGTCTGAGCCTTCAGGCTGTCAAGCAGTTCCTTTACCTCGCCTGGCCTGTTATAAACAGGAACAATTATAGAGTATAACAAAACTTTGTCTTTTATTTAAAGTTAAACTTGTCCATTAAAAAAGTGGGAGAACAAGGCTTACGGTAAAGGCGTAACACCGGAGTTTATCTTAGTAAATGAGGATTTACGACTTCCCGTATAACGCAGTTATCACCTTTTTAATGAGTCAAGATTATGCCTTTACGCGACCAACATAAGAACCGTCACGTGTGTCAATCTCAACAAGCTCACCCTCGTTAATGAAGAGAGGAACGCGAATCTCGGCACCGGTCTCCACAGTAGCAGGCTTTGTTGTGTTTGTTGCTGTATCACCCTTGAGACCTGGCTCTGTATATGTGATTGCAAGAACAACCTTCACAGGCATGTCGGCATAAAGGATAGTCTCAGTTGAAGCGTCGGTAACAACCTCAAGTGTCATACCTTCCTTCATGAAAGCTACACCGTTGATCTGCTCTGAAGCGATGGTCACCTGCTCGAAAGTCTCCTGGTTCATAAATACATACTCCTCGCCCTCCTGATAGAGATACTGGTATGGACGACGCTCAACGCGTACATCCTCAAGCTTCTCACCGATGTTGAAACGACGATCCAATACATAGCCGTCAACAACATCCTTAAGCTTTGTACGCATAAAAGTGTTACCCTTACCTGGCTTTACGTGCAAGAAATCGATACAGAAATACAACTTACCATCCATGCGGATTGCTGTACCTTTTTTAATGTCTTCAGCATTAATCATAAATCTACTATTTTTTGAATTAAACTATTACCTTCTTGAAAAACTTTGCAAATATAGCAAAAACGAGCGAAATAATATCAAGCTAGGCTTGAATATTTCAAAGCGAGTGCCAATTATATTGGAGCTTTAGCTCAAATATAGTTCAAACGAGCGAGAAATACGAAGCTTGCTTCAGTATTTTTCAAAGCGAGTGCCAATTATATTGGAGCTTTAGCTCAAATATACGAATAAACGAGCGAAAGTTTATTCAAAATCAGGCATTTTTTACTATTTTTGCAGTTATTTTTGAATAGCGCCATAATATTAGGTAAATATTATGTATGTCAACATATTAAACGCGTTTTTCAATTAAACCTTTTTACATTTTCAGAGTCAAAACACTATTAAACAATACAGAAAAACAATGAACAAATATCTTAAATGGGGATTTGTGGCAGCCATTGCTGCCGGAGCGTCAGTATTTGGCTATTTCCAGCTGATGCCACGACAGAACGAGGAACTGGCCATTGCAGACGCAACGCCGGTGAAAAACAACAAGAAGATACTCGAAGTGACAGCAAAGATTCTTGAGCCAAAGTTACTTACCGACGAGATACTCACAGTGGGCAAACTGGTACCCGACGAAGAGGTTCAGCTCACATTTGAGACATCGGGAAAAATCACCGAGATATATTTCAAAGAGGGTACATTTGTTGAGAAAGGCACTCTTCTTGCAAAGGTGAATGACTCACAGTTGCAGGCACAGCTGGCACGTCTTGAGGCACAGGTACCACTTGCCGAGGAGCGTGTATACCGCCAGAGTGCGCTCTTGCAGCGCGATGCCGTGAGCAAGGAGGCGCTTGAGATTGTGAAGACCGAGCTGGCCACACTCAATGCCGACATTGAGCAGGTAAAGGCACACATAGAAATGACCGAGTTGCGTGCTCCGTTCGACGGTATCATCGGTTTACGCCAGGTGAGCGTGGGTACATATGCATCGCCATCGACAATCGTAGCCTCACTCACATCAATATCACCGATAAAGATTGAGTTCTCCGTTTCGGAGCGATATGCAAAGGATGTGAAGAGAGGTACAAATCTCACATTCAACGTAGACGGTTTCACCACTCCATTCGAGGCACAGGTATATGCAACCGAATCGAGCCTTGACCCTGAGACACACAACCTCACAGTGCGTGCTCTCTACGACAACAGTGACCAGATGCTCATGCCAGGCCAGTACACCGGCATCAGACTGAAGCAGAAGGAGATCACCGATGCAATCTCTGTACCTGCAGAGGCCATTGTGCCAGAAATGGGCAAGAACAAGGTCTTTGTGTACCGTGGCGGCAAAGCCGAGCCGGTAGACATAACAATAGGCCTGCGCACCGATTCCGAAGTGCAGGTAGTTGAAGGCCTGCAGAGAGGTGACACCATACTCACATCGGGTACACTGCAGTTGCGCAAGGGTTCAGCCGTAAATATCGTAAGTTTTGAATAACGCACGCCAAAAAGCATACATATGAACATATCCGAATTGAGCATCCGTCGCCCTGTGCTTGCCACGGTGCTTACCATAATAATCATAATCTTCGGTATCATTGGCTACAACACCCTTGGCGTACGCGAGTACCCATCGGTCGACAACCCCATCATATCTGTATCCTGCAGCTATGCCGGTGCTAACGCCGATGTAATCGAGAGCCAGATTACCGAGCCTCTTGAGCAGAACATCAACGGTATCCCGGGCATACGCTCAATCTCCAGCGTCAGCCAGCAGGGACAGTGCCGTATAACCGTGGAGTTCGAGTTGTCGGTAGACCTTGAGACAGCCGCCAACGACGTGCGCGACAAGGTTTCACGCGCACAGCGTTTCCTTCCACGCGACTGCGATCCCCCAACTGTGTCAAAAGCCGACGCTGATGCCACACCAATCCTTATGATTGCCATACAGAGCGGCAACCGCTCTTTGCTTGAACTGAGCGAGATAGCCGACGTCACCGTAAAGGAGCAGTTGCAGACAATCCCCGATGTCAGCAGCGTACAAATTTGGGGTGAGAAGCGCTACTCAATGCGTTTGTGGCTCGACCCCACCAAACTTGCCGCACATGGACTCACACCTGTCGACGTAAAGAATGCCATAACCAACGAAAACGTGGAGCTTCCATCGGGAAGTATCGAGGGAAACACTGTTGAGCTCACATTGCGCACAATGGGACAGATGCACACTGCCGACGAGTTCAACAACATCATTCTGAAGAAAAGCGGAGGCAACATCATACGCATCAGCGATGTCGGACACGCCGAGCTTGGCCCTGCCGACCTCAAGAGCTACATGAAGATGAACGGTGTGCCAATGGTGGGTGTTGCGGTGATACCACAGCCCGGAGCTAACCACATTGAGATTGCCGATGCCGTATATGCACGTATGGAGCAGATGAAGAAAGACCTGCCCGACGACGTGGAATACACCTATGGTTTTGACAGCACAAAGTTCATCCGCGCATCAATCGACGAGGTAAAGAGCACCATATACGAGGCCTTCATCCTTGTAATCATCATCATCTTCCTGTTCCTTCGCGACTGGCGCGTTACACTTGTGCCCTGTATCGTGATTCCGGTATCATTGATCGGTGCATTCTTTGTGATGTACATTGCAGGATTCTCAATCAACGTGCTCACAATGCTTGCCATTGTGCTGTCGGTGGGTCTTGTGGTCGACGATGCCATTGTGATGACCGAGAACATATACATACGCATTGAGCAAGGAATGCGACCGCTCAAAGCCGGTATCGAGGGTTCAAAGGAGATTTTCTTTGCAGTAATCTCCACAACCATCACCCTCATAGCCGTGTTCCTCCCGATTGTCTTCATGGAAGGTACCAGCGGCCGTCTGTTCCGCGAGTTCAGTTTTGTGGTGGCCGGTTCTGTTGTCATTTCATCATTTGCGGCGCTGACATTCACCCCCATGATTGCAACCAAGCTGCTCAAGCGCCGTACCGAGCAGAAATGGCTCTACCGCAAGACCGAGCCTTTCTTTACAGGCCTCAACAACATCTACTACAAATCGCTCAACGCCTTTTTGAAGGTACGTTGGGTTGCCATACCGGTGCTGCTCATCATGTTTGTACTAATTGGATACCTGTGGAACAAGATTCCTGCCGAAATGGCTCCAATGGAAGACCGCTCGCAGATAACCGTAAACACACGCGGTGCCGAAGGTGTGAGCTACGAATATATGCGTGACTACACCGAGGAGATCACACTGTTGGTTGACTCCATTATCCCCGACGCCGTATCAGTGACATCACGTGTATCCAATGGTGGCGGTAACATAAGAATCACATTGAAGGACATCGATGAGCGCGACTACTCGCAGATGGAGGTAGCCGAGAAGCTCACTGCAGCCATTGGCAGCAAGACCAAAGCCAGAGCATTCGTGCAGCAGCAGTCATCGTTCGGTGGCCGCCGTGGCAGCATGCCGATACAATACGTTATACAGGCCACAAGTTCCGAGAAGCTACAAGAGGTGCTGCCCACATTCCTACAGCGCGTACACGAGAACCCTGTATTCAAAATGGGCGATGCCGACCTCAAGTTCAACAGCCCCGAGACACGTGTGAACATCAACCGCGACAAGGCCGGCATGCTTGGAGCAAGCGTGCGCGATGTTGCCGAGACACTGCAGTACGGTCTCAGCGGACAGCGTATGGGCTATTTCTACATGAACGGCAAGCAGTACGAGATTATTGGACAGATCAACCGCCAACAGCGCAACACACCATCGAGCGTAAAATCGATATACATACGTTGCGACGGTGGACAGATGATACAGCTCGACAACTTTGTAGAGTTCATCGAGTCGACAGCACCACCAAAGCTCTATCACTACAACCGTTTCCTTTCGGCAACAATATCTGCCGGACTTGCAGAGGGCAAGACCATTGGCGACGGACTTGCAGAGATGGACAAGATTGCCGAGGAGGTTCTTGACGACTCTTTCCGCACAGCACTCACCGGTGACTCAAAGGAATTCCGCGAGAGTTCATCGAGCCTCATGTTCGCCTTCATCCTTGCATTGGTGCTCATATACCTTATTCTTGCAGCCCAGTTCGAGAGTTTCAAAGACACGTTCATCATCATGCTCACCGTGCCGCTTGCCATTGCGGGAGCGCTCATATTCATGCACTACAGGGACATCACCATGAACGTGTTCAGCCAAATCGGTATCATCATGCTCATTGGCCTTGTTGCGAAGAACGGTATTCTCATCGTCGAGTTCGCCAACATGAAACAGCAGGCCGGTGAAAGCAAAATGGATGCCATCAAGAACGCATCATTGCAGCGTCTGCGTCCGATTCTTATGACCAGCCTCTCTACAATGCTAGGACTTATCCCGCTGATGTTCGCGGGTGGCGAAGGTGCCAACCAGCGTATAGCAATGGGTACAGCCGTCGTTGGCGGTATGCTGGTATCAACCATACTCACAATGTACATCGTACCGGCAGTGTACAGCTACATTTCAACAGAGCAAAAGGATAAACAAGAGAAGGAAATCAAATGAAAAGAACCATATTGACAATATTTGCCCTTGCGGCACTTGCCCTTGGCAGCAATGCACAGACATTATCCTTGAGCGAATGTCTGAAGAAGGGACTCGAGAACAACTACTCACTGCGCATAACACGCAATGAGGAGGAGGTTGCCCACAACAATGCCACGCTTGCCAACGCGGGCTATCTGCCTACCATTGACCTTGGCGCCGGCTACAACGGCTCGCTCAGCGGCAACAGCTCAAAGCTACGCTCGACCGGAGACGTTGAAAACAGCGGCAACAGTTTCGACAACACTGTCAGCGCTGGCATTGACGTGAACTGGACCATCTTCAACGGTTTCAAGACAAGCACCACATACAAGCAACTGAAGGAGATGGAGAAGATGGGCGAGACCGAGACACGCCTTGCCATCGAGGATTTCATTGCCAACCTCGCCTCCGAGTATTACAATTTCCTGCAGCAGCGTCTGCGACTCAACAACTACTACAATGCCGTGTTGCTCTCAAAGGAGCGCCTGCGCATTGTCGAAGAGCGCTACAACATAGGTAGTTTCTCGCGCCTCGACTACCAGCAGGCAAAAGTGGATTTCAACGCCGACAGTGCACAGTACATCAAGCAGCAGGAGGTGGTAATCACATCACGCATCGCGCTCAACGAAATGATGGCTATAGAACAGGTATACACCCCTATCACAACCGTTGAGACAACCATTGAGGTAGACAGCACACTCGATTTCGTCCACCTGTGGAACTGCATGCTTGAGAACAATGCCGAGCTGGCGCTTGCCGACCACAACAAAGCCATCACCCAACTCGACTACAAAAAGGTCGTTTCGCGCAACTACCCCTATCTGAAACTGAATGCAGGCTATGACTATGCATACAACAACTATGGCAAGGGAGCATACATGCACCGTAACGGTTGGGGTGGCAATGCATCGTTGACCATAGGCTTCAACATCTGGGACGGCAACCGTCGACGCGAGAAACGCAATGCACAGATTGCCATAGAGAATGGCAAACTGCAACGCGAGAAGCTCGTGCTCGCCCTGAAGGCCGACCTTGGCAACATGTGGCAGGCCTACCAGAACAACCTGCAGTTGCTGAACCTTGAGAAACTGAATGTCATCACAGCGCGCGAGAACCACGACATTGCCAAAGAACGTTATATGCTTGGTGACCTCTCGGGTATAGAGATGCGCGAGGCACAGCAGAGCCTCCTGCAGGCCGAAGAACGACTGCTCTCTGTCGAATATGACACCAAGATTTGCGAGATTTCCCTCTTGCTCATCAGCGGAGAGATTGACCGTTACCTTGAATAACAGCATGGGGTACAGACTTTTTTGTACCTTTGCACGCCAAATTCCTAAAGAAAAGAATTACAATATAGAAATGAGAAAAATTCTGTTGACACTATCACTCCTGGCACCTTTGAGCCTGTTCGCACAGATTACAGGTACCATTCGAGGCATTATCATTGAGGATGAGACCGATGAGGCCCTGCCTTTTGTAACCATTGCACTGACACCCGAAGGCGGCAGTGCCCCCACTGCAGGTTGCAGTACAGGCGAAGACGGCTCGTTCCGTCTGAACAATGTCAAGACCGGCAAATACACCATCACAGCATCGTTTGTGGGATACCTTGACGACAGTCGAAAAATAACCATCACAGCCGACAAGAACAATATCAACCTTGGCACAATACGCCTAAAGAGCGACCGTAAGCTACTGAAGGAGGTCGTTGTCACCGAACAGCGTTCACAGATGAGTTTCGAGATTGACAAGCGAGTGTTCACCGTTGACCAGAGCCTTGCCACAACAGGCGGTTCGGCAAGTGACGTGTTGGCCGAGATTCCATCGGTTGAGGTAGACAACGAAGGTACTGTATCACTGCGTGGCAGCGAGAGCGTGACAGTGTGGATAAACGGCAAGGCAAGCGGACTCACCAGCGATAACCAGGGCGACATCCTGCAGCAACTGCCCGCCGGTTCAATCGAGAAGATTGAGGTCATCACCAACCCATCGGCAAAACATTCGCCCGAGGGTACAGCCGGCATCATCAACATAGTCCTCAAACGCGACCGCAAGGCCGGATATTACGGCAGCGTGCAGGGCGGCATGGACTCAAGGCTTGGCTACAATGCCGGTGGAAACGTCAACTACAGCAGCGGAAAGGTCGACGCATACGTGGGACTCAACTACCGTAACATGCGATTCGAGAACGAGGGTATAACCGACACAAAGTACTATGGCTCGAACCTGTATCAGCAACAGACAAACATCGGCAGCCACAACCCCAACAACATATTCGGCCGTGCAGGATTGACCTGGCGCTTCACCGAGAAGGATGAGATATATGCCAATGTAATGGGAATGTTCGGCGGTGGCAGACACAACAACTCCATTTCGGCAGTGAGTGGCCCCTTGAACAGTGACGGCACATATGCCGACCCCACACAGAGCATGACCCGTACCACCACACAGAAGGGCAAGCCAACAATGTACAACGTGGAGCTTGGCTACACACACCGCTGGAGCGACAGCCATTTCCTTGATTTCTCAGTGGGACATCACCAATGGTCACAGCAACGTAATGCCGAATACCGACAGACTACCGAGTTCTTTGGTGTTGACACAACCACAATGAGCTCATATCAGTTCCAGGATGGACAGAACAGGAACAACAATACCGAGATAAAACTCGACTACGAGTACAAGATAAACGAGAACCACCGCATTGAGGCAGGTTACAAGGGTGACATCTCGGACGACAGAAGCCCTGTAATCACATACACCGACGAGGCACACACACAGCTCGATACAATGTTGTACAACCAGTTCCGCTACAAGCAGAACATACAGGCGCTGTACGCGACCTATTCGGGCAGAATTGGCAAGTTCGGTTACCAGGTTGGTCTGCGTGGCGAGTACTGGAATGTAAAGACACAATCCTATGGATATGAGCAGGAGCAGAAAGGAAATATTCCGGACTACACATCGAATAACTTCTTCAAGCTGTTCCCGAGTGCATTCGTAAGCTATGAGATAAGTAAAGGACAGGAGATTCAGGTGAACTACACACGCCGCCTGCGCCGTCCTTGGGGCGGACAGCTCAACAGTTTCCAGAACATCAGCGACTCAACAAACATCTCGTTCGGTAACCCCGGCCTGACACCCGAGTATTCGAATGCCTACGAACTCAACTACCTCAAGAACTGGGAGAACCACACCCTCTCACTCTCGGGCTACTACCGTACAACCGACGATGTCATAGAGCGCATAAGCTACAGCGGTATCGGCAAGGTAATCTATACCACACATGAGAATGTCGCAAAAACGCAGTCGGCCGGTCTGGAGATTGTGAGCAAAAACAGACTCTTCAAGGCACTTGACCTTACCACAACCGTCAACCTGTTCTACTACAAGCTCGATGCATTCAGTTACATAATCAACGGACAGACCATCACAGGCGATGCCGATGAGAACTTCTCATGGAATGCCCGAATGACCGCCAACATCATGCTCCCTTGGGGTATTTCAATGCAGGCGACAGGCCGTTACGATGCCAAACGCATTGTGGCACAGGGTTACCGCGAACCAAGCTACTCGCTCGACCTTGGACTGCGCAAGATGTTCAACCAGCACTGGAGCCTAAGCATCAATGCACGCGACATTCTTGATTCACGCGGCAGAAAGACCATCACAGAAAACGACAGTTTCTACCGTTACTCCAAGAACTCACATGGTGGCCGCACATTCGGTTTCACCCTTACATACAGTTTCGGTAACATGAAAGCAAAGAAGCCAAATCCCAAGCAGATGCAGGATATGCAGAACGGCGGCGGATATGACGAGATGGGCGGAATGGGCGAGATGTAATAATCGGACAAAAACATTATACGGCAAATGGCAGAAGCGACAAGTTTCTGCCATTTGTGTTTTTTTGTTTGAAAATATTTCTACTTTTCATAAATGTTTACGAAATTTGACGGCAGTAAACAGTTTTAAAAAAGACCATAATATGGCAGACACAACAAAGACACAGAAAGTTGACCAGATTGTAGTGCGTTTCTCGGGTGACTCGGGCGATGGCATGCAGTTGGCCGGCAACATTTTCTCAACGATTTCGGCCACTGTAGGTAATGACATCTGTACATTCCCCGACTACCCAGCCGACATTCGCGCCCCACAAGGAGTACTCACCGGCGTTTCGGGATTCCAGGTGCACATTGGTGCCAACAAGGTGCTCACACCCGGTGACGAGTGCGACATACTGGTAGCAATGAACCCCGCAGCACTCAAAACACAGTACAAACACTGCAAACCCACAGGTGCAATAATCATAGACATTGACTCATTCACCGAGAAAGACCTTGCAAAGGCCGAGTTCAAGACCGGTGACCCCATCGCCGAGCTGGGCATAACATGTGAGGTGGTTCCTTGCCCCATAACATCGCTGTGCCAGGCAACACTTGCCGACAGCGGAATGGACAACAAGAGCGTACTGCGCTGCAAGAACATGCTTGCACTTGGATTGGTATGCTGGATATATGACCGCGACCTCACACTCGCCGAGAATATGCTACGTACGAAGTTCAAGAAGAAACCTGAGATTGCCGAGGCGAACATCAAGGTATTGCGTGCCGGCTATGACATGGGACACAACACCCACACATCAATATCACATACATACAGCGTTGAGAGCGATCGCGAGAAGAAGAAAGGCCGCTACATGGACATCAACGGCAACAAGGCTACGGCATACGGACTTATCGCAGCTGCCGAAAAGGCAGGCATGCAGCTGTTCCTTGGCTCATACCCCATCACCCCTGCAACCGACATCCTTCACGAACTTGCAAAGCACAAGTCAATGGGTGTCATCACCATGCAGGCCGAAGACGAGATTGCCGGTTGTGCTTCGGCTGTTGGTGCTGCCTATGCCGGTGCTCTTGCCTGCACATCAACATCAGGCCCCGGAATATGTCTCAAGAGCGAGGCCATAAACCTTGCCGTCATTACCGAACTGCCGCTTGTAATCATTGACGTGCAGCGTGGTGGCCCATCAACAGGTCTCCCCACAAAGAGTGAGCAGACCGACCTGATGCAAGCTCTCTATGGCCGCAACGGCGAGAGTCCCATACCGGTGATTGCCGCCACATCGCCAACCGACTGCTTCGACGCAGCCTTCAACGCCTGCAAGATAGCCGTTGAGCGCATGACACCTGTAATCCTGCTCACCGACGCCTTCATTGCCAATGGCTCGGCAGCATGGAAACTGCCCGACATCAGCCAATACCCCGCCATCGTTCCACCATATGTAAACGAAAGCATGAAGGATGGTTGGAGTCCTTATAAACGCAACCCCGAAACCGACGTACGCTACTGGGCTGTACCTGGCACACCGGGCTTTACACACCGCATTGGCGGTCTTGAGAAGAGCGCAGCAACGGGCGCCATCAGCAACGACCCGGCCAACCACCACAACATGGTTGAGACACGTGCCCGCAAGGTCGCAAAAATAGCAGAGAGTCTCCCGCCACTACAGGTTGAGGGATGCGAGGATGCCGACCTGCTCATCGTTGGTTTTGGCGGCACATACGGTCACTTGTGCGAGGCTATGCAGCAGATGAATGCCGATGGCAAGAAGGTTGCATTGGCACATTTCCGCTACATCAACCCGCTACCCGCAAACACAGCCGACGTTCTGCGCCGCTACAAGAAGATAGTTGTTGCCGAGCAGAATATGGGACAGTTCGCAGGTTACCTGCGAACAAGAATCGGCGGCATTGAGTTACAGCAATACAACGAGGTAAAGGGACAGCCATTCGTGGTTGCCGACCTTGTAAAGGAATTCACAAAAATAATGGAAAAATAAGGAACGATATTTGTCATCCCGAGCCTTGCGCTAGGGATCTCAAAAAAGGAATTGAGATATCTCACGTTCGTTCGATATGACATAATCGGATCTTTACAGTTTCGTAACAAAACAACTTCTCAATATGAGCGAATACACAGCACAAGATTATAAGTTCGGGCAGCCACGTTGGTGTCCGGGTTGCGGCGACCACTCTTTCCTGGGTGCACTGCACAAGGCTATGGGCGAACTGGGTGTTGCCCCACACGACATTGCAGTAATTTCGGGTATCGGTTGCTCATCGCGCCTACCCTATTACATGAACACATATGGTTTCCACACCATCCACGGCCGCTCGGCAGCCATTGCCACAGGAGCTAAGGTTGCCAATCCGGGTCTCACAGTGTGGCAGATTTCGGGTGACGGAGACGGACTTGCTATTGGCGGCAACCACTTCATTCATGCAGTACGACGCAACATCGACCTTAACATGATACTGCTCAACAACCGCATATACGGCCTTACCAAAGGTCAGTACTCACCCACATCGGCACGCGGTTTTGTAAGCAAATCATCGCCCTACGGTACAGTGGAAGACCCATTCCGCCCTGCCGAGCTCTGCTTTGGCGCACGTGGCAACTTTTTCGCACGCTGCGTAGCAACTGACATGGCGGCTGCCGTGGGTTGCCTCAAGGCAGCCGCACAACACAAGGGAGCATCGGTTGTCGAGGTGTTGCAGAACTGCGTCATCTTCAACAACGGCACCCACGAGAGCATCTACACCAAGGAGGGACGTGCAAAGAATGCAATCTACCTTGAGCACGGGAAACCAATGATTTTTGGCGAGAACAGAGAATATGGACTCATGCAGGAGGGCTTTGGCCTGAAAGTAGTAAAGATTGGCGAGAACGGAATCACCGAAAACGATATCCTCGTACACGACGCACATTGCAAGGACACTACACTGCACCTAAAGCTGGCACTAATGGAAGGCCCCGATTTCCCCATTGCGTTGGGGGTTATACGCGATGTTGAGGCCATGACCTACAACGATGCCGTCCATGCACAGATTGAGGAGGTGAAGGCAGCCAAACCCTACCACTCATTCAATGAGTTGCTCGAAACAAACGAGACTTGGGAGATTAAATAACTCAACTTTTCTGCAAATCGAAGCCCGGAATTTCCGGGCTTTCGTTGTTTTTCCGCAACAATCGTCTGTTTTTTCTTTTTATTTGCGACTTCATTTTTTTTATTTTTATTCATACAATTTTACCTCAAATGTTTTACAACATAAAATATTTATATATTTTTGAGACTGATTAGGCGGGTTGTCGGAACCTGTTTTATGACAAAATGTTACATATTTTTGCAAAAAAAGAATAATTTATAACTCCGGAGGAGCAGATACACGACGTGCGATGCGCAAATCCTCCAAAATTTAAATAATATGAAACTACTAAAAACTGTTGGAAGGTCGCTTTTTGCGGCAACAATCCTGGGATTGGCACTGACTTTCGTACCTACCGAAGGTTGGGCAAAGGCTGCAACTATGCAGCAGAAGGACGGCACCGTCAAAGGTACTGTAGTTGATGAATTCGGCGAACCGATGTTCGGTGCAGTAGCATTCGTTGTCGGCACAACAAATTCATCGCCCATTGACTTTGATGGTAATTTTGAATTGCGCAATGTAGAGAAAGGCGCTACTATCCGTGTAACACTCATGGGTTACAAGTGCGACGACCAGGTATGGAAAGGCGGCGCACTCAAGTTCGTCATGAAAGAGGAGTCTACAGCGCTCGACGAGGTGGTTGTAACAGCCATGGGTATCATGCGTAAGGAGAAATCACTTACCTATGCCACACAGCTCATCAAGGCCGACGAGCTCTTGAAAGCGCCCGATGCCAACATCGCCAACTCGCTCGAGGGTAAGATTTCAGGTATCACCATCACCCCAAGTGCCGGTGGTGCCGGTGGTGCGTCAAAGATTACTTTGCGTGGCAACAAGTCTATCAGTGGCGAGAACTCACCACTCATTGTTGTCGACGGTGTGCCAATGACCAACAGCATCCGCAACCAGGCAAGCGACCCCACGTCCTTTACCAGTGGTAGTGTAACAGAGGGTTCCGACTATATGTCAATGATTAACCCCGACGACATCGAGTCTATGAACGTGCTCAAGGGTGCAAATGCTGCTGCACTCTATGGTTCACGCGCTGCAAACGGTGTCATCATGATTACCACCAAGAAAGGTAAAGAGGGTAAGATGGAGGTTACATTCACATCAAGCACCACATTTGACACCCCACTTATGACCCCACGTCTGCAGAATGCATACGGTGCATACAAGGCTGGTTCTCCAACCCTTGAATACAACAGCTGGGGCGACCGTCTTAGCGGCAACGGCACACATCAGTTAGCTATTGCAGGTGACAAGCGATTCTTCTACGACTATGAAACCCAAAACCAGACATTCGTCAACAATGTGCAGTTGCGCAACTATGCAAAAGATGATATTGCAGAGTTCTACGATACAGGCGTAATGACCACAAACTCTGTTGGTGTATCAGGTGGTACAGAGAAGATACAGACCTACGCATCATACTCAAACACATACTCACAAGGTATGATTGCTGCGAACAAGTACAGCCGTAACACTTTTGCATTCCGCCAGAGCTATAAGCTTTGGGACCGCTTGACCCTTGGAGCAAACATTAACTATGTCCAGACCGAGACACGTAACCGTGTCGGTGGTGGTACCGTAGGAAACCCTATCTATCACCTTTACACAACCCCACGTGATACCGACATGGATTACTACAAGGCAAACTACGAATCAGCCAATGGCCAGTGGTACTCTTCGGGCGACCCGACAGGTAAGGGCGAACAGGTATATTATGTCAAGGATGGAAGCAGCTACAAGAAACAGACCGGACACGCATTGCTCACCGGCCCTATGCAGAGCTATTCATACATGTCACCGGGACGTAACAACCCATACTGGCTGACAAACAAGAACTTTGATGAGAGCATTGAAGACCGCTTCTCGGTATCATTCAACGGTACACTCAAAATCATTGAAGGTCTGAACCTTAGCGGACGCGTTTCATTAGACCACTCAAAATATAACAATGAAGGTGGCAGATACGCAACAACATGGTATGATGTAGGCATGTACCGTTACGGTAGTTACTGGTTGAGCAACAGCCGCACCAACGATTTCTATGCCGACGGTATGCTCTCATACAATAAGGATTTTGCAAAGGATTGGTCCGTTTCGGCAACAGCTGGTTTTGTAGCTCATACAACAAACAGCAACAACAGTGGTACATATGTGGCAGACGCGACAATTGACATGACTGTTGACAACATCGTTACAGACATCTCATCTGTTGTCAACCGTTTCGAGCCATCATCGGGCAGCGCCGGTGTAACATCAAAGGGCAAAAGCAACAACTGGGATAAAGCCGCACTTGCCACAGCGCAGGTAGGTTGGAAGGATGTCGTATTTGTCGATGCATCATACCGTCATGACTGGTACCGTCCATTCAAACAGTTTGCTCATTTGGGCACAAAGGAGAGCTATGGATACTTTGGAGTAGGTGCAAATGCAGTCCTCAGCGACATGATAAAGATGCCCGAATGGTTCACATACGCAAAGTACCGTTTGAGCTATTCTGAGGTTGGTAACTCCATTCCAAACATTGTATTCAGCGCTGTAAGCATGAACGAAAAAGACGAAGCCGTTGGTGTGTCATCACGCAACCCGTTCACCCCCGAGCCTGAAAAGACAAAATCATTTGAGACAGGTTTGGAAATGCAGTTCCTTGACGATTGCTTGAACCTGGATTTGACATACTACAACTCGGCAATGCACAAGCAGTACATTGAGGTTGGTTGGTCAAACGGCAAAATACAGCCTATCAACAGCGGTATAATCCGCAACCAGGGTATTGAATTGACTGTTGGATATGACTGGGAGATAAGCAACAACTGGCGTTGGAAGACAACTGCTAACTTCTCGTACAACCACAACCGTATTGTAGCGACTGCGAAAAATGACAAAGGAGAGGACAAGGACCTTGTCACTTCATTTGCAAAAGGTAAGGTACAGATTGCCTACAAGGTTGGAGGTTCATACGGTGACATCTATGTCAACGACCTGACACGCTATGGCGACAATATCTACCAGACAGCCGACGGCAAGTACAACACAACCGGCGAAGGCCAGTTGGTACACAAGAAGGGTGATATCTACCTGACAAGTCACATGAACCCCAACACCACAAGTGTACGAATGGAACAGGGCCGTACCGTAACAGCTGACCAATGGGGATATCTTGAATTTGTAGACAACGGACAGTTTGCGACAAAGATTGGAAATGCTAACAGCCCTTGCCAGCTTTCTTGGTCAAACACATTCACATACAAGGATTTCACTCTATACTTCCTTATCAACGGACGCATTGGAGGCAAAGTTATCTCATTGACCGAGCGCGAACTTGACCGTCTTGGAGCATCGGAGCGTTCAGGTGAAGCACGCCTGTATGCCGAGGAGAACAACATCAGAACCAAAGACGGCCGCCTTGGTATGTATTTGAACGACAACAAGAACGACGTGATTGCCGTTCAGGACTACTACGAATTTATCGGTACCGAAGATGTAACAAACTATATCTACGATGCTACAAACTTCCGTTTGCGTGAGTTGTCACTCGGTTACACATTCCGCAACCTCTTTGGCAACTACAAGAACCTGAACATCTCACTCGTATGCCGCAACCTCTTCTTCCTGTACAAGGAATCACCTGTTGACCCAGACGTATCATTGTCAACAGCAAACGGTATGGGCGGTATTGACATGTTCAACTACCCATCATCACGCTCATTCGGTTTGAACATCAAATTAAATCTGTAAAATAGACTAATTTATTAATCATTAATATTTTGAATATGAAAAAGTATCTTGTATTTGCAAGTGCATTGTTGGCAGCTTCGTTTTCAATGCAATCTTGTGACGATTTTACCGACCCTGGCGATGAGCTCGGTGCAGGTCAGATAACACCAGGCACCAACACCAGCATTCAGAGTGGCAGAATTGACTCAATCAACTATCAATTCGAGCCCACACAGGACGGTTTCAATGCAGCCAAGGCGTCTTTGGACAGCGCCTACGTTCTGCAGACAATTCCTTCTGGTACATACTGTTTGCGCGGTGGTAAGATTCAGGACGGCGTGGTTTACAAACCGGCATCTCACGCATACCAGCGCCAGTACAGCTTGGGTCCCGACCTCTATGCACAGTACTTTACAGTGCCTCACAAGGATTTCATGTATGGTTCTTTGACCTCGACATATGACTTGTCGGCCGACTTCAACGGTGGTCCTATGGGTGCCTACACAATGGCAAAGAACGCATTCATGCCGGTGTTGCACCACCCTATGATCGACTCTATTCCTGAAATCAAGGCTATTGTTCTGTTGTTCTACAGCCTTTCAGCACAGGAGAATGCCGACCTGGCAGGCCCATTCACCTATTTCGAGGACAAGCAGAACTCTCCTAACCCAACAACATACAATAAGGTAGAAGACATCTATAAGGGTATCAAGACAAACCTTGACACAATTGTAGAGTGCTTGAAATACTATGAGGCAAACCGCCCCGATTGGTACAAGGCTGAGATTCAGGCTATCCTTTCAAAGTTCGACCTTACAAGAAGCTGGGATACAGGCGACTACAGCATGAACCCATACATCAAGCTTGCAAACTCACTTAAGCTGCGTATGGCCATGCACATGGTAAATGTTGACAATGCCACCGCAAAAGCTTGGGCCGAGGAGGCTGTTGCGAGCGGTGTAATTGAGAGCGTAGGCGACCAGATGGGATTCTTCCAGTCATACGATGCTATCGGTCACCCATTGGTACAGATACAGAGTTGGGGTGATATCCGTCTGTCAGCTTCGTTCGAGAGCTTGCTCATGAGCCTTGACCACCCATACACAAAGACTCTTTTCAAGGCAAACAACAATAAGATTGTCAACAGAAACGACAATTCAGTCCTTGAGGCAGACACAAGAATCTGCGGTATCCGTTCAGGTGTATACGTAGGTACAGGACAGGATTACTCAGAGAACCACTATCAGGCATACTCAACATTTGATGCAGACATGATGACCGAGGCTCCACTCTACTTCATCAAGTGGTCCGAGGTTGATTTCTTACGTGCCGAGGGTATTTTGCGTGGCTGGAACATGGGCGACGGAACAGCACAGTTCTTCTATGAGCGCGGTATCAGAAATGCCGACCTCGTAGAGCCTTGGGTTGCAGATTTCTTCCCCGAGATGTATGCAAACTACGTCGAGGATTATATGGCACAGACAGTTCCTGTAGAGTACACCAACGTTGACCCAATTGGCGATGGTGAGCCATGGGAGAGCGTTACAAAGATTGGCGTTGCATGGAACGAGGGTGATGACAACGAGACAAAGCTAGAGAAGATCATCACACAGAAGTATATTGCATTGTTCCCACTCTCAACAGAGGCATGGGCCGAGATGCGCCGTACTGGATATCCAAAGATGTTCCCTGTACTCAACACCGAGGATGGTGACGGTTCAATCAAGGAGGGTGAAATGATTCGCCGTATTCCTTGGGCTCCAACTGACCCTGCCGGCAAGGAGATGGTAAACAACAGCGGTATTCCTGCACTTGGCGGACCTGACAAGCAGGCTACACGTCTGTGGTGGGACGTAAACGCGCCTAATTTCTAAAAAAGAGTTTCTATGATAAAAGACTCCCGGGCCTTACGGTTCGGGAGTCTTTTGTATACAAGAATATAGGGCTGAACAATTCAAAAGCAGGGTGTCAATATTATTATAAAAAACAAAAAATATCAATAGAAATATTTGTTAATTTCAAGAATATGACGATATTTGTTTAGCTAAAAGCAAAATACGAAGACACCCGTTTGACATAATGTAAAAACAGTTTTACATATCTTGACTTTTAGCAAAAAGAACCGACAAATTTGAAACAATTTATTTATTAACTAACCAAAATCAATGTTTTATGAAAAGGTTTACTTTAATGTTCTTATCGCTGTTCATTGCATTTGGTGCCATTGCACAGATTGATGTCAGCAAAGAATATCGTATCAAGGATGTAAGCACAGGCAAGTACCTCAACGCGGCAGACTATGACGCACATCCAAGCGGCGCAAACGGCGGTGTGAATGTCGTAGCAAAGTCTGGAAACGATGCTCAGATTTTCATCTTTGAAGAGGCTGGTAGCGGATATTATCTGAAGACAAAGAGCGGTTATTACATCTACTGCCAGTCTTGGAATGTCGATGCTTTGGCAAATGGTAGCGTCTTGAATTTCACAGATGCTGGCAACGGCTATTATTACATCATGAACGGCGAAAAGTATTTCAAGGTCGAGAATGTAAGCGGTACATACTATCCGTTCTGCGACGCGGCTTTGGCAGCAGCAGCAAAATGGCAGCTTGTAGATGTAAATGACGACTCAGGTGAAGAAGAAGGTGGCAACAACGGTGGCGCAGTTGCCGAGGTTGACAACTCAATCTATGACTTCAGCGGTTTTGACATCCAAAAGATGCTCGACCTGTTCTACAGTGTAAGCCAGCAGGGTCGCAAATACCCGACATTGGAGGAGTTCGAATCTATCGGTATCCAGGCATCGGACATCGCTTTTGTACGTTCACACGTACGCCGCCGCGAGATTCTTGACCGCGCTGACCGTCTCCGTCCCCAGACATACGAAAAACGCAACCTTTTCTTGAACCTTCCAATGGACGTGGGTTCAGGTGGTGCAGCAGGTTATCCTAACGACAAATTTGCAGCCGACGTATTCTCTATGTGGCAGTACACTAACCTCTTCGGTTCATGGAACCACGGTTTCTTCCAGGCTCCGGGTGCATGGGTTGATGCAGCTCACCGCAACGGTACAAAGATTATGAGTGGTATCGCATTCTTTGAGAGCTGGACAGGCGACGGTGACGCAGGTTACAGTTCAATGATTACACAGAAGGTAAACGGCGAGTTCAAATACGTGAAGCCACTTATCAACTGCTTGATGTACTTTGGTGCCGACGGTATCAACTATAACTGGGAGGACACCAGCTACAGCGATACAAATATCGTTGCATTCCACAAAGCACTTTACAAGTATGCCATTGAGTGTGGTTACTACGACTACGACAGTAGCATCTACACAGCACAGCAGGGTATTAATACAAACAACACAGGCTTGACAAACGCCCTTCTTGGAAATGCCGAGGGACAGACACACGCTTTGATGCTCAACTACAACGGTGGTGACTTTACAACTGCCGTGAAGATGCAGCAGTCAGTTCAGGCAGCCGAGGCTGCAGTTGGTAGCACAGAAGACCTTTACACAGGTGTTTGGATTGCAGGTATGGACCGCAACTGGAAAGCTCTTGACCAGACAGACTACAACCACAGAATCGGTATCTGTCTTTGGGGTGAGCACGGTCAGAGCCGTTTCATGAGCTACAATGTCGGTGACGGTGCATTTGACACACAGGGCAACTATCAGAGATTGCTTGAGCGCGCAATGTCCGGAGGTTACCGTAACCCACTCAATCGCCCTGCAGTAACAGCTACTGGCAGTGGCAAGATCAACTGGGAGGCAACAGCAGCATATCCTTATCCATTGATGAACTTTGCAGGTATCGCAGAGTGGATTCCGGAGCGTTCTACAATCCAGGGCGACATGCACTTCCTCACTCATTTTACACTCGGTAACGGCGACCGTTACTTCTACAAGGGTAAGAAGTCATACGCTGGCAGCTGGTACAACATGAGTTCTCAGGACCTTGTTCCGACATACCGTTGGTTGCGCCTTAAGTCTAACACTGCTGACAATGTAAGTACTGACATCGAAGTAAACTACACTCACCTTGACGCATACACAGGCGGTTCATGTATTGAACTTACAGGTGCTGCAACAGAGACCGGTACTGATATCGTTCTTTACAAGACATCTCTCAAGGCCGGCAATGGTGCATACGCTAAGCTTGCTGTGAAGACTTTGAAGGATGTGAAGGCTACAAACCTCTACCTTATTCTCAAGAAGCAGGGCAGCAACGAGTGGATTGAGTATCCATACGGCGACGTAGCAGGCAACACTTGGGAAGAGAAGAAATTCGACCTCACAGGCATTGCAGCAAATGATATTATCGAGCGCGTTGGTTTGCGTGTAAAGGGCAACAACAATGACTATCAGTTGTATGTCGGTAAGCTCGAGCTCAACAACGAGGCAACAATCACTCCAGCCAATGTAAAGGATCTTGTTGCTGAGGTTAAGAAAGAGACAAAGACTTCAATGACAGTGAAATTGCACTGGAATGTTGATGCTACAGCCAAGGACCGCGCAGATTGGGGCTTGGTATACAACGACGAGGCAAACATCGACCACTTCGAGGTTCTTATGAAGATTGGCGAGAATGGCAAGGTTATGAAGGTGGGTACAACATCACAGTGGGCAACACTTGTTCCAAACATTGACTTCGAGAGCGTAAATGATGTTCCTGTAATCGGTATCCGTTCAGTATCTCCAGACCTCAAGACCTGTTCTCCAATTGTTTGGGTTGAGGTTCCACGCGCTCCACAGAGCGAGCTTCCCGAGAAGGAGGAGGAGTATGGCAACTACGGTATCAGCCAGATGGACGATCAGTGCGAGGGTGCAGATATCGCACGCGAGCAGCGTTACGTGACAGCAGTTACAACTACCGGTGCAACACAGAACCTCAACTACAGTGCTAATGGCCCTGTAGCAGACGGAACACAGTATGCAAAGGCTCTTGACCACACCTTGATTGTAAACCAGGGCCAGACCATCAGCATGACCATCAAGTGTGCTGACTTCAGCGACGGTTTGAAGTGGTGCTTCGCAGGTGGTTGGATGGACCTCAACGGTAGCGGCGACTTTGACAAGCCACTCCCAACAGAGCGTACTGAAGCCGAGATTGCAGACGGTAAGACAACAACAGACCCTGAGGGTGAGCGCTTGTTCTTTGCCGGCACTATCCGCAAAGCAACTGAGTCATTCCAGACAACAGGTCTTAACTTCAGCTTCAAGGTGCCCGAGAACGCAACTCCTGGCCAGAGCCGCTTGCGTATCGTATTCTCTGACGCTTGGTTCGCTGGTATGTTCAACCCGGTAGGCTACCATGCAAAGGGCTTCACAATCGACTTCAACGTTGAAATCCAGGGTACAAACCCGGGCCGCGTAGTTGTCGACAACCGTGACCAGGGCGAGGCTGAGGAGCCAGAAGGTCTTGGTACAGAGACATCTGTTGAGAATGTAGCAGGCGAAATTTCTGCAGCCGAGGGCGTTGAAGGTGCAATTGAGTTCGCGAATGTTGAGAAGGCTTGGATTTACACTGTTGACGGCAAGTTCGTGAACTTTGTAACCAACCCGACAGCCGTTGCAACCGAGGCTGGTGTTTACCTTGTAAAGATGCAGCTTGGCAACGTAATCCGCAGCGCAAAGGTATTGGTTAAGTAATAAACAATAGACCTTAAGCAATATAACGGTAGTGCGCCTTTTGGGGCGCACTACTTTTTTTGTATCTTCGCGATGAAAATAGAAAATAATATGCAAAAAATAAACACACGACGCGGCTTGCTTGCCCTTTCACCAATAATTGTGCTGCTCACCATTTATCTTGCCGGCTCAATAATCGCCGGCGATTTCTACCGCATACCAATTGCAACGGCATTCATTGTGGCATCGATATATGCAGTGGCAATAACACGCGGCAGCACGCTCGACGAGCGCATTGAGCATTTCTCAAAAGGTGCAGCCAACACGCGCATAATGTATATGATTTGGATATTCGTACTTGCAGGGGCATTTGCCGCGCTTGCAAAGGCCATGGGTGCAGTGGATGCCACGGTGCAGCTGACACTGAACCTTATCCCAAGCAACTACCTGCCGGCAGGAATATTCATTGCAGCCTGTTTCATATCACTCTCCATTGGAACATCAGTGGGTACGATAGTGGCGCTCACGCCTGTTGTCACCGCGTTGGCAACAAAGCTGAACTGCGACACGGCATGGCTTGTAGCCATTGTTGTGGGAGGTGCATTCTTTGGCGACAACCTGTCGTTCATATCAGACACCACCATTGCAGCAACACAGACACAGGGATGCTCAATGCGCAGCAAGTTCCGCACCAACATAAGACTTGTGTTGCCCGCAGCCATTGTCACACTGTTGCTCTACGCATTCAGCGGCAATGGTATCGAGGAGATTGAGACAACCGCCATCACTGTCAGCGACGCATTGAAGTGTATCCCCTACCTCACTGTAATCGTTTGTGCACTCATTGGAATGAATGTGCTGTTAGTGCTCATCATTGGCATTGGCATTGCCGGAGTCATGGGTATTGCATTCGGCGCCGTGGGTGGAATAAGCATATTCACAGAGATGGGTAGCGGAATCATGGGGATGACAGAACTTATTCTTGTGACAATGCTCGCAGGCGGATTGTTGGAGATTGTACGTATTAATGGTGGAATAGACTATCTTATACGCATTGTTACACTGCGCATGCGTACAAAGCGTGCGGCAGAGTTTGCAATAGCAGCACTGACAGCGCTTGCAAACATATGCACAGCGAACAACACTATTGCAATACTGACAGTGGGCGACATTTCGCGCGACATCTCAAAGAAGTTCGGCATACAGCCACGCCGCGCAGCAAGCCTTATGGACACCACGTCGTGCTTTGTACAGGGTATTATACCCTATGGCGCACAGTTGCTCATTGCATCGGGCCTGGCAAAGGTTTCGCCACTGGAGATTATCCCAAGCCTTTATTACCCCATGTGCATTGGAGTGATGATTGTGGTTTCGATACTTGTGAGGAGAAAGGGAGCAAAGTAAAATCAGTTTTTAGACAGAAGTACAAAAGAACAAAAGGATGCTATGATATTCCAACGATAAAGTTCCAACTTCTCTGTGATGCAGATATAAATATTAGAATTTATTTCCAAACATAAAGAGTGGTAATCAGTATAAAAAGGAAAACCTGTTCTCATTTTGAATACTGATCACCACTCTTTTTTTGTCCCAAATTGGAACAAAATATCTGCATCACAGAGAAGCCTTATGTTCTTCTGTTCTTATGTCTGTTTTAAAAACCATTGACGTCACTAAGTATAAAAAAAAATCGCGGGATTTTCCAAAAGGAAAGTCCCGCGATTTAATCTTTCTTGACGCAGATTATCTACGCAAGCCGAGCTTAGCTACGATAGCACGGTAGCGGTTGATGTCACGATCCTTCAAGTAGTTGAGGAGTGAACGACGCTTACCTACCAACATTGTCAAAGCTCTCTGTGTGCTATAATCCTTACGGTTAGCCTTGAGGTGCTCCGTCAAATGTGCAATACGGTATGAGAACAATGCAATCTGGCTCTCTGCTGAACCAGTATCAGTGTTAGACGTTCCGTATGTGCCAAAGATCTCTTTCTTTTTCTCTGAATCCAAATACATAATTTGAAGTTTTTAAGGGTTAAAAAAATATCTTTTGGCCGACAAATGAATGCGCCTGGGGCGCACTATGTTGCCAACGCGGATGCAAAGGTACAACTATTTTCCGGAATAGCAATCACTTTTTACAAAATAAATAACATATCATGGTTTTATGACACATCACCCAGTTATTTCATGGTCCGGTTTATTTTAAGGGTTTTTAGTTTAATATCATTTAAAAAATTATATCTTTGTGTTCAACAAACCAAGAAATCAAATTATGGAAACAAGTTTCTTATCACCACGTTGGAGTGGCCGTTTAATGGGCATGTTGCTCTTTGTTGCAAGAAAGAACGGCTTGAACATTGATATTACAAATTCAACACTATTGTCATTGATGGAGCAAGTGTTCCCCATCGCAGATGAACACGAAAAGAACATCATTAACCGATTGATAGAAAAAACAAATAGCGCCGGAAATGCAAATGACGAAGAGAAAGACCAGCTTATAAAGATCGGTTTTGCCGAAGCCATATGGTTATACAGCAAATACAGGTCATTCAATAATATCCTCGACGAGGTAGACTACCACGCCATGATGTTGCAAGAACAAGAAGCCGCAGAAAAGTCAAAGCGCAAATCAAGAAGAATCAAATGGTCGCTTTTCGCCATTGTTGTTTTAAGTATATGCCTATACAAATTCTTCCTTGGCGACTATTTGATGTATCAAGATGTAAAGCAAGAAAGGGAAGTCTACATGTGCAAGCAGTACTATGACGAGTACCCCGACGGATGGTTCTATGAAAAGGTTATGAGAATTGAGATGGAGGTAACAGACTCACCCATTGGCGTATACAGGGAATACATGCAAAAATTCCCCGATGGCAAATACATCAGCACCGTCAAAAGCAATTATGAGACTTTGTGGAACAACGAGATTGCCAAATATGAGCAACGCGACAAGTCGAACGAGGATCCGGAACTTGTAAGATACATGATGGCACTGTTGAAGCACCTTAAGGCGAACAATACCAGCACTGTACTCCTGGAAATCAACCAACACATTGACCTGAAGGACTACAGCGAGTATGACGAAGAAATAAAAGGTCTTCTTGTTGAGATGATAAATGAAGAGACTTCACTACCGCTTGAGGAAAACATGCTATCACTTAAAGACAATTTCACACAGGGAGACAAGGAGATGCTATACCACATCCTGTCAGAAGGTGTACAGAACGGATTCAACAAGATGTTCGCCGAAGATTTTGTAAAGATTGTCACATCAAGCGACGAAGCCGAAAAGAACTCACCTGTACTCATTTTCAACTACACCATAAAAAACCAGGCATTCTGGCTCGATGATCTCAATATCATCGAAATCCCTGAAATTTGGACCTACGCTGTAAATAATGTTCCAAAGTCTTACTTATTGGGAATCGACGTCCAGTTTGATGTGTATTTCACAATCCCCGGTTCAAATGTAAACTACAGTTATATTGAAATTGGCAATCCGGGCGAAGAGATTTCAAACATTCAAGGCATAAGGGATGGATACAGATTGATGACACAATTCTGTTTCGCCCGCTTCTCGAACAAGATTTCAGAGAGAATGGGACTTGAGAAAACATATTGATATGTATAAGAACATTCAGTCATAGACAACATCCCGCCATTAAAAAATGGCGGGATGTTGTCTAACACGACTGCTTTATTCACAAAACGTGCACACATTCTCGCTATTTTTGTGTAACTTTGCAGTCGCTTGCGACTGCTCAACTACAGAGCACGCAACACCGGACATAAACAAAAAAAAGAAACAAGAAGAGTTGTATCCCTCCGTTTTCTGTCATACTGAGCATAGCGAAGTATCTCTTTTATACAACATATTGAGATCCTTCACATCCGTTCAGGATGACAAATTCACGAATAAGAATTGAAATTGGGGCAACATCTATATTACTCAATAAACAAGGAAACAAAGATATATATGCAGAATATTCGTAACATCGCAATCATTGCGCACGTAGACCACGGTAAGACAACACTCGTTGACAAATTGATGTTGGCAGGTAACCTGCTGAAGGAGCAGGACAATGACAAACTCACACTCGACAACAACGAGTTGGAGCGCGAGAGAGGTATAACCATCCTTTCAAAGAACGTATCAATCCAGTACAAGGATACAAAAATCAACATCATTGACACTCCGGGACACAGCGACTTTGGTGGCGAGGTTGAGCGCGTGCTCAACATGGCCGACGGATGTATTCTGCTTGTGGATGCCTTTGAAGGCCCCATGCCACAGACACGTTTCGTGCTGCAGAAGGCATTGCAGATTGGTTTGAAACCCATTGTTGTCGTAAACAAGGTAGACAAACCCAACTGCCGCCCCGAGGAGGTGTATGAAATGGTATTCGACCTCATGTTCTCTCTTGAGGCTACAGAGGAGCAACTCGATTTCCCCGTACTCTACGGTAGTGCAAAGAACAACTGGATGAGTACAGACTGGCGCAACGAGACTACCGACCTTACCGCACTGCTTGACGCAATCCTTGAGCACATCCCTGCACCCGAGAAGCTGGAGGGTACACCACAGATGCTCATCACATCGCTTGACTACTCGCCCTATACCGGCCGTATTGCCGTTGGACGCGTACATCGTGGTACACTCACCGAGGGCGCGAACGTGACACTCGTGAACCGCAACGGCGAACAGAGCAAAATGAAGATAAAGGAACTTCACACATTCGAAGGCCTTGGCCGTCGCAAGACCGAGAGCGTGTCATCGGGCGACATCTGTGCCATTGTGGGACTTGAGAAATTTGAGATTGGCGACACCATCTGCGACTTTGAGAACCCCGAGGCATTGCCACCTATCGCCATTGACGAGCCAACAATGAGCATGCTCTTCACAATCAACGACTCGCCATTCTTTGGCAAGGAGGGCAAGTTCGTGACATCGCGTCACATACAAGAGCGCCTTGACAAGGAGCTCGACAAGAACCTTGCACTACGCGTGAAGAAAGACCCCGAGGAGGATGCATGGACTGTATTCGGCCGCGGTGTGCTCCACCTCTCGGTACTCATTGAGACCATGCGTCGCGAGGGTTATGAGCTACAGGTAGGTCAACCACAGGTAATCTACAAGGAGATTGACGGTGTAAAGCACGAGCCAATTGAGGAGCTCACAATTAATGTGCCAACCGACTACTCAAGCAAAATCATCGATATGGTCACACGCCGCAAGGGTGAGATGCTGTCAATGGAGGCACAGGCCGACCGCGTGAACATCGAGTTCAATATCCCTTCACGTGGTATCATCGGCTTGCGCACAAACGTGCTCACAGCATCGGCCGGCGAGGCCATCATGGCACACCGTTTCAAAGAGTACCAACCATTCAAGGGCGAGATTGAGCGCCGCACAAACGGTTCGTTGGTGGTAATGGAGAGCGGCACAGCGTTCGCATATGCAATTGACAAGCTGCAGGAGCGCGGAAAGTTCTTCATCAGTCCACAGGAGGATGTATATGCCGGCCAGGTTGTCGGTGAGCACATCCACGAGAACGACCTTGTAATCAACGTCACAAAGAGCAAGAAACTCACCAACATGCGCGCAAGCGGAAGCGATGACAAGGCACGCATTGTTCCACCAATCATCTTCTCACTCGAGGAGGCACTGGAGTACATCAAGGAGGACGAATACCTTGAGGTGACACCAAAATCAATGCGCATGCGCAAGATTATCCTCGACGAGATTGAGCGCAAACGTGCAAATAAGCAATAACATTTGCTCACGATATCACTAGTATGAAAAGGCTGTCGATATACATCCTGCTGTTATTCCTCCTCTTCTCCTGCAAAGGGAATGAGGCATCCTTGTATACCATACAGGGAAATGGAGCCACAGAGGGCGCTGTATATCTTTGGAGTACCGATGAAAAACACAGGGAATTGTCGTCAACAGTAAGTAATGGAAGTTTCTCATTTTCCATCCCCTTGAGCAATGCAACCCGGCTGATGTTGGCACTCCCCGACGGCAATGTCGTTACCCTTTTTGCCGAGCCTGGACAAACTGCGGCATTGCAACCCGACAGCATGCTAAAAAGCGGGTGGCATGTGGCAGGCGGCACCACACAGGTGTTGCACGATAGCATTTCTCGTATTCTTGACGAAGCAACAGATATCTCAAAGCAGAAAAAAATCATTGAGGAGTTCTCAAAGAAATACCCGTTGAGCGAGGTGAACGTGGAACTGTTCCGCCGTTACCTAATAGACATCCCCAACCCCGACAATGAATATATCCGCAAAGCGATATCCAAATTGAGCGGTCCACTGCAGGACAACAGATATATTGCAACTATCAACAAGCAGCTCGACAAGAAGAACGGCAACGTCAAGCACCGCATGTTCCCCACTTTCAACTACACCACAGCCGATAGCATAAAGACCAACATCGGACGTTACTCCGACAAGTATCTACTTGTAAATATCTGGGCAACCTGGCATAACGGCAGCCGCGAGCAGTTGCAGGAGCTTCGCAGCATAAGAGACAGTGTTCGAAGCGAAAATTTCGCGATACTCAATATCTCCATAGACAGCGACAGCACTGCATGGCTCAACGCGATAACCAACGACAGCATCATTGGTGACAATGTGATTGAGCCCAAAGGCATGAACAGCGATATCCTGGAGATATTCAACATCACATCGCTCCCCTACTCGGTGCTAGTAACGCCCTACAAGCGAATAGCAGAATACAACCTGCCGCTCGACAGCGTTACTGCAGCCACAATTGATTCTTTGACACACAAGCACGACACAAAGAATCAGAAAAAGGAAGAGAAGAAAGTTAAGGAGAAAAAGAAAAACAACAGAATAAAGATATAATATGCTCGTAAAGGTTCTTGCAGCAGCCATACAAGGCATAAACGCAACACTTGTCACCATTGAGGTCAATGCATTGCGAGGCATAAAGTTCTATCTCGTAGGACTCCCGGACAACGCTGTCAAGGAGAGCCAACAACGAATAAACTCGGCATTCCACCACAATGGTCTGCGCTTTCCCAGCAAGCAGATCATCGTGAACATGGCGCCAGCCGACATAAAGAAGGAGGGCTCGGCCTATGACCTGCCAATTGCCATTGGCATACTCGCCGCCGACGAAGCCGTATCGACCGCAAAGCTCGACCGCTACCTTATAATGGGAGAACTCGGACTCGACGGCAAGTTGTTGCCCATCAAGGGCGCACTACCCATCACCATCAAAGCCAAAGAACTGGGTTACGAAGGCATAATACTACCCGCCGGCAATGCAGCCGAGGCTGCTGTTGTCAACGGCATCACCGTCTATGGCGCCAATGACCTTTCACAGGTGCTGCAGTTCCTTGACGACAAGGAAGAGATTCCCCCATACAAGGTTGACATTGTAAACGATTTCTATTTAAAGCAAAGTTCATTTCCTTTCGATTTCAGCGAGGTGCGCGGACAGGAGAGCGTGAAACGCGCCTTTGAGGTAGCAGCTGCAGGCGGCCACAACCTTATTATGGTAGGTCCTCCGGGAAGCGGAAAGTCAATGATGGCAAAACGTCTGCCCTCAATACTGCCGCCACTCACTCTTGATGAGAGCCTTGAGACAACAAAGATACACTCCGTGAGCGGGATGATGCCCGACGGCATATCACTCATCACCCAACGCCCATTCCGCAGCCCGCACCACACAATTTCGTCGGTAGCGCTGTGCGGTGGAGGAGCAAACCCCAAGCCCGGCGAGATATCACTTGCACACAACGGCGTGCTGTTCCTTGACGAATTGCCCGAGTTCAGCCGCGACGTGCTCGAGGTGATGCGCCAGCCGCTCGAAGACCGCAAGATTTGCGTTGCACGCGCCAACTACAAGGTGGAGTACCCTGCCGGCGTCATGTTCATTGCATCAATGAACCCATGCCCCTGCGGTTACTACAACCACCCAACCAAGCCCTGCACATGCAGTCCCGGCCAAGTTCAGCGATACCTTAATAAGATAAGCGGACCGTTGCTCGACCGCATCGACCTGCAGATTGAGATTACCCCCGTACCATTTGAGGATATATCGAAAACAGCACCAGGCGAACCAAGCGCAACAATACGCGAGCGCGTTGTTGCCGCACGAAAAATACAGGAAGAGCGCTATAAGACAGAGAAAGGCATATACTGCAACGCACAGATGACACCCAAACTGATTTCAAAATATGCCGCACTCGACGAAACAAGCCTTGCAATGCTCAAGACCGCCATGACAAAGTTCGACCTCTCGGCACGCGCATATGACCGCATACTCAAGGTTGCACGCACCATTGCCGACCTCGACGGCAGCGAGAACATACAGTTCCAGCACATAGCCGAGGCCATAGGCTACCGTAACCTTGACCGTGGCAGCTGGGGAACATAGTGGACACACCACGCACGTGGTGCAGAGTTATCAAGTTTTTTTAGGGTGGAGAGATATGTTTTTACTATAATGGCAAATATGACTGAAAATAATGAGATATGGATATTCCTTTCTCATTCAAACAAGGATTATGAAAAAGTTAGGCAAGTAAGGAATCTGCTAGAAGAGCATTCTTTGAGACCCCTTATGTTTTTTCTGAAATGCCTGAACGATGATGATGAGATAGACTCGCTGATAAAACGCGAAATAGACTGCCGCACACGCTTTATACTATGCGACAGTGAGAATGCAAGAAATTCTTATTGGGTGCAAAAGGAGATGGAATATATCAAGTCACAAAACCGACATCTCGTCACGATTGATTTATCAAAGAGCATAGAAGAAATCTACTCAACCTTGAACCATTTTATCAACCAGACAAGAATCTTCATATCCTATAATGGCAATGAATTCAAACTGGCTGATATGGTTTACAATCGACTCTCAAAATTAGATTTTTCAGTTTATATTGACAGGCTTTGGGATTTTAGCCAACCATACAAACAGAAATACAGTGATACTATACATCATTTAACAGACTCCGTAATAAGAACAAATGGATATGTAGTCGCGATCATGAATAAAAAGATTTTGGTTCCAACCAGCGGTTCCAGATATGAGCTCAAGAAAGCCATACACGAGAACATCAGCACATGCAGCAAAACCCCAAACATAATTCCATTCGCAACCGACGCCTCTGTCATCAGTGCAATATCAGAGGATGCAGAAATCAACATATTGACAGAATGTAATATCAAAAACCTTGAACAGTTCTGCAGCATTGAAGACAAATGCAATGAGATTGTTAAGACCGTCATTGCAAAACTGATGTCATCCGGTTCAATAAAAGTTCTTGCCGACAACTTTGCACAAGATGGAAATGCAAAGGAAGCCGAATTCCTCTACAGTATTATAGATAGCGAATTTTTATGAATTTGAAAGACTTTCACATAGGAGCACCAGCAATGAACAAAATAGAAAATTTTGAAATAACTTTGTGAAAATAGTTTCTTTATTAAGACACGTGAATACATCATCGATATGGGAATAAACAACATCTGCATATACTGCGCATCGAGCAACAAGGTGGCCGAAATCTACGGCGACACGGCCTATGAGCTTGGAGCACTGCTTGCCAAGGAGGGAATAACCGTGGTTACCGGTGCCGGGAGCATTGGGCTCATGCGCAAGGTGGAGGACGGTGCACTGGAGAATGGCGGCAAGGCCATTGGCGTGATTCCGCAGTTCATGGTTGACCAGAACTGGCACCACCCCGGACTTACCGAGCTTCACATCACCGGTTCAATGCACGAGCGCAAGCAGATGATGGCCAACCTGAGCGATGCGGTCATTGCACTTCCGGGCGGTTGCGGAACAATCGAGGAGCTGAGCGAGATTATCACATGGAAACAGCTGGGGCTTTACCTGAACCCCATTGTTATCCTCAACATCAACGGCTACTACGACCACTTCATAGCACAGCTTGACAAGGCCGTAGAGGAGCACTTCATGGGTGAGATACACAGCAAGATATGGAGCGTAGCCACAACACCTGCCGAGGCTCTTGAAGCAATACGCAACACTCCACGTTGGAGTGCCGAGGTAAGAAAGTATGCAGCGCTATGACATTTGAACCAGCACCATACAGCATGACAAATGACAACATCATTCTGCTGTTGCTCATTTTCAACTTGGTAGGCATATCGTATGTCCTGCTTATGAATGGTGCAAGCATAATCGAACGTGCAAAGTGTATATTCTACTACGAGAACAAATCCACTCCATACAATGACAGGACGCATATAACAAAAATATGCAATTCTCTGATGGATTTCCAGACCATCTTCTATGCCACCATTGTCACTACCGGCATTATTGACGAACACCGTTTCAACATCACACAAGAGAATTCAATACCTGTATTGGGCACACTTGCAGCAATTTTCATTGTATACCTTTTAATAAAAAGAGGTTTGTACTACATTGTCAACAACATACTCTTTCACAAAGGGGCAAGCGAGGAGTGGGACAGTTTCTATCTCTTTGCCACAAAGCTTTGGGGATTCACCCTGACACCCGCCGCATTGGCCATTCTTTTCCTGCCGGAACTACCTTTAAAATATGTCGAAATTTATTCAATTCTGACACTTGCAGCCTATCTATTCACACTAATCAGAGGGGCTTCCAAAATCATTTTTGCAAAAAAATGCATTTATGTGGATATTTTTTTGTACCTTTGCGCACTTGTTTTTCTACCCATGGCTATGGTGTGGAAAACCATACTACAACTGAGTGATTTTATAACTATAAAAATTTAGAGCATTGAAGGTAAGTAAGATTCTGGTATCACAGCCCAGACCTGCGACAGAGAAATCTCCATATTTCAGCATTGCGGAGAAGCACAACGTGCAGATTGACTTTTGTTCTTTCATAAAGGTAGAAGGTGTTACAGCAAAGGAATTCAGACAGCAGAAGGTATCCATACTCGACCACACTGCCATCGTATTCCTCTCACGTCACGCCATTGACCATTTCTTCACATTGTGCAAGGAACTCAGAGTGACTATCCCCGACGACATGAAGTATTTCTGTCTCTCGGAGACCATCTCTTTATATATCCAGAAGTACGTACAGTACCGCAAGAGAAAGGTACATTACGGTAATGGCCACATCCAGGATCTTGAACCTTTGTTTGCAAAGTACAAGACCGAAAAATACTTTGTGCCTTCATCAAACGTACACAGTGACGACTTGAACCAGTTGTTCGACAAGTACGGCATCCAACACTCACAGGCCGAGATGTACCGCACTGTAAGCACAGAGATTGCCCCCGAGTACATCAAGTCATTTGACATGCTCATCTTCTTCAGTCCACACGGTATCGATTCATTGAAGAAGAATGTCCCCGACTACGTACAGGGCGAGCAGCTAGTCGCATGCTTTGGCAACGTGACTGCAGAATACATCAAGGAGCACGGCTTGAGACTCGACCTTGAAGCGCCTTCGGCGGCGGCGACCAATATGCCTGCAGCCTTGGACGCATACCTGACAGCGAACAACAAATAAAAGATAATTCCTTCAGCCTCGTCCACAAGACGGGGCTGATTCATTAAAAAAACGGACGTAGGGATGAAACGCAACACATTCCCATTGAAGGAGCACCTGAAGAGTAAAAGAGTCATTGAGCAGGTATATGCCAATGGCGCTTCGGTCACATCATATCCTCTGCGAGCAATCTTCATTGAGCAGCCACAGGAAGAACAGGAACCCACTGCAGCCATCCTCATCAACGTTTCGAAAAAGAGATTCCGCCACGCCGTTGACCGCAACCTTGTCAAGCGACGCATACGCGAGGCCTACCGCACAAGCAAGCATCCTTTTGTTGAAAGCCTGGAGAGCAATGGCAAGAAAATGGCTGTTGCCATCATATACATAGACAACAAGCACAACAGCACTGCGTTCATAAGAAAGAAAATGGGCAAACTGCTCGAGAGCATACTCACAAAAGGTGGCATCATATGCGAAAATTCTTTATAACATTACTTATATTACCCATAAGGTTCTACCAAAAGGTAATATCTCCAATGACACCCCCATCGTGCCGTTTTACCCCCACATGCTCACAATATGCCATTGAGGCCCTACGCAAGCATGGCCCATTCAAAGGCCTTTACCTTGCCATCAGACGCATTCTGCGCTGCCACCCATGGGGAGGTTCGGGATATGACCCCGTACCATAAAAAAGTAGCCGCCATGACAGCCATAGACATACACACCCATAACAGCACTGTAGCCCCAGACGCGATATTCAACAGTGGTTGCAGCTACATCGCAGGCAGGAGCATCTCCATTGGATTACACCCATGGCACATCAATGACAACTGGAAAAGCGAACTTGCGAACATTGCAGAATGGGCAAAAGCCGCGAATGTCGTAGCCATTGGCGAGTGCGGGTTCGACATGCTTAAATCACCCGCAGACATTCTATTGCAGGAAGAGATATTCCTGGCCCATGCACAACTTTCCGAAGCGCTTTGCAAGCCGCTCATCATACACTGCGTAAAAGCTTTTGACCGCCTTATGTCACTGCACAAGGAACAGAGACCAAGGCAGGCATGGATTATACATGGTTTCCGCGGCAAGCCACAGCTGGCAGTACAGCTCATCGATGCCGGTTTCTACATTTCACTTGGCGAAAGGTTCAACCCCGACAGCGCAAAAGCTATCCCGACCGACAGACTATTCATTGAAAGTGACGAAAGCCCGCTTCCAATTGCCGACATATATGCATCTGTCGCAGAAGCCAAAGAGATACCGGCAGAACAATTGGCATTGGAGATAATGACAAATGCACGGATATTCAGACAATTTTAACGCATTTCCTCCGTTTATAGCAACAAGAAGGAATGTTTATGCCAAATAATTGGCTACGATAAACAAAATTCCTTATTTTTGTCATCAACAAGTAAGCGGCATGGACAGACTGAAAACCTTTACCGACAACCGAGGAAGCCTCACGATTGTTGAGGAAGGCATTGACATACCCTTCAGCATACAACGCGTCTATTGGATACACAGTGTTCCACATGGCGAGGAGCGTGGCAAGCACTCCAACAAGGTGTCTTGGGAATATGTCATTGCCGTCAGCGGCAGCGTGGAGATTACACTTGAGGATATAAACGGCCGCCACACCTACATTCTCGATTCCAAAGACAAAGGACTTGTCATCCCGCCCGACACATGGGACGAAATAAGGAATTTCTCGCCCGATGCCGTATTGCTCGTGCTGGCGTCACATTCGTATGACGAATCGACCTATATACACTCATACGATGAGTTCTTGAAACACATTGGTAAATGATGGAGCCCGCTGCATACATAGTAAAGAGATACACCACCGACCAACAGGTACTGTGGGACAACTTTGTCGACAGCAGCCGCAACGGCACGTTCCTGCACAAGCGTGGCTACATGGACTATCACTCACATCGTTTCACCGATCACTCGCTCATGTTCTACCGCGGCAAAGAACTGGTTGCCATCGTGCCGGCACATATCAAGGAGAACTGTTTCTGCTCACACAACGGACTCACATACGGCGGCATGTTGCTACCCTGCAACACAGCAACTGCCGACGTCCTTGAACTCTTCAATGCAATGGCCGGATATCTGCAAGAGAATACAGCCGTAACAAGCATCATATACAAACCTACACCGCACATATATCACAGCTACCCATGTGAAGAAGACCTGTACGCTCTGTTCCGCCACGGCGCAACACTCACCGAGCGCAAGGTATCATCGGCAATCCCCTTGAACGCTCCGTTGCCCATAGGCGGGCGCCGCAAGCTCACCGCAAAGACAAAAGCGAGCCTGCACATTGTAGAGGATGGTAACCTTGCCACATTCTGGGAGATATTGCACGAGAGGCTACAGAATAAATATGACACCGCTCCCGTGCACAGCATTGAGGAGATTTCACTGCTCAAAGAGCGATTTCCCGAGAATATAAAGCTCTACAGCGTTGCCGACAACGACGGCAATACACTTGGCGGCGTGGTACTTTTCATCACCGGCAATGTGATACACATGCAATACTCGGCAACCACGGAAGAGGGACGCCGCCTCAGTGCACTCGACTACCTGTATGAGGAGCTGATAAACAACCGCTATGCAGGCAAGGGATATTTCGATTTTGGCATATCGGTCGAGGATGGTGGCCGATACCTTAACTGCGGACTCATTGCCTACAAGGAACGTCTGGGCGGTCGCGCCGTTGTATACGACACATATGTCATTGACCTTAAAAAGCCTGCAATATGATAAGATACTGCGACCTAAAGACAATCAACGACAGATACGAACCACAGCTTACCGAAGCAGTGACAAGAGCAGCGCAATCGGGGTGGTACATTCGTGGCAAGGAGTGCGAACGTTTTGAACAGGCATTTGCCGCCTACTGCGGTTGCAGGCACTGCATTGGAACAGGCAACGGACTCGACGCCCTCACCATCATCCTGAAAGCATATTGCGAGATTGGTACAATGCAACCCGGCGACGAGGTCATTGTACCCGCAAACACCTACATCGCCACAATCCTCTCCATAATACAAGCTGGCCTGAAACCCATTCTTTGCGAGCCTTGTGCTCACAGTTGCAACATTGACAGCGCCCGCATTGAAGAACTCATAACAGAGCGTACACGCGCTATAATGCCGGTGCACCTTTATGGCCTTGTTGCCGACATGGACGAGATAAATTCAATAGCCCGGAAGCACTCGCTAAAGGTCATTGAGGACAGCGCACAAGCCCATGGAGCAATGTATGGCGGCAAGCGCACCGGCAACCTGGGCGATGCCGCTGCATTCAGTTTCTACCCGGGCAAGAATCTTGGCGCTTTGGGCGATGGAGGAGCCATCACCACCAATGACACAGAGCTTGCCAACGCTGCAAGAGCCATCGCCAACTACGGCTCACACACAAAGTATGTAAACCTGTACAAGGGCATGAACAGCCGCCTCGACGAGATTCAGGCTGCAGCACTCCATGTCAAACTGCAATACCTTGATGCCGACAACGCCAAGCGCAGGGAGATTGCCACCAAGTACATCAGCAGCATCAGTAACCCATTGGTCACACTGCCGGCAGCCGACAAGGACGGCAACCATGTATATCACATCTTTGCCATCACCACCCCACACAGGGAACAACTGCAACAGCACTTGCTGGAGCACGGCATAGAAACACTCATACACTACCCCATTCCACCACACAAGCAACAGGCATTTTGCGAATATTCACACCTGCAGTTGCCTATTACAGAACGCATACATGCACAGGAATTGAGCCTCCCATGCCACCCTGCAATGAGCGACAGCGATGTAAAGAATGTCATAGATGCAGTGAACTCATTCTCTCTTTGACAGTGACCGCGCAGCCTCTACAATCAAAAACAGCCCAAATTATTTGGCATTTACGCATTTAATGCATATCTTTGCACCGCTCTTCAAAAGAGAGCACAAGAGGATTGTCCTATGGTGTAATGGTAGCACAACAGGTTTTGGTTCTGTTTGTCTTGGTTCGAATCCAGGTAGGACAACAACGAAAAAAGTCAGCTCGATGAGCTGACTTTTTTCGTTGTTCTAACGGATACCTATTCCTCATTCAGATAAGACGAGAATCTTTCCTGTTCCTCTTCATCAAGAGTGGCAATATACTCCTCCATCTCCACCATCAACTCCATAATAGCATCAGTATCTTCTTCAGAGATTGTCATCGCCTTAATGCAAAAATAATCAAATTTAGCCTTTACGGGATCGTCTGCAATCTGCTCCGCATCTGTATCAAGTTCCAAAGGCGCATCCAGTTTTTCGTTCATTGCGGCATATGCGGTTTCCATTTTGCCATCCGCCTCGTCCAACCTTTCCTCCTGTTCATCGGTAAATTCAAAAGTCAGCATAGCATCCAGTTCCAATTTGCTGGTAGTGGCTTCCAACTCATCAATTTCCGCAGCTAACGCCTCGGCTTTTTCTTTCTCTTCGGGAGTCAAAGCATCCCACTCCACATTATACAACACCTCGCCATATTTTTCAAGATATGCAATCTGGTCATCAATATATTTTTCATAGAGCTTTACGAAAACTTCTGCATCTTCGGTGTCAATGACTTTTTCAAGATTTACTGCATAAGCCCCGGTCAGTTCTTTAGCCGTTTCAAGCACTCCGCAAAAACTCTTTTCAGCTTCGTTCCGGCCACCACAACTTGCCAATACAAAAACAGCCATCAAGGCCACAAATACTTTTTTCATAACAACTGTTTTTTATCTTTTCAACAATTACTTATAATGCACAAACTTAATGAATATTCCAACGTATTCAAACTTTTAAACAGAAAAAAAGACAGCCAACGCAAGTTGGCTGTCTATAGAATATCGTCAGGATTTCATTAAAGCTCTGCCTCAAGAATCTCCATAAATCTTTCCTCCTGCTCAGGGGTAAGATTCTCCATCAAATCAGCCTTTCCCATCATTGCAACAGAGTAGTTGATTGCGGCCTCCTCCATTGCTTTCATCTCCTCGGGATACAACTCGTTCATCTGCTCTTCGGACAATGTATCGACAGCAAGCATAACTTCACCGTAATTTGCCTGAAGTCTCTTCATCTCAGAATACAATTCTGCTGTTGCATCGATAAGTTCATCGGCTGTAGCAGCGTTCTCAAGATTTGCAGCAGCGTCATTCATTGCCTTCACTGTCATCATGATAACATCTGCAGGAGCCACTGCTGAATGTTCTGTTGTATTCTGGTTTTCTACGCCATTTGCAGTCTCTTTCTTATCTCCACCACAACTTGCCAACACTAAAACGGCCATTAAAGCCACAAAAAACTTTTTCATAATATTAAAAATTAATTATTTCAACGCCCCAAAGGTATCAATTACATTGGATAATTCAAATTTTCTTCTGTAATATTTTCAAGAATCTCACAAAGATACTTGTTTGCTTCCCAACGAGCCTCGGGCAAGTTCATCAAAAGATAGTTGCCGCAGTCGCGTGCCGTTGCACCAGGCACCTCGCCCTCATATGCCGCAACAAAAGTAAAGGTCTCCTTTACCAAAGGCAATATATCGGCCGATGTCAAATCGCCCTTCACAATGAGATAGTTACCTGTGAGGCAGCCCATAGGCCCCCAATAAATTATCCTGTCGGCCCACACTGGGTGGTTGCGAAGGAACGTAGCTGCCAGGTGTTCAATAGTGTGTATTGCACTTGGACTGAGCACCGGTTCGCGGTTAGGCTCTTTCATACGTACGTCAAAGGTTGTCACCACCTCGCCGCCGACAACATCTTGGCGCGACACATATATTCCACGCTCCAGGCGAATATGGTCTATTGTAAAACTTGGAATCTTTTCCATAACTGCATTCTGTTAAAGTTTCATCAGGAAGCGACGTGTCACACCGAATGAGCGGTCGGCCATCTCGCCCCAGAAATTCTCATACTGTTCAATATGCTTGTCAACACCGGGAGTATCGCTTATTATGCGGAAACTAACGAACGGCACACCATATATGTGGCATGTCTGCGCAATGGCTGCCGACTCCATGTCAACAGCCAAGCCGGCAGGAAAGTTGCCCTTGATTTTGTCAAGTTCATCACGGTTGGTAATGAACTGGTCACCTGTACATATAAGGCCTGCATGTATGCGGGTGTTGTTTTCGGCATCACCGTTGAGCGACTCTGCCGCACGGCACATAGCCTCATCGGCAGCAAACACTGCCGGCATACCCTGCACCTGGCCATATTCACAACCCATACCGCACCATACATCGTGATACACAATGGACGAACTCACCACCACGTCCATCACCCCAAGACTGCAATCAATGCCACCGGCAACACCGGTGCTCACCATTGCATCGGGTGCAAACGAACGGATAAGCTCAGCAGCGCCAAGCGCCGCATTCACCTTACCTATTCCACACTGGCGCAGGATTATCTCATTTGCGCCTACACGTCCCACAAGATACTTTATACCACTCTTTTCACATTCGGTAACCCCGTCAAGCATAGCTGCAAGCTGCTCGAACTCAGAAGTCATCGCCGTCAAGACACCTATTTTCATTGTATAATAAATGTTTTATCTACATTTAAGTTTAAACCTTTAACCGCACTTCGTGCGCTTGAACCCGCTCCTGCTCGGCATAGTAAAAACAAGTTTTCCCTCTGCTCTCGCTTACTCGCGGCTTTCACTTTTCACCTTTCAGTTTTAATATCATGCCATAATCAATGTAACAACCACATATATCCAATGCGCCGCAATACCTGCGACCAAGCCTCCGATTGTGTGAGAAAGAATATCCTTTGAGGTAAGACGGCGATAACCGAGAGCATCGAGCATCGCTGTGTGCGTACTCAAGAAACCGCTCCAACACATACCAATGGCAGTAAACACAGCAATGGCATTACCGTCAATCCACCCCTCGGCCGCAAAGTTCGGAACAAGACCCAAAGCTGCACCAACAGCACCGATAGCAGTAATGGGGAAAGCTATGAGGTGAGGATCGGTAAAGCCGAACAGCCACTCGAACAGGAAACTTAATTTCGCACCAATCCACGGCAACAGTTCCACACCCTGATATGCAGCACCTGTAAACTCACCTGTCGTTTTGTCGGGACCGAATGTGAATATCATCACAATGGTAGATATTACCAGTACACCAGGAATAATCATCAAACCTACATCCACACCTGTGCGTCCGCCATCGAGCAATGCATCAAGGGCACGCAGGAAAACCGGTTTTCTGCTATGCACCTCCTTGCTTTCCTCAACATCATCCAATTCTGCCGCATTCTCTTCCTTGAAGCGGGGATAAGCCTTTACCACGAAGTGCTGCATAAGCCTTGTAGAGACTATACAGCCAATCATAGCACCTATGAATCCTACAAAAGACTCCATAAAATAGCCCTGGCCTATCATGAACACAATAACCAAGAGCCCCATGCCGAAAGATGTGCCGAAGTTATTGAGCGAAATAAACTGATATTTCTTGAAGTATGACGCAAACTTCTTATCCTTTGCAAGAGAGATAATCGCAGGATTGTCCGAGAGGAATGTAAGCACAGCACCCAATGAAGCTACACCAGGAAGATTAAAGAGAGGCTTCATCAGCGGACGGAGCATCTTCTCAAGGAGATTTACGACACCGAACTCTACAAAGATTTTACCAATGGCACCGGTCAACACACATATTGCCATAAGATAGAACACCGTGTTGAGCAACAGGTCGTGAGCCGTATTCATAATGGTGTTCAACATGTTTGCCGTACCCATCTTTGAGCCCAGATAACCGAATAGTGCAACAAAGACCACAAGACAGATTACGCCGGCCGGTATCCAGAAGAATAGTTTTTTAAGTGTTTTCATAGATTTATAAATCAATGCATATTATATGATGCAAAAATAAACAAAAAATAACGCAGATTTGCAGATGGAAACAAAAAATGATTGTTTATTTGCGTATTGATTATATTTGCCGTATCATTGCAAAAGAAAAGGTTACAACAATAGACCGACCTTTAAAAAAGATTGTAAACAAAAAAATCAAATATATGATACCAGCAGAATTTGACGAAATCCGTCCTTACAACCCCGAAGAACTTCCACAAATCTATGAAGAGCTCATTGCCGACCCCGAATTCCAGGCTGTGATGGGTTATGTATTCAAGGATATCCCATTTGAACACGTGGCAGCCAAGATACGCGGTTGCAAGACCAACCTCGATTTCCAGGTGAACATGGTACTCCCATTCCTGCAGCAGGTGCTGGCAAAACTATCCACAGGCCTTACAATGAGCATCGAAAACAAGGAGAACCTTGCAAAGTCACTTTGCATATCAAACCACCGCGACATCATCATGGACTCGGCATTCCTGTGTATGGTGCTTGTACAGAATACCGGCAACACCGTTGAGATTGCCATCGGCGACAACCTGCTCATCCGTCCATGGATTAAGAAACTCGTTCGCGTGAACCGCAGCTTCATCGTGCAGCGCTCGGCAAGCATACGCGAGATGCTCGCATCATCAAAGCGCCTCTCATCATACATGCACCACGCCATCACCGAGCGCCAGCAGCCCATCTGGATTGCACAGCGCGAAGGACGTGCCAAGGACAGCAATGACCGCACACAGGAGGGCCTCATCAAGATGATGTCAATGTACAGCAGCGACGACATAATCGACGCATTGAAGGTGCTTAACATTGCACCAACCACAATATCATATGAGTTTGACCCCTGCGACTACCTCAAGGCTAAGGAGTTCCAGCAGAAACGTGACAACCCAGAGTGGAAGAAAGCACCACAGGACGACCTCATCAACATGAAGGCCGGAATGTTCGGTTACAAGGGCGGCATCCACTATCATGTAGCCGACTGCATCAACGACGAGATTGATGCCATTGACCGCTCACTTGGCAAGAACGAGAAGACCGCAGCCGTGGCACGCATCATCGACAAGCACATACACAAGAACTACAAGTTCTGGCCAATCAACTACTACTTCTATGAGCTGCTCACCGGCGATACACGCTTTGCCGACAAATATACCGCCGAGGACAAGGCGAAACTCGACATGTACCTGCAAGGACAGATTCAGAAGGTCGACCTCCCCGAGCGCGACGACGAGTTCTGCCGCACAAAGATTCTCGAGATGTATGCCAACCCGGTAATCAACTACATAAAGGCAACAGAGGAGTAAATGAACTACGATTATAAAAAATTGAAGGCAAATTCCGATTCGGGATTTGCCTTCAAACGTTTACATATCTTTTTCAACCGTATATCTCAACAATCCTATCGAGGATTGACATGAGTTCGTCCATCTTTTCGCAGCGGAGCATCTCAATACGCAGGGGGCGGAAATCGTTGAGCCCTTTGAGCAACGGTGTCGCAGCAAGGTGACGGCGCACGTGCAATATTCCGGGGCGCTCGCCAAGCCACTCCACACTGTCCTTCACCTGCTCACGCAGAATATCCATACACTCGGTAAATGTAAAAGGAACAGCCGGCTCGCCATGCTCCAGATAGTGCTTCACATCGCGGAAAATCCATGGCTGGCCAAAGCTGGCACGACCAATCATTACAGCATCCACGCCATACTTGTCAAAGCACTCCTTTGCACGCTCGGGAGTCTTCACGTCACCGTTGCCGATGATTGGAATGTGCATTCGCGGGTTCTCCTTGATTTTGCCAATGAGTGTCCAGTCGGCATCGCCGGTGTACATCTGTGCGCGTGTACGGCCATGCACTGTCAGTGCTGCAATACCGCAGTCCTGCAGCTGCTCGGCAAGGTCAACGATGCACTTGCTGTTGTCGTCCCAACCAAGGCGGGTCTTCACCGTAACAGGGATATTCACGGCATCCACCACAGCCTTTGTAATCTCAAGCAGCTTTGGAATGTTCTGCAACATACCCGCACCACACCCCTTGCGTGCCACCTTCTTCACCGGGCAACCGAAGTTGATGTCAAGTATATCGGGTTTCGCAAGCTCCACACGCTTGGCAGCCTCGACCATTGGCTCCACCTCGTTGCCATATATCTGTATTGCCACCGGGCGCTCCTTGTCATAGACCTGCAACTTACGCACGGTGCTGTTGACATCGCGTATGAGTGCATCGCTCGAAACAAACTCGGTATATACCATGTCTACACCGAAGCGCTTGCACAGCAAGCGGAACGCCGCATCGGTCACGTCCTCCATGGGAGCAAGAAAGATGGGATATTTTCCGAATTCTATATTGGCAATCTTCATTGTCTAATAATCAGCTATGAGTTTGTTATTTCCTTGCAAAGATATATCTTTGTAGGCAAAATACAAACTGTACACACTTTTAATAGACAAGCACTCATGTCATACTGAGCAAAGCGAAGTATCTCTAAAAGTCTGTCAACGGGGCATTGAGATTCTTCACATCCGTTCAGAATGACAAATACGCAATTTTGTCATTTCCAACTGCAACATCAACCATGAACTACAAAAGAAGCGATTTCGAGATTATGGCCCCTGTGGGTTCGCGCGAGAGCCTCGCGGCAGCCATACAGGCCGGAGCCAACTCAATATATTTTGGTATCGAACACCTTAACATGCGCGCCCACTCGGCAAGCGCATTCTCAATCAATGACCTGCGCGAGATAGCACAGATTTGCGATGAGCATGGCATAAAGAGTTACCTCACCGTGAACACCATCATCTACGAGGACGACCTGGCGATGATGTACCAGATTATCGACGCAGCCAAGGAGAGCGGTATCTCAGCCGTCATTGCTGCCGATGTTGCCGTTATGCAGTACTGCAACCGCGTTGGCGTTGAGGTTCACCTCTCGACACAGCTCAACATCAGCAACAGCGAGGCAATGAAGTTCTACGCACAGTTTGCCGATGTTGTGGTGCTTGCACGCGAGCTGAAGATGGAGCAGGTTGCCGCAATACACAAGGTAATTGTAGACGAGAACATACGCGGACCAAAGGGCGAGCTGTTGCGCATCGAGATGTTCTGCCATGGTGCATTGTGCATGGCAATCTCGGGCAAGTGCTACATGTCGCTTCACCAGCTAGGTCGCAGCGCCAACCGTGGCGAGTGTATGCAGGTGTGCCGCCGTGGTTATATTGTAAAGGACCGCGAGAGCGACATTGAACTGGAGGTCGACAACAAATACATTATGTCGCCCAAAGACCTCAAGACCATACGTTTCATTGACCGTATGATTGAGAGCGGTGTGCGTGTGTTCAAGATTGAAGGCCGTGCACGTGGCCCCGAATATGTGCAGACCGTTGCCGGTTGCTACAACGAGGCACTCGAAGCCTACCTCGCCGGCGAGCTCACCGAGGAGAAGAAGGATGCCTGGGACGAGCGCCTTGCAACAGTGTTCAACCGCGAATTCTGGGACGGTTACTACCAAGGACAGAAGCTTGGCGAGTGGAGCAACATCTACGGCTCACAGGCTACCGAGCGCAAGGTATACATCGGCAAGGCAATAAAGCACTTCTCAAAGCTTGGCGTTGGCGAATTCCTCATTGAGGCAGGCACCATTGATGCAGGCGAAAAGATTCTCATCACCGGCCCCACAACCGGCGCCGTGTACCTGGAGCTTGAAGACCCACGCGTAAACCTGGAGCCTGTTGAAAAGGTGAACAAGGGCGACAGGGTTTCGTTCAAGGTTCCCTGCAAGGTGCGCCCAAGCGACAAGCTCTACAAGATTGTAAAGACCGAGCACGGCTGTTGCGACTAAACAGCATTGGATATTAAAAGTTGGCGATTCATCAATGATGGGTCGCCAACTTTTTTATGATGGCGTCACCTGCTTTTAACGGTGAAGGAAATAAAAATTTACCCTGTCCGTTGAATTTTTGAGCAGATGTTACTATATTTATAAAAGGAAAAAACAAAACACTACAATTATGCTTAACAAGACCATTTACATTGAACTTGACAATGTGCTTTGCAATTATAACGGACGCATTTTTGAACTCAGAGCCGAGAATGATTGTGATGACATCGAGCAACTCCCTATCCACTACAAGGACATGGAGCCTATTGATGGTGCAATTGAGGCGGTTGAAGAGCTTGCCCGGAATTTGGATGTATATATAGTTACACCCGATGAGAAATGCGAAGAGAAGACCGAATGGGTGCGCACTCACCTGCCCCAAATAGTTGACAACATCGTATTCTGCGATATTGAGGAGATACGCGATGGCAACTACCTTGTATGCTTTGAGAAGAAAAAGGGCGGATGTTTCAGAGGCCGATTCATTGAATATTACTCAATGAGCTTTCCAACTTGGCTAGAGGTAGTCAACTACATTGCCGCAAAAGAAGATGGCGACGAGGGCACTTGCTCAATCTTTGAATTTGAAGACGAGGAGACACTCGCACGCAACATGGTGACGCGCAGCATGGTTGAGAAGACCATAAAGCACCTCGATGCCTATTCAAAGATATTAAATGCAAAATACGGGCAGGAGAGCGATGAAGATTTGTACAAGGTAATCATGGAAATAGCCCGGCTCACCAACCAATGGCTTGAAGTAACAGGTGAGGAAGACGAGAGTGACTATTACGACATTTAACCATAAAACATTACGTTGACGCATTTGTAGGGGCAGACCGCGTGTCTGTCCCTACAATATTATACACAAAGGGTATAAAAATAAATTTGCCCCATTCATTGAATTTTTGCACAAATGTTTCTATATTAGTAATAGGAAAGCGAGAAAGAATTATGATAAAGTACGACTTATACATCCGCGGCAATGAACCCGGACTGGATGCCATAAAACAGTTGGTGACCGGCATTGCCGAGCGCACAGGCTGCATTACAGACGATGAGAGCAACATGAACATCCCGCTGGGAATTGTGATGCAGGTGCTCACAGGCGACGCGCTGCACCTGGGACTGCTCATTGGCATGAACACCGAAGACCCCTATTGTGTGGTGCTGCGCATTGAGTGCGAAGATATCATGCCATTGCACGATGCATTGATTGAATGTTTCGGGGGCATAGAGATTGAGATGGATGAGGACGTAGATGATGTACCCTGGCCTTTTGAATGAGATTACCGACAATAAAAACTGATATTATGGAGACTATTTCAAACATGCTGCCTAAGGCAAATGAGGAATACTTAAACTACATCTACGACATTGACGAGGATGTCTGCAATGAATACAAGGAGATTGCCCGCTTCACAGCAAAAAAGATTGAGGAGATTGAAGCCGAAGACGACACGCTTAAACGAATGGACTTTTTCCTACCAGATGAGCTGTTGGCAAATACAAAATTCAGCGAAATTCATATCTATTGCTACAAAGAATACTTTGACCCCAAACGCGTATCCAACTATATGCTCTTTATTGACGAGGAAGGCCTGTCGCTATCCATTGACCTGTACAAACTGTATGAGTGGTTAGATGGCAGCGACATGGAGGATTCAGTGATTGATGAGCTGATGAATGTAGAAAGAGACTACGGACTCTACAAAGAGGGCAAACTGGAAGAGGAGTTTGAACGGATGGCAAGAGTCATGGAGATGCTGAGAAACAGTTCAGATGATTAAGCATATTTCCGTCATATCTACTGTAGATTTGACGGAAATATGCTTATCGACATTATCCTAAAGGGTTCTATTTTATAGAAAAAAGAGAGGGAATAAAGAAACTACAGTTCGACGATAGTAGTAAACACATTCCAACCGTGAGTATTTCTATACACACTTCCTGCACCGCGTGGAACATACAGCACACAATCCTCACCCACATTGCCAAAGACATTGCTGCTGACCTCGAAAAGTTCATCGGCCGGAATATGCGACACCACAGAAGTCAAGTTTCTGCAACCGTCAAAAGCATAATTACCTATGACACGTACCCCTTTGCCAATGACCACTCTTTCGAGTTTTTCATTATAATCAAAAGCATATTGTCCAATCGCGGTAACAGAATCAGGTATTACAATCTCAACAAAAGCACAATGCGATAAGGCAGCCACACCTATTGAGGTGAGGTTTTCAGGAAGCTCTATTTTCGACAAATCACCACAATACTGGAACGTGTATTGTTTCAATTCGGTAACACCGTCAGGAAGTTTCATTTCCCTCAACCCGCAATGCACAAAAGCATTTTCACCTATGGATGTCACGGCTGCAGGTATATCAATGTGCACCAAGTTCTCTACGCCCATAAACGCGTTAGACGCAATAGCTGTAACGCCGTGTGGTATCACTGTAGCTTCACAACCCGCTAAAAGAGTGTTTGTAGCCGTTTCAATTATTGCATTGCAACCATTACGGCTGTCATATACAGTGTTCCCCTCATCTACCGTAAAACCCTTTATGTGACACATAGGGTATATTGCCACAGAACCGATGTAAGTTACACTCTTTGGTATAAATAACGTATCAGCAAGCAAACAACCATACAAGGCAGAATCGGCCAACACCTCCACGCCATCGGGAATAGTGACTTTTGATATATAAGGATTCATAAAAGCCTGCCCCGCAATGGATGTAACCCTGAACTCACGGCCTTTGTATGTCACCGTTGATGGTATTATCACTTCGCAAGTGTTATATTCATATTCAAATTCCGAGGGCGAATTGCCCTTGAACGTAACCTCTACAGTACGTGCCGACCGAGAAGTTACATTGTAGTAAATACCCTCATTGCAGAACCTTGCAGGGAAGCGCCCCATCTCCCAACTGACGTAATTGTACAGCATATCATATAACGGAGATGCGAGAAAGCCTGCCAGCAGCGCAACAATCCCCACAAACAAGGTTGCCACCTTTCCTGCTTTAATATACTTGCGGTACTTCACTGCTGAAAGAATCTCCCCCACCGACTGATAACGTTTCTTCTTGTTGTTTTGCAGACAACGTTCCTTAATCTCTTGCAGTTTTCCCGAGAGCCTGATACCTGTCTCTGTTTCAATATATTGCAGTATGCATCCAAGCCCATATATATCGCTACGGTTGTCGATATCACGCACATCACCCACCAGTGTTTCAGGTGCTGCAAAATCCTTTGTACACCCGGCAGTAAAGTCATTGGTATCGCTTATGCTGAAACCCAGGTCCACCAATTTAACACAGTTATCGGCCTTTGCTAGCAATATATTGGAAGGGGTAAGGTCCAGGTGAATGATATTCTTACTATGCATCTCACTCAAGGCCATAAGCAACTGCCCGATTAAGAGATACAGGTTCTTCTCGTTCCTGAAATATTCCGGTTCACTATGTAGTTTCTCTTTTAGAGTAACACCATTCACATAATCCATAATAATATACAGGCCGTTGCTGTCCTCATTTATGCTAATGTACTCAGTAACGTAAGGACAGCTTATGCTCTTGCCGGCTTCGTACTCCTTGAAGAACATTGAACGGTAACGTGGGTCGGCGGCATACTCCTCACGTAACAGCTTCATAAAATATAGACGGCCATCTACGCGCAGTTTATAGAGCCTTGAAAACGCACTTGTTTCCTTTATAAGTTCCACCTTGTCAAAATATGTATTTTCAATCAGGAATTTCGATGTTTCCATACACCTCTTTTTTTAACGCTTTTAATGTTTCCTTACCATATATCTGACACCACCAACCATTCCACATACATAATTTGTTGGCGGATTACCATTATGCACAAGGCACGATAGAACCAACGGTTCACCATCAATAATTTGCCCCAACAGAAATGTATCACCACAAGCAAGTTTGCTGTTCACGCTCTCTACCACCTTAAAAAGGTTCATACCCTCATACTGCACCACCACGCTATGCCCTGGGTCCCATTTTATTTCCACAATATCACCTCTCTGCAAGGAACTCACAAGCAAGCTGTCATTCGGCAAAAAGTCACTGACCATCTCACCTATTCCTTTACAAAAGGCATCGAAACAGCCATACCCTGCATACTGTGCAAGGACATTCAACGTGTTACGGAAAGGAATCTTTTGCCTCTCCTTACCAAAATACCCCCAAAAACGTTTCAAGGTAACAGGTGCTATGTATGTGTTTATGCTGCTGAAAATGCGAGTCGACAAATAATCGTAATCACGTGGTGCCTCCATTTTACGCCCCACAACCTTTTCCACTTTCTCCCGCAGTTCCTGGTAATGTTTTTCCATCTTTCTGTTTTATAATACATCAGTTTGTCCCCGTTTTACACAACACGCAAAACAGTTTTACACTATCGTCTTACAAAATTAGAACAGAGAGACAATAAAATGCAAATAAAAACAAAACATAAAAAAAATGCCACAATAAAAGAACCAAAAAGTCCGAGCAAATAAGTTTGTATTTACTTTCCTTTGCAAAAGTGTTAAAGATTTAAAAAGACGAACCACGAAACAAAAAACATTGCACAGTGTGCAATTCAGGCAATACTACTCACAAAATTTCAATCTAAATTTTAACCAAATAAAAATTATGTCAAGTTTTAAAATGCAACCTATTTCTCACAGCGAGTACCTGAGTGGGAAATACAGGGACGTCTCTTCAAGCAGTGGCAAGCACGAGGCAAAGGTATGGTACAAGGACAACGGAAGTATAAACGAGGAGAGCACGTATTCTGACAACTATCTGCGCTCTAATGGACTAGGCCGCTATGCCAAGAAAGCCGAATCATCAAGCAAAAGTTCATCAAGTAGCAAGGGCTCAAGCAGCAAAAAGAGTACGCCCCAGAGCAGCAACCGTGTTGCAGCAAGAGATGAGGTAAGTGATAAGAAAAGAGAAAGGACTGAATATGTTTACAGAGATGCAACTGATGAAGAGCGCCTTAAATACATTACAAGAATACTTTGTCGTAACACCGAATTCAACACAACCAAAACAGATGCTATAATTGCAAAAGCCGCAAGCCTTGGGCTTGACCCGGGAGAAGCACTTGCAAAGCTTAAAGAAAAATGTAACATAAGCGACATCAGATACTTAGTAAACGATAAAGGTTTTAGCAGAAACATAATAAGACCCTTCCTCCGCGATACCTATCCACCAACAGAAAGAGAGGAATTGTTGGAGTATATCTCGTTCCTTGACAACTACTACAAAAAAAGTAGATGGGACCGTGATGTTCTGTTCAACCTGTTCGTTGTCATTGCACTACACCACGAAAACGACATTGAGCTGCAGAACATAGTCAAAAAACTGAGAGCAAAGCACATATAAAGTTAAAATAGATAAATCAAAAACAAAAATTTCCTATATATGGCAACAGTAGAAATAATAGTTTACCCCGAAAACAAGCTTATCGAATGGATAGAATATCTTATAAGCGACGGCGGTAGTATAGAAGATTACAAAGATTCTGTGATAGCAAAAGCCAAGGAACTTGATCTGACCCCGGAAGAGGCCATTGCATTGCTTGAACACAAATGGAGGACTGCAAACGACTTGGAATATTATCTAAGGAGTGATGGAAATTCTGGGTATGATAACAAAGATAGCGTCATAGAGAAATTTTCGACAAAAGACAAAAAGGAGTTCATCAATTATATCAAATACTGCAAAGTTTCGAACTACTGGAATAACAGAAACTACACCGAAGAAATCAAGGAAAAGATGGACGATAGTTTCAAGAACTGCCCAGAGGTTCAGCAAGCTTTCAAGCCAATGCTTGACGCAGAAAAGAAAGCCAATAGAAAGAATATCTTTGGCATTATTTTGACTATACTCATAACATTATCTTTAGCAAAGTGTTTAGGGAGGATTTGATGACCAATTCTGGATTGATGAACTGATGAATGTAGAAAGAGACTACAGACTCTACAAAGAGGGCAAACTGGAAGAGGAGTTTGAACGGATGGCAAGAGTCATGGAGAGTTCAGAAGAGTAAATTAAATTCCGTAAAGTCAGCATTGCTGACTTTACGGAATTTAATTTATCAACACCATTTCCGAAATAATCAGCTCAACCATTATGTAAAACACTTGTCAACAAAATCAGATTCTTGATACACTATTGTCGCTGAGCACATCGCGCACAACATCGTTGAGCATTGCCTTGAGTTCCTCGATGAAGGTCTTTGCCTCGTACTGCCGTTTCTCAATGTCGCGCAGTTTCTTTTCCCACTGGCCGGTTAGCTCAGCACTCTTCAGGAGTTCGTTCCTTATTGTACCAATGAGTTCAATGCCTGTGGGTGTTGCAACAATGTTCTTCTTCTCTCGCTTTATGTAGTTGCGCTTGAACAGGGTCTCGATGATTGCGGCACGAGTTGACGGGCGGCCAATGCCGTTCTCCTTCATTGCATCGCGCAGTTCCTCGTTATCCACCAGCTTGCCGGCCGTTTCCATTGCACGCAGCAATGTAGCCTCGGTGTAGTATTTTGGCGGTTGCGTCCACTTCTCGGCAAGACCGGGGGTGTGAGGGCCGCTCTCGCCCACTGTGAACGAGGGTAGCAGGTTTTCCTTCTCCTCCTTGTCATCGACCTGCTCACCGGCAAACACCACGCGCCAACCAGGCTCGGTGATTTCCTTGCCGGTTGTCTTGAACTTGACATCGGCACTCTCGCCAAGCACTGTTGTGGTGCGAAACTTGCAGTCGGGGTAAAAGACTGCTATGAAGTGCGTTGCCACAAGGTTGTAGACCTTCTTCTCAAGGTCGGTAAGTCCCTGGGGATAGACTCCTGTGGGGATTATGGCATGGTGGTCGGTAACCTTCTTGTTGTCGAACACCTTCTTCGATTTCACAAGCGGTTTCCCGAATAGCGGCGCTGTGAGCGCCTGGTAGTCGCGCAAGCCTTTAAGGATATTCTCGCACTTGGGGTAGATATCATCGCTCAGGTATGTGGTGTCGACACGCGGATAGGTTGTCACCTTCTTTTCGTAGAGCGACTGAATTGTATGCAGTGTCTGCTCGGCCGAGAGACCGAACTTCTTGTTGCAATCGACCTGCAGTGATGTTAGGTCATAGAGGCGTGGCGGCAGTTCGGTACCGTTTTTTGCTGTTACATCGGTTACCGTAAAGAGCTGACCTGTAATCTTCTCAAGCGCCTCGCGCGCCTTTTCCTCGTTGTCGAAACGTCCCTCGACAACGCTGAACGTGGTATCACGATATACGGTCTTCAGTTCCCAATATGGCTGCGGAACAAAGTTCTGAATCTCCAACTGACGCTTTACCACAAGTGCAAGGGTCGGTGTCTGCACACGGCCAATTGAAAGCACTTGTTTGTTCTTCGCATATTTGAGTGTGTAGAGTCTTGTGGCATTCATTCCCAGTAGCCAGTCGCCGATGGCACGGCTCAGGCCCGCCTCGTAAAGCGGCTGATACTCGCTCTGGTCCTTGAGGTTGGCAAATCCCTCGCGGATGGCCTCCTCGGTGAGTGATGACACCCAAAGGCGCTTCACCGGGCACTTTGCCTGCGCCTTCTGCATCACCCAACGTTGGATGAGTTCTCCCTCCTGGCCGGCATCACCGCAGTTCACAATCATATCGGCGCTCTGCATAAGTTTCTCGATGACGGCAAACTGTTTTTCAATGCCCTTGTCATTTATGAGCTTTATGCCGAAGCGTGGCGGAATCATAGGCAAACTGCCCAGGTTCCAACGTTGCCACATTGGGGTGTAGTCGTGAGGTTCCTTGAGCGTACAGAGGTGACCGAAAGTCCATGTCACCTGATAACCGTTACCCTCAATGAATCCCTCGCGGCGGTTCTTCGCCCCAAGAATGTCGGCAATTTCCTTGGCTACACTTGGTTTCTCTGCTATACAGACTATCATTATTCTTTATATAGGTAATAACATAAATGTTTGCATAACCGCACCTTGTCATCTCGAACCTTGTGTGAGAGATCCCTCGTCGCTACGCTCTGTCGGGATGACATCAAACCGGTCTTTCGCAACATTTTATTGTTTATATTCTATTGCACAGCAAAGCCCTTAAGGGCATAAAGGCCTTTAAGGACTCTACAGTTCTTTAATTGTTTACTTTTCCAACAATATCTTCATCAACTCGCATGCCGCCTTTGCCACACTGGTACCGGGACCGAAGATTCCCACAACACCGGCGCGGTAGAGGAAGTCATAGTCCTGCGCGGGGATTACACCACCGGCAAATACCATGATATCGCCACGGCCGAGTTTGTCGAGCTCCTCAATGAGCTGCGGAACGAGTGTCTTGTGGCCTGCTGCAAGCGACGACACACCGACGGCGTGAACATCGTTCTCAACGGCCTGACGGGCAACCTCGGCGGGTGTCTGGAACAACATTCCCATATCCACATCGAAGCCACAGTCGGCATAGCCTGTAGCTACCACCTTTGCGCCACGGTCATGACCGTCCTGACCCATCTTGGCAACCATAACTCGGGGACGGCGTCCCTCTTTCCTTGCAAACTCGTCTGTGAGACGGCAGGCCTCCCTGAAGCTCTCGTCGTCCTTGCTCTCTGCTGAATACACTCCCGATATTGTTCTGATTACTGCCTTGTACCTGCCGGCTACATCCTCGCAGGCATCTGATATCTCTCCCAATGTGGCACGCAGGTGCGCTGCCTCAACAGCCGCCTCAAGCAAGTTGCCCTCACCGCTGCGTGCATATTCGGTAATCTTTGCAAGCGCAGCCTTCACTGCAGCCTCATCGCGTTTTGCAGTGTTGCGCTCGAGCGCAGCAAGCTGTTCCTTGCGCACTGCAGTGTTGTCGATTTCGAGGATGTCAATCGGCTCCTCCTCGTCGAGTTTGTAGGCGTTTGTACCCACAATCACCTGCTTGCCGCTGTCGATGCGTGCCTGTGTGCGTGCAGCAGCCTCCTCAATGCGCATCTTGGGGATGCCTGTCTCAATGGCCTTTGCCATGCCGCCAAGTTCCTCAATCTCCTGAATGAGTTTCCACGCCTTCTCGGCAATCTCCTGTGTGAGGCTCTCAACATAGTACGAACCGCCCCAGGGGTCTACCACGCGGCAGATGTTTGTCTCCTCCTGAAGGTATATCTGTGTGTTGCGTGCAATGCGTGCCGAGAAATCGGTTGGCAAGGCAATGGCCTCATCGAGCGCGTTGGTGTGCAGTGACTGGGTGTGTCCCATGGCTGCCGACATAGCCTCGATGACCGTGCGGCCCACATTGTTGTATGGGTCCTGCTCGGTGAGCGACCAGCCCGATGTCTGGCAGTGCGTGCGCAGTGCCATTGACTTTGGATTCTTTGGGTTGAAGCTCTTGATAATCTTTGCCCACAGCATACGCGCCGCACGCATCTTGGCAATCTCCATGAACGGGTTCATTCCCACGCCCCAGAAGAACGACAGGCGTGGAGCGAATGCGTCAATGTCAATGCCGGCGTTCACTCCCGTGCGTACATACTCCAATCCGTCGGCAAGGGTATATGCAAGCTCAATGTCGGCCGAAGCACCGGCCTCCTGCATGTGGTAGCCACTGATTGAGATGGAATTGAACTTTGGCATCTTCTGCGATGTGTAGGCAAAGATGTCACCGATTATGCGCATTGAGAATGCGGGTGGATATATGTAGGTGTTGCGCACCATGAACTCCTTGAGGATATCGTTCTGTATTGTACCGGCCATCTCCTCGAGCTTTGCGCCCTGCTCGAGTGCGGCGTTGATGTAGAATGCAAGCACGGGAAGCACGGCACCGTTCATTGTCATTGACACGGACATCTTGTTGAGCGGAATACCGTCGAACAGCTGCTCCATGTTCTCCATGCAACAGATTGAAACGCCGGCCTTGCCCACGTCGCCCACCACTCGCTCGTTGTCGGGGTTGTAGCCACGGTGTGTAGGCAGGTCAAATGCTACCGACAGTCCCTTTTGTCCCGACGCAAGGTTGCGGCGGTAGAAAGCGTTGCTCTCCTCGGCTGTTGAGAAACCCGCATACTGGCGTATTGTCCATGGACGGAATACATACATCATTGAGTAAGGACCACGCAGGAACGGCGGAATGCCGGCAGCGTAGTCAAGGTGCTCCATCTCCTTGAGGTCATCGGCAGTGTAAAGGGGCTTAACCTTTATCTGCTCTGGTGTCTCCCAAACGTTACTATAGTCGGTTGCCTTTGTGCAGCATCCTGTGGCCGCTGTGCAGCCGAACAGGTCTATGTTGTTGAAATTCTTTCTCATAACGCCCAATCTTATATACCCAACTTTGTGTTCAGAGCCTTGAGGGTCTCAAGAACGTTGGATTTCACGTTGATAAAGTTCACTATGCCTGCGGCCTGCAACTCCTCGGTACATGCCGGTGCTCCCGCCACAATGAATATTGCCTTGTCGCCGATTGCCCGGTATGCCGGGATTGCATACTCGGCATACTCGTCGTCGCTTGAACAGAGAACAACGATATCGGCCTTTGCATCCAATGCAGCCTTCACACCCTCATCGACTGTTGCGAAACCGAGGTTGTCAATGACCTCGTAGCCGGCCGTTGCAAGGAAGTTACAAGAGAACTGTGCCCTTGCCTGGCGCATTGCAAGGTTACCGATGGTGAGCATGAATGCCTTTGGACGGCGGCCGCTCTCCTCGGTAGCAAGGCGCAGCTGCTCGAACTCCTCGGCAAGACGGTTGATGGCCAATGTGCGCCCGCCGGTCTGCTTTGCACCCTCGCAGTTGCAACCGCAGTTGCAGCCCTTTGATGCAGGGCGGCGGCCTTCGGAGAGTTCGCTGAAGTTGGGATACTGATTGGTACCAATGAGAACCTCCCTGCGCTTGGCAAAGGCGGCACGGCGCTCGTTACCCGAAGCCTCCACAGCCTCCTGAATGCGGCCTTCCTTCACAGCCTTATGGAAACCGCCCGCCTCCTCAATGACAAGGAATTGCTTCCATGCCTCGGCTGCGATGGATGCGGTAAGACTCTCTATGTAGTACGAGCCACCGGCTGGGTCGGCAACCTTGTCGAGGTGGCTCTCGTGTTTCAATATAAGTTGCTGGTTCTTTGCAATGCGCACCGCAAAATCAGTAGGTGCCTCGTACACGGCATCATATGGTGTAACTGTTATTGACTCCACACCGGCAAGAGCGGCACTCATGGCCTCGGTCTGTGTGCGCAGCATGTTCACATATGCATCGAACAGTGTGAGGTTGAACTCCGATGTCTCGGCATGGATAATCATCTTGCAGGCACACTTGCACTGGGGCTCATACTGCTCTACAATCTTTGCCCACAATGTGCGTGCTGCACGGAACTTGGCAATCTCCATGAAGAAATTGCTCGATATACCCATGTTGAACTTGATGTTCTTTGCAGCGACATCCACAGGGATGCCGGCCTCGGTGGCAGCGTGCAGGTATTCGTTACCCCATGCAAGCGCACAACCAAGTTCTTGGGTAATGTATGCACCCGCATTGCTCAGCTTGCCGCTGTTGACTGCTATGCAACGGTATTTTGGCATTGAGACAGTCTCGGCAACAAGAGCCTTGATAACCTCGGTATATGAGTCATTGACCTTGCCCGAGAGCATCTCCTTGCCAATGGGATCGTAGCCGATGCTTCCCCTCACCTTTTCAAGGTTAAAACCGCGCTGGCGATAATACTCCACAAGCAGTTGTGTGAAAAGCAACACCTTGCCCACACATACGTTAAAATTGAGCTCAACGCTTTCGGCATCAATACCATCGAGCAGAGCGGGTATATATTCGGGGGTGACAAGTTTCCCTTTTATTCCAAAAGCAATGGAGTCGACACCGTCGGCAATGAGTTTCCTTGCCTTGGCATTGGCCTCGGCTGCATCGCCGGCCTTTATATCCTGGCGCACCAGCCAACTGTTGCACGCCTTGTTACCCCTGGTGTAGGGGAAGACCCCCGGCTGCAAATTCTCACAACCCGCAGGCAAATCCTCCTTGCGATAGAAGGGGTTGACGTTGAATCCCTCGGGGGTTCTCCAAATCATCTTCTTGTCATAGGGGACACCTTTGAGGTCCTCTACAATCTTGTTTTTCCAATCCTCGGACGATACAGGCGAGAAATCGCTAAAAAGCCTCTCCTTTTCCTTGTTCATAGTATTGAGTTTTGTGATTACTTTTATTTTTCGGCAGTCCATGGTGGGCAAACCGAAAGCAAACTTACACAATAAATTTCTATTTATACAAGAAAAAGGGATGTTTTTATTCACAGTTGCAAAGCCTGTGTAAACAAATATTCACATGACGGTCATATTATTGAAAATAATAAGTACCTTTGCACACCATTAAACGACAAAACAAACAACAAAAACAAAATGAAACGCTTTTTTTCATCAATATTCCTGCTCCTTGTTGTGGTTTGCGCCACAGCGCAGAAAGAGTACTACACATCTGTTGACGGCATTAAGGGCGGTGCGACACTGAAGACAGCACTGCACGAACTCATAAAGAACCACAAGAAGATAAGCTACGGAAGCGGCGAGGACAAGACTTGGGGTGCATTCTACACCACCGATGCGGTTGTTGAGAACGGCAAGCGCCGTGTGCTTGACATGTATTCTGCCGAGAAGCGCTATTTTGGCAGCAAGGGTTCTGCCGTGAGCGGAATGAATATTGAGCACAGCGTTGCAAAGAGTTGGTGGGGAGGCAACCAGAACAATGCCTATTGCGACATACACCACCTGAACCCATCGGACCAGAATGCAAATAGCCGCAAGAGCAACTACCCTCTTGGCGAGCTCACAAGCGTATCGTGGGAGAATGGAGTGACATTTGTGGGAAAAGCAAATATCGACGGTAAGTCAGAAAACGCATATGAGCCTTGCGATGAGTACAAGGGCGACTTTGCGCGTGTATTCATGTATATGTTCACCTGTTACCAGGACTTGACATGGGAATACACCTGGATGAACTATGAGAAGAGCACCTACCCCACCCTGAAGCCTTGGGCTGTTGAATTATTGCTCAAATGGCACAAGCAGGACCCTGTGAGCGAGAAGGAGGTAAACCGCAACAACGCCGTGTATGCAGTACAGGGCAACCGCAACCCATATGTCGACTATCCACAGCTTGCCGACTATGTATGGGGCGATTCAATCAACTATGTATTCCACCTCACAGGCGAGGTTGAGGGCGGCAATGGCGGAAACACCGGTGGCGACGACAACAACGGTGATGGTGACAACAGCGGAAACGATGATTTTGAAATCATTGACGGCTGGAAGATATACCTCAACGAGAACTTCGACGGCACATCAATGAAATTCACAACATACGAGGGTATCGGCAACTATCCATGGATATTGAACAGCCAGTACAAGTATGCCGTTGCAACATCGTATGAAAGCAGCAGCAAGACCAACAACAATGCCGAGAGCTGGTTGCTGTCGCCATTCTTCGATTTCTCTAACGACAGCGTGGCAACAGTATCATTCGAATACGTAATCCGTTATTGTGAGACCGGCAAGGCAGCAGAGCACCACACACTCATGATTTGCAACGACTTCGACGGTGATGTGGAGAACGCTACTTGGGAGGCAATCGACTTTGGCGCGACAGAGAACACCACCGACTGGACATTGACAAAGAGCGGTGACATTGTAATTCCACAGAAGTATATGGGTGAGAGCGCTGTAACCCTCGCATTCTTCTACAAGGGAACAACCACAAAGGCCGGCACATTCGAGATTGACAATGTAGTTGTAAAGGCTATGGAAGGCGCCAACGACGGTGGTAATGTCGGTGGTGACAATGGAGACGACAGCGAGGATAACGGCGGTGACAACGGTGATGACAACAACAATAACAACGAAGACAACGACGGCAACTTCACAAGCGGCCAATTCGTGCTTGTAACAGATGCAGAACAGCTCACAGTCGGCGATTCAATAGTTATTGGATTCGAGAACTACGCTATGGGACCATCGTCAAGCAACGGCAACTTCAGGGAAAAGACCGACATGATGACAAGCAATGGCGTAATCACATACCTTGCCGACGATGCACAGATTATTGTACTTGAGGAGGGTGTCGTTGCCGGTACATACGCACTGAATGTCGATGGTAGCTACCTCGCAGCGGCATCAAGCAGCAGCAATTACCTGAAGACGGTTTCTGCACTCGATGCAAACGGTAGCTGGTCAATAACCATAAGCGACGGAGAGGCAACAATCGTTGCACAGGGCGACAAGACACGCAATGTACTGCAATACAACACAGGTTCGCCACGCTTCTCTTGCTACAAGAGCGGACAGCAGCCTGTCAACATCTATGCAAAGTCACAGACAAGCACAGGAGTTGATGAGGTGAAAGCGGAACCAACGGTCGACGCAAGTCAAAACGGAGAGGTTAAAGGTATTTTTGACCTTGCCGGTCGCAGACTGAATGCCATCACCGAACCGGGCATTTACGTCGTCGATGGTAAAAAAGTACTGGTGAAATAATTGGAAAATAGATTATTGAGAGATTCTTCGCTACGCTCATTGGGCGAAGTGAAGAATCTTTTTTATAGCCTGTCACAGCGGATTCGTAAGGTTTAGTAGAAATTTACTGTGGACTCGCTTTTGTTTACTATTGTATTCTACGGCATTCATCAACTTTAATCGTTCACTTGTATTTTCTTCAAGTCTTTCTATCATGTCCTTTGGTCGCCCCAAAGGACCAAAAGGCCCGGCACGCGGAAAGATGTGACTAAGCGAGTGAAACGCCAAACTGTTTTGAGCTTTTGCAGTGAGCATTAGCAACTTATCTAAAGAGCGACGTCCATACTAAATTTCAACTGTCACCATTTTAGTTAAAAATAAATAATTGATTGCTAAGTGTTAAAATTTAGGTATTTACAACTTTGCGAAATAGTGAAGATAATATATTTTTGCAACAGCAAACACTTGTTATGAATCTACAAACATCTACATGCAGCAGCAAAGTCTTGGCAGCTCTTTCGGGCGCCAGGTTTACTGCGTTCATAAGTAATTACAACCCAACAAGTCACCCTCTCCTAAAAACAACAGTAAAATTTAATGAAATATAAACGCCATCATGCGCTGCGTCAAAGCAACCGCACGGTAGCGTTTTTTATATATGATTATCAACCTTAAACATATGAAAAACAACAGACAGACAAAAAAACTTTACAGCCCACCGATAACAACTATTGTGGAATTGGAAAGTGAACCATTACTTCAGGGAGGTTCTATTACAGGCTCTACTCCCGATAGTGATGATTCAGAATTCGGTGCTCCGGCCAAGGCTTCACGCCATGGAGAATGGGGAAATTTGTGGCAGTAATCCACAAATTGACCTATCGCGAGTTTTGCAGCAAATGGTCGCTCGCAGTGTGGAGTAGTCACACCCGAGCGGGTTGCGAAAAGCAAAACGAGTCAATGGGGCAATTTATGAAACGAGAGAGATAAATTGACCTATCGCGAGTTTTGCAGCAATGGTCGCTCGCAGTGTGGAGTAGTCACACCCGAGCGGGTTGCGATGAGCAAAACGAGTCAATGGGGAAATTTATGAAACGAGAGAGATAAATTTCACTATCGACAATACGAGCAGTGATAGGTCACGCGAAGCCATACCCCCTCCGAGGCTTTGCCTCTCGTCCCCCTAAAAGAGGGACAATTAAAAGTTTTCGTTCAATAATGATAACAAAAA
>JAZREN010000066.1:0-1740 GCA_045660825.1 Bacteroidaceae bacterium
GGCCTCTTTTTGTTGCCAATATGTTCTAAAATCTGGCATAATACTTGGTTGGTGTTATAGCTTTGCGTCTATTCGTGCGGCAAGTTCGTTCATTTTTTCGCACAGTGTGGGCATCTGCTTCAGGTAACCTACAAGTGCGTGAATGCCTATGGAACCCTTTATATCCAAACGGAAACGGCGTACCCTGGCGTTGGGGAAAATGGCAAGAGTGTTTTTTAAGTGAAATGAAGAATAAATCATTTCATCCATTATCATTTCGGAATCCCCCACCTTAAAGCAGGCAACAGTCTGTCGCCTTACAGGGGCACTGAAATGTTTAGGCGCATCAATGACATACTCTCCCACAACTTGTTTCCCTTCGCAATGTTCCGCAACGGTTCTTGCAGGCCGGAGGCATCTACTACGAGCTTGAGGGACTGTGCGACCTCTCTGCCACAAGCATTTCACCTTAGTGTTATATAATTGCCCGAATTCGGAGTCTCCCGGCTCAATGTCAAAATCGCGGAGCTCGAATCTGTCGCCGTACTTGTTGGTCATCAGCATAAGATAGTCGCGAATGGTGTCCATCCAGGGTTGCACAATGGCCTTGAATGTGTTGTCGCAATCGAGGCCTTTGCTGCTGCACTCCGCAATGATGCTTTCAATTGTTGCATCATCTATGGGATCGAGCGGAATCTGTTCCTCGTCCAACACGGCTGTATCCATTGTGAGGATGCGCATCTGCTTTGCGTGGTACGCAATCTCCTCCAGGCGAAGGCTGTATTCAAGCGCAAGGTCCATAAGCAGTGTTGCAAGGTCGAGAAAGTAGAATTCCTGTTCTGTGAGCTCAAGTGCGAATATGTAGTAATTGCCGCTTGTGGTGCGCCAGGGTATCTCCTTAGCCGGTATTATTATGTAGTGAGAATAAGGAGAACCTTTAACGTAGGTTCTTTTTATTTCCATCTGTATGCAGTCGTATGTGATGGTGCATACCTGCTTCATTGTGTCCTTTCGCTTGTAGTAGAGCGACGAATTGTATTCGGAATCCTCATTCGGCAACTCAACAATTTCCATTCTCAGGAGTTCCGGGTCGCCACCCTTCTTTTTCAGTGCAGCACACAACCCCTGCTCGGTAAACTGCATTCTGCCGTCGCAAAAAGAGACTATGGGATTGGGTTCATTGCTGAACTTGGCCGATTCGCCATGATAGTATCTGAGAAACTTTGAATCAAGTTCCTTGTTTACGGTTTTCTTTATCCTGTCAAGGTCGTACCCGTTTCCGCTGTAAACTTTGTAGCGTTCAGCGAATGCATCGCGTCGCTTCTGTGCGTCGCGTTCACTATGTGCCAATATGCGTTTCATCTTTTAAATCTAATGCTTAAGTTATAATAGACGCTCTTACAACTCCATCAGACACACCCGCCCTGTCTTGCGCAGCGAGTCATATATATTCTTATATGACGCCTCGTTATCAATAACCCAAAGAAGTTTGGTACGAAGATGAGGAGGCACTTCGGGGTTTGGAGCACAGCCATCCGTGAGGATGATGAGTCCGTCATATTGCTGGTGTGCCACCATATAGTCTATCGGTGCTTGGAAGTTGGTACCTCCACGCCCCTCCACCTTGAACTCCTGCTGGCTCTTCTTGGCATCGGTGAGCGAGAGGGGGGCACCATGCACCACAGTGTCAAACATCAGCACATCAATCTCCTGGATACCATACTTGAAGAAGGTGGTGATGATGCGGAAGTAGCGCCCCAG
>JAZREN010000067.1:0-69284 GCA_045660825.1 Bacteroidaceae bacterium
CGTAGCATGCCCAAGTGGAAGCCTGGAGAGACTCGCGGCAAGCCCACCCGAATGCGATTTACCTTCCCTGTGTCCTTCAGGTTGAAAGATTAGTTTTATGGAGGGTTTTGATGTCCTCCTCTTACGCCCCCATCAAATAAAACAGCAGCAAATTTGACCAATCAAAATCATTTGTTTATTTTTGCAATAGAAAAGGAGATGAGCTGTGATTAACGAAAACGAAGACGATAACGATAAACGTTTAACGATTACCGATTAACGAAGGCTATGCAGCGGAGCAGCAAGCCGTTGGCTGTTGTCCGTTGTCTGTTGTCCGTTGTCAAAAAAACAAAATACAAAATATGAACCTCTTCAACTATACCCGTCGCGAGAGCAGTGAGGTGCAGATTGGTGGCACTCCGCTCGGTGGCGACAACCCCATCCGTGTGCAGTCGATGACAACAACGGCTACGACCGATACCGAGGGTTCGGTGGCACAGGCTAAGCGTATCATTGAGGCTGGTGGCGAATATGTGCGCCTGACGACACAAGGCGTGCGCGAGGCGGAGAACCTGCGCGAGATCAATGGTGGGCTGCGTGCCCAGGGCATCACGACTCCGCTCGTGGCCGACGTGCACTTCAACGCCCGCGTGGCCGATGTGGCGGCGCTCTATGCCGAGAAGGTGCGCATCAACCCCGGCAACTATGTGGACACGGCACGCACCTTCAAGCAACTCTCGTACACCGACGAGGAGTATGCGCAGGAGATTGAGAAGATACGCGCACGGCTGGTGCCCTTCCTCAACATCTGTAAGGAGAACCATACGGCCATCCGCATCGGCGTGAACCACGGTTCGCTCAGCGACCGCATCATGAGCCGTTATGGCGATACCCCTTCGGGTGTAGTGGAGTCGTGCATGGAGTTCCTGCGCATCTGTCGCGACGAGGAATTCAACAATGTTGTCGTTTCAATAAAGACCAGCAACACTGCGATGATGGTGACAACAGTGCGCCGTCTTGTACGCGTGATGGCCGAGGAGGGTATTTCATATCCCTTGCATCTTGGTGTTACCGAGGCCGGTGATGCCGAGGATGGCCGCATAAAGAGTGCTGTGGGCATTGGTGCATTGTTGGCCGATGGAATTGGTGACACCCTTCGTGTGTCACTTGCCGAGGCTCCCGAGAACGAAATCCCCGTTGCGAAGGAACTTGCAGGCTATGTGGCTTGCCGTGCCGGTCACGAACCCATAGAGGCTGTTGTAGCACCTTCGTTCAACTACGAAGAGCCTGTGCACCGTACAACAAAAGAGTGGGGCATTATTGGTGGTGGCAATGTGCCCGTTGTGTTTGGTGGCGAGGTTGAGGATGCTGATGTCGCTCCCGATTTCATAGCCGCCGATGTTGCAGTGTGCTCTCCAAGTGAGGCTGCCGATGGCTGTTTTGTTGCACTGCAGTATAAAGAACTTACGGCCGAGAATATTACAAAGCTCAAGTCGCTTGAGAATATTGCGATTGTCGCTTCAACAACCCATGCAAACCCTGTGGCTGAATTGCGTGCCTTGGTGCATAAATTGACTGTTGAGGGTGTTGATGCTCCTGTAATCATACGCAGGGCATACGACGAGCAGTCCGTTGAGGCTTTACGTATAAAGGCTGCTGCCGATTTTGGCGTGCTCCTTATCGATGGCCTTGTTGATGGCTTGTGGCTCGAGAACCCTTCAAGCAGTGCCGAGGAACTCAACTCCATCATGTTCGGTATTCTGCAGGCAACACGTGCTCGCATAAGCAAGACCGAGTATATCGCTTGTCCCGGTTGTGGCCGCACAATGTATGACCTGCAGGGTACGCTGGCGCGTATCAAGGCTGCTACAGCACATCTCAAGGGATTGAAAATTGGTGTCATGGGTTGTATTGTCAACGGTCCCGGCGAAATGGCCGATGCCGATTATGGCTACGTTGGTGCTGCACGTGGAAAGGTTTCGCTCTACCGCCGCAAGGAGTGCGTGGAGAAGAATATTCCCGAGGAAGAGGCTATCGAGCGCTTGTTGCAACTTATTGAGAGTGACAAGAATAAGTAACTTATGTTGTACATACAAAAATTGAGGAACGCTGTCGGTGTTCCTCAATTTTGTATATGGTCAACCTATGTTCCTCCATTCATAGGTTATCTGTGTGCAGATTTCCCATACAACCTCCTCGGGACTGCTTGCGAGTCGCAATAGTCCTTCGATGGCCTGCATCTTCAAATGGCGGCGTCGACGGGTGGAGAGTCTGATACTGCTGTCCCACATCACATGGTCGAATACCTCCATGTAGGCATCCATCGCTTCAATGTCGCGATGCAACTCCTCGCACATGGCGCCAAGCGCAAGCCACTCGTGGTAGCGCTTTACGCCGCCTGTCCCGTGGATGAAATCGCGGTGCGACTCAATGAAAGCATTGGCACAATGCTTTGCCATTCTCAACTTGCCGTCTGCTGAAGAGCCGGCCACATACTCATAACAAGGAAACTTTTCCATAGTCAAAAACCAATTAAAGGTTAAACAACAAGATACAATCTGCCCCTGCCGCACACCGGCAATGACAAATATTTTGAAAAGTTTCCTTAAGTTTATAATAGCAGCCCAGCCGGGCCATGCTCTTTTAACGATATGTACGTGCAATACCGGTAAACTCCCGTTCCGACGGATCTATGTACCACACTCTTTTGCCCTTGCTCCTGATTTCCACCACATCGTGATTGACAAAATTATGTTCATATTTTTCAGGTATTATTGATGTCAGTACATTGCTGGTGTTTATACCGTTTATTGTGATATAGCCGACAACCGGTATTGCTTCTGCATCTATTCCATGTTCTTTATAGTACCTGTTGCACAGCGCTGCGCATAATCTTGCATATGTAACGCAGTGCGCTTTCGATACTTTGTTCTTAAACAGGATATCCTGGTTGAATGAAAATTTTAGCAACTTGCATGTTGCTTTGGCGCAGTCACGCGAAATACCGGCGGCGTCTGTTGACTGTACGTATTGTTGTGCAAAATCATATATAGAGTCCGGTATTTCAATAATACCCGCTCTTTCACTCTGTTTGTGGAATTCAAAATTCTTCGGGAAAAGAATAATTCCAATGACTATCAGGCATATTGAAATAATTATAATCTTGGCTTTTTTACTCATTTTTTTTAAGATAAAAGATCTTGGTATTTTATGGCATTAAAACTTTGTCAGTCGCAGTTATGATATTTCGTTTGAATCGTCAAATAACAAAAAAGAGAAATATCCAATTTACTCCTATGTTGTTGTAAATCAAATATTTCTCTTTGTCGGGATGACTGGATTCGAACCAGCGACCACACGCCCCCCAGACGCGTACTCTAACCGGGCTGAGCTACATCCCGCTCTGTTTTGCGTTGCAAAGGTACGTATTTTTTGCAAACAAACAAAATATGTTGCCAAAATATTTAGCAAATTCTGTTTGGGTATACTCCTGGTTTTATCCGCTTTTTGCTGATTCCAATGCCCGTTTTGTCAAATAAATGAACAAATCTTTTGAAAGGAGATGATTATTTTGTTCCTTTGCAGATTGGAGGCTTATCTCTTTGAGATAAGATGAGTCTCGGCACAATTTGAAACTTAATAATTAACGGCAATATGAAGAGATTTTTAATTTCATTGGTTTGTGTCCTTTCGGCAATGTTTGGTGCCAACGCCCAGAACTGGTCTGCTACATTGACCGCAACCGATGGCTTGCCTGGCGTGGCTATGGACTACAGCAATAGCGGAACGGAGTATTATCAGTTTACTTCGCAACTGCTCTCTCCGGGCGTGCAGACCAACAGGGTGCGTATGACAGTTGTGGGTACCGTAAACAACGAGGCTCCCAACGGCAACAACATAATCTTTGCTCTGTCCGAACTGAAGATATATGACAAGGATGGCCAGGTTGTGCCTTATACAGCATCGTCAAATGCCGACCACAACTCATTGTCTTGGGAGGGTACAGATGGCTCGGGCCTTTCAGCTCTTTCCGACAACAACTACAAAACTTACTTCCATTCTATGTGGAGCTCTTTCAATGCTGTTGCCGATTACCACTATGTCGAGTTGGAGCTTCAAAGGAGTGTCGATGCTTTCTTCATCGAGTGGGCAACGCGTCTTGGCGAGCCCAAGAATAGCCCTGCGGTTGTCGGTATAACACTTGGAACGGATTACTCTCCTGCCTCTGTCGGTGAGGAGTTCGTGCTTGGCGATGCTGTTGTCACTGAAGCGGAACTTGCAGCCGAGAAACAACTCTTCGTGTTGAGAGGTAATGCCATAAAGAGTTTTACCGCAGCCGATGGAACAACATATTCGGGCAGCGGCCCTGTCTATATGCAGTATGCCGAGGAGGGTGATGTGGAACCCTCGTCCTTACATGTAATGCAGTTCATTCCTGCCGGTGATGACCGCTATCTTGTTTACTGGCCTGTTGCCGGCAAGTTTCTTGCGAATTCTGCTTCACATTTCAACGGCTTGAACGGCTGGCAATACAGTACAAATGATTTTGCTTCTGCTGCCAAAGTCAAGATTACGGCTATAGATAACGGCTATTTCGAGATGCAGTACGATGGTGAGAACTCTGCCCAAATGTTGACTCTTTATGTGGGTGCGGAGCTGCGCGATGGTGTAAACTCAAAGATGAAGACATTTGACCTTGTTCACAAGGAGGCGCTTGAAAGCGGCGATTATACAAAGGGCTATGCGTTGCCCGTGGCTTTCAATTGGTCAATATACAAGGCCGGGCTTGATGCATCGACTGTCGAGGACCTGATGATTTCGATTCCCCAAATGGCGCAGACTCAGTTGAACTCTATAATCAATGAGGCAAGTACATACCTTATGGCATACGGAAATCATCAGGGCTACTGCACCGGTGGTGAGGATGCCACATTGCGTTCTTTGGTGAATAGTGTCCAGCAGAACATCCCGTCAATGAAAACTTTGGCCGAGATAACATCGGCAAAGAACTCTCTTTTCAAGGCATTGTCAAATTATATGGCTGCCGGTCTTTCAATGTATGAGGCTCAGGTGAATGAACTGCTTGCAAATTCAACTTTCAGCCAGTATCCATATGCAGCCGGAACATATCCTGAAAGTTCACGTTCTATACTCGATGGCATAACCACAACAATCTCCAGTGCAAAGGAGAAGGCGGGTGTGTACAGCGCGTCGCAGTATGTTGAGATATATGCCCAGATTGAACGCGAGATAGAGCAGTTCCTGTCTACAAAGGTCGAGAACGGCGGCGCGTCGGGCGGCGAGGATAAGGAAGAGGAGGAGACACCCGAAGTAGAGCCCGAGGATGGCGAGGTAGTGTATGTATATCTCTCCAATGGTGATGTAGAGGGATATTCACTCGCATCGCTCGATGGTGACTACTACACATCAAACGGTACTGTATATTTCCCGTTGTCTGGTGGTGAGACTGTGTACTACACCAAGAGTGAGTATGACAGCATTTCTACAGTAAGGCCGGTGTTGCCCACAATGACATCGTTCAAGTTCAACAACAAATATAACCCCACGCTGAATGTGGATGTTGAGTGTGCCGAGATTACAAATGACATCAATCTCAGTGTCAACGCTATTGGCAAGTGGCTCACAGCAAGCTTCCAGTTGAGCGATGACAAAGCTGTCGCTTATGTCGATACCGTGCTCCAGGTGAGCAAGGAGACACGTCAGAGCTTTGCAAAGACCGTTTCATACAAGGTGACCTATCCTGGTTACAACATCGTAAAGAGAATAAAGGTGCAGGATGAAATATGGTCAACACCTTCGGTTTCGGGCGAGACTGTGGAGGTCAGCCTCACAGCCGATATGCTCTCTACCAACAAGCCTTCTACAAGCAGCAACGAATCGCTTGCAAACCTGCTCGACAGTAATCCTTCGACAATATTCCACTCAACATGGGGTAGTGCCAACAATGCGACAGTCAATGTGAATGCATATATCGAGATTGCATTGCCCGAGCAGTTGGAGAATATACAGCTCTATTATCAGTGCCGTCCGCAGACCGGCTATAACCCACTTGTCTGGGAGATATATGCAAGCAACGATGCCAATAATTGGAAACTTATCCGCACATTGGATTATATTGCCGATGGCATGCCACGAGGCGGTCGCGGTCAGGAATATACATCACCGACAATTGCTTTGGGTGGCAAGTATTCATACCTGAGAATCGTCCAGACAAGCGGCGAGTACTCGAAGAACCACCTTGCATTGGCCGAGTTGCGCGTGTACAATGTCATTCCTGCGTCAGCCGAGGAGCCGGTGAAGATTCAGGATGCCATTTATGAGAACCGTCGTGTTCCGTTCGGCAACATATACAATGTGACAATCGATTGGCTCACCGACAGGATTGCAACAGTGCCACGCATTGATATTGACATTGACGGTGGCCTGTTCGTTACAAGCAAGGACTACTACCTGAATGCGAAGTTCCGCATTTCCGGAAACGGCGTTTATGACAACTTTGAGGATTCTGTACAGATAAAGGGCCGCGGAAACTCGTCATGGAGCGCAAGCAAGAAACCCTATCGTCTCAAGTTTGAGGAGAAGGTGAAACCTTTCGGTCTCACCAAGGGCAAGAGCTGGGTACTGCTTGCAAATGCGCAGAGAGGTTCGCTCATGGCAAATGCCATTGCCATGAAGATCGGACAGATGGCAGGCGCAAAATACCCCAACCACATTATCCCTGTCGAGCTGTACATGAACGGTATTTATATGGGTAGCTATATGTTCACCGAGAAGGTGGGAATGGCAAACAACAGTGTAGATATTGACGAGGAAGACGGTTATGTAGTTGAGCTGGATACATACAGCAGTTCCGATGAGCCCATTTACCGTACCGGCAACTATAATCTGCCGGTCAAGGTAGCCGAGCCCGACCTTGCCGAGTATGAGGATGTGGATTTTGCAAAGGCACGCCGTGCGGCAATACTTGAGGATTCAAGGGAGATGCAGAATGCCGTATATCTGGGCGAAGGCCTGGAGGATGTGATGGATGTGGATGCCACAGCGCGCTTCTTCCTTACCAACGACCTTGTACTCAACCAGGAGATCAACCACCCCAAGAGTACCTTCTACCACAAGAACGAGAGCGACCCCCAGGGCAAGATTGCCTTTGGTCCGCTATGGGATTTCGACTGGGGATTCAACTATGAGAACGGCAGCCAGTATTGCTATTCGGGACAGACATCAAGTGTCATCAAAACTTCAATGGAGGCATATATGTTCTGGCAGGATCTGACAAATGCAGAGGCCTTCAAGAAACACTATTACCGCGTGTGGAAGGAGTTCATGGAGAACAACTCGATTGCCGAGCTACACGATTACATCGACAGCTACTACAACTTTGCAAAGACCTCGTTCCAGAACAATGCCTATGAGTGGGGTAGCAGCTATGGTTTCGGCGAGAGCGACCGCGACCGTGCGAAGCAGTGGCTTACAGAGCGCGCAAACTATATCTACAATAACCTTGATGAGTATGATGTAAATGACCTCATCTATGCCATGCTTGGTGATGTCAACCTCAACAACCAGTTGACAGTCCATGATGTGACAGTGATTACAGCATACATTCAGGGTGATGTATACAAGAGATTCAGCGAGGCCAAAGCCGATGTCAATGCCGACGGATACATTGACCTCCTTGATGCTGAGATGACAGCCGGCGAGGTAATGATGGCTGATGCGCCTTCGGCAATGTATGCCTACGGAACACCGCTTGCAGCTGGCGAACTATATGGCAATGATGCAGTGCTTGCGCTTGGAGAGGATGTGATTATGCCATTGAACCTCATGCGTTACAGCGGCGAGGATTACACAGCAATGCAGTTCGATATCAGGGTGCCCGATGGCGTCTTCATCAATGACATTGTACCTGCCGAGGCTCTTGCTTCACATAACTTCACCTATGAGATGCTCGACATGAATACCTACCGTGTTGTGGTGTACTCCGAGGATAATGAACTCTTCAGTGGTAGTGACGATGTGATTGTAAACCTTGATGCGAATGCAACATCTGTTATTGAAGAGGACGCCTGCGCAATTGAGATTCTCAATGCATACGCTGTTGACGGCAATAACGAGGAGGTGCGCTTCGATGATGTAAAGATTGCCTTCAGCCAGTCAACAGGCGTAGCTGATGTCTATGCAACATTCTCGCTCAAAGGTGGCGACTGCGTAAAGGTGACTGCACTTGAGGCGCAGGAGATTGCGATATACTCTGTTGATGGTCGTCTTGTACGCAAGGTGCATGTGAATGCCGGCACAACAAGAATTGCATTGCCTGCAGGCGTGTATGTTGTGAATGGCGAAAAGGTGTTGGTATATTGATAAAACCGCAAAACCATAAAAAGCAGCGGGGCAGCCATTCGGCTGCCCCGCTCATGTTTTATAATGTATGCTCCTTAAAATACCTTGTGAGGGTAGAGTGGCAGTTCCTTGCATATCTCCTGCGAAACCTCTATGCAACGTAGTGACTCGGTGAACTGCTCGGGGGTGCGTGCACCTACAAGCACCGATGTCACTCCCTCCTGTGCAAGCACCCATGCCAGTGACATTGTGGCGAGCGATTCGCCGCGCTCAATAGCCATTCTATTGAGCGTGTTCAGGTACTCCACAAACTGTGGCGTCAGTTTATCCTGTTGCAGTGAACCGCCGCGTGCCATGCGTGAATCGCTTGGTATGCCGCCAAGGTAGCGCGATGTAAGCAAGCCCTGTGCAAGCGCCGAGAAGGAGATGAACCCGATGCCCTCGTTTTTGCAATAGGCAGGGATGCCCTCCTCCTGTACCGCTCTGTCGAGCAGGTTAAGGCGCCCCTGGAAGATGAGTGGCGGAACACCCTGTTTGCGTAGGAACTCATTCGCGTATTTCAGTGCTTCGAGTGGCCAGCGCGAGATACCTATGTAAAGAGCCTTGCCCGCACGCACAATGTCCACAAGTGTCTGCAGTGTTTCGTCGAGCGGTGTTACAGGGTCGTAGCGATGGATGTAGAACAGGTCGACATAATCCAACTGCATGCGTATGAGGCTCTGGTCAAGGCTTGCCATAAGATGCTTGCGCGAACCCCAGCTGCCATAAGGCCCCGCCCACATGTCATATCCTGCCTTTGAGGCGATGAACAGTTCGTCGCGGTGGGTGTGGAAATCGTCCTTCAGCATACGGCCCAGCAGCTCCTCGGCGGCTCCCGGTGGCGGGCCATAGTTGTTGGCGAGGTCAAAGTGTGTCACACCGTTGTCGAATGCCAGGCGTGCTATTGCGCGCGCATTGTCGTATGATGCGTCGGCACCGAAGTTCTGCCAGAAACCAAGACTCACCTTTGGCAGCAATATTCCACTATTGCCGCAACGGCGGTATTTCTTCTCGCTGCTACTATATCTTGTTGCTGAAGCAATGTACTTTTCCATGGTTCGGATGGTTCTTTGTCCTAAACTGTTTGTGTCAAAGATAACAGCAATTGCGCTAGAAAACAAATTTTTTACAGCCTTCTATGACCTCGCGGAACTCCTTTGGCAGATAAACATTGGGGCGGTCGGCAATGCTCCTGAATAGTGGGGCTATCTCCGTGGGTGAATAGCCGGCTTTCTTTGAGCAGCCAATGTCGGTGACAAGGAATGTCAGTTCGGGGTGGCTCTTAACGTAGTTGATGAAACGCTCTGTCGCTTCCTTTATCTCGTTGAGTGTGGCACCAACTGTGGGTATGGCATACGAATCGCCGCACAAGCCTTCCAGCTGGTGCTTCGAACGGAACCTGCGGTTGGCAATGTAACCCTTTGATTCGTTGTTTCTCATTGCGGTAGCATTGTTTTCCAACATCTCTTTTCCGCTGCCATACACAAGCACGTGCCCCCTCTTTACCCATCGGTCGAATGTCGCAGGGGTGTTCCTGTTCTCCAACTCCAGGCCGTCGAACTCGTTGATTATGTCAATAATGTCTTTGGGCAGGAATTCTTGGACTCCCTTGATGATTCCGTCGGGAACTCCATAGTATGCAGCCGCAATGCCACCCGCCATGCAAGCAATGGTGTCTACGTCGCCGCCATATGAAATGGCGGTTCTCAAAGCATCCTCGTACCCTGTGGAGTGCAGGAATGCCATTATGGCAACGGGGCATGTGTTCTCAGCCCATTCGCGCTCCCTTTGCATCTTGTTCACGTTGTCGAACTCATTTACAAGGGTGCGTATCTCATTGTCATTCAGTCCAAGATTGTACCCGAAGGTCTTTTCTATGAACTCCTTTATCTCCTCCTTGCTTCTCTTTTCCTTTGCCATGAACACAGCAGTGGCGATTGATTGTGCTCCGGCAATGCCGCCTGGTGAGTTGTGCGTGATGATTGCAGTCTCCTTTGCAAGCGTCATGGCTTCGTCAATGGATTTTGCAAAGAATCCCACCGGGCACACCCTCATTCCACTGCCGTTGCCTTTGCTGTCATTTGTTGCGGTGGGGTCTTGTTCCCTGCGCTTTTTCCAACTCTTGAACGAGCGCCCGAAGCCGGCATATGTGTATCTGCTGCCCCAGTCATATATTGCGTCGGCAAAACTCCTGCCATGTAGCAGTGCATCGGCAATAGCTGTCGTCAGCACGGTGTCGTCGGTAAAGGAGCATGCACTCCTGAACAGCTTGAACCTTGTGGGTATCTTGTCGGCGAACTCGAAGGTTGAGCCAACAACGTCGCCAATGACGGCTCCTATTATACGGTTTTTGGAATCTGTAGTCATGGTTGATTATTTTGTGGATTTATATCAATGCGTAGACTATGTCATTTACGGGGTTCCCTTCAAGGTCGGTATATTCGTCGTCACTTTCCCTTATACATATGTAGAAATGCTCCTTGCACTCAGTGGGGTAGTCGTCTGTGAATTGCGGGAATGCAGTGCGCACCTCTTCCATGTTGTAGCCGACTCTTCTCAGTGCCTCCCAAACGCAACCCTCGCCGTCAAAAACCTTTATTATTGCCGTACCGTTATGGCGGTACAAGGTTATAGTGTTTCCTATGCTGCTGTCCCACTCCTCGTTGGTGTGGTACTCTTTGCCGGGTACAAACAGTGCATCGTTGCGTCGTAGCCACTCGCGTCGCTCCATCAGGCAGCCGCTTTCCAGGTCTATGGCAATATAGCTGTTGTACTTTGCATCTTCTTTAAAAGTGGAGAGGCAGGTCATTATCTCCTGTGCTGTCATTGCAAACTCCGCATGCTCCCACTCGTAACCGTTTCTGTCACCAACTTCATATTGTGTGCCTGCAATGGCAATGGCACCGTCGTTATATATTATGGTAGCCGGCCTGTTCCCGTCACTAAAGTGCAGGCCGGGTCGGCTACCAATGTCAAACATTCCCATGTCAGGTTATTCTATTTCTGTTACAGTTTCGGTTGGCAGGGGGAACTTCTTGTTCTGCTTGGCACCAAGCTTCTCAAGCTTGGCACAGGTGGAGATGATGCTGTGTCCGCCAGGGGTCAGCTTCTTCTCGCACTCCTCAAAGGCATGCTGTGCATCCCTGATACCCTTGCCGATGCTTTCATAGTTCTTCAAGAACTTGCCCACTCGGTCCAGAAGCTCGTTCGCAAGCTCGTATACCTTCTCGTGGTTCTCGGCCTGTGCAATGTGTGTCCATGTGAGGCTTATCATGCGCAAGGCTGCAAAGAGAGTCTGCTCGTCGGCAATGAACACGTTCTGCTCCATGGCGTTGCGCCACAGGTCGGGCTGTGCGTTCAGTGCTGTCCACAGAGCACCGGTGTGTGGTACGAACATGATCACATAGTCCATCTTCACCTTTGGAGCTTGAATGTAAGACGAGTAGTCTTTCTTTGAGAGCTCCTTCACGTGCTTCTGTATGCTCTCGATGTGAGCCTTCAGGAATCTCTGGCGATCCTCTTCATTCTCGGCATTCACGTAGTCCATGAATGCTGTGAGCGATACCTTGGAGTCGATGATTATCTCGCGGTTGCTGTCAATGTGCATGATTACGTCGGGGCGCAGGTTGCTGCCGGTGTCGGTTCTCACCACATTGCCCTTGCTGTCGCGTATCGTTGTCTGTATCTCGTAGTGTACGCCCTGTGTGAGGCCCTGTGATGTGAGCAATTCATCAAGTACGCGCTCTCCCCAGTCGCCCTGCACCTTGCTTTTATGCTTGAATACACGCGCAAGCTCGTCGGCGCTCTCCTTGGCCGCCGCACTCTGCTTCATCATGTTCTCAAGGTTCACCTTCATCTCGCTGCTAAGCTCGGTGTGCTTCAATGTGCTCTCGCTCATGGTCTGCTTCATCTTCTCGATTGTCTCGCGCAGTGGGTTTACAATCTGTCCAAGGTTGGTGTTGCTTGCCTCGGCAAACTCCTTCTGGCGCTGTTTGAGCATCTCGTCGGTGGCACTCTTTACCTGCGCTGTCACCTTTTCCATTGTCTCTTCAAAGAGATCCTGCTGCGCCTTCATGGCCTGCGCATGTCTCTTCTCCAGTGCTTCCATTGCCTCCTGTGCCTTCTTCTCGGCTTCGGCCTTTGCCTCGGCAACGCGCTTTTCGCAGTCGGTCTTCGCACTCTCTACCAGTTCCTTGGCATCGGCCTTTGCACTCTCAATCTCCTCCTTGGCTTCGGCAATGCGCTTCTCGCAGTCGGCCTTAGCGCTTTCTATCTGCTCTTTAGCCTCGGCTTTTACGCCCTCAATCTGTTTCAGGTGGTTCGCTGAGGCAAGTTCGGCATTTGCCTTCTCGTTCTCAAGCTGCCACTGCAACTTGTCGACAATGTTCTGCGCGCCATTGTTCTTTCCGCGTGCAATAACAAAGCCAACCAACACACCCAATGCCACTCCCAAAATAATTGCAATAATGATTTCCATAGTATATGTTTTTTTATCAGTTTATTAAAGGTTTAAAACAGGTTTGCCAAATACGTGCAAGTCCTCGGGTAACGAGTACTCCAATTTGCCTTTTGCCTCGCGTAACTGTGCAAGCAACTTGCCCAGTACGTTGCAGCCGAAATAGTATTTCTTGCCCTCGAATTCCACCAGGCCTGCTCCCCAGAAGAGGTTCGACGAGTAGTTTGTGCTTGTGGCATTCTCTACCGGGAGTTTTGGGGTGGAATGGAGCACCTTGCGGAATATCGGGTTGTCGCGGTATTTCAGGTTCAGGCAATACTTCATCCATTCGGTCTGTATAATCTTCCAGTCCTTGCGCTCCATGCCACGGAACTTTGACTTGTATTCCCCCTTTTTTATGGCGTCGACCCTGACGCCCTGGAAAAGATTGTTCTTCAACCACTCGTGTGCCTCAATGCTGTCCATGCGTGCAATGTTGTACAGTATCTCAATCTGGCGGAAACGGTAGTCTCCGTAGTGCAGCCAGGTATTCTCTTCCCTGATGGGTGAGAGTGACATGTTGTCGAGTTCGTAGAATGGCGTGCCTTGCTTTGTGGTGAATGGTGCGCACTCCTCGGCCGGGTATAGCCCGAACTTCTGCAGCTGTGCAAAATCGTCCTCGGTTTCGGGAATCAGTTCGTCCACTGATGCTACAACCTCTTCAAGTTTCTTACGGAATTTCTCGTCCTCAAGTTTCGATTTGATGAATTCAACCTTTGTCATAGTTTCTTTTGTATATTATCTCTTGATTATGGTGCAAAACTAAAACGCAATTGTGCAATGTTGCTGCACAATTGATACAAATTTGTGGAAATAATAAAAATAATAGTTGATATGAATAGAAATAATAGTCGCGAATCGGTAGTTCAAATGTACGAAAAAAATATGGGAAATGCAAATATTTTCCAATGTTTATTTTAGCCTTTAATGGCGCGAAAACTTGTTTTTCTGCGAAAATTTTCGTATCTTGCAATAGATTTTCAAAGTAGCCAATCATTACCTTATTAATATAATATATGAGTAAGACAGTTATCAGAAGCAAAACGCAAAAGGAGTTGTTCGATGCATTTCCGTTGGCAGGTCACCCGTCAAAAGAGTCCCTGCTCAAGGCAAATGCCGGTTTTCATGAAGAGATACTTGCCTTCAACCCACATGAGTTGTTGAAAGAGTGTAAATGATTAAAGAGTTAAGAGAATGGCGTTTTTTAGAAAGTTGAAACATTACTACATTGAGAGTTTGGATGAATTGTTGGCAAATGTGGGTCATCTGCGCCCATATCTGCGTGTCTATGATGAGAAGGAGAGCCTGCTCTTCAACTCAAGGAGTAGGGGAGAAAGCAAGATTCTGAGCAATTTCCACCCCAGTAGCGTGCCCCTTCCATGGAGAGGAAAATATTTTACCAGTGTAGAGGCCATGATCTTCTATACCTACATTGAGGAGAATTGCAAGGATCCTAAACTCGAGAGTAAGAAGCAGGAGGTGCTTGAGCTCATCCTCAATAGCAAGCACGGTAGGGAGGTGAAGGAAATCAACCGTCAGAGCAGACTCTACAGCAAAGTCCGTAAGGCCACCGTTGAGCAAATTAGTGAGGATAATTGGGACCTCTATGCATGGCATGTTGCCTGCGATGCCGTTAAGGTGAAATATGAGTATTGCCCCGAGTTCCGCCGCTTTGTCGATGCCAATAAAGACAAGTCTTTCATCGAGAACAGTTTCTGGAAAAAGATACCAAAGGCCGGAGTACTCAAGGTTACCGATGAGAATAGCCCCTATTTTGGAAAGTATATAGGTTGCAATTTCACCGGTGTTGCCATCCAACGCTGCCTTTAGCAAGTCGTGTCCTTTTGTTATGATTGATGATTTAATGTTTGGTCAAATTAAAAACGATATTCGTTCAAAGATTTCCAACAAAATGCGTTTTAAGAGTATATCTTTGCAGTTGAAAATAAATTAATCTTTAATTCTATCGATAACTATGGCAACACTAAATGAAATTCCTCTATCATTTCTCAAAGAGCATTCTTATATTCTTTATGTATCTGGAAGATCTGACTATAGATTTAATTATGGGAAAGAAACACTTTTTCCTAAGGATTTCAATGGCAGTGTTGGTGATTTCCTTGATTCAGACCTTAAAAAAGAGTATTCTGATCTTTATGGCAGAATCTTAAAAGAGAAACTAGATCAGGCTAAAAGGGAATTGATTATTAAAAATATTATAATTGATTTGTATGAGGCTGTAAATTGCAAAGTTCCTTTTGGCGTTTTTAGAAAGAATTCCGTTTTCCCTGAAAAGAAGCGTCCTGCAATATACAAAAGCGAAATTTATGATGGTAAGACTCTGGAGGAGGTCTTCAGATTATGCGATCGCGAGACTCGTGCTAAAATGGGTCTTAATTTGGCCGCTAATAATCAGTTCCTGAATTGTATCAGGTTGAAGGAGTTTGAAAAAATAGGAACAGATGATAGCTTTTTGTCGCAAATCAAAAGTTTTGTTGACTGTTATATCAAGTATGCTTCATATGAAAATAATAGTTTTGCAGAAAGTTTTGAATTTAAATTCAAAACAAATCCATTTAGAACAGAATCTGATATTACAGGACTAAGTGTGGCTGCCTACACTGTAAATGAAAGTGTGAATAAATCTATAACTAAATGTCGGTCACTATTATTTGATGGTATTTTGGAATGCTTTCTTCCAATTTCGTTCAAAGAACGGATTGCTAATTTGCATTCGTATATAAATAGTCGCTCTATTGTTAAAGGTGAAGATTTGATTACGTTTATCGGTTCGGCTGTTGATGAGCAGACAATGTCGTTTGTATGTGAATTATTTGGCATTAAAATGTTGGAATTTGCAGATTCTGAATTCTATTATGTTAAGAAAAAAGTAAGTATTAGGCAAATCAGGTCTTTATATCAGAATTTGGATGAATATTTTTCAACACATCCAATTGGAATAACATTAGGTCGCATAAAGAAAGATTTATTGCAGAATGTATCTCCTCTAGAAAAGGATGTTGTTGTTGAATATATTGGAGTTTCAAACCGTTTTTATTCTCGTGACTCAGAAGGTGACAAAGTGTATTTTATAAAATGGCAATATCTAAAAAGAATTTCGGATAGAATTGCCAGAATATTGTTTGAAAGTGGGAATAATGAAATGGAGATTAATGACATTATTAAGGTGTACAATGAAAAGTGCAAGCGTTCCGACATCAGAATAAGGTCAATCATCGGCACTATCAATAACGACCGCGAGGATTTGATTGAATGTATAGGCCGTACCGGTATTTGGAGACTGCGTAAAGCAACATCCCGAAATCAAAGACAATATTCAGGTGCTGAAGAGTTGATAAAGCAGTTCATTGCAACGTTGGACGATGATAACGAGTTGATGTTTGACAATTTGAAGGCATATTTGAAGAATCGAGGTGTGGACAGTTATCCGGATAGATCGTTGGGTACTACGTTGAATAAATTGGGATATTGTAAAAAGGCCCACGGAAGTAATATATATATATTGGCCGGTGGCAAACAATGGAGCACGAGGGAACTTGTGGAATCAATTGTTAAAACTTTGATGAAAGCACCCGGCAAAAGCATGCTTAAGTCAGAGCTGTTGACTGAAATCAAGAGTAATAGTGCTAGAACTGTAAATAATGGTACATTTGACAGAGCCATTCATTTGGCGAATAGTATTTTAACTATTGAAAAACTCAGTAGTAGAAAAACCCTGATTTCACTTATTCCCGGCAAGATTGATGAGATTGATTTTTCAATATATGAAACAGTCAGACAATCACCGGAATACCACAAGGCTATATGCCAGACTGCCATAGACGAATTGCTCAGATGTGAAAATGTGACAATGCCGATGAGCGATTTGAAAAAGTGTGTAGAAAAGTATGTTCCAAGTGATATTAAAAGTAATATCATTTATAAAATATTTGAGTCGGAGGACATTTTTATAAAATCAAAGACGACTCCCAAAAACATAACTCTCAATTTGCAGCTTTATAAGGAACTCAACGCAGATAAAACATTGATATACGACTCTGGCAATGTGGTTTCAAAGAATAAAGATGTTGAATCCTTCTGTTTTGGTTTCAATTGGGGAATGCTGAAGAAAACGATTGTCATGAATCAGAAAAAGGCATTTTCCAAAATGGAAAACCGTGAGACAGTCTTGGATAAAATGTATGATATAATGAAAGGTCAAGCATTGGAATTGGAACCCGACAATCAATTTTGGAAGGCTCTTGATTTGTTGAATCGTATGTATTTCTATCCTACAAGTTGCTATGATCGTGAACTGTTAAGCACGAAGTTGATTTTGGGTATCGAGAATTATATCTCTAATTTGTTGTTGCTTAATGGTATAGTGAATGATGAAATGGGGCTGAGTAACAAGATTACTTTAGCACAAAAAGTGGGGGCGCTTCCTAAAAGAGATGAAGAACATAAAATAAACAAAATTATAGGATTGATTATTTCTAATAGAAACAGGTATTCACATACCAACAATGAAAAACAGCATAGCTTCGACGATATATTTAGAAATATAGATGTCTGTTTGAACTTTTACGTGTATGTTGCAGAATATAATATGAAATCCAATTGATTGACAAATAAGCGGGAAATATCAGATTTACATCTAAAAAAACGATAAAATCAGTTTTTACCATGTTTGTTGATAGTTATGCGGCAGCATAGGTATTAATAATAACCAACCTTCAGTCAAACGAAAAGCCTGTTTCAGATATGCCACAGAACAAGAATGCTCTTTTGCGTTATCGCATACTCGACCGTTGTTTCAGCAATCGTTATAACCGTTATACATTCGACGAGTTGCTTGACTATTTGAACGACGAACTGTGCTGGCAGGAGGGGTTGTATAGTATCAGCACACGGCAGTTGCGCGAGGATATAAAGACTATGCGCGATATTTATAAAGCGCCAATTGTGGCTAAGTCGTTCGATGGGCACAAGTGTTATTATGTGTATGACGAGGAGGGCTTTTCTATTTTCAAATCGGGGATTACCGACGAGGACTACAAGGCTCTGCAGGAGACTCTTGAGATGTTGGGCAAGTACAAGGGTTCCAACATGTGGCTTGGTGATGTGATTGCAAACCTTGAGTGTCGGTTCGATATTGTTCCCAACACGGAGAAGCTTGTGTTCTTTGACGAGAACGGTGACCTCAAGGGCGTGGAGTTTTTGGGTGATATAATAAGGCATACCATCAATCACGAGGCTATTGATGTTGTCTATCGCTCGTTCCGTGGGCATGAGGAGGAGTATTATTTCAATCCATACTGTGTGAAACAGTATAATGGCCGTTGGTTCATGCTGGGGTATGAGGCCAAATATGGAAGGATAAACAATTTTGCTCTCGACCGAATTGTGAGTTTCAGGAAGTCGGACAGGGAGTTTGTGGTGAACACTCTCTTTGATGTCGAGGATTATTTCAGGGATATCATTGGTGTAACTGTTCCTGGTGAAGAGGATTCTGAAATACTTGATGTGAGACTGAAGTTCGATTCCGTGAGGTTCCCTTATGTGGTATCAAAACCGTTGCATCACTCGCAACGTATTGTAGACAAGGAGAATTGTGTGATTGAGATTCGTGTGAAGAAGAACAAAGAGCTCAAACAAAGGATTTTTTCTTACATGCCACAGGTTGAGGTACTCTCGCCGTTGTCCTTGCGTATGGAGATCATGAAGGATATCAAGGATAATCTGGAAAAATACTGCAGCGCGGAGTGATAACATTCTTTTAGGCATAAACGTCAAACTATTTACTTGTCTTTTCCGGTTGTGTTTGAATTGGTTCAAAGATTTCCGTCTTGTTAAAATTATCTGTATTATTTTTGTTCTCTCCAAAAGAACGAATTCCGATAGAAATTTCGATATTTATCGTAACTGTGCAGCAAAACTGCACAGTTGTGAATTAATTTCGCATTGCAATCGCGTGATGCTGCATTCTGCGCTCGCACCCCGGTTGTAATCTTTAAACCATATTGTGAAAACTAAAACCTATTGTATGAAAGCTGTACTTGACCGAATGAGTGTTGAAAAGAACAGACAGGAGATCATTTCTCTGTTGAAGAGTACCAACCGCAAGGGTATTGACAACGTGTTGCGGTACTTGGATGGGGTGGGGTTCTACACGGCGCCGTCGTCGGTCGACCGTCATCACAATTGGTTGGGAGGGCTTGCACAGCACTCTTTGGGCACATGCCGTAGGGCATTGGAGGTGTGCCGCGGTGTTGACCGGGAGAGTGTGATAATCGCTGCTCTGCTTCACGATATCTGCAAGGCGTCGAAACTCTACTATGGTGCCGACGGGCGTATTCACAGGCGCAGCACCGCCATCAAGGGGCATGGCTACCGTTCTGTAGCCCTGTTGCGCCGCGAGGGGCTTGAACTCACCAGGGACGAGTGGGTAGCAATACGTTGGCACATGGGGCTGGAGAATGCTACGCCTCTTGAGGCTGCCGAGGCAAATGCCACAAGGCTGCGCTCGCTGGTGATGCGCGGTGACAAGTACGATGCCGCCAGGGGACGTAAAGTAAACTGAAAGGTGAAAACTGAAAGGTGAAAGCTCAAGCAAACGGGTGGATGGAAAATTTTTACGTACGCAACGAGTGTAGCCGAGGTTCAAGCACACGTAGTGTGGTGAAAGCTGAAAAGTCAAATCTGAAATCTGAAAGGTGAAAAGCGCTGCGCTCTTCATCAAAAAACAAAAGTAGTATATCTGTCAGGGGCACTTGCGCGTGGTTGGGGGATTTCTCTTGTAAAATAGTGGATTTTTTTAACTGCATGCCGATAGATTTATGCCGCGTATGCGCTCGTTATGTTCACGCCGGAACATGGAGCGTTGGGGTGTCGTCTGCATATTTACATCGTAAGGAAAAGCAAAAAAATAGTAGAAACTAAATCTAACTGACTATGAGAAAAGAAGTTACAGAGAGTGTTCGTGAGCGTATTATGGTTATCGACAACCGAGTTAAGGAACTGAAGTCGGCAAATGTTGCCGGTGATGACGGGGAGGTGTTGACGCTGAAAAAGGAGTTCCGGGATATTAGGGAAGAGTATGACCTTTTTGACAAGGTTTTCATGGAGAACGGCAAAGCAGGAATTGTAGACATTTTTGGCAATGTGGTGGTGCCTGCATTGTATAAGGATTTTCCCGAGTTGTACAACTACACCATTTATGGCCGTCTGCCAATTCCTGCATGCGATTTCAATGACAAGTATGCCTTGGTGGCAAGTGACGGCGAAGGTGCTCCGGTATGTGCGTTCGAGTATGACATGATAAAATTCAAGTTCGGTAGCAGTGCGCTCTTCCAGTGCTGGAAACGTGCCGGTGACAAATATCTTGTTGGTGTCATAGACTGCGGGGGTAATGTGGTTGTGCCTTGTGAGATGGACGAGGTGTATGGCATGAGCAACAACTATGCTGTTGTGGAGAAGGAAGGCAAGTTGGGTGCTGTGACCACTGGTGGCTTGTATATTGAACCGGCCTACGATGAGTTTGAGGAGCGCGATGGCTTGTTGGCAGCATGCGTGGATGGTGTTTGGGGCTACATCAGTTCAAAGGGCGAGTTCATAGACATGGACGACGAGGAGAGAATGGACGGGGAGGTGCTCCTGTGTCTCTTTGAGCATTGATTCTGTCGGTTTATTTGTGAATGGGGTGAACGCCACCGCCACATGTGGTGGCTGTTCTATCGCTGTCTGTTGTGTGGGGATTTTTAAAAATGTACTTTAAAAACATAAATATACTATCATGAGAAAATTGAGAGCAAGGAGCAGTAACAAAAGAAGTGTCGATTTTTCAAATGCCAATTGTGGCCCCGGGACAATCATGTCGGCGTTGGAAAAGATATTGATGGCTGCCGAGGGGTGTGAGCTCGAGGAAGAGCCGCTGGCGTCTGTCAAGGAAGAGTTTGATTTCCTGGCCGAGAAACTGTCGTTCACGCAGATGCAGTCAATGGTGGTGGCAATGCTCATTGACTCGGATATTGTCCTTGAGACAGGCCGCATGGCGCGTTACCTTGGTATCAAGAATATCAGGATGTTGCGCTTTGTGGGCGAGATTGAGGAACTGGTGCAAAGACGCATCGTCAGCTTCAAGCAGGACGATTTTGATTCGGGCTACAGGATTACTCCGCAGGCGTTGTCGGCATTCATGAAGAACGAGGTGTTTGTGCCCGAGTCGAAGAAGAATCTGGGCACACGCAAGTTGCTCAATGCTGTGATGACTCTTATCTACGACTACAGGGACTCTAACCTCACCGAAAAGCAGTTCTTTGAGGAGTTTGAGGAGCTGATGACGGCAAACAAGAGGCACATTCTCTGCAAGAAGACCATCAAGCTGGACACACGCGAGAAGTTGTTGTTCTTTGTGTGCCTTGGTAAGTATGCCGACGAGGGCGACTTGAACATTATTGACCCTGACTACATGCCGCTGTTCTCGTCGAGCGACCAGTCGTACATACGCGGAATTGTGGTCTCTCGTCGTAGTCGTCTGTTCAAGGACAACCTGCTTGGCGACGCTGTGGTCGATGGTTTCGCGCCACGTGATGGAATAGCTGTGTCCGAGGAAATTCGCGACTACATCGACAAGGAACTGGGATTGTCGTGGAAGGAACCCGAGAGGGATTGCCGCGAGGGGCTGATGACCTTTGAGAACATAAAGGAGAAGAGTCTCTTCTACAACAGTGAGGACGCAGCCTCGCTCGATAAGTTGTACGACATGCTCAAACAGGAGAATTTCCTGGGCATACAGGAACGCATGGAAGAGTGTGGCATGCGCAGTGGTTTTGCGTGTCTGTTCTACGGTGCTCCTGGAACGGGAAAGACCGAGACTGTGCTGCAATTGGCACGTGCGACGGGGCGCGACATCATGCAGGTGAACATTGCAAGCATAAGGAGCAAGTGGGTTGGCGACAGTGAGAAGAACATAAGGAACATCTTCGGTCGCTATCGCAACTATTGCAGCAAGTGCGAGGTGAAGCCTATATTGCTGTTCAATGAGGCCGATGCCATAATAAACAAGCGCACCGCCAACGTTGACCGTAGTGTAGACAAGATGGAGAACGCTATTCAGAATATCATCCTCGAGGAGTTGGAGACTCTCGACGGTATACTCATTGCAACAACCAATCTGGCCACTAACATGGATAGTGCTTTCGAGCGTCGTTTCATATATAAGGTCGAATTCCATAAGCCCGATGTGGCTACAAAGACGCATATATGGAAATTGATGATTGGCGGGCTGAGTGACGATGACGCGGCGGTGCTGGCAGGTGAGTTCGACCTCAGTGGCGGACAGATTGAGAACGTCATGCGCAAGCAGTTTGTGGACCGTATTCTCTACAACGAGCAGCCCACGCTTGACAGGTTGCGTAAATATTGCGCAATGGAGAATGTGGGGGCATGTGCCAACAGCCGTCCGTCTGTAGGCTTCAGATAATTGCTTTTTTCGTTTTTTTTACTAATTTTGTGAAAACGTGTCGGCGTAGTGACATAGTTAGGAACAATTTGAACTTTGACGAATAATCATGAAAAAAACTTGCTTGCTAAGTGGAAACTTTGCACTTGATACAATTGTGACTAGGGACTATCCTAATGGCTTTGTCGTGGGCAAGGCCAATAAATTTACCGAGAACATTATCGCCGAGAGCGTGGGAAATACTTGTGGCAATGTGGCTGCAATACTACCATATCTTGGTGTGCAGACATTCCCTATTGTACACCTTGACCAAAGTGAACAAGGTTATCTGATTAAGGATGACCTGCAGCGGTATGGTGCCGATGTGCGTTTTGTGCAGAACAGCGTCAATGGAGGAACTACATTGCTTCGCTGCACCCACAAACGCGACAAGATGACCGGTGAACACACGACCTCGTTCCGTGCGACATCGCCGGGCAGCCGTTTCCCCCGACGCCGTTTCATGCGTGTGCGCGACGAGGCGCCGGCCTTCATGGAGAATCTGGACTTTGTGCCTGACATATTTTTCTTTGATGCAGCAGAGGCCGGGTTGCGCTATTTGGCAAGCGAACTGCGTAAAAAAGGAACTTTGGTGTACTTTGAGCCTGAGAGTGATGCCGACAAGGCGAAGTTCCTGAAAGCCGTTGAGTTGAGCGACATCGTAAAGTTCAGTCATGAGAAGGTTGGTAATCTTGATTTCGTTGCCCAAAATAGTGACAAGCTCTTTATCCGCACAATGGGTGCCGAGGGACTTGAATTCAATCTCTGCGGGCAGGGATGGGTGAAGATTGACCCTGTACCGAACGATAATGTCGTGGATTGGGAGGGTGCCGGCGACTGGACAACAAGCCAATTCATTGCTTGCCTATGCGAAAAAGATATGCTCTCTCTCGCGCAGATGACCGTTGAGTCACTGCGCACTTGCCTGGAGGTTGCCTGTAGCACGGCATCGCGTTCAGTCTCTTTCATGGGCAGCAAAGGAATGATATGCGACAGAGTCTGTTGAATATTGTCAAACAATAAGTATTATATATTATGGAAACATTCTATCACGGAACATGTCATTTGTTCAAGGAGTTCTCGCTTTCGTTCTTGGGGACAGGTGAAGGTAAATCAAAGTTCGGTCAGGGAATATACATTACGTCGAGCTATGCTACGGCTGCGCTCTATGCTGCCAAGGCTGCCAAGGCAAACGGCAGTGACAAGATATATGTCTACACTGTTGAGGTACCCGCAATAAAGGACGACAACCACGTATTCTCGTGCAAGCCTGTCAACGACGCGGTGGTGACAAGAACCGAGACGGCTATTGGCGAGGCTGTGCCCGAGGAGGTGAAGACTGCCGGCAAATTGTTCCGCAAATACATTGGCAACCTGCTCACCGGCCAGCATGGAACAGTGAAGAAGATGATGGGCAAGGCCGATGCTGCTGCCGAGAATGCCGCGTCAAAGTTCCTCGACAGTGTTGGCGTGGACTATCTTGTGTGGCCACAGAGCCAGACAAAACCCGATGGCGAGACCAACCGCGCCGTGTTGAACGAGGGGAAGATTAGGATTCTGAAGGTTGTGCAGGTCGATGTTGACGCCAAGAATAAGCTTATCCCAGGCTCAGAAAAGGAAGTGACACTATGAATTTCTACAGTCACGAAGTACTGTCTTGTAAAAAAGTATGAGCATTCATCGAGGTGTTGAAAAACAGATAGTATGGAGCTTACAAAGGAACTGATTAAAGATAAGTACAAGGAGTACAATGCCACATATTTCAATAACGAACTGAAGATGTGTAAATTCTCGTTGTACAGCACATCAAATGAAATGGGGCGGTATACGTGTGGCCGAATATGGCTGGCGAAGCACCCAAAGAATGTGGGGAGGCTTGAGTGGGACGAGCAACTCTTCAAGGAGACATTGGTGCACGAAATGGTTCACCATTATGTCTGCACCGTCAAGAATAAAAAGACATTCCTCTTTCCACATGGCCTCAAGTTCAGGCTCAAGTGTCATGAGATAAGACGCAAGCACGGCCTGCAAGTCTTTGATTCCATTTACATAAAGCGTTATGCCGTGCTCGGCAGGAAACCGACGCTCTCTTTTGTCAACAGGCTTGAACTGTTGTATCTGAAGCCGCTCAACTACCTGCTTACCTGGATATTCTGATGCGTGAAAGGCGCGTTTACAGCGCTTCAACATTACGAGTGAGCAACGACTCGCGTGCCTTGCGCACGTAGAGCCTGATGACATCGTCCGGCAAGCGCGATGAGCGTGCAAAAGTCCTTGTCTGTTCGGGGAACTTCGCAAGTGCTGTCGCCAAGAGCCAGGCAACAGCCATGCGCACATAGTAGGGCGCTGCACCCGGTGCCGTTCCCTGTTGTGCCGTTTTTGGCTTGCCTTTTATGGTGGTGTATTTTGATACAATGCGTGTGAAATCAAGCCTGTCCAGTTGTTGGAAAACCCTCTCCAACCACTCATCCTTTAGCAGATATGTCATTGCTGCTACAATGGCAAAACGAATCTCAAATTCATGCTCCGAGTGGAAATATCTTTGCAGGAATGTCCATAGTGTCTCCTTGTCGGTGCGTACCATCCACTTGGCGTTGGCGCAGTATGAGTCGCACACCGCCCAATTGTCGAGCACGGGCACGTAGTGTTCAAGCATTGCCATGCGCTCTTCTAAAGTGCACTTTTCAAGATTTATAAGGAATCCCCAAATGACTGTCTCTTCATAGCAAAGGCTGCTGCTTGGTGCCGATTCAAAATGGCGTATAACCTCTCTTCCTGTGCAACATGTCCTGTGTGAGCCGTCGGGCATGACAATTTCGCATCCGCTACGTGAAATCAGTTTTGCAGTCTGTTTCACCTCGGGGCTGTGGAGCCCGAGAACAAGCCTGTGGGGTAGTGCGTTCACAATCCGCAAGTGTCCCTCGCGGTAATGAGGGTCGTTCTTGAACCGCTCGCAAACCTGTGGTTGCAGAAGATGTACTATCATGCTTTGTGTGAGTTGGTTGTCTTGTTGTCAAAGTTAGTAAAAGTGCTTGGACAAACTGCAAAAGCAGACGTTTTTTTCGGGTGTGTCAGTCTTGTAAGCCAAGTTTAACAATTGTTTGCATTTTATCTATTTTTGTTATAGTTTTGCCTTGCTCTAAAAAAGGAAAGCTATGAATGGTTTTTGGAAAAAATTCAGCAAGTCGTTTACGGTAATTTCAAATAGTGCCAGTTTTGCACTGCTCCTTTCGATTTTGTTCTTTTCATATGAATCGATAGAGAACAGCAAAGAGACCGAGGCTGTAACGGAAAATCTTATTGGAATACAGCAGTCGCTTGATCCTATGGTCAAAGAACTTACTGAAATCCAGAATTCTTTGTCTACCCGTTATCTTGGAATATTTCCGGTATATATTGAGAATATCAACAAGTTGCTTGGCGAGGCAATGACTTCCAATGTCAATTCGCACATCAACGATACCGTAATCATTTTCGAGGACGTACTGCACTATGGCGTACTGAGTGCTTCTGATGGTTTTAAAAGGTTGATGAAGAATTTGCTTGTCCTCTCTGACGGCGGTTGTAAGATAACAATAGTGCACTATGCGACCGATAGCAGACTGTTTAAACAGATGGTGTCGGACGAGCTCATACCTTCGGATGTACAGCTCTCTTACAGGAATGAATTGAGGGGTATGATACAGTTTGGCGACACAGCATCGTTCGAGTGCTATATGGACAATGTCAGCGCTACGATGAAAAAGTATTTTGGCGGTAAATATAATCTGGCATCCAAGGCCGATCAACAGGCAATCTTGAATATAATAAAGGGTGACGGTAAAAGAAGGAACCGCATGGAATCGCTTGAGAATTATATGCTCGAGTATCATTTTGCGGCAAACAAGGCTGCCAACAGGGAACGCTTCGAGAGTGCTTTGAACAGGATGCATGGCACAACGCTTGCCGTTGATTCTGTTTTTGAAGACAGTGCGGAGTTCAGGGTCAATGAATTGTGCAAGAAACTGGACAGCTTGAAACTGCATTACATGGGCAAATCGCTGGATGAAATCAGATATGCCGATTATCTTGCCTTTTATCAGCAAATGACGGCCAGTGTAGCCGAGATGTTGAATAAGCAGTCTACCGTTGAGATATTGCCTATTAGCGAAAGCATCATGATGTGTTGCTGGATGGCCGATATTGATGGAAACGAAAAGGCTATATTCGCTTTCCCAAGCAAATATTCTACCGATGAAATTGGATTCATCTCCAGGGACGATGCCATAATCAAATACATCAACACAATGTTGCGGGGTGTAAGGATGAATCTTGTCTCGGTTGAATGACCTCAATACATATAAAAATGTTCCACTCTTGTAGCGAGAGTGGAACATTTTTATATGTAGATGCTGGTCCTTTAGAACAGGTCGGGTCGGTCGGTAATCACGCCTTCCAGATCAATGTCGGGGACTGTGGTGGGGTCGTTATGTGTCCATATGCGTGTGCGGTATCCGTTCTTGTGCAGATACTCCGAGAGTGACTTCGACAGTCCCTTGTTGTAGAAATTGAATGAGCGTATGTAGCTGTATTTATGTGGAGAGAAACGGCTGAATGTGCCGTCGAAAATCACCGGTATTCCAATGAGCTTGCAAAAGAGGAGCTTCTCAAGTTTCAGTGAACTGTCGAGTGCGTGAAGTGTTTCGAGCACACTGTCGTCGAACGATTGGATTGTCGTGTATGACAGGGCGTCGTTCTGCTTCAGTATCTCCAGCACGCGTGCCTCGATGCCCTTGTTGTTCCCATTCTTGCGCTTTATCTCCAGTAGCAGTTCCACACGTCCGTCGAGCAACTCAAGCACCTCCTGCAATGTCGGTATCTGTTGCTCGGTTACAGGGTTTGTGCCGCCGGTAAGTCGCTGCCATCTGCTCTTTCCGCTTTCAAGAAGACGCAGCTCCTTTATCTGCTCAAGTGTCATGTCGTTTATTGCTCCGCTGCCGTTGGTGGTGCGGTCAACGGTGGGGTCATGGCACACTACAATCTCGTTGTCGGCAGTGATGTGTACATCAATCTCAACCGATGTGGCACCGGCAGCGATGCCTTTGCTGAAACAGTCGAGCGAGTTTTCGGCTCCCAACTTGGCACCACCCCTGTGGGCGGTAATTATAAGGTTCTCAGTCGATGTTCTCTTGGCTGTGAAAATGCCTCGTGTAAACGAAGCTGCAAACCACACCAGGGCAAGTGTCAATACTATTGATACAATTAAAATCACCTTTTTCATACTTTTGCGTTAAACATATCCTTGAATAATAATCTTATAACCTTGTCGAACCATTCGAAGCAGTCCTTTGCTCCTTCGGCTCTCTCCATGGCGTTTATCGAGAAGTTCTCTACTGCCGGTTCGTGAAGCAGTGACCACATGAGGAAGTTGCCGAATTTGTGTGTGAAGAGGTCCGAGAGTGACTCGCCGCTCGGGTTGTACGAGAGAATCTGCTCCCTGTATTTTGCCACGCCGGGGAAACTGAGTCCCACAATGTCGCGTTTGATGAAGGTGTTCACCTCGTCGGCAAAATAATTCTTTGCTGTGCTCAGTGCGTTGCCAATCAACGACACCAGTGTCTGTGTGTAAATGCCGTCGCGGTCAACAACCACCTTGTCCAGTCGCTCAACCTTTCCGGTGGTGTCATATGCCTTCATTATGTGCAGCAACAAGTCGAGTGCCGTGTGTATGTAACCGAAGTCCGATACCAGTTCCGAGATGTTCTCTATGAGGTGGAACAGCAACTGTTTGTCATTATTGGCTATGGCACGGTCAATCATGTCATAGAACATCGGCACGCTGCGCTCATCGCCTTCAAGCGGCTTGCCGTCGCCTGAATGGGTACAGTACATCACAGCATACCAGTTGATGACATTGCGCTTGTAGAGTCCAAGGGTGTTTGCCTTGTGGCTGTTGCGTGCCTTGAAGAAACCAGTCGTGCGCAGTGTCCAGTCTTCGGCCTCTCGTGCATACATGTCGAGCAGTTCGCGGTTAAAGGGCGAGTACACGGCTGTCTGGTACAGACTGTAGAGCAGTGACATTTGTGTGTAGTCGCGCCACTCGCTCTGGCGGCACTCCTCGAACACGGTAGCAGCTATGTCGCGTATGTTCTGCCAGTCGGCAACGCCCATGATGACCATAATACGCTCAAGCACAAAATAGCTCATGCTGTCACCGGTGGTATAACCGTCGATTATGGCGGGGCGCATGGCTGCGAACTCCCCGGCCATCTGTTGGCGGCGTGTGCTGTCCGATGTGTGGCAAAGCAGGAACGGCAACAGGTTGCGCATTGCGCCTCGGCTCCATTTGCCGGCATCGGCACTTTTGGCTACAACGCTGTCGTCCCAGAATCCCTGGTACTCTACAATGTTGTTTACATAGGCCGACTGGAATGTAAGTTGCTTGCGCATGATGAACTGCACGAACGGCATCATCACCCTGATGAGTGCGAACTTGTAGGTCAAGTGGCTGAATACCGCACGTATGTGTCCCAAGAGTGTTGCAACACGCTCATGACCGTCCTCTTTCTTTGACAATAGGGTGTCAATAATGAGCAGCACGGTGAGCCTGACAGCCGTCTCAAGCAATGAGACTGCGCTGTTGCGGTTGCGGCGCAATGCAAAGTTGCCTATCAGTGACTTTGACAGTATCTTGCCATACATGCGCTCAATTATTTGCTCGGCAATGTTCTGCTTCAGTGGCGAGTCGTCCATCGTGTACTGGCGCAACGACAGGTAGTATATGTACATCACGGCATCGTTCTTCACTTCCACGATGCGTTCCTCCATCAGTCGCCACAATATGTTGTATGGGTCAGCCGTGTATAGCCCTTCGTTGAAATAGTCGGTGGTGAACATGCCGTTCAGGGTCGCAATGGTGGCGTTCTGACGCAGCCTTATCACCGGCAGTAATGCTGCGTGCAGCTCCTTGTGCCTCTCGATGATCTGCTCTGTTGCCTTATTGCTGTCTATCAGCTTGGTTATCTGGTTGAACTCATCGGTCAGTGCCTTGCCGTTCTCGATGTCGGTGCTCAGCAATATGTCGATGAGCGCAAACAGGTGCTCCTCGTAGTTCTCGGCTATGAGGGTGCTGTTGAGCTCGCCCACAAGCAACGTTGCTTCGTAATTGTCGGTGTAGTCGCGCATCATTGATACTATTGTACCAAAGTCGTTCGTGCGCAGAATGTCTATTGCCAGGGCGTTTCGCATTGCACCCATGTACACAACGCTGCCAGCACCCTGTAACAGGTGTCGCATATATGCCTCGGGCGGTATTGGCGCTGTCATCTCGCCGTTGTTGCACTCCCTGGCTACGAATACGCGTGCCATGGCATACTCCAGGAAACGTTCATATATGAACTGTATCTGTCGTTCTGTGCCGTCGGCCGACTCGGCGATGCGCAGTACCGGGCGCTCGGGCTTGTTTATGAGCTCGGCATATGCCACGGTTATACCGTCGCGTTTGTATATGAGTGTCGCCAGCTGGTGCAGTGGCGCGTCAGGGTTCTGCAGTGCCTGTTTCAGTGCAGTCTCGGATATGCTGTCGGCAGCCACACCGCGTTCATACTCGCTCAACAGGTGCTGCGCCATCAGTTCAATGATGCGGCACTGTTTCTTGCCGGCATATGATGTTGCAATGTCGTTGAACATCTTGTTGAAGAGGGCTACCGATGTAAAGTCCTTGCTCTGCTCGGGCAACGTCTTGCAAAGGTAGTTTGTGCAGGCAACCTTCATGATTAGCGGGTCCTTCAGGCGTATCTTTGCCGTTGGGGTGAGCTGCTGGAAATCGGTCTCCATCTGGTACAGTTCGCGGTATATCTCGTAAGCCTTCTCCAGCTCCTCGGTGGTGAAACCCTTGATGGCCGACTGGCGGCTGCTCTCGGGGGCGAAGGTGAACTGCTGGTACTGCTGCGCAATGCGGCTCAACGCGTGTTTCCATGTATAGCTGCGGCATGTTGCCACAACCTTTATGCGGCTGTATTTCTCCGATGCGAATATCCTTGTTATGGCATTATACAGCGCAACTACACCCATCTGCTGCTCCTCGTCTTTGTAGTGCAGGCACTCGTTTATGGCGTCGAAGAATACGTATACATATTCGTTGTTCTGTACAGCCTTGTCGTGCAGGCTGTCAATGAGGCGCGCAATCTCCTTACGTGGCGAATAGCCGAATATGTTTTTCAGACGGCTGTCCAATGTGCCGGCTGCAAAGTCGGTGCTCGCGAATATCAACACGCACTTGCCATCCTCAATAAGCTGCTCTGTCCAATAGCACAGCTGGTTGGTCTTTCCCTGTCCGGCCTCGCCAAGAATGGGGAAAAGTGTTGCTTCGCTGTTGTAGAATTCCTCCAATGCCGATGATATCTGCTTGCGGTTCACAAACAGCTCGCGGTTATATTTCTTTTCGCGGTATATTCGTGCCAGGAACCTCTCCGACTCGCTCTTTGCAAGCGAGGTCATCTGTTCCCAATTCAAATCCTTTGAAATGTCAAAGTGTGGCGATACCTGCTGCAACAGGGCGTCGAAGGCGTCGTTGCGGCTGTCGTCATTCAGGGTTATGGCCTCCTCGTTGGACGATATGTAGCTTATGCTCTCCTCCTTTAGGGTCTGGAAGACATATACATAACCCTTTTCGTTCACGAACATCAGCGGGTATAGGTCGGTTGTCTTGCCGTTGTGGCTAATGTAGTAGTGTGCAACCTCTTCGCCGGCAACGCAACTCTCTTCGCTGGTGATGGCGGCACCCTTGTTGTTGAGCCTCTTGCCGGCTGTGGGTACCGAGTTGTACTGATATGAGCACATGGGCTCAATGGCCCTGAGTATTGTCTGTATTCTTGGTTCAAGGGTGTAGATTACACCACGGTAAATGTTCTCGGACAGCGTTGTGCTGTGTCCTTTGTACTCGTTACGTATCTGCACCACACTCGGCTCGCGCTTGTCATTGCTCAGCACGCAGCTCTGCTTGCGCAGCAGGTTGGTGGTGAGTGTGGTGACAAGCTCGTCGCCGCTCATGCGCTCTTTGGCAATGAGGAGCAGGGGAGTGAGTATGTCGTTTATCCAGTCGCCCAAAGATAGCGGACGCTTGGTGTCAATCTTGTTTACGACCTTTGCGGAGCGTCTCTCTTCCAATGGCAGTTCGCGTTCAATCTCAATGAGCCTTATAAGCAGCAGTGACGATATATACTGCACCGACATCTCCACAAAGTCGAGCGCATAGTTCATTGCCTTGCTGAATTCGTTGGCGGCAATGTGCCCGAACATCTGCTTCACGGGTGCGGCAAGAGTGTATGGTAACGAGGCGATACTTTTTTCTATAAGTGCATCGGCAATCTGTTGCTCTTCGGGTGTTGTCTCTCTCAAATAAGTATAGCGGCTCATGTGTCGTTGTTTTTCGCAAAAATAGTAACAAAAGGGAGAGAATGATAATGTTTATCTCAATATTTTTGTCGCGAGCGTGGAATATGTTCAACGTTTATCTGCCAAAACAAATTTTATGACATACATGTGTTATATTTTCCAAAAAAAAGATATTAACTTTGTGATGTTGGCAATCAATGCTTTAAGGCTATATTTAAAATAATACTATGAAATATACAGGTTTTCTCTGTGGCGCATTTTCCACAGATACCCCTATGGCTGCAGATGGCAGTTGGCGTAGCGTTGTAGTGAGCGACGAAGAGCGTGCTGTGAGCAGCAAATTCTATTATCCCGAATTTGTCGACTTCTGCTTTGGCGCAAACACCAATTCCATCCACAGGTTCGTGATGGATGTAAAACAGACCGTGCCTGTCACTGTGGGTTATGGCGAAACTTTGCGACAGGTCGATGTCTTTGTTCCTCAGATTGCTTTCTTTCAGGCTCCTTTTGGCCTGGCACTCTACGCCATCCGTGTCGACATGGATGCTTGCTCCAATGATATAACCGCTGCCATATCGCGTCTTCGCACGGTCGACGGCATGGCACAGAGCAATGCCGCCTTTGCAAAAACAGTGCTCGACCCCTTGATGCAACTCTACCGCAAGCATGCGAAAGGTGCTGCCGATGTCGTGGGCAAGGACGACACAGCATGCTATCACCGCCTTGTGGAGTATGGCAACAAGTTGAAGACCTTCCAGATTGCAGTTGTCGACAGCAGTGAGTGGGATGGCGAAAAGAGTGATGAACTGCTCTATGAATTGGGTACATTAGCCCCAATAGGCTCATATAACCCCGAGGACGACTACTCATCATCAAAGGAGTACTTCGACAGTGTGATGAAAGATGGTAAGGTGTCGGTGTTCAACAACTGGAAGGCGCTTGGTCTCTTTGACAGTTTTACCATGTTCGGACACGGCATCTCTGAAAGGACAATAGACAACTGGATAGAGAACTACTTTGGCATGCTCTATGTGAGCGAACTCTTTATCAAATTCTATCTGTTCCGCCTGAACAACGACTTCCGTATCAACCACAAGAGTGCCGAGAAACTGCTCGAGCAGTTCGATGACTTTGAGTATGGCTGCTGGTTCGATAATGTCTCCTACAACTTCCTGCCGCGCATTGTGCATCACTCCATGGAAAAGGGGCTGGAGATTCTTTCGGAGAAGGAACTTCTTTATCAGATGATGGCCCAGCAGAAGAATAACCGCGAGGAGCGCGACAACCAACGAATGAATAATCTGTTGTTCTACCTCACACTCTTCACTACATTCTCAATGGTGTGGGATGCAAGCTCGCTGTTCAACGAGATGTACCCCTATGACACCTATTTGGGTTCAAGTATTATGGGATTCCGTCTTGTCTCCTATGCTCTGATGCTCATTGTCCTTGTGCTCATTATGGTTGCACGCTTTAAACGGAAGTAACATACAAATGATAAATAAAACAGTGCACTGCCGCAGCACAGGCTGCAACAGTGCACTGTTTTATTCTTTCCGCTCCTTTTCCAACAACTTGCGTTTGCGCTCAATCATCTCGCCCTCGCGCTCGCCAAAGTAACCGCCTATTGAGCCATTGGAGGCTATCACGCGGTGACACGGTATCTCGGGCGCAAACGGATTGCGTTTCAATGCCTGCCCCACAGCCTGTGCGCTGCGGCAGCCAATGCGCCGCGCCAGCTCGCCATATGTGATGGTGGCGCCTGCGGGAACATTCAGCAGTTCCATATACACCCGCCGTTGGAACGGAGTTATTTCGGTACATTCTTCCAGTCGTTTGCGTATATTCATGCTCAATCATTGTCGTTTGACCCCCTTTATGTCATCCCGACAGAGCATAGCGAAGTTATGCGACGAGGGATCTCTTTGTGGTAAGTTAATGCGAGAATGTAAAAATAGTGCAAATTGCGCAGTGTGTCAATTATAAACCTGTAAAAATATATCCCGCTGAAAGTTTTTTTAGAGGATATGTCATCTTGAACGTAGTGAAAGATCTAAAACGCCCGTAAAGTGCGTATCTGTAAACTCAAAAGTTATTTTATTTTCAAAAAATGTTTAGCTTTGCACATATAAAAAATCAACTATGGCAACTCTTGAACGAGCAATAGAAATAGCGACCGAAGCGCACCGTGGGCAACTTGACAAAGCCGGCAACGAATATCTCGGCCACCCTTTGCGTGTTATGGCAATGGGGAAAACAACTGAAGAAAAGATTGTTGGTGTTCTGCACGATGTGGTAGAGGATAGCGCCTGGACATTCGAGCAACTTGAGGCCGAAGGCTTCTCGCACGAGGTTATCGCGGCGCTGCGCTGCGTTACCAAATTGTCCGAAACCGAGCCTTACGACAAATTCATAGCGCGCATAAAGCATAACCCATTGGCGGTGGCAGTCAAACTAAACGATCTCACCGACAACATGGATATCCGCCGTTTGCCCTACCTCTCGGACAAGGATGTCAAACGTTTGAAGAAATACCTCAAGGCCTACAAACAACTCAATGGCACCCCAACATATTCAGTCTATGCCTGCCGTCAGGAATTTCCCAATGCTTATAACCCTTGGAGCGAGGAGGATGACTGGGAATTGACACGAATGTGGTGCGAAGGCGCTAGCATTGAGGAACTTGCCGCGTACTTTAAGCGTAAACCCGGCGGCATCAAGTCACGCATAAAGAAACTCGAACTCGAGAAAACCTACGGCGCAAGAGAGTAGGGTGACGATAAAAGTTGACTAAAACCGCGGACTTGTCATTCTGAACGTAGGTGAAGAATCTTGAATTTTAAAGGTTTATTGTTCTACAACTATGTTGTTCCCAACAAAAAAATCTAACGCGGCAGAATTTCTGCCGCGTTAGATTTTTTAGCTATGTCGGAATGAGGCGACTCGAACGCCCGACCCCTACGTCCCGAACGTAGTGCGCTACCAACTGCGCTACATTCCGTCACTTTTGATGATGCAAATATAGTACAATTATACAGAAATGAAAAATTTTTGAAGTTTTTTATCAAAACATTTGCACAAATCAAAAACTTGTCATACCTTTGCACTCGCAAACAAGACGGTGCCATAGCTCAGTTGGTAGAGCAAAGGACTGAAAATCCTTGTGTCCCCGGTTCGATTCCTGGTGGCACCACTTGAAAATTAGAGAGTTGCAGAAATGTGACTCTCTTTTTTTGTTGTGTTTTATTTTATACCCGACAAGGTATAATTCCGTTGTTTGAGCCTTGTTTTATACCCTATGTGGTATAATCATCGTCTATTCGCATCATATTTTGACGCGAATAGACGGCATAATCGCTTCATTTGGCGTGGAGTTGTGTTTTAACAGGGCGTTTTATAAATCTGTTTTGAGAAGGTAGTTTGTGCTTCTGCCACCTTCGCCTGCAACTTTCAGCACTCCCTTTTCTACCAGGTCTGTTATGTCTCGCAAGGCTGTCGCTTGTGATGTCTTGGCAATCTTTGCCCATTTAGAGGTCGTTAGTTTTCCCTCAAAGCCATCCCATAGCTTATTGACAACCTTAACCTGTCGTTCGTTCATTGCAACCTCGCGGTGCTGTTGCCAGAACGACGCTTTGGCAACCACCCGCTTCACGATTGCCTCTGAATGCATTATGGCGTTCCTGAGAGTCTGCAAAAACCACTCAAGCCACAAGGTTATATCCATGGTGCCAGTTGTGGTTTTCTCCAAAGCCTCGTAGTAACCTTTGCGCTCACGCAATATCTCGGCCGACATGCTGTAGAAACGATGCGGCATACCGTCGGCCTTTGCCAATAGCATATCTGTTATTGTGCGGGTTATACGGCCATTACCATCGTCGAATGGGTGTATGGCAACAAACCAAAGGTGCGCTATTGCAGCTTTCAGTATCGGGTCTATCTCCTGTTTGTCATTTACCCATGCAATAAATTCGTCCATCATTGCCGGTACATCACCCGAGGTTGGGGCCTCATAATGTACCTTCTCTTTTCCCATAGGCCCAGACACCACCTGCATGGGCTCTTTACCCACACGATATGCTGCGACGGTTATAGGGCGTATGCCACTGCGGCCTGTAGGGAACAGCGCGGCATGCCAATTGAAAAGACGCTCCGGTGTCAGTGGCTTGTCGCTATTCCGCACAGCATCGAGCATTACTTGTACTACACCCTCGGTGTAGTGGTCAGGCACGGGCAACCCTTCGGTCTCTATTCCCAAATGCCTGGCAATTGACGAGCGTACCCTGTCGGCATTCAGCAACTCACCCTCTATCTCCGATGAACGCAACACGTCTTCCACCATTACATTCAGTGAGGTGGCATTCTGCACGTTGAACCCGGCACCTTCCATAAGCCCCATGACGCGGCCTTCGAGATTGCGCACCTCGGCAAGAAGAGTCATTAACCTCTCATTGTCCCATTTGAACTGTGCCCAATTAGGCTGCTGCCATATATAAATTGCCCTCATAACTGCTCAATTTTGTGCAAAGATAACGCATTGATGCGAAAAAACAACTTATTCGCGTCAAAATATGACGTGAATAGACGGCGTAATCACTTCATTTGGGGTGAAGTTGGGGTTTGGTAGTTTTTGAGTTATGTAAAAAATGAGAGATTATTTCACTTAACCTATCATAAAATAAAGAAAAAGTGCTATCTTTGCGTATTATATGATATGTTACGGTTATGGCAAAGAGTACGATGGGGACAAAATTGCCTCGAAAATTGGAGCAGAAGATGCAAACTGTTGGCGAGCAGATAAAGCTTGCCCGCTTGCGTCGTAATTTGAGTGTTGCACAGGTGGCTGAGCGTGCTACTTGTTCGCCACTTACGGTTTCACGTATCGAAAAAGGCGTACCAACTGTAGCTATTGGCATCTACTTGCGTGTGTTATACGCCCTGCAACTTGATGATGATATTCTATTTTTGGCAAAGGATGATGCACTCGGTAGGGTGTTGCAGGATATGAATCTGCCGCCTCGTAAACGAGCATCGAAGAAATAAAAGACTTTGAATAATCCGTAGTGCTCATGAAAGCACCAAGAAGGCACTAAGTTGGTACCAAGTTAGCACTATGTTAATTAAATATCTACATATAGAGCCAAAATCTAGCATGAATTTTATTAAAAGAATATGCCAACATAATTAAGTAATGAAATAAAATGGATAGTGAAATTATTTTAGGAGGTATCAGCATTTTTCTTACAGTTGTTATTGCTATACTTGGATGGATAATGCAAAGAAAGATTGAGCAAATAAAGATAATGGAGAATCAATTGTCTGATAAGAAATATAATGCATACGCGGATCTAGTAGGAATATTTTTTAGTATACTCAAAAATGTAAAAAAAGAGAAAGATACAAATCAAAAAGTTCTGATGGACAAAATGCTTGAGTCTAAGAAAAATATTTTTATGTATGGCTCAGACAAAGTTGTTATGGCATTTAGTAAATGGTTGTGTTCTTCTACAACTGGAGAAAACAATGAACAACAAATGAACAAATTCCTTGAACTTATGATTGAAATTCGTAAAGATATGTGTGGACGAAGTAGTAAGATTACAAAATATGATCTTTTATTAAATTTGATACAGAATCCTAAAGAGGTAGACGATTATATTGATCAGATGAATAATAAACAATGAATTAGTAAATTCAACAAATACCAACTTATGATCAGAACCAACCGCATAGAATATAAAAGAGAATTAACTCCTGAACTTGATGTTGAGAAGGAGATTGTGCGATACATATGTTATATAAGCAGATGTTTATAATGATTTCTCAGATTGATAAATAACCTATAAGTGCTCATGATACTGCTCATGATGTTGGAAGTGTATCTAAAGCTATTAGAACTCTTGTTATTTGCATTGAAGGTGAAATTGATAGAGACACTTTGCAATCTTTAATTGGCATTAAACATCGAATATACTTCCGCAGTACATATATAAAGCCAGCACTTGAAGAAGGTTGTATAGAGTTTACTTTGCCAAATGAAAAATAAAGTAAGTTGCTACAGCAAAGGGTATTGCTTTGAAAAATAGTCTAATAAATAAGACGTAATTTTACTCAACCTATCATATAATATGTAAAAACTGCATAGGCTGCGCTCGTTGCAAAATGCTCAAACAAGTTTGGCATTTCACTCGCTTGCACTATCTTTGTAATTTAGAAGAATAGCAAAACGATAATTTATGGAAAACAAGAAAAAACACAGTTTCAAGGAGTGGGTGTTGGCTACGCGTCCTTGGTCTTTTCCGGCGTCGGCGATGCCGGTGTTGGTGACATTGGCCTATCTTAACTGGTGTGACTATAAGGTTGATTGGATTGCGGGTGTATGGGCTCTGCTCAACATCGTTATTTTCCACGCTGCGGGCAATACCTGGAGCGATTATTTCGATTACAAGCGTGGTGTTGACCGCGAGGATGCCATTGGTGGCATGTCTATCGTAAGCGGTCAGTTCCAGGCTTGTGAGATTAAGAGGCTTGCGTGGTGCTTGCTCTCTGTTGCAGTTGTGGCGGGCGTAGTGCTGATGTTGCACGTGGGCTTGCCGGTGCTTTACTTTGGCCTTGCGGGCTGTGCGCTCATCATGCTCTATCCTTGGCTCAAGTATCACGCTTTGGGCGATTTGGATATTTTCCTCACATACTCGGTGTTGCCAATTCTTGGTACATCGTTTGTGGCAACTGGCTATCTGCACAAGGAGGTGCTGTGGCTGATGTTGCCTATCGGCCTCATTACGGTTGGTATTCTGCACGTGAACAATGCACGTGACATAGAGCAGGATACCCGTGCGGGAATAAAGACTTTTGCAATGCTCATTGGCAAGCGGGCGTCGGTTGTGTTCTACATTGCCGAGCTTGTGTTGCCTTTCGTTGCCATTCTTGTTGCTGCCATCTGTGGCGCCATGCCTTGGTGGGCTCTGGTTGTTGTGGTGGCTTTGAAGCCTGCCATTGACAACTGCCGTGCTATGGTGAAGCTGCCTGCAGAGGGCATGAAGGCGCTTGTGGGTGTTGATGAGAAGACAGCGCAGCTGCAGCTGATGTTCAGTCTTTTGTTGTCGATATCTCTCTTTGTGACTGCGGCTCTATGATGCGTCGTCTGGTCTTTACAATAATACTTGCGGCGGTGCTGTGGACTGTGATGTTCAGTCCATGGACCGCGCCGCATGTTAACTTTTGGTGGATGATGACAGGCTCGGCCTGCACGCTGTCGCTCTGTGCAACACTGTTTGCACCGGGGTGGTGGAAGAGGGTGCACCTTGACACTGCCAATATTCTGTGGGGCATTGCCATTGCTGTTGCGCTGTGGGGCGTGTTCTGGGTTGGCGACAAACTGTCGCAGCTGATGTTCGACTTTGCCCGCCCGCAGGTCGATACCATCTATGGAATGAAGGACGGACAGTCACCGTGGCTGCTCACTGCGTTGATGCTGTTCCTCATTGGGCCTGCCGAAGAGATTTTCTGGCGCGGATATGTGCAGGAGAATCTCTCCAAAAAGTGGAACGCAAACATGGGCTTTGTGGTTACAACGCTTATATATGCGCTTGTACATGCAGGCTCATTCAACTTCATGCTGATTATGGCGGCTCTTGTGGCCGGAGCAGTGTGGGGTTTGCTTTACCGTCTGTTCCCCAAATACTTTGCGGCGATAATAATTTCGCACGCGTTGTGGGATGTGGCGGTGTTTGTGTGGTTTCCGATAATGTAAAGTTGTTTAAAAGGCACGATTTCGTCGTTACGCTTGCCAACAAAATCCTCATTTACGTTTAGTAAACTGCGGTTTTGTTTGGCTTCGCAAGCCTTGAACTCACACCTTTTAAATAAACTTTAATGAATATAAGTTGCTCTTTTGTTTATATGTCATTCTGAACGTAGTGAAGAATCTCTGTATAATAGATATTTCGCTTTGCTCAATATGACTACTTGGAGTATTTAATTGCTTGAAATTAAAATATGGCAAAGGAAAAATCGGTTTTTCTGTGTAATGATTGTGGCTACGAATCGCCAAAGTGGGCGGGTAAGTGTCCTGCGTGCGGAGCGTGGAACAGTTTTGTTGAGAAGGTGGTGAGGAACGCGCCGGCATCGCGTGTGTCGCTTGCGACAGGCGAGAAGCCCCAGGTGCGCCCTATGCTCATTGACGATGTGGCAACCGATGCGTTGCCGCGCATTGACATGCGCGACGGTGAGCTGAACCGTGTGCTTGGCGGTGGCCTTGTGCCGGGTTCGCTTGTGCTGTTGGGTGGTGAGCCTGGCATTGGAAAATCGACACTGGTGCTGCAGACAATCCTGGGCATGCCCGACCGCAAGGTGCTTTATGTGTCGGGCGAGGAGAGCGTGCAGCAGATAAAGCTGCGTGCCGACCGCATTGTGCACGAGCGTGGCAACTGCCACATCGTGTGCGAGACATCGCTCGAGACAATATTTGTACATATAAAGAACGTGCAGCCCGAGTTGCTTGTCATAGACTCAATACAGACAATGTGCAGCGAGTCGGTCGATTCATCTCCCGGCAGCATGGCACAGGTGCGCGAGTGCACGGGTATGCTACTGAAGTTTGCCAAGGAGAACAACGTGCCTGTAATCCTCATTGGTCACATAACAAAGGACGGTGCAATTGCCGGCCCAAAGATTCTTGAACACATTGTTGATGTGGTCATTCAGTTCGAGGGCGACCAGCACCACCTGTACCGTGTTCTGCGCTCGATAAAAAACCGCTTTGGCAGCACAGCCGAGCTTGGAATATATGAGATGCGACGCGAGGGATTGCGACAGGTCACAAATCCGTCGGAGCTACTGCTGAGTGAGCGCCACAAGGGTATGAGCGGCGTTGCTATTGCATCGGCAATTGAGGGCGTGAGCCCGTTCCTTATTGAGGCACAGGCGTTGGTGAGCACGGCGGCCTATGGCACACCGCAGCGCTCGGCGACAGGCTTTGACGGCCGCCGCATGAATATGTTGCTTGCGGTGCTCGAAAAGCGCGTAGGTTTCAAACTGGCGCAGAAGGATGTCTACCTGAACATTGCCGGCGGATTGCGCGTGAATGACCCTGCCATTGATCTGGCGGTAATAAGTGCCATCTTATCAAGCAACATGGATGTTGAGATTGAACCTACAATATGCATGGCCGGTGAGGTGGGCCTCTCGGGCGAGATTCGCCCTGTGAACCGCATTGAGCAGCGCATAGCCGAGGCTGCAAAGCTCGGCTTCAAGCAAATAATTGTGCCGCGCAGCAACCTTAAGGGGCTCGATGTCACGCGCTTCGGCATTGAGGTATTGCCGGTTGGTAAGGTCGAAGAGGCCTTCAGGTTGATTTTTGGATAAAATGAAAACTGTTTTACCTTTGACAACATCGTCTTTTCGCGACCCGCAGGGTACGACTTATATCCGTGCTACCTGCGACCTATCGCTGCCAATGTTGTCGAACCCTCGGTTTAGTTAACCCTCGGCTTTCAGTTTTCACCTTTCACCTTTCACTTTAAGAACTATGGTACACGAATTTCAGTTAAGGGTGCAGCCCTATGAGGCGGCCAACGAGCAGTCGCTCGCACGATATATTGCCCGTGAGAAGGGTATGGACGAGCGCACGATAAACGCAGTGCGCGTGTTGCGCCGCAGCATTGATGCACGCCAACGTACAATATACATTAACCTCACGGTGAGGGTTTTCGTGAACGAGATACCCCCTGCCGATGAGTACACTGCACGCGAGTATCCCAACGTAGAGGGCAAGCGCCCGGTAATTGTTGTAGGTGCCGGCCCTGCGGGTCTTTTTGCAGCGCTCAAACTCATTGAGAACGGTCTGCGCCCCATTGTGGTGGAGCGTGGCAAGGATGTGCGCACACGCAAGGTTGACCTTGCAAACATATCGCGCACGCACACCGTGAACCCCGAATCGAACTACTGTTTCGGTGAGGGTGGTGCAGGTGCATACTCCGACGGTAAACTCTATACCCGCAGCAAAAAGCGCGGCAGCATAGAGGGCGTGCTCAACATCTTCTGCCAGCACGGCGCAAGCCCCACAATCCTTGCCGACGCGCACCCGCACATTGGAACAGACAAGTTGCCACGTGTGATTGAGAACATACGTAACCGCATAATTGAGTGCGGCGGCGAGGTGCGCTTTGAGACCCGCATGGAAGAGATACTTTTGAGCGGAGGCAAGGTGTGCGGTATACGCACCAACAACGGCGAGGTACTTGCCGATGCCGTTATCCTTGCAACAGGACACTCGGCAAAGGATGTCTACCGTTGGCTCAACAGCAACAACATAGCATTGGAGGCAAAGGGCTTTGCTGTGGGAGTGCGCTTGGAGCACCCTTCGGAGCTTATTGACCAGATACAGTACCACTCGCCAAAAGGCCGTGGAAAGTATTTGCCGGCTGCAGAGTACAGCTTCACTACACAGGTAAACGGCCGTGGAGTATACAGCTTCTGCATGTGCCCCGGTGGTGTGGTAATCCCATCGGCTTCGGCAGCACAGGAGTTGCTCGTTAACGGTATGTCTCCGTCGCACCGTGGTGGCGCATGGAGCAACTCGGGAATGGTTGTGCAGATTAACCCCGAGGATGTGCTGCTGCCCGAGATGCAGATTGACTGCGACGGCATTGACCCTGTTGCCGATGATTCGCCCTTGCGCGTGATGAACTTCCAGGAGCGCCTCGAGCGTCTCTGCTGGGTGATGGGTAACCGCAAGCAGACAGCTCCCGCACAGCGAATGACCGACTTTGTACGCGGCAAACTGAGCTACGACCTGCCGCGCAGTTCATATGCTCCGGGGCTCATATCTTCGCCCTTGCACTTCTGGTTGCCCAAGTTCGTCTCAACGCGCCTGCAGCGTGGCTTTGAGCAGTTCGGCCGCATGTCGCGCGGCTTCCTCACCAGCGAGGCTACAATGATTGGTGTAGAGACACGTACATCATCGCCTGTACGCATAGTGCGTGATAACGAGACACTGCAGCATGTTACCGTTGGGGGCCTTTTCCCCTGCGGCGAGGGTGCCGGCTACGCCGGTGGCATTGTCTCGGCGGCAGTGGATGGCGAGAGATGTGCAATGGCGGCGAAAGAGTATTTGTCGTAGGGAAAGACTAAAAAGCGAAATTTACCATCGGAATATCGCGCTTTGTTATCCCGAACCGAAGGGAGGGATCTATAAATCAAATCTGAGATATCTCCCATTGACTTTTGCCCCTTCGGGCGTCGACCGTTGGTTCGCTCGATATGACATAAGAGTAAATAATTTGGGTGGCCTCACAGCCACCCAAATTATTTATTCTTCTATCCAACTTCTCAGGAGCTCCATCTCCCCTTCGGGGCAAATCTTGAGCCCGGTTGTCGTTGCGGGTACAAGGATGCTCTCGCCCTGGTGGATGCTCATGGTATTGCCGTTGTTGTCGGTGATGGTTCCCTTGCCAACTGTGCAGATGAGAATCACAAACGAGTCAAGCTCGGCAAGTGGCATGTCGTACTCCTTTGTCAAGCGATAGATATCGGTAGTAAAGTAGCGGCACGATACAAGCTGTGTGGCCTTGTCGGGCTGTGCGTCGTAGTATGTGCGGTAGTCGGGCAATACGGTGTAGTCAATTGCGCCCTTGCTCATCTCGGTGTGCAACTCGCGTGGGTTGCCGCTGTCGTCGCAACGGTTGAAGTCATAAATGCGGTAGGTGATGTTCGATGTCTGCTGAATCTCGGCAATGAATGCACCGGCACCTATCGAGTGGATGCGGCCTGCGGGGAGGAAGAATACATCGCCTTTGTGGATGTCATACTCCTGCAACAGGTCGGTGATGGTGTTGTCGGCAATGCTCTGCTCATACTCCTCGGGTGTCACCTGTTTTGCAAAGCCCGAGCGCAGGCGTGAGCCCGGGTCGGCATCAACAACATACCACATCTCGGTCTTTCCCTTTGACTGGTGGCGCTCCCAAGCGAGCTTGTCGTTGGGGTGTACCTGGATCGAGAGGTCCTGACGCGCATCGATGAACTTGATGAGAAGCGGGAACTCCTTGCCAAAACGCTCGTAGTTGCTCTTGCCAAGCAAGGCTGCCTTGTCGCGTGCAATGAGCTCGGGCAACTTCATGCCGGCATCAACGCCCTCGGCAACAACCGACTCGTTGTCCTTTACGCCCGAAATTTCCCAGCTTTCGCCTACCTGTTTCTTGCTTGATTCTACTTCCTTGTAAGGGACAATCTTGTCTCCGCCCCAAAGCATCGACTTCAATATAGGTTTGAATTTGTACATATTGTGTTTGTTTAATGGTTTGCTGAATACATCGTTGCAAGTTATGTATTTTTTATTATTGCCATATTGAATATTGTGTTAATGAATGTTAAAAATGGGGGGGGTAAAAAGTGTTGCGCTGTTTGGGATTTTTTACTTATCTTCGCGCTCAAAATAATTTATTGTATGTTTAAAAGGATATTATTGTCGATAGCACTGCTTTTCATTGCCTTGAATGTGGCTGAGGCACAAGGCATTGGCGGCCGTGTAATCAATGGAGAGTCTGTGCCGGTTGAGGGCGCAAATGTGGTACTTCAAAGCATCGATTCTGTTTATGTGGATGTTGCGCTGACCGACAGTGCCGGTCTCTTCTCTTTCTCGCATAATATGGAGAAATACCGCCTTGTGGTAAACCACATGGCCTACCATTCGCGCGAGGTGGAGTATAGCATGCCTTTGGTGGGTGATATTGTCCTTGAACCGCAGGACAGGATGCTTGGCGAGCTTGATGTGGTTGCCGAGCGGCCATTGGTGAAGGTGGAGAATGGTGCTTTGGCCTATGACCTTGAACAGCTCACGCACGACAAGGCAGTGAACAATACCTACGAGGCACTGACAAGGTTGCCAGGCGTGAGCGAGAAGGATGGTAGCTTTACCCTTGTTGGTGCAAACTCCCTGGCTGTAATAATAAACGGCAAGCCATCGACTATGAGTGCCGAACAGGTTGCATCGTTGCTAAAAAGCACTCCCGTGGGGCGCGTTGAGAAGGTCGAGGTAATGTACAGTGCACCGCCACACTATCATGTGCGTGGTGCCGCGCTCAACATTGTGCTTAAGAAGGATACCCAATACTCGCTGCAGGGTGAACTGGGTGGCGACTACATAAACCGTTTTACAGACAATGGCGGCGCTCATGCCTTTTTGCGCGCTGCAACTCCCAAGTTTGCGTTCGATGCAATGTACAACATATCGCGCCTGTCCGAGGTGCAGGATCTTGATATGATTTCACTGCACACTCTTGGTGGCGTGCAGCACGATATACGGCAGTTGCAGGAGATACGCGGCAGCTTGTGGAAACATAGTGCAAGGGCGGCGTTTGAGTATAATTTCAACGAGAAGAACAGTGTGAGCCTTGCCTATAACTACCAGACAAAAACCGATGCCGAGAGCAGTTCGACATCGGTCGGCAACTACCAGAACTCCGAGCAGAGAAAGGTTGTTGACAGTGACCACATGCATAACTTCTCTCTGCAGGCATTGACCGGGATTGGCCTCTCGCTTGGAGTGGACTACACCATGTACAAGAACCACAGCACGCAGCACATGGACGTCACTTTCCTCAGTGACAGTACACAACTTTTCATGTCGCAGAATGCGGGGCAGGATATACGTTCGCTACATGCGTATGCCGACCAGAAGCACTCTTTCGCCGGCGGGTGGACACTTGGCTATGGTGCATCGTACCGCAACAGCGAGAGCAACGATTACCAATTATTCGATGCTGGTAGCACATTGGCAGGAACAAACGTTGAGGCAGCCTTGTCCGAGCACACTGCCGAGGCATATGTCTCGTTCGGCCGTCAATCTCCGCTCGGACTGTCGTTCTCATTGTCGGCTACAGCAGAGTATTACAAGGTCAACGAGCGCGAGAGATGGACATTCTATCCACAGGCTTCGCTCACATATATGCGTCACCCCGACCACATCTTTCAGTCCACATTCAATGTGAACAAGCAGTATCCCTCGTACTGGCAGATGCAGTCGGCTGTGAGTTACATCGACGGTTACTCCGAACTGCATAACTCGCCCGGGCTTGAACCATCAAAGGCATATGTGTTCAATGCGAACTATATATTGAAACAGAAGTATGTGTTCGGCGTGTTCTGCAACTACATCGACAAGTTCTTTGCCCAGGCAATGTACCAGGCAACAGATCGCCTTGCACTCATTTACCAGACCCACAACTGGGATTACTACTTGCAATCGGGTGTCGTGACCGTATTGCCGTATTCCCCTGTCAAGTGGTTCAATACACGTGCTACGTTGGTTGGCTTTTACATAGCGCAGCGTTGCGACAACTTCTTTGACATTGGCTTCGAGGATAGGAAATTCGCTGCCAGTGCCTCGCTCAACAATAGCTTTATTGTGAGCAAAGACCTTGTCTTTGAACTCAATGGTTGGGTGCAGTCGCCAATCACACAGGGAACATTCTCGGTAAAGACTATGTGGAGCCTCTCGGCCGGTGCAAAGTGGAACTTTGCCGGCGGCAAGGGAACTTTGAGCTGTTTCTATAATGACATCTTTAACTCAACCATCAGCGAAATGGGAATGGATTATAAGGGGCAGTACATAGTCCACAAGAATAATATGTACACCCGTAACTTTACGCTCTCGCTCGTTTATCGATTCGGTGGTTACAGGAAGAAAGAGGCGAAGGAGGTAGATACCTCACGCTTCGGTCATTGATGACTGAAACTGAAAGGTGAAATGTGAAAACGGAAAGGTGTCGTTGTTGCATAAAAGGAGGGTGATGACAGTTTAATTTGACAAATGGGCTCACCTGCAAAAATTGGGGTTACGAATAAGTCAACTTTTATTTGTCGGCAGTTTTTACCCTTAACATGGTATCGTATATTCTTCTTGTTGTCGTTCTGTCATGTTCTTTCGTAGCGCGAAAGAACCAAAGCGCCCGGCACCGGCAAAATCAGTCATAACAGCCTTTTGCTCAGGAGTCGCAGGGCGACATCCCTCGGTCGGCTGTTATTTGCCGCAAACAGCTGTTCGTTCAAGCATCGGGGACAAACAACTCGCTTTTCACGCAATAACAGCATCACATATATGCACCGCTCAAACAAATTTTGTCCTGTTTCCGATGCTTGCCCGGCTATTTGCTGTGATTTTGATGGTGCCGGTTTTAAAATATTACAATTTTACGCTCTAAAATCTGTGATTCAGGCCAATGAATCTTCATAACAAAGGTAATTCGTCGCTGAAAGCGAAATTTACATGTTAGCAAGCGGAAGCAATTTCAAGAAATTTTAAATGGTTGTTAATTTAATACATCAATAAGCTATATCACAAACTTAAAGCAAACGGAATTATACACATCTTTTTGCGACTGAGCCAAAATATCCTCCAACGATGTTGACCAAATATTTAGGGGTGGCTCGATTTGGACAGTCCTTTTTCGGCGGTAAAAACAAATTCACCGCCAAAGTCATTTATTTACAATATGTTATATTGAACGATTGTGAAACGAGTTTCTGCACAATCGCTGCTTAAACTCTAATTTTGCTCTTGGCGTGTAGCCTTCTATGTAGTCTAAATTAAGACCAATTAGTTGCGCTTTATGAAAAATTGCTTAACTTTGTATAAACATTAAAGATTTTTGCCTATGAAACATAGCGTATAGTTTGATACGCACATTTAGACATATTGAAAAAGCGTTTTAGCTTTATTCTGTCATTTCGAAAGTTTGGCGACTAATGAATACCGACAAGAATACTGCAAAAATGCTCGCGCTTAACGGTGCGGGCTTTTGGTTATTCTGTCGGTAGGTTACGCCAAACACCTCGAAATGCGGATACACTAAAAGTACCGCGCTTTTTTTGTGCGTTTTATTGAAGTAAATCAAGGTACAACGGAGTAACCGAAAAACCGTTAAATGAGTAGGGATAATTTTTATCAAATTATATTATGAATAGCGTATTTACTATGTGCCCCACTTGCGGCAATTGCAAAAAAGATGATAGAATTTACAGATGTCCAAGCTGTGGAAGGATCTTGTGTGAGCGTTGTGCTCCTTATAACTACTGCCCTATTTGTAATGGACCTCTAACTTGGAAAGATCAAATAGGCTATATTGGATAATATACCATTAATTATAACAAAAGTGGCGTATGTAGGAACCCGTGTAGTTTCTTCATACGCCACTCTGTTTATTCACAACACATCATTGGAAGATGCTTGATTTCAGAGCCGTACTTTCAAAACTGCTATACATATTTACTCGTCGGGAAATGGATTTAACCACAACCTCCATGTAGTCTTCTATGTAGGATTTAGCAATTTTCGTAAAAACTAACACTGAAAATCAATCAGTTAAAAATAAAAAGCATAGTCCAGTTTGAGCCACCCCTAAATGTTTATATAGTATGTTCCTTTACTTTAAAAGGAACTTCTTTCCGTTCTTTATGTAGATGTGTCCCTTCAGCGGATGGAGAACCTTGCGGCCCTGCAGGTCGTAGATGGCATTGTCGCACTCGCGCTCAACAGTTTCAATGACAGGCTCAATGGCGGTCAAGCCGTCGGCCTCAAGATACTCGGTGTTGTCGCGCTCAAGCTCGAAACTCTCAATGGTCATACAGATCTTGTCGTTCATGTTCACGAGCAGACCGAGTGAAACCTGTGTCTCTTCTTCGAGGACAAACTCTACCTTGTTGGACATTACTGTACCCTTTGCTGCCATTTGTGTGTATGCAAGTGCATTTTCGATGCTTGCCACGCCTGGGATGTTCTTTGCGTCATCGACAACCACGTAGCTGTTTCCGCACTGTCCCTCCCATTTACTGTGGTAGTTTGCAGTGAAGGTATATGCACCTGCTGGCAAGGTTACTGTCTGGTAAACCTTGTGGTTGCTCAGGGTGCTGAATCCGTCCCAAGTGGTGGTGAATGTCATACACTTGTCCTTCTGGGCATCGACATGTGCACCTGTGGTGATACCACCCGATGTAACGGCGTTCTCAATGTTCCAGCCTGTCAACTTGTAGAAACGGTTGCTTACACTTGAATTTACAAGAGTTGTGCTGTGCTGGAACGCTGCGCGGTAGTTGGTGAGGAATTCTGATGTCACGTCACCGCTCAATCCTCCAGCCTCGCCGCTCAGGCTGAAGACACCTCTTGACAATCCCCATGCATCACCGTCGGGGCCAAATCCGCTACGTACACCGTCGTAACCATTACCGCTACGGTCGATTACGCTACCACCGCTCTGGTTGAAGTCGTAGTAGAGCAGCAGGCCATCCATTGATGTCGGGTTCTCAAGCGGTGCGTTACATACAGCCTTGAGGGCCTCATACTTCACGCTCTTTGTCCACACGCGCAACTCGTCAATCTGTCCGTTCATCTTGGCATTGTCATTGCCAATAGTGAACTTGCTGAGCGATGGAACATATGCATTTGTTGATACATAGCTTGTAGAGTAGTACTCACCGTCGCGGTAGAAGTCCATGTAGCCGCCGTCAACAATGACAGCATAGTGGTGCCACTCGTTTTCGATGACAAAGTCGTTTGTACTGCTCTTGCCGGTGTAACCGTTTGCCGATACATGCATCTTGCCATTCCCGTCGGTCTTGATGAAGAATGTCGATTCGCTGTCACCAATTCCAAGGCAGTTGCTTGAAAGGCTCTCGGGGCGCATCCACCACTCAACAGTAAAGGCATCGTGTCTTGATGTTGTTACAGGCGCTGTGACCTTGGCATTGTCGCGGCCTGTGAAGTTGAGGCCGTTCTTGCTGTCGGCGTTGCACACAATGAGAGCACGCTCTCTCTTGGTACTGCTTGTGCCCACGAGGTTGTTGACCTTGAGTGTTATATCATAGACACCGCTCTCTGCTGGTGTGAAACTGCTGTTCTGGCCGTTGATTACATACTTCTTGCTTGGGCTCTCAATTGTCCACTGCCAGCCCTCGGGGTTGTACTTTGAAACATCGGTGAGGTATGTTGTCTCACCTTTCATTATTATGGCCGGGTTTACTTCAAATGCAGCAACAGGCTCCGAGTCAAGGACATCAATGTCGATGCTTGATGTGGCTGTCTTCTTGCCCGAAATAGATGTCACCTTAAGCGTTACTGCGTGTGTGCCGCCAACGTTGTACACTGCACTGGCGCGCAGACCTTGTGCTTTCTCTTCTTCGGCACCGGGAGTTGACCACTCATAAGTGTATCCCAGCTGTGGGTTCTCTACTATGAACAGAACCTTCTCGCCCAGGATTATAGGTGTCTTGCTCACCTTGAATGTAGCATCGGCATCGGGCTCTTCGTTCACGGTAACTGTGATTGTCTCGCTAACGCTCTTGCCGTCGCTGTCCTCGGCAGTAATTGTGACGCTCTTCTCGCCTGCCGATGTGAATGTCGCGGTCGGCTCGGCAATCGTCACATTGTTGATGCCCGCATCGGGGATGTTCCATGTTATCTTTGTTGCGGCATCGCTGTATGTTGCAGAGAACTTTACCGGGGTGCCGGCATAGATTGTGCTTGTGACAGGGTCAATGCTTGCCGAGAGTGTCGCTGCGGTCTTGCCCATAGTCTTGCTACTTGTCTCAACGCTGTAGCTGGTGTTGAGGATTGCAGCGTGGTTACCGCTTACACATTCGCGCAGCATTGCTGTGCCATCTTGTGTAATGACATCGCCCTTGTAGTATGCAACCAGGCCGTCGGGGAGTATGCTGCCCGAGAACTGTGCATTCATGCTGTTCTTTATCTCGTTGGCTGTGCGCACCCTATTCCATATTCTTATCTCGTCGTAGCTTGCATCTGAAGCATCACCCTCGCCGTTTGCTCTGAATACAAAATCGCCCCAGCCACCAACGCCGCTATAAGAATTGCTTGAGAACGACTTCTTGCGGACACCATTTACATATACAATCATTGACTTGTCTTTGACAACAAAGGCTATGTGTGTCCATGTACCCGCCTTCAATGTACCGGCATCGGTGTTGCTGCGGTTGTTTGTGTCCCATCCCACGGTGAACGAACCGTTGGCATTTGCGTGCATCATGAACTTGCCCCAACCCGGGCCGGCACTCTGGTTCCAGTCCCTCAATGAGTTTGGCTTTATGTAGAACTCCATTGTCATTTCGTTATACTTCTGGTCAAAGACATTCGGTATGCTGAAACCGGAATTCTTCAGGTTGATGACCTTGTTCTCGCTGTCATATGCAACAGGGGCCGTTACTGTTGTCTTCTGCGACTCCTTGTCGTTGTCATATATTGCCGAAACACTGAATGTGCCGTTCAGCTCAACACTGCTTGGAATGGTGTATGCCAATGCTGCTGCATCCATTTCGGCAATCTGCTCGTTATTGTGGTATATCCTGTACTTTGTAATTGTGTGGCTTGAACGTACGGGTGCAGTCCATGAGAGTCTTCTCTGGTCGAGCGAGAGGTTCTGTGGTGCATAGTAGTCCTCGCCATAGACCACAACCGAAATTATGGTCTTGTTGCCGGCACTCTTTATCTCCACACCGTTGCCAATGTCGAAAGGTGTCTCCTGACCGTCGAGGTTGAACTCATAGTCCATGATTGAGGCATTGTGGATTTTACCGCCGCCTTTTCCCCAGCTTCTTGTCTCCACAATGAAGAAGTACTTGAGCGGCATGCTTCTGTCGAAACCGCTTGTCAGGTCTGTGAGGTCATATCCGAACTCCATTGGCTCTGTATGTAATCCGTTTGTCCAACGGCCAAGCATTGGAATCTCGGGCGCGGGGTTGGTGTTACCATAGTTACCGTCGCCGGCATATTTGAAGTGCTCGAATTCAATGGTCTTTTCGGGAGCGGTCGCGTTGATGTCGGCCGATATACCTGCCGACAGTTTTATCTCGCTTCGGCGTGAGTATTCCATCTCCAACTTTATTGTACGCAACGGACGGTAGTCCTTTCTTACCTTGTATATTTCAGGTGCCCACCAGTTCTGCGAGAATGTGCCGTTGGTGTTGAACGATGCGCCGCCGTATGCGTATGGACAGTAGATGAAACCGTTGTTTCCCCACCAGGTACCCCATGAGTTCACAATGATCCATGCACCGACCTCGTCCTTGCTCACCTCACCTGCAACGCCGTTGCCGTCGAGGTCGAACTCGATGCGGTCGTCATATCCCACAATGGTGAGCGCGTGGTCAACCTGTGGTCCCCACGCCTTCACATATTTCTTGTTCACGACACCTGCTGAACTGTTGGCCGATGTATTGGGGATTCTGCCTTCATAGTTACCGTCGGCACTTGCTACACCGATACCGCAGATACCGCCGGCCTGGAAACTGTTGTCGCCGTTGTGGTTCCACAGCCAGTTCTTTACTGCCTCACGACCCTCTTCGGTTCCTACATGTGCAGGGAAGTTTACCGGTTCAAGCATACGGTTGTGCATGGCCTCGAACCATTTGTTGTATCCCTGCATCCAACCGAAATCGTTGTTGGCACAGTCCTGGCTGCCAAAGAGCGCAGAGTATGTCTGTCCGCCGTATGTGGCTGCCGAAGGCACACCGATGCTTGTCACGAATTCGTTCTTGCCGGAATTTCCGTTGGTGAGCAACCACACGAAGTGAGAGGGGTAGTAGTTGCTTGAGTTCTTTCCATCAAGGTTGCGATACGCGTTCAGCTCGTATGTGAACATGTAGCAGATACGCGATGCCGAACCGCACGAACCGCCGTCCTGGTTGAACACGGGCGGGAAGAATTTCTTCTCGGCATTGTTTACGTAGGCGGGACGCTGTGAGCGTGCTGCCGCGCCTTGTGCTTTTTTTGCTCCCTGCTGTGGCATCAATGACCAGTCGGGGTTTGTCTTGTCGTTGTAGTCGGGGTATGTAGCCCTGTTTACGTCGACCTGTGCACTAAGGCTCATTGGCAATGCCACAGCCAGCGCCAGAATACTCTTTAAAAAGTTCTTTGTTGTCATAAGTTTTTTTCTTTAATATTTTTTCTTAGCTGTTGGTTATCTTACTATAATTTCGTCTGTGAATAGCCAGCCGCGTTGTGGGCCGCACTTTGCACGGTAGTTGATGTAACGTGCTTTTGCGTTGCCTTGCCAGCCATACTCTTTGAAGGAGAGTTCCTCGTCCCTTACAACGGTGTGCTCAACGCGTGCCAGTTCGTTGAATTCGCTGCCGTCGCACGATGCGCTGATGATTACTTCGGCGGGGAACCATACATCGGGGATACACATCTGCATGAACTGCGCTGTCACCTCGGTAATCTCTTTCTCTTCGCCCAAGTCAATGGTAACATCAACACCGTTTCTGATGAAGCCCTGCCACTTCTTGTCGGTATATGTCCAGCCGCCGCATACTCCGTCAATGAGAGCCTTGTCGCCACCGGCCTTGTAGCTGTCGCTGTAGGGCGCACTCTCGGCATATGCAATGTTGCCACCGATGGCAAGGTGCTCAACAGGGGTTTGTGCCTCCTTGCGCTGGCCCACTTCGTTGGCGAGGTCAAAGGCGTTGTAGCCATTGCTGCGCAGGTAGTCTGTTGCCTTGATTGCACGCTCCTTGAATGCTGCATAGTCGCGGTTGGCCGGGTTGCTCCAACCAATCTCGGCAATGGCAAGAATGCGGGGGTAGATCATGTACTCTACAAGTTCCTCGGTTGGGATATATTCAACCCAAAGGTTACCCTGTATTCCATAAATAAGGTGTGCCTTTGCACTGTCAATCTCGGCACGTGGGTCGTATGAGTATACCTTCTCGAGCGGCATGTATGGACCGAACGCCATTGGTTGTGTGTGTGGGGCGTCCTGGTAAGAGTCGAGATAGCAGTAACCACCAGGTGTCATTATTGCCTTGTGGCCGCTTTCAACGGCTGCAATGCCACCTTCTGTTCCGCGCCATGACATTACTGTTGCATTGGGTGCAAGTCCGCCGTCGAGGATTTCGTCCCAACCGATAATCTGTCGGCCTTTGCTGTTCACGAACTTTTCAATGCGCTGTATGAGGTAGCTCTGTAGTTCGTTCACGTCCTTTAGTCCTTCTTCCTTCATGCGCTTCTGACACAATGGGCAGTGTGGCCATGATGCCTTGCCTGCCTCATCGCCACCGATGTGTATGTATTCGCTGGGGAACAGTTCAATGACTTCGCTGAGCACATTCTCAAGAAACTCGAATGTCTTTTCGTTGCCCACGCAGAAATCGGCCTGCTTATATAGCTCGTGTGTGCACGACAGCTCGGGGTAGGCTGTGAGTGTCTCCTCGCTATGTGCTGGCATCTCAATCTCGGGGATGATGGTAATGTAACGCTCGGCAGCATATGCCACAAGTTCCTTGATATCCTCCTGTGTGTAGTAGCCACCATATGCGCCCTCGCTGCCTTCTTCAACGTATTTGCGGTCGCCGAACCACCAGTCCTTCCAAATTGCAGGTGAACGCCATGCAGCAAACTCGGTGAGGCGTGGATATTTCTTTATCTCTATGCGCCAACCTGCGGCGTCGGTTAGGTGCAGATGCAGGCGGTTCATCTTGAAGTGCGCCATGGCATCAATCTGCTTCTTCACGAACTCCTTGCCAAAGAAATGACGGCTGACGTCGAGCATGAGTCCACGGTAGGCAAACTGTGGTTCGTCGGTTATTGTACATGCGGGAATGTTTGTACCGCCGTCTGCAAGCTGCAGCAATGTCTGTGCCGCGTAGAAAAGACCGGCTGCCGATGTCGCCTTTACATCGATTCTCTCATTGGTGACATTGATTGTATAGCCCTCGGGCGAAGAGATGTTTTCCACACTTCCGCAAACCTCCATTGCAATACAGTTGCCGGCAACGTTTTCTTCCGTTGCTTCCAACATGTCCCATGCTGCAAGAGCGTTGGCAATGGCGCTCTTGTCATTGTCATCGGCTGCAATGTAGAGTCTTGTTCCTTTGCCCACAGTGAAGCTGCCTTTGGCTGTCTCTACCTCTTGAGGAATTGGCAACAGGCTGTGGGTTGGCACAATGTCAGCTTTATGCGCGCACGCGCATAATATTAAAAGGCTCGTGAGCCCTAAAAGTATTTTTTTCATACGATGGTTAGTTCTTTCGGTGCGAAGATATGATTTTTTTATAAAAAATATCACATTTTTCTTGGAAAGTATTAAAAAAGTGTTTTATATTTGCAGTGTACTAATAAACTAATACACTATGATAACGATTAAGGATTTGTCATTTGCATATTCAGGCGAAAAGGTTCTGGATTGCATAAGTACTACCTTTGAGCAAGGTAGGATATACGGTCTGCTCGGTGCCAACGGAGTGGGCAAGAGCACACTCTTCAAGTTGCTGTGCGGTTTGCTTACAGCAAAGGAAGGAAGTATAGAAATCGATGGCTATTCGCCTGTTGACCGCAAACCGGGTTTCTTGTCCAAAGTCTTTTATATCCCCGAGGATTTCGAAGGCCCTGCTGTGTCAATAAAGAACTATGCAAGCGGAATTGCTGCCTTCTATCCCAATTATGATGAGGCGCAGTTGCGTAGTCTGCTTGCCGAGTTCCAGATAGACATTGACCGCAAGTTCACAACCCTTTCGCTTGGCCAGCGCAAGAAGGCAATCCTGTGTATTGCTCTTGCAATGAAAACCGAGTATCTGTTGCTCGACGAGCCTACCAATGGTCTCGACATTCCAAGCAAGCTCGAGTTCCGCAAGATGGTGGCAAGCACAATGGACGAGAACCGTACAATAATAATCTCCACTCATCAGGTGAAGGATGTTGAAAACCTGCTCGACCACATTATGATACTCGACAAACGTGCTGTGTTGCTCGATAAGAGTGTTGCCGACATACAGATGGAGTATCTCTTTGAAACAACCAATACCATCCCCGACGATGCACTCTTTGTAGAGGCCGGCCTTGGTGGTTGCAGCTCAATCAGAAAGAACACTACCGGCGAGGAGAGCCGCATTAACATAGAACTTTTGTTCAATTACATCAACTCAAAAAAGTAAACCATTATGAACGATACATTTGATATAAAGCGTCTGGGTAGGCTTATAAAGTACGAGGTGACAAACTACATACCCAATTTTTTCAAGTCGCTTCTTATTTTTTCAAGCGTAATAGCTGCAGTGTGGATATTCTCGCTTACCGTTGATTTCGACGTTTGCCCCCATAGTAGGGCTGGACTTGTGATGGCACTATTCACATTGGCGATAATATTAAGCCCTTTCATTGTCTACAAGGACATGAACAACCGCAAAAAAGGTTACATATATGCTATGATACCCGCAAGCACGCTCGAGAAACTGTTGTCTATGGTTGTGCTCTGCGTTATCATTGTGCCGCTTCTTACGTATGCCGTGCTCACCGCTACCGACCTGTTACTGTGGCTCCTGTCAAAAGCGGGTATAGGCACGTTCTTGCATATGGAGTTCTACAATCCGTTTACCGCCGTTAAATTCGTGGATGATGAATATATGCTGCCCCATATATATCCTGTATTCGAAAGCATTATCTATTTTGTCAATCTTATTGCTTATACAATAATGTTCAATACAATCTTCCGCAAGAATAAGGTGCTGAAGACCATTCTTTTCAATATAACTTTGTCATTTGCATTTGTGATATCGACTGCCGTCATTGTAAATATTACAACACCCGAATTTTGGGAGGATACATTTAAAGGCTTGATTGAGTGGCTTGATGGAAAAACAGACGTGGAGCTGTTCGGTTATGTAATGACCACAGTCCGTTGCTTGACAATTCTTATGTCAATGGCATTCCTCTCCATCACCTATTTCAGAATAAAGAAAGTGAACTATTAATGAGTTTCTATTATGGAGTATAACGAACACAAACCCATTTATCTGCAGAACGTGGATTTGATGCAGGAGAAGATTATGCGCGGCGAATGGCGCGAGGAGGAGCGCATCCCCTCTGTGCGCGAGATGGGTGCGATGGTGGGTGTTAATCCGAATACCATTGTCCGCTCCTACCAGTTGCTCGAGACGCAGGAGATAATTTACAACAAGCGTGGTCTTGGCTATTTTGTCAAGGAGGGTGCTGTTGCACGTATAAAAGAGAATATGAAACGTGAGTTCATAGCTACCGAACTTCCGCAGTTCAAGGCTAAGGTAGAGATGCTTGGAATCACAAAAGAGGAACTTGTAAAACTGTTATAACTATGAAAAAGTATATTCCCCTATTGTTGCTGTCAGTGCTGTTTGCCTTGCAGTCGTGCGTGCAGTGCAGTACCACAACCGGCAACTTTGAAAGGCTTTCCGTAGAGGAGTTCAAGGCATTTATTGCCGATTCTACCGTGCAGCTTGTCGACGTGCGCACAGCCGAAGAATATGCCGAAGGACATCTCCCGGGTAGCGTGAACATTGATGTGATAAAAGGTCATGAGGAACTTGCTACAGTACTCGATCCCGAACGCCCCGTTGCTCTCTATTGCCGTAGTGGAAGGCGCAGCGAGAATGCCGGCTGGGTGCTGGAAAAGGCCTTCTTCAAGAAGGTGGTTGACCTTGAAGGTGGCTACAATGCCTGGATGGAATATTATGGCGACAGTAAATGAGTGTGTAACCATTAAGATTTGTCTATTATGAAAGAATTTTTTAAAACTACGTTTGCCTGTGTGCTGGCGATGGTAGTAGCAGGAATTATTTTCTTTATTGTGGGAATAGGTATTGTTGTCGGTATTGTCACATCATCTGATGACAAAGGTGAGATTGAAAAGAACTCTGTGCTTTTCCTTGACCTTAACGGAGCCATTGAGGAGCGTGCCGTGGAAAATCCTTTGGCATCAATAATGGACGATGAGTTCAAGACCTATGGTCTCGATGAAATCATAGCAGCTATCAAAGAGGCTAAGAATAACGGAAATATAAAGGGAATATATCTGCAGGCCGGCGCTGTAGAGGGTGCATCGGGGGCTTCACTTGAGGAGATACGCGGCGAGCTTGCTTCCTTCAAGGAGAGCGGCAAGTTCATTGTTGCCTATGGCGACCAGTATTCACAGGAACTCTATTATCTTGCCACTATTGCCGACAAGGTAATCCTTAATCCTCAGGGAAGCATCTCATGGCATGGTCTTGCGTCAACCCCAATATTCTACAAGGATTTGCTTGAGAAGGTAGGCGTTGAGATGCAGGTATTCAAGGTGGGTACCTACAAGTCGGCAGTCGAGCCGTTCATAGCAACAGAGATGAGCGATGCAAACCGCGAACAGATCTCTGAACTGTTGGCTTCTACTTGGGACGAGCTGCTCACAGCAGTGTCGGCATCGCGCAATGTACCAAAGGAGACACTCAATGAATATGCCGACAGGTTCATGGATTTTTGCCCAGCACAGGAGTATGTGGAGTGCGGCATGGCCGATACCTTGCTATACAAGGATGGTGTGTTGGATTATCTCAAGAGTCTTACAGGTGTTGCAGCAGACGATGAACTGAACCTTGTTACTATGGAGGTCATGAGAAACCGGTTGAAGGAAAACAGCATGCTTGAGGAAGCTGCCGGCAAGAGCAAGATTGCCGTATATTATGCATTCGGCGAGATTGACGGTTCTACATCATCTCTTGAAGAGGGTATAAACTCAAAAAAGGTTATCAAGGAACTGCGTGAATTGCGTGAGGACGATGATGTGAAGGCTGTTGTCCTCCGTGTGAACTCTCCGGGTGGCAGTGCCTACGGCTCTGAGCAGATATGGCGTGAGGTTACGCTCCTGAAGGCGGCAAAGCCTGTGGTGGTATCAATGGGTGACTATGCGGCATCGGGCGGTTACTATATCTCATGTGCTGCAGACTGCATTGTCGCCAGTCCCATCACGCTCACCGGCTCAATTGGTATTTTTGGAGTAATCCCAAGCGCCGAGAAACTGTTGAAAGATAAGGTCGGTCTTGATTTCGATGTGGTGAAAACCAACCAGATGGCAGATTTCGGGAGTTTGTCACGCACTTTCACCCCCCAGGAGAGAGTTGTCCTGCAGAACTACGTCAATAACGGATATGCACTGTTCCTGAAACGCTGTGCCGACGGACGCGGTGTTACTGTCGAAGAGATAGCAAAGATTGCCGAAGGCCGTGTATGGACCGGCAGCAAAGCCAAGGAGATTGGATTGGTTGATGAACTTGGCGACCTTGACAAGGCTGTTGCAATTGCGGCGCAGAAGGCCGGGCTTGCACGTTATTGCGTGAAGGCATATCCCGAGGAGAAACCTTTTGTCGAGAAACTGATGGATACAAATAAGGAGGATTATATGGAGACTATGGCGCGTGAAACCTTCGGCGGTTATTACAATAGCATCAAGTTCATCCGCAACATCGGTAACTGCGACCGCATTCAGGCACGCCTGCCATTTGAGCTGAATATCTGGTAACCATTGTAAAATGATTTATAATTCACATGAATATGAAAAAACTTTGTTCTCTTTTTGTAGCCGCTTCCATGCTGCTTCTTGTGGGATGCGAAATCAAATATAACGGTGTGGCAGTCCAGTTGAACAACGAGTGTACATATATCCTTGACGAGGAACTGCTTGCCTCACTTGAGTTGAGCGGTGGAGTAGATGTGGTAGTGGACACTGCCATGGCAAAGAATAAGGTACGTGTAGTTTCAAACACCGATGACTTCAGCAAGCTTGTGGTGAAAGCCGAGAAAGGCAGGCTGGTGATTTCAAGTAAACGTGAGTTAGGGAATATTGAGTATAAGGCCTATGTTCCTGCTTGCGCTTACAGTGCAGTGGCTGTTGCAGGCGGCTGTGATTTGGAGTGGAATGGTTGCGATGTCGATAAATTGGCTGTAACAGTGTCCGGTGGTGCCGACTGCGAAATCAAAGGCCGTTGCAATGTTCTTGCCGTTGCTGTATCGGGTGGCGCTGATGTTGATTTTGATGAATTGGTTGCCGGCGATGTGTCTGTGGTTGCATCAGGTGGCGCCGATGCAGAATTGTACGCAATGAGGACAATCTCGGTCGTCGCTTCAGGCGGTGCCGATGTCTACATTTCTGGAACACCACAAATCTCGGATTGGAGTGTGTCAGGTGGTGCTGATGTCCACATAAACAAGTAAGACTCATGAAAGCAAATATAAAACTTATGGCATCTGCAGGCGTCAAGCTCCTTATGGGGCTTGTGCTTGTGGGGCTGTTGATTTTTCTTCCGGCAGGGACAATGCACTTTTTCAACGGTTGGCTTCTTGTAGCAGTGCTTTTTGTACCTATGCTCATTGCCGGTGTGGTGATGGCATTGCGCTCGCCCCAGCTCCTGAAGAAAAGGCTCAATACCAATGAAAAGGAGAGTGAACAGAAGAGTGTTGTTGCAATGAGTGGCATTCTGTTTGTGACAACATTTGTTGTTGCCGGCCTCAATTACAGATATGGTTGGGTGGTGATGCCCTCCTGGACGGTGTGGAGTGCGGTAGTGTTGTTCCTGCTCTCCTATGCCATGTATGCCGAGGTTATGCGTGAGAACGCATACCTCTCTCGTACCATTGAGGTACAAGAGGGACAAAAGGTGATTGACACCGGGCTTTATGGCATTGTGCGCCACCCGATGTATTCGGCTACAATACTGCTGTTCCTCTCAATGCCGCTTGTGCTTGGCTCATTACCGTCATTTGTGATAATGTTGGTATATATCCCCTTGATTGTCAAAAGGATAAAGAATGAAGAAAAGGTGCTTCTCGCGGGGCTCGATGGTTATGAAGCATATTGCGGCAAGGTGAAATACCGCCTCTTGCCTTTCGTGTGGTGATTCTTGTCTATCAGAAATAGTAGTGGAACCCTATTGCCGGAGAATAAAGAACACTGAAGTTGATGTTGTTTGTCTTGTCGACAAGGCTGTAGCTGAGGTTTACAAGACAAGTCGAGATACCTAAATTCTCCGTGGGTCTGTATTCAAATGAAGCCAATTCCAACGACAGTGTAAAAATGCCGGCTTCATAACCCGAGTATACTCCAAGGCCACCTCCAATGTTGATGTGTGGTGTGTAGTACAGCTTGTCAATGATGGGGTGGTAGTATACAATGTTGGGGGTCAAGGCAACGACATGCGCATTTGAGGATACTTCATAGCCTATTCCACAACCGACCTTGACTCTGTCCGAGATAAAATAACCGAACTCGGGAGCTATGCTCAGATAGCTGCCGGTGCTTGTGTATCCATTTGAACCCGATGTTGAAATGGCAAGCTTGAGGTTACCGCCGACACACATGTCGCCTTTCTTCTGTGCACTTGATGTTGACAGGAGCAATGTAGTCATTGCTACAAGAAGAATGATTGTCTTTTTCATAGTAATAGATTCAATATTTGCGTTTTATAAATACTTTTTTCCCATTGATGATGTAAAAGCCCTGCTGTAGGTTGCTGCTGTCAGTGACGCGTTCTCCATAAACCGTGTATATGCCTTTGCGGTAGCTGTTGCTGTTCTCCGTGTCATCATCTATAAGGTCGCTTATTTCATATACGGTAAGGTTACTGACAATGTGGTCATGTCTTTTCTTTATCCATTGCTGCATTTGGGGAACAAGAGCGGCGTAATCGGTATTGTCACCCCATTTCTGTGCATTGTGCATGTATGACTCCTTGACGAATCCGTAATAGTCGGCAATATACTCCACTATCTCCTCAATGCAATTGTTTTCTACGAACTCGCACCACACCTTGTAGTAGTGTCTTTGGAACTCCTTGTTCTCAATGAGCGCTGTAAAGAATTTGCAGCCCGGGTAGATGCCACCAACAATACAGTTCTTCTCTGTCACATCGGTGAAATACTCATTTCCTGCATACCCAAAGGCATAGTCGAAATCCCAAACCGGACCCAGAACGAATTTTGAAGCGTCTGAGGTTATGTCGGCCTTCCACAGGAATGTACTCTTGGGGCTGAGTATCTCTCTGTTGAAGACAAGTTCATTTACCAGTACATAACGTGCAGCGGCATCAAGGTCAAGAACTTTGTCTAGGTCGCCGTTGTTGCATACAATGCTGTCGAGCTTGTTGAACTGTTCTTTAATGACATTGAAAATGACATTCTTTGCGTTGTAGTTTGAAATTACGGTTGCTGTCAGCGATGAGTTGGGCATGCTTTGCGCGGGAATGCTGTTGCGGCAGTTATCATTCAGGAACGATTGCAATAACGATGAACTCACTGCGCCATTCTCGAACTCCTGCAGGTCGGGGTCCTTGATGTTTACTGGCAGGTTACCGTGCGCCGAACGGAACCTGAAATCCTCGTCGTAATAACTGTCGAGCTCCAGCATGTAGGCGAGTTCTTCGTCAATGTCCACACTATTGTTGCCAAGGCCTATTTTCTCTGTGAATATATAACTGCCCCGGTATTCTCCGTTGATGTACAGTTCAACCGGTATCGTGTGGTTGGTGTAGGGTGCATTGACAAGTTGCCCAACCTTCATTGCAATGGCATTGACCATGAGCGAACCGTGTTGCGGGTTGGCGAGCAGCACCCAACTCTTGCCCTTTTTCAGTCCAAAGAGCTTTACCTTCTCGGGGAACTTCAGCCTGTACGATTTCTTCTTGTAGTTCCAGGAGTTGTTGCCACGTCCCTTGATCTGCACGGTGTGTGTGAAATCATTGTATATGCCGTAGCCTGTTATCCTGAACTCGGCATTCATGTAATAGTTGCGGCTTACAACCGTGTGCCCCTCTTCAATGTCAATGTCTATGCGTGGCACTCTGCCGCCATCGGCCTTAGCTTGCAATGTCCCCAACAGAAAGGCGAATACAAGTATTGGGTATATCTGTTTTACCAAATATACCCAAGCTGTCTGTAGGTGGTGGAATGCACGTTGCATTGAAATATCAGAACACCAGTTTCACGGCAAAGTTCTGCTTGTCGGCAACCTTGCCTGTGATGTAGTATACAACACCCTCTTCGCTCTCCTGTCGCACTCGTGAAATCATCACGGTATCGCCGGGCATAACCTCGGCATCGTAGTTGATGAGCAGCTCCTTCAATGGGCGTTCCTTGATGTCCTCGGGTTTTATTGCGTCAATGGCCCATACAACATATTTCACGTTGTTCACGTGTCCGTTTGTGTCAATCTCGGACCATGTGACAGGGTGTTTCCTAACAAGTTCGGGCTCAATGTCAACAGGCACGACAACCTTGTCGGCCGGTGTCTCAATGGCGTGCATTGGTGTGTCGCAGAGCGCGGGGTCGTTGTTGCGTACAAGGCGGCGTGTGTTGAGGTCAATGATGAGCCACGATGTTGTGGCAAGCGCCAATGTGTTGTCCTCCTTGTCGCTGAGGATGAAGTCACGTAGGTAGAAAAGCCTTGCCACACCCTTGTGCCATGTCTTGAGGTTTACCTCCTGACGCCATTTGGGGGTGTCGATGAACTTTACATGTATGCGGGACAGCACCCATGCTATGTTGCTGTCAATCATCTCGTCATATCCGAAACCCAATGCCGATGCATTGGTGTTGGCTGCTTCCTGCATGAGGTCGAGCAATGCGGTAGGGCGCATGTTCTGGTTGGCATCGGCCTCGTAGCATGTGATGATGTGGTCCTGTGAAAGAATCTTGCTCATTTTTATTTTTATTTATTTACAATAATATTTCAACCAGTTGCCGAACAGGAGCCTTGCTGTTGCCTGCCAGCGGTTCACAGGCTCATTGTCGGGGTTGTTGTCGCGGTAGTAGTTGAGCGGCAGCTCAATGGGCAGTCCCTTTGCCACATCGCGCTTGTACTCGCCGTCGAGGGTGTTGAGTGCATACTCCGAGTGCCCTGTGATGAAGAAGTCGCGTGTGCCCTTCTCCTGCATTATGTACACTCCCGAAATCTCCGACTCCGAGAGCAACTCTATGCGCTCTTCGGCAACAATGTCCTCGCGCCACAGTTCGGTGTGGCGGCTGTGAGGTACATATATTGTAGCGTCAAAACCATTGAACAGCGGTAGCTCGGGCCTTGCAATGGAGTGGGGGAATATGCCGAACATCTTCTTTGGCAACAGGTGTTTCTGTATGCCGAACTTCTGGTATAAGCCGGCCTGTGCCGCCCAGCATATGTAAAGGGTAGAGGTGACGTGCTTCTTTGCCCAATTGAAGATACTGCATAGCTCGGGCCAGTATGTGACCTCCTCATACTCTATCTTTTCAATAGGCGCGCCGGTGATTATGAGACCATCGAAATGTGTGTCGCGCACCTGGCTGAATGCCGTGTAGTAGCGTGCCATGTGCTCGGGGCTTGCATGCTTGGGTGTATGGGTGTCGAGCTTGAGCAGTGTCAGTTCAATCTCCCTGTCGCTCGAGGCAAGCAGGCGTATGAAATCGGCCTCGGTGGTCTCCTTCATGGGCATTATGTTGAGCAGTGCTATGCGAAGGGTCTCCGCGGTAGATTCCTTTAGAATCTCTACCGCGTTACCCTCGTCAATCACTGCCTGCAATGCAGGTAAACCTGCGGGAACTTTCAGTGGCATAATTAAAGTTAAAGCTGAAAACTTGTGCAAGCGAGCAAAACATAAAGCTTGCTTTGATGTTTTACTGTGAGCGTAGCCAAGTTTCAATCACACGTAGTGTGGTTAAAGGTGAAAACTTACTTTCTTTAGCAGAAAGGAAATATTGCTCCCCTGTTTTAGGGGAGCTGTCGCATAGCGACTGAGGGGTTGGAGATTACCAGATGTTCAAACGCTCTTCCTGCGGCACGAACATTGGGCTCTCCTCGGTGATTCCGAATGCCTCGTACCATGCATCGATGTGGGGGAGTGTGCCGTTTACTCTCCAGCGAGAGAGTGAGTGAACGTCGCTCTTTGTGAGGTTGCGTATCTCCTCGTCACGTACGTGGCCTGCCCACACACCTGAGTATGAGATGAAGAAACGCTGCTCGGCTGTCAGGCCGTCAACTACCGGTAATGGGTTCTCCTTTGTTGCATTGCGGAATGCCTGCAATGAAATCATGATACCGCCGTGGTCGGCAATGTTCTCGCCCAATGTGAGCTTGCCGTTTGCGTTAAGGCCAGGGAGAACCTCAATCTTGTCAAAGAAATCAACAATAACCTGTGTGCGTTCGTTGAACTTGGCTGCGTCCTCCTCGGTCCACCAGTTTGCGAAGTTACCGTCCTTGTCGAACTGGCGGCCCTGGTCGTCGAAACCGTGGGTCATCTCGTGGCCGATTACAACGCCGATAGCACCATAGTTGAATGCGTCGTCCTCCTCCATGTCAAAGAATGGATACTGAAGGATACCTGCAGGGAAGCATATTTCGTTTGTAGTAGGGTTGTAGTATGCATTCACAGTCTGTGGTGTCATGTGCCACTCCTCGCGGTCAACGGGCTTGCCCCATTTCTCGTCAACATGCTTCTTCCAACCGAACTCCGACATGTTGCGGCAGTTCTCGGCATAGCTGAGCGCAGGGTCAATGGTGAGTGCGCTGTAGTCGTCCCACTTGTCCGGGTAACCTATCTTCACAGTGAAGGTGTTGGGCTTCTCGTGAGCTGCCTTCTTTGTAACGTCGCTCATCCACTCCTGTGCGTCGATGCGCTCGCCAAGAGCAAGCTGCAGGTTCTTCACAAGCTCTGTCATGCGCACCTTTGCTGCGGGTGGGAAGTGCTTTGCAACATACAGCTCGCCGATGATGTCGCCCAGTGCGCCGTCAACAGTGCTCACAGCGCGTTTCCAACGTGGCTGCTGCACCTTCTTGCCACTCAACACTGTGCCATAGAATGCAAATGTCTCCTCTTCGATGGCGTCGCTCAGCTCGTTTGCTGTAGAGCGGATGATGCGCCACTCAAGATAAGCCTTGATGTCGTTGAGCGGTGTGTCGTTGATGATAGCCTCAACCTCCTTGATTGCTGCGGGGTGTGCAAGGTTCAACACCTCAATGCCGTCAATGCCAAGGATGCTGTAGTATGTGTCCCAGTCAATGCCGGGGATTGTCTTCTTCAACTCGTCATATGACATCTTGTGGTAGCTGTTCATAGGGTCGCGGCGCTCTACACGGCTCAGGTGCTTTGCTGCAAGGCGTGTCTCAATTGCCATCACAGCCTCCATCTTTGCAGTTGCCTCCTGCTCGCTGTTGCCGAAGAGTTTGAACATATTCACTACATACTCGCGGAACTTGGTGCGTATGTTTGCTGCAACCTCGCTATCCTCGCTGTAGTACTCCTTCTCCGAGAGTGAGAGGCCACCCTGGTAGATGCCAAGCTGGTTGCTGTTGCTGTCCATGATGTCGGTGCCGATACCTGTGCCGAAGAAGTTGCCCAGGCCTACACGGTAGTTCTGCGCAATCAATGGAATGATTTCGCTCTTCTCCTTCATTGCTGCAACTGCGTCAATGTATGGCTTTACAGGTGCAATGCCCTCGCTGTTGCGGCGTGTGCTGTCCATCACAAGTTTATATAGGTCGCCCACCTTCTGTGCGTTGCTGCCCGGCTCGCTCTCCTTGGCTGCCTGCTCAAGTACAAGGTCCTTGAGCTGCTCGCGGTTCTTCTCGCGCAATGCGTCGAACTGTCCGTAACGTGCATACTCGTCGGTGATTGGGTTAGCATTCTGCCAACCGCCTGTCGCATACTGGAAAAAGTCCTCGCCGGCCTTGTAGGTGGTGTCAAGGTTCTCTGTCAGTTTAGTCTTCATAGTCTCTTTTGTTTCGCAGCCTGCATCTCCAAGTGCAATGGCTGTCAGGATAAGTAATTTCTTCATTTCTATATATTTAATTTTTCAAGTTCTTCCATGTTCTGTTCCCATGTGGTAACGGCCTCGTCAAGCTGTTTCTTCAGGGCTGCATATTTGGTGAAGTTCTCCTGCGTGCTGCCCTCAACGGTGCTCATCACAGTCTCCAAAGCTGCAATGGCTCCCTCAATCTCGCCAATGGCCTGCTCGTCGCTCTCTACCTGGCGTTCCAACTTGCGGCGCTGTTTCTGCAACAGCTTCTCGGCCTCATAGCTCAAGCGGCTCTCGTTTACAGGCTTTGCCGTTTCTGCTGTGGCAGCACTGCTCTTGCCGGTTGCGAGCGCCTCGTTTATGTTGCTTGCATTCTTCGATGCAAGGTAGTCATATATTCCTCCAAGGTGTTCGCGCACCTTGCCGTCGCCGAATTCGTAGACCTTTGTCACCAGTCCGTCGAGGAACTCACGGTCGTGGCTCACAACAATCACCGTGCCGTCAAAGTCGCGTATGGCCTCTTTGAGCACATCCTTAGACTGCATGTCGAGGTGGTTGGTGGGCTCGTCGAGGATAAGCAGGTTCATCTGTCGCAACAACAGGCGTATCATTGCCAAGCGGCTGCGTTCACCGCCCGAGAGCACCTTTACGGGTTTGTCCGATGCTTCGCCGCCGAACATGAATGCGCCCAGGATATCGCGTATGCGCAGGCGTATGTCGCCTGTTGCAACGTTGTCTATGGTCTGGAACACTGTGAGGTTCTCGTCGAGGCTCTGTGCTTCGTGCTGTGCAAAATATGCAGTCTCAACATTGTGTCCTATCGTTATTTCGCCGTCGAAACCAAGTTCGCCCAGTATGCAACGTACCATTGTGGTCTTTCCTTCGCCATTGCGTCCCACAAAGGCAACCTTCTCGCCACGGTTGATGGTGAAATTGACGCCCTCGAACACGGTGTGTTCACCAAAACTCTTTTTCACGCCGTTGCATATGACAGGGTAGTTGCCGCTGCGTGTGGCGGGGGCGAATTTCAGCCTCAGGCGGCTTGTATCCTCCTCGTCAATCTCAATGGGCACCATCTTCTCAAGCTGCTTGATGCGGCTCTGTACCTGAACAGCCTTCGTGGGCTTGTAGCGGAAACGCTCAATGAACTCCTTAATGTCAGCAATCTCCTTCTGCTGGTTCTCATATGCGCGTATCTGCTGTTCGCGGCGCTCCTTGCGTGTCTCCATGAACTTGTCATATGACAGTTTGTAGTCATATATTCTGCCGCATGAAATCTCTATTGTGCGGTTGGTTACTGCATTCAGGAACGCGCGGTCGTGGCTCACAAGCAGCACGGCATTGCCACTGCGTGCAAGGAACTGCTCCAACCATTGGATACTCTCGATGTCCAGGTGGTTGGTGGGCTCGTCAAGCAACAGTATGTCGGGGTGCTGCAACAAAAGTTTCGCAAGCTCAATACGCATTCTCCATCCACCACTGAACTCGCCTGTGGGGCGTGTGAAATCGCTTCGGCGGAATCCAAGACCTGTCAACGCACGCTCAATCTCGGCCTCGTAGTGGCTGCCGCCCATCATTGTATACTGCTCGTTCAGGTGAGTATACTCGTCAATGAGCTGGTGATACTCCTCGCTGTCATAGTCGGTGCGTTCGGCAAGTTCATTGTTCATGCGCTCAAGTTCGGCCTCCATCTCATGGATATGTGCAAAGGCCTGCTCGGCCTCCTCGTACACGGTGCGGCCGTCGGTGTGATGCATCACCTGTGGCAGGTAACCAACAGTGAACCCTTTTGGGCGCGACAGGGCGCCTTCTGTGGGCTGCTGCTTGCCGGCAATGATTTTCAGCAATGTGCTCTTTCCCGCACCGTTCTTTCCAACAAGAGCAATGCGGTCCTTCTTGTTTATTATGAAGCTGACATCGTGGAACAGGTTCGTTCCACCAAAATCAACCCTTATGTTGTCAATTGAAAGCAAAACGTATATTATTTAATAATGTGTAAAATAAGGTGCCGGTCGCACGCGTGTCACTGCTTTTTTGTGCGACCTGACGGTCGCAAAGGTACATATTTGGAGCGAAAAATACAACCCGCATGTTTCAAGGGCTTGCTAATTTCATTTTTTTTAGAAAAATTTGTAAAAAAAATATCGAAATAGTTGTATGGAATATAAATTGCTTATATATTTGCAATGATTTCAAAAATGAAATTCCAAGAACAATAAAGATATGGCAACAAGAGCAGAACTGAGAGAAGAACTTATCAAGGCCGGTATACGTCCATCGGTGCAGCGCCTGGCAATATTTGAATATGTGCGTCAGAGTTGTGAGCACCCAACAGCCGAGGTTGTTTACGAGGCTTTGTGCGACGAGCTTGGTTCGTTGTCGTTGACAACAGTCTACAACACCCTGAAACTGTTTGTTGATGCTGGGCTCATATCAATGCTCACCATTGACGACACATTCCGCTGTTTCGACGGCAACCGCTGCTGTCACGCGCACTTCCGTTGCGACCGTTGCGGCAGGATTGTGGACCTGCAGATGAAGAAGGATTTCCTCTCGCTTGTCGAAGGTCTTGAAACATACAGCATCAACGATGCCCAGCTATATCTCAAGGGTTTGTGCCCTGTTTGTAAGAATAAGAAATAAAACAAAAAAGATAATAAATAACAGCTTAAAATTATACGATTATGAAAAAGTACATTTGTTCAGTGTGTGGTTATATACATGAAGGTGAATCAGCTCCCGAGCGTTGCCCAATGTGCAAGGTTCCCTCAAACAAGTTCAACGAGTTGCAGGAAGGCCCCATCCAGTTCGTGCAGGAGCATGTGATTGGCGTGGCAAAGGGCTGCGACGACGAGATGATAAAGGATTTGAACAACCACTTCATCGGTGAGTGCACCGAGGTAGGTATGTACCTTGCAATGAGCCGCCAGGCCGACCGCGAAGGTTATCCCGAGATTGCCGAGGCTTTCAAGCGTTACGCATGGGAGGAG
>JAZREN010000068.1:0-16151 GCA_045660825.1 Bacteroidaceae bacterium
CGACATATGTCGCAGGTCTGCTGTATTATTTTGTTGTCTGATTCAGACAACGCATCTTTAAATAGTATTTATCATTCGTAATAGGTAAAAGTTCTTGTATAGAGATAGTAGTTTGTTCCGTCACCGTCCTCGCTTTTGATCTTCATTGAAGTCCAGTTACCGTATTTGTCATACTCATACTCATATTCATTCTTATCGATTACGTTGCCCTCGCCAGTATTGGAGTATACGACTTTAAGTTCTATGTCTCCCTTGTCGTTAATCTCATATTTGCTATCATAGCCATACTTCATGTATAGGCCTTCAACACTCTCTACTTTGCCTTTGTTGTCATATATATATCGTCTGCCAGACATATCATTATACGATTTCGCAACTGCCAGCACGAGGTTTCCATCCACGTCATAGATATCGATATCGCAGCGCTCATCACCATATTGTTCAAACAAATCCATCTCGGAACCCTTAGGAGCATTTGTAATGTCAATCTTCAATAATTTAGGTTTATAATTGTCATTAAATTCCCTTCTTACCAATGCACCATTAGGTAACTCTTCATATGTATATGTCTTGACACCGGGAGAGAGACGTGTAGAGCCGTCGTAGCGGTACTTGACCTCATCTATTGCAAGCAGTCTTCCATTGCTGTCATACCTGTATTCCATAGACTTCTCGACCTCTTCGCCATCAGCATGATCTATAGTCTTGACACTCTGCAGAAGTCCCGATTCTGAATATTCATAGAACAAGCCCCATTCTTCATCAATATATTCCAATGCAGACAGATTACCCTGCTCATTGTAATATGTAACCCACTCGGCAACAGAATTACGTTCTTTAGGATTCTTTGTTCTCGCTCCGAAGTATACTTCGACTTCATAATAGCTTTCAACAGGTCCCTTGAGTCCTTCCCTTGCCAGGTCATTGTTTGTATTGAACTCAGCTTTACCACACGAAGCCAATGCCATAATGGCTGTAAGATAGATTGATATTCTTTTCATAACGGTATAAGTTAATATTCGTTTATTCTTTGGCGCAAGTTAATTAACGTGAGTTCGATATAAGAATCTTTATTAATTCCAAACTAACTCATTGAAAATTAGGAGAATATCGATAGTTATTGAAACTTTAGGTTGCAAACAATAATTCTACAACACCTTACCGCTATGTTCTCCGAGGATAAAGTTACTGAAATTTTCTGTTTGGCAGACGAATTCTGCAAGTTTTTTGATGCACAGCAAGAAAAACCAATGCTTAAAGAAGCTCCGCAAGACGGTAAAAGACACCGTCGCAAGCCCAACCGCATGAGCGATGCCGAGATAATCGTAATCCTTATACATTTTCACTCAGGCGGTTTCCGCTTGTTTCTTTGACAAGAAACAAGCCATTGACGTGGAATTTGTCAATGACGGGCAACTTTCTTTATTCTAAAATTATATCGAACTCACGTTAATTATTATAATCCTAATATGCAATATCGCATATTACAAATATTAACAACCGCTAAAGCAAGCGGCAGACAATTTTTTAAATTGCCGGCCGCCTATTTTAGAAACATTACGGAAAAACTGCCCAAACAGTTGCCGTCGGCCGTTTTAATCGCAATATGTAATGACAGTCTTACGTCCCTCTGTATCCACGTACGATAAAGGATAGTCTTTGCTGTCGAACTCCCACTCGCCACAGATGTAGCAGTCCTTGCCATCGGCGTCCTTTTCAATGATGCCACAAGGAAGGTATTGACTTGTTGAGCCAAGCATTCCGAATGCCGCCAATTGATATGGTGCACGATAAGTTTGAGCAACAAATTGCTCAACGCCCCAATAACCGAAATAGGCCGAGAAATCAAAGTTTGTCTTGTTCCTGTTCGAATGATAGTGATATACACCTGCTTTGTTCTCAAACACCTGCCCTGTCGATGTCAGATACTTTTTATACCCAGTCACATTGCCATCACCGTCGCGGGCAATATCATAGCACATTTCACCGTCAGTATACGCCTGCATCAACCTTGTTGCCGAATACTCAAAAGAGGTCTGCGCAAAACGGGCCAGCACACCTTTTGAATCAAAAACTCCATATCTGGAGCCGCTTGACAAACGGTTCAACTTGGGATTTTCGGGATAATCAGTAGAAACCGTGTACGTAACCTCAAGTTCCTCACCACGATAGAAATAGTTGGCATTTGAAACAATATTGCACCTGTAGTAGATAGTATCTCCAAAACCGTCACTGTTATCTATCCATGGCTGATATATAAGAAGAGTTGAACTCACAGACTTGATACGTCCTTGGGCATCGTAGGCAAAACAGTGCTCATAACTGACCTCACCACCAATTTCTCCGAACGTTGTCTTCACCGATGCCACTCGTCTGCCCGGAGCAGGAGTGTAATAGGACTCGGCAGTGTCAGGGTCATACTCCTCGTTACATGCCACCAGGCCCATACACAACAGCAAAACCAATATTGACAGAATATTCTTCATAGTAATCCATTTTTTGTTTACGGCGCGAATATCGCTCATTTTCGGCAAACCGACAAATAATCGACGCCAGTTTTAATTTAATTTCGCAACCCGGTGGAGCACTCATTTGTTCTTAAGACAAAAAACGTATTATGGGATTCATCGATTATTACAAGGTTCTTGGCGTTGAAAAGAGCGCCTCACAGGATGAGATTAAGAAGGCCTACCGCAAATTGGCAAAGAAGTTCCACCCCGACATCAACAAGGACAACCCGCAGGCAAAAGAGAGATTCCAGGAAATCAACGAAGCCAACGAGGTGCTTGGCGACACCGAAAAACGCAAACGCTATGACGAGTATGGTGAGCATTGGAAGCACAGCGAGGAGTACAAGACACAGCAACACCACACGCGAGGATTCAGCGGTTTCGAGGGTTTCGGCGATTTCAGCCATAGCACCGGCAACACAAGCGGTTTCAGTGATTTCTTTGAACAGTTGTTCGGTGGCGGAGCTTTCCGCACCACGCAGCAACGGCGAGGTTGCGACCTGCAGGCGACAGTGCATTTGACACTACAGGAAGCGGCAAAAACCGAGAAACGCATTCTGGACATTGGTGGCGAAAAGATCGCCATAACCATCCCTGCCGGAGTCACCGACGGACAGAGAATAAGAATAAGAGAACGTGGCGAAAACAACCCATACAACAACCAGCGCGGCGACCTGTACATCATCTTCCGCATTGCCACCGACAGTCGTTTCACGCGTGAAGGCGACAATCTCTACACCACTGCGACATGCGACATCTACACCCTTTTACTTGGTGGCGAGATAATCGTACCCACACTCGACAGCAACATCAGGATGAACATAAAACCAGGCACTCAACCCGACAGCAAACTACGCTTGCGCGGAAAAGGCATGCCTCATTACAAAAGCGAAGGAGTCGGCGACATGATTGTCACAATCAAGACCACGCTGCCGCAACTCAACCCAATACAGATTGAACTTCTGAAGCAGATGAAAGCAAGTGAGTAAAAACCAATTTCCCACTTTCACCTTTCAGTTTCCACCTTTCACCTAGTTATACACCACGACATACCCATTGAGATAGGCCGCAAAGAGTAGCCAAAGAAGGTAAGGTATATTCAGGTATGCAGCCAACGGACGCTGGGTGTAACAACCTAGCACATAAGCCACAACAGTGAGGAACAGTGCTATGAGCACCACAAGTGCCAACAAAGGCTGTTGCATGAAGAAGAAGCAGAAAGTCCAAAGCAAATTCATGAAAAGCTGAATTACAAAAAGCATCATCAGCACCCATGTCGATGGTATGCGGCTGCTCCATACAAGCCCCGCCGACAACCCCATGAGAATGTACAACACTCCCCAAACCAAAGAAAAGACAATGCCAGGAGGCGTCAATGCCGATTTCTGCAGCAATGGGTACCATGTAATCAGCGAGTCACTCTGCAGCAACATTGAAACGTAGCCGACAAGCAATGAAACGAATATGAATCCAAGAGAAGACAACAATGTTTTCATGTGTAGAATAAAATAATTGGTGGCAAGCCACACACGACCAACCACCAATTAAACATATTCTACTCGGTTTTGTTTTCGGCAAGTTGTTTTTGCCTTCCCTTTTCACGCACAACCTCGTTTATCTGCGAATCGGAATAATATGGAACCTTACCCGATGGCACATACTTGCTCGACGATGACAGGTGTGTATCCTGGTCATCGAAGAAGATGTGTGCACCGAATGCCTTCAGTAGTTCATCCTTTCGCAAGCCACCAAGGAAATAGGCCTCATCGACATACACACCCCATTTACGCAATGTCTTGATGACACGGAAATGCGATGGCAGACTACGTGAGGTAACAATGGCAAGACGCAATGGAGAGAGTTCAATAGATGTGGGCAGACACTCCTGAATCTGCGAAAGTTTCTTGAGAAGATTGGCGAATGGACCTTCCTTGAGCGGAACATCGGCATTCTCTTTTTCGTATTTATAGAACGCATCGAAGCCCTCCTTCTTGAAACGGCACTCCGACTCATCGGAGAAAATCACCGCATCTGCGTCAAAAGCAATCTTCACACGGCTCTCCTCTGGATTAAAATCGGTTGGAGGTGCATAGATGAGCGCCGAAGCACAAATACCTGAGTCCATCACGCGCTGCACATCACCCTCATCCTTTGAGAGAAAGAGGTCGACCGAGAATGCCTTGAGATATTTCGACAGTGACTCGCCACCCGACAAAGCTACACGTGTTATATCCAAGCCATACATGTCGAGCGACTTGAGCATACGCATACCAGTCTCGGGGCTGTTACGCGACATAACAACCACCTCAACAATGGGACGGTTCGCCTGCTTGTTCAACTCCAGAAGGCTTTTCACCAGATAGAAAGCTGTACCTTTTTCAAGCGGTTCGTCCTCATGTTCCTCCTGGTATTGGCGGTAACGTGTAACACCATATTTCTCAAATATCTCATTCTCAATTTCAAGGTCGAACAGCGCACGCGAAGAGACGCCTATGACCAAACGTCCGTCAAGATTCTCCATTATCTTTCAATCATTAAATATGTAAAACAGATTTCCCCAAAGGTGCAGAACAGACCGCCGTCCAACACCTGCAAGGGCAAGAGGAACCTCAAGAACAGCTACTGTCCCTATGAGAGGCATCCAAATTCATTAACTGTATGCAAAAATAGCTCTTTTAGGAGTATTTATCAATAAAAATCCAACAAAAATTCAAAAGCTTACACTATGCTCACGACACAAACAGGAATAAAAGAGATTGCATTGAACCGCGGCACAATCTGTCATAGACAGCCCATTTTATCCCGTTTTTTTATTATTTTTGCAAATTATTATATAGAACTTCCGCATAGAACAGATGAACAAGAATCACCTGACACAAGTTGTCTTCCTCTTTCTGCTTACCATAGGCATATTATTGGGGTTATCGGCACTGAAACCCACCGACATAAGTTTCACCACGAAAAGAGTCGATCTTTTGAGCAGCCTGCGCTACGAACCGGCAACAGAGGAGATTGCCGAAGATGATTTCGCGAATGAGCCGGCAAGCGCCATTAAAGAAGTGGACTCGGCAACAGGCATACCCGACGTGGAAGAGACTACAGCTTTGGTATCGGACAGCATTGCACGAACAACAGACGATACAACCAACTCGGCTACTCCAACAGTCAGCAAGCCGACCCGTCCTCAAATTAACGCTCCCCGCAAAGCCGGCGACATCACCCTCATAGAAGACTACACACCTGAACAGAGTGGCCTAAAGAACCTTGAATCCGCTCTCTGCAACACCACCGACACCACCCGACGCACAGCCCGCATAGCCTTCCTGGGTGATTCCTTCACAGAGGCCGACATAATGACACAGAACATCCGTCTACTTCTACAGGACGAATATGGTGGCTGCGGTGTAGGATATATGCCCATGTACAGCGACTGCCCCGGTTTCCGCCACTCCGTGTCACACGTATGTGAAGGTTGGGAGACACACAGCGTAATATCAAAACCCGAATATAAAAACACCTCACTCTCGTTGCAGCTTCACCGTCCACAGGACAGCACCAAGACCATCACCCGTTTCAAAGGTGTGAACAAGTTAAGACACCTCGACCGTTGGGACGTCTCAAAAATCGGATTCATAACCAATGAAACTGCTGTAATATCGGTAAAGACCGACTCCGGGCGACGTTCCTATAATGTTCTCCCCGACGACAAGGCACAGTTCATCACCATTGCACAGACCACACAATCACTGGAAATCAAGTGCGACCGACAAAGCGTAGCATTCTGGGGAGCCTGGCTCGACGGCAACAAAGGCATTACCGTAGACAACATTTCAGTGCGAGGCTACAGTGGTACTACAATACAGAATATACCCTCCGAACGCCTTAAGCAACTCAACGAAGCCATACCGTACGACATGATCATCCTGCAGTACGGCCTAAACACCATGAGCAAGGATGTCACCGACTACACCTATTTTACCAAGCACCTTGTCAACACAGTGAACCACCTGCGCACAGCATTCCCCCACACCGACATCCTCATCATAGGAATCAGCGACCGTTGCCAGAACATAGACGGCACAATACAGACCATGAAGGCAGTCTACGCCCTGCGTCAAGCACAACGCGACGCAGCCATTGAAGCCGGATGCCATTTCTGGGATTGTTGCGAAGCTATGAAAACACTTGGCGGAATGGCAACATTTGTCGACAACAGGTGGGCCAACAAGGACTATACACACATCAACCGCGCCGGTGGCGCACATGTTGCCGAAGCGTTCATCAAGGCCATAAAATATGCGTTTGAACAAAAAGCAGCGCCTGCTGCACAAACTGAGACTGAGGCAGACACACCAACAGACACAGACACACAAACCGTAACCGAAATCAATGAATAGATTCATCACCTGCATATTCCTAACCCTAGGTATATTGTGCAAGGCATCTGCAACTACGCAGGTGCCCGATACAGCGTTGGTCTTCAATACCGACTCGACCATCATGCCCCAACGCAACATAGAATCACTCATCACCATAGACACAATATCCTGCATCAATTTCAATGCAAACACAATAACATTCAACGGCGCCGACTGGTCACAACTGTTCCAATCTATAGACAATCTCAGGGACACAATACAGCAGAACATAGTTTCCATAGTACATCTTGGCGATTCACACGTACAGGCCGGTTTTTTCACAGAAGCCATGCGCATCCCCATGCAGATGAAATGGGGCAACGCCGGCCGCGGGCTCATCACACCACTGAAAATCACCAAGACCAACGAGCCGTTCGACTACCGTTTCACGTCAGAGACAAAGTGGCGATACAACCGCTGCTTAGGCAAACACTTCAGCAGCCGTGTAGGAGTAGGTGGAATACTCATTGAGCCTGTCACAAATGACATCGACCTGTTTATTGAGACCATGAGCCTGTATGGCGAAGATACGAAATTCAATAGAATCAGACTCTTCCACACCCCTGCCGACAGTTTTCCACAACTGCAAATTGTTGATGAGCCCCAAGGACTTGTCATGCATTCACCCGTTGCCGGCGAGACATGCTTCTCATGGGATACACTCACCAACGCCATAACCCTGCATGGTGTAAACAACAACATCCCGTCAAACGCGGCCATCTACGGCGCGACACTCGAAAACAGTTGCAACGGCATCATCGTACACACCATAGGCAACAACAGCGCCACATATCAGTGTTACAACCGCATCGACGACTATGGCAAGAAGTTGGCAAGCCTGAGCCCGCAACTTGTAATCATTTCATTGGGAACCAACGAATCGGTCTACTCGACATTCAACCCCGAAAGATTGGAAAGTGAAATCGACAGCCTGGTATGCACTGTCAAGCAGGAAAGCCCCAATGCATTGCTGTTGCTCACCACCCCGGCCGACAACAAACTGCGCAAGACAAGAAAGAACAAGAAGGGAAGGCGAGTAACCTACTATGTCGAAAACGCCAACACGGCACGCATTGCCGAGACCATCAAGGACTACGGCGTCAAGAACAACATTGCCGTATGGGACTGGTACACCATTGCCGGCGGCAAGGGAGCATGCGAGACATGGATTAAAGAGGAAGGCATGAAAAAAGACCACATACACTACACACAAAAGGGATACACCCTACAAGGCAATTTATTGTATCACAGCATATTGGACGCATATGAGCAACATATTCGATAACATAGACCTTTCAAAACTGGGCGAACTGCTCTCATATCAGCAAGGCAATCCGCTGATGTTCAACAGCGGACTGTTCTTGTTTCTGTTCACGGCTTTCCTTGTAGTCTACAGGTTAGTCTGCAGCCATGAGAGAATGCGTATGATTTTCGTAACACTCTTTTCGCTCTATTTCTACTACAAATCGAGTGGGATATACATCTTGTGCCTGTTGCTTGTCACAGTATCTGATTTTCTGTTAGGCCGCCAATTGGGCAAATGCACTGACGCAAAAAGGCGCAAGCTCTATGTAGCATCGAGTGCCATCATCAACCTTGGCATGCTGTGCTATTTCAAGTACACCACACTCATAGTCAGCACCATCAACAAGTTCCTCGCCGGTCCAATTGAGTTGTGGGACATAGCATTACCTGTAGGTATCTCATTCTTTACATTCCGCTCGCTAAGTTACATCATCGACATATACCGCAACAAACTGCAACCCACCGACAGCCTGCTCGAATATCTCTTCTTCCTCTCCTTCTTCCCGCCACAGGTGGCAGGCCCCGTAGTGAGAGCGTCCGAGATGTTGCCGCAGATACGTCGCCGTCCCGTAGTGACAGCCGGCATGTTTGCCGAGGGACTCTTCCTTATCATATGCGGTATATTCAAGAAAGTCGTCATTTCCGATTACATAAGCATAAACTTTGTCGACCGCATCTTTGACGCACCGGCACTGTATACCGGATTGGAGAACCTGTTGGGTATATATGGCTACACACTGCAGATATACTGTGACTTCTCGGGTTACTCCGACATGGCAATAGGTATAGCCCTGCTCATTGGATTCCGTTTCCCCAAGAACTTCGATTCGCCTTATAAATCGGGATCGATAACAGAATTCTGGCGCCGCTGGCACATCTCGCTGTCGTCATGGCTACGCGACTATCTCTACATTTCATTAGGTGGAAACCGCGTTCCAAAATGGCGCAACTATTTCAACCTTTTCATCACAATGGTGATTGGTGGATTATGGCACGGAGCATCATGGCTCTTTGTACTGTGGGGCGCATGGCATGGAATAATGCTTGTATTGCATAAGCTGTACCGCAAGATATTCCCCGAGAAGAAACACACCGGAAGAGTATCACAGCTCATACACGTAGGTAATGTGCTGCTAACATTCCACATTGTGGCAATCGGATGGGTATTCTTCAGGGCCGACTCATTGACCGTCGTAAAAGAGATGGGAACACAGATATTCACCAGCTTCCACCCCGAGGTATTCTCACAGTTCATCAACGGCTATCCGTTTGTCACCCTGGCCATTGTTGTCGGTTTCCTGTTGCACTACTCACCACACAAGATGGCATTGTCATTGCAGAACACATTGGGACGGACACCGCTTGTGGGCAAAGCAATAATATTTGCACTTTTCATATACCTTGTATTGCAGGTAAAATCGAGCGAGATTGTACCGTTCATCTATCTGCAGTTCTAAGAGAGCGGTTATAGACAATCAAACACCCCTGTTGCATGTCTGAACAGGGGTGTTTGATTTATTTCTTATGATTTTTCTCCATGAACAGCAACCCACACAAAATGAGCACTGCACCTGTCAACGCAAGCCATGTGACCCGTTCACCAAGAAACAGCGACGATGTGGTTATTGCCACAACCGGATTGAGATAGAGCAGATTTGTTGCGCGCACCGTGCCTATTCTCTCAAGGCACCAGTTCCAACCAAGGAAACAAAACATTGACGCTACACAGCCAAGAAATAGAATATTGCCCCACACCTGCACACCACCATTGATTACCACATCGTAGTTGATGCCACGCATGAACACCAATGGCAATATTGTCAGAAGCCCATAGGCAAATATCTTGCGTGTCACAAGCATGTTGCTGTACCTTGTTCCCAGACGTTTTATGAGCTGCGAATAGAGCGCCCAGCATATACATGCCGCCAGGGCAAGGATATCGCCCAGCGGCGATAGTTTCAGCACAAAGTTTCCATTGAAGACAACCAATGCCATGCCGGCCAAGGCAACCACAGAGCCCACCACTCCTGCTTTTCCAAGACGTTCATCGGGATAGCGCCAACCCACAATAAGGGCTGTCACCAAAGGCGTGAGGCACACTATGAGCGCAACATTAGAGCAGTACCCATAGGCCAGTGCATAGTTCTCCACAATGAAATATAGCGAACCGCCAAAGAGACCAAGCAGCACGGCCGTGAACTCATCCTTTACATTATCGAGAAACAGACGGCGCCCCGCAAAAGGGAGCATGAGCAGATAGGCAATGACGAAACGCAGTGTAAAGATCTCATCGGGACGCAGACCCGAGTTTATGAGCACCTTTGTCTGCACAAATGTACAGCCCCATATCGCCACAATAAGAAATGCGGCAAAATACACCCAGAACGTAGGTTTCGGCTGTTCGGCATCACCCATCGGCGGGATATCTTATTTCTCGACAGCAAGTGAGTCGGCAACCTCCTGTGCACGTTGCAATGCAAGATGTATGTTACTGCATACATTCTCCGCACCAACGAGTTTCACAATACCACCCTTCTGCAATGATTTCTCAACATTGTCATGTACACCCGAAAGAATGATTGTCCTGCCCTCCTTGTGCGAAGCCTGGATGAATATCTCAAGGTTGTGCAAACCTGTTGCATCGATAAAGGTAACCTTACGCATGCGAATAACGCGTATTGGCATTGCATCGGTGTTACGTGTGAGCTCGTCAAACTTGTTTGCGATACCAAAGAAGAATGGACCTTCAATCTCAAACACCTCGGCACCTGCAGGAATTGTAAGCACCTCGTCGTTCTCGCCATCATTGTGAACACCCATCTCGTTGCGTACAACCGAGATATGGGCGCTACCCATAGCACGTCTCATGAACAACACGATAGCCATCACAAGACCAACCTCAATAGCCAATGTAAGGTCAAAGAACACGGTGAGCAACAGTGTCACAAAAAGCACACTGGTACCCGACATAGAACTCTTGCACATTGAAACGATTGTTCTCCAGCCACTCATGTTATAAGCAACCATCACAAGCACACCTGCAAGGCAGCACATTGGGATGAGCTTCACAAGGCTACCCAAGAAGAGCAACACAAGCAACAGTACAAGTGTGTGCACGATACCTGCCACCGGTGTACGGCCACCGTTGTTGATGTTTGCCATTGTACGGGCAATTGCACCTGTTGCAGGTATACCACCAAAGAACGGTGCAACGATGTTTGCAACACCCTGGCCAATTAGCTCGGTGTTCGAGTTATGACGGTCACCGATTACACCGTCGGCAACCATTGCCGAGAGGAGTGACTCAATGGCACCAAGCATGGCAATTGTAAATGCCACAGGCGCAAGTTCCTGCATTGTAGCAAAGAGAGTCTTGCCCTCGGGAAGCGAAGGCATTGTGAATGGAGGAAGACCCGAAGGCAACTCATAGAGGTCACCGATAGTCTTTATCGATGTCACACCTGCATATTGGCGCAACAGATAGGCAATCAATGTCATCACTACAATAGCCAATAACGAACCCGGAATCTTCTTTGAAAACTTTGGTGTGAGTGCAATGAGCACAACGCTCAGAACACCCATACCTGCGCTCCAGTAATCAATCTTTGTAATGTTTTGAGCATAGCACACCCATTTGTCGACAAAGTTCGCAGGCACGCTCTCAATTCCAAGACCAAAGAGGTCGTTGATCTGTGTCGAGAAGATTGTAATTGCAATACCGCCTGTGAAACCAATGATAATAGGATATGGCATGAACTTGATTATTGTACCCAAACGGCACATACCCATGACCAGGAGTATTATACCAGCCATCACCGTTGCAATGGCAAGTCCCGATATGCCATACTGCTGTATTACACCGTAGATGATTACGATGAACGCACCTGTGGGGCCACCGATCTGCACCTTCGAGCCACCAAGGATTGAGATGAGCAAACCGGCAATAACAGCAGTCATAAGACCCTCGGCCGGGCCCACTCCACTGGCAATACCAAAGGCAATGGCCAAAGGAATGGCCACAATACCCACAATTATTCCGGCCATGACGTCGGCCGAGAACTTCTCACGAGAGTAATTCTTCATCGCATCGATGAACTTCGGATGAAAATCAATGATGTTCTTTGCTTTCATTATGATGTATCTTTTTGTTTTTCAAAGCAATAATCCCCTCGCCACCAAACGGCAGAAAAGGTTCTTTCACAAAAGGTGTGCAAAATTACAAAAAATATGTCTTTTAACTTATTTTATGCAATAATAAATTTCACCGACGGGTAATATTTAACAATTGGAACAAACCAAAAAAAGCACTCCATTCCGGAGTGCTTTGGTATGATAGGGAAAGCAAATATCATCATTCCTTTGTTACATTCACTGTAAATGTCTGGAACGGGAACTCCAGTCCCTCCTTAGGGAATGTTTCGTAGACCTTCTTGTTGAGGTCGAACTTTATACCCCAATAATCGGCCTGGTTACACCACACGCGCACAATGATATCTATTGAGCTGGCACCCATCTCGCCCAAAACGATAAATGGCTCGGCAGGGTCATTGAGGATGCGTGTATCCTGAGCGATGAGCTTGAGGAGAGCCTCCTTTGCCTTCTCGAAATCGTTGCCATAGCTGATAGAGAAGGTCATATCAAGTCGACGTTTTGGCTCACGTGAGTAGTTGTTGATTATACCTGTAGAGACAGCGCCGTTAGGCAACAGTATCACCTTGTTGTCGGGAGTTGCAATAACGGTGTTGAATATCTGAATCTGCTTCACGGTACCCGCAACACCCTGAGCCTCAATATAGTCACCTACCTTGAAAGGACGGAAAAGAAGTATCATGACACCACCTGCAAAGTTCTGCAATGTGCCGCTCAAAGCCATACCGATGGCAACACCGGCAGATGCAAATATTGCAATGAAGGATGATGTATCGATACCAAGGACACCAATAATCATGAGTATCAACATGATCATCACAACTACATCGATGATGCTGACAATAAAGCCTCTTACCGACTCATTATCTACATGCTTGGCCATGATGCGCTTGAGCAGGTTGACTACACGTTTGAGCACCCAACGTCCTACAAACCATATGAGAAGCACCTTGATTAGCTTAATTGAGAAAGAAAGCACAAACTCTGTAATCATCTGTTTGATCTCCTCGGGACTCATACCCGAAAGTGTCGACATGAAGTCGGCTGTAGCAGCAGTTGCAACAGTATCGGCTGCAACTACTTCATTAAGAAAATGAAAAAATGACATAAATTAATATTTTTATAGTGTTTATAATGTGTTCAATATCTGCTTTGCTGCATTCTTGGTATCGACCTTTGTTATCACGCGCTCAACAACGCCACCTTCGTCAATGACAAATGTAGTACGCATTATTCCCATATACACCCTACCGGCCATCTTCTTCTCGCCAAAGGCACCAAAAGCATTTATAGTATTCTTGTCTACATCGGCAACCAATGGAAAATTGAGTTGTTGCTTCTCTTTGAAGCGTGTGTGGGAAGCGACGCTATCGGCACTGATGCCCACCACCGCATATCCGGCAGCAACAAGGTCGTCCATACCGTCGCGCAAGGAGCATGCCTCGGCAGTGCATCCCGGCGTACTGTCCTTGGGATAGAAATAGACCACAAGCTTGCGGCCCGCATAATCACTCACTCTCTGCTCCTTGCCCTGCTCATCAATCCCCAGGAAATCGGGAGCCTTGTCACCTACGCCCAACATATCACTTAATTATTTCAGTTTTAATGATTCTCACATCCTCCAGAGGGCGGTCATTCCCGTCACAGGCAACCCCCTGTATCTTCTCCACACGTCGAGCCCGCTTATCACCTCGCCAAACACTGTGTACTCACCATCAAGGTGCGGTGTGCCACCAACCGTAGTATACACGGCCTCCTGTTCGGGGGTTATCACCAGTTCCCTACCGGTGCGACGCTTGTAGAACTCTTTGTAGGCTTCGAGTTGCTCTTCTGTATACACCTTGCCCCAAACAATGTAGAACTGGCTTGCCGATGAGGCTTTTGCAGGATTCACATCATCGCTCTCGCGCGCTGCCGCCAACACTCCACGACGGTGAAAATGTACCTGTGGCATAAATTCCGCCTCAACAGTGTAACCAAGGTCGCCTTCACCAAGCAACGCACCCGCAGGAGCATTCTTGGAGTCGGGGTCACCACCCTGTATCATAAAATCTTTGATCACACGATGAAAAAGAAGCGAATCGTACTGCTGCTCCTTCGCCAGTTTCAGGAAATTCTCCTTGTGCTTTGGAGTCTCGTCATAGAGACAAAGGTCAATTACTCCGGCTGTAGTGTGCATGCGAACCTTCACATCCTTTTGCGTTCCACAGGCAACAACAGCAAGCAACAATAATATATATGTCAGTTTTCTCATGGTGTTAATCATATTCTGCGGCAAAGTTATAAAAAAAAGCGGAAGAGGCAATTTCCTCTTCCACATATTCCTTTTAATCTGCTCTTTCACTCCTCGGCAAGGGCATATGAATGTCCATGAACATGCTCTTTGGGTTGCTTGCTGTTGAGCCTGTAACACATGAAACCATTACCGCGTGGTGCCGTGGCAAGCTCACCGTCCTTCACAAGCTCATCAATCATCCCCGGCAGTCCCTCATATGACTCCACATTCAAAGCCGTGTGGCCGTTGCGTCGCACCAACCCAAAGGCTGTCGCAATCTCCACCGGATAGGCGCTACCGTAACTGTCAATAAAACGTAGCACATTCTCCTTGGAAAACTCCCCGCGCCCGTCATCGATTGGTTTAATGTTGCTGAACGACAGCTGCTCAATACAGTTACACACCACGTCAAACGACGAATATCCGCGCAACATCATCTCTTCGCCACGATAGGTGGCCAGATAGCAAGGGAACGATGCCACTTCGTAACTGCGGCAGAAAGCCCTACCCTCGTCATACAACGTCTTCACCACATCGCTCACATAAATGTCGCGGAATTTCTCGGGCACAAATTCCACCACAGCCGACATAGCGATCAACGTATCAATATCATTTGTCACCATTGCATCAACTGCAGTTGCCTCCTGCAAGCGGCGCAGATAGTGACGCGCAATGCCGGGCTTCACCTCGGCTGCATAACGTGCCTCATAAACACGTGCTGCAAGAAAAGCAAGGTTCTGCGGTATTGTTGACGGGTGCTCCTGCGAAAAGAGATGAAACCCCTCTTCACACACCGGCATGCCGTGCACCGCCGACGCCTCGAGCCAGTGGTCATGTATCTTGCGGTTGGAGAGAGCTATATCACCGCCAATCGACAAACGACGGTTGTTGTAGGTCTTTATATCCTCAATCATCCCGCCCATCACGTAGTCCAGTTCAACCTGGTTACCATAACGATAGGCCAAAGCCCTCCACACAGGCACACTACCCCAGCACCATGTGCACACAGGGTCTGAAAAAACAGTAATCTTCATATTGCTCATAACATTCTCTTATTTGTGTACAATTATGGAACAACATACAAGAGAGAATGTTTTTTCGGAGGGGAATATAAAGAAGACGATCTTGCAACAAAGTATTTACAAAATGTTCAATACAGTGAAGAAAAATGTTCAATACGACGCAAATATTAACTGTTACTATAGCAGTACAAATATCACCATTTAATTTGATTTAACAAAATTCAGAGTAAACTTTCGATAAAACAAACAAAGGTTGCCACGCTTTAATGGCGGAGCAACCATTTATAATTACAATCAGTTATTTTAGAAGCCGTCAGTTTCTTATAATTGTATTTTTAGGACAAGTATACCTAAGCACAGAGCAATTGCCAATGAAAGCAAAGTTCCAGTCAGGACATATTCTGACTTTTCATCACCTTTAGATGCTTCGCTAAAACGAAGAATAGACTTTGCCGCAATTAAAAAACCGATG
>JAZREN010000069.1:0-73211 GCA_045660825.1 Bacteroidaceae bacterium
GCTATTATCACATACTGTAAGTCTTGATTCAACCTGTATCATAATTACTTAACTTTTTCGATGATTTCTACTAATCTCCATCTTTTTGTCTTACTCAACGGACGAGTCTCCATAATACGTACTGTATCGCCTACAGAACACTCCTGCTTTTCATCGTGTACATGATATTTCTTTGTTCTGCTCACGAATTTACCATAGATGGGGTGTTTCTCCTTAAATTTGGCTGCAACGGTGATTGTCTTCTCCATTTTGTTGCTTACAACAATACCGGTGCGCTCTTTTCTCAAATTTCTAACTTCCATAAGTCTTATTTATTTATTTAATTCGCGAGAGCGCAACTCACCCTTCATACGCGCGATATCGCGACGCATTTTCTTCAACAACTCAGGATTCTCCAATGGTGATATTGCATGATTAAGCTTCATCTGGGCATAACGCACTACATCAGCCTCAATTCTTTCTTGTAGCTCTGCTGTAGAGAGCTCTCTAATTTCTGCTATTTTCATAATTATGCCTTATTATAATCGTAATCGCGTCTAACAATAAACTTTGTTGTAACAGGAAGCTTCTGAGCTGCAAGGCGCAAAGCCTCTTTTGCTACCTCAAATGAAACTCCTTCAATCTCGATAAGGATACGACCCGGTGTTACGGGGAACACAAAACCTTCTGGATCACCCTTACCCTTACCCATACGTACATCGGCAGGCTTGCGAGTGATTGGTTTATCAGGGAATACACGGAGCCAAACCTGACCTTGACGCTGCATGTAACGAGTTACTGCAATACGTGCGGCCTCAATCTGACGACCATTCAACCATTTATATTGCAAGCACTTGATACCGAATGAGCCAAAAGCAAGCTGATTTCCACGCTGTGCGTAGCCCTTGGTAACACCATGCTGCACTCTTCTATATTTTGTTTTCTTAGGCTGTAACATAATTCTTGAAATTCAATTCGTTAGCGATTGTTGTTTTTCTTACGTTTGAAGTTTCTTCCGCCAGCCTGGTTGCCACCGAAACCATTCTCCTTGCTCTGTGTAAAGTTCGGAGCCAAGTCTCTCTTACCATAGACCTCGCCACGGCAGATCCACACCTTGATACCAAGGATACCTACCTTTGTAAGGGCCTCTGTATGGCAGTAGTCGATATCGGCGCGGAATGTGTGAAGAGGAGTACGACCCTCCTTGTACATCTCTGAACGAGCCATCTCGGCACCGTTCAAACGGCCTGAAATCTGGATCTTGATACCCTGGGCACCCATACGCATCGCGCTTGCGATTGCAGTCTTGATTGCACGGCGGTATGCGATCTTGCCCTCTATCTGGCGTGCTATGCTGTTTGCAACGATTGTTGCGTCAAGCTCAAGCTTCTTAACCTCAAAAATATTGATCTGTACCTCCTTGTCAGTGATCTTCTTCAACTCCTCCTTCAATTTGTCAACTTCCTGACCACCCTTACCGATGATGATACCGGGCTTAGCGGTACAAACGGTAATTGTAACAAGCTTCAAAGTACGCTCGATGACAATCTTAGAAACGCTGGCCTTTGCCAAACGTACATTAAGGTATTTTCTGATCTTAGAATCTTCTACCAATTCGTCACCGTAGTTCTTACCACCGTACCAATTGGAATCCCATCCTCTGATGATACCTAGTCGATTAGCAATTGGATTAACCTTCTGTCCCATTTCCTTCTACTTTTTTATTGTCATTATTTACTTTGGTATCCACGTAGATTGTAACGTGGTTAGAACGCTTGCGGATTCTGTATCCGCGGCCCTGTGGCGCAGGACGCATACGATAGAGTGTGCGTGCCTCGTCAACAAAAATCTGCGAGATGTAAAGCTCGCCATTCTCAGCCTTGCGATCATTCTTCTGCTCCCAGTTCGCGATAGCGGAACGCAACAGTTTCTCAACGTTGTTTGAAGCAGCTTTTGTAGAGAACTTCAAGACACCGAGTGCACGGCCAACCTCCATACCACGTACCATATCGGCTACGAGACGCATCTTGCGAGGAGATGAAGGGATATCCTTTGCACTGGCGAAATAAAGGCTCTTACGTGCCTCTTTTCTCTTGTCAGCAGCTAATTTTTTTCTTGCTCCCATTATATTATTTAATTTAATTCAGTTTTTAAATACCTGCTTATTTCTTACGGTTACCTGAGTGACCACGGAAAGTACGTGTAGGAGCGAACTCGCCCAACTTGTGACCTACCATGTTTTCAGTAACGTACACAGGAATAAATTTATTACCGTTATGAACAGCAATTGTGTGTCCCACAAAATCGGGAGAAATCATAGAAGCACGAGCCCAAGACTTGATGACCGATTTCTTACCGCTCTCGTTCATGGCAACCACTTTGCTCTCCAATTTTACATTGATATACGGACCTTTCTTTAATGAACGACTCATATTAATTCAAAAATTTCCTTATTATTACTTCTTTCTTCTCTCAATGATGTACTTGTTAGACTGCTTCTTAGGTGTACGAGTCTTGAGACCCTTAGCGTACAAGCCCTTGCGTGAACGTGGATGACCACCAGAAGCACGACCTTCACCACCACCCATCGGGTGATCTACTGGGTTCATAACAACACCACGGTTGTGAGGACGACGACCCAACCAACGTGAGCGACCTGCCTTACCAGAGCACTCGAGAGCGTGGTCTGAGTTACCTACTGTACCAACTGTTGCACGGCAAGTACTCAAGATACGACGAATCTCACCTGAAGGCAACTTGATAACACAGTAATTCTCGTCACGAGAAACAATCTGTGCGAAGTTACCGGCAGAACGAACAAGGATAGCGCCCTGTCCTGGACGGAGCTCGATGTTGTGAACTACTGTACCGATAGGAATGTTCTTCAAAGGAAGAGCGTTACCAACCTCGGGAGCAGCATCTGCGCCTGACATCAGAACTGCGCCAACCTCCAAACCATTAGGAGCAATTATATAACTCTTCTCACCATCAGCATAACAAAGCAAAGCGATACGAGCCGAACGGTTAGGATCGTACTCGATAGACTTAACTGTAGCGGGGATACCGTCCTTGTTACGCTTGAAATCGATAAATCTGAATTTACGCTTGTGACCACCGCCTCTGTAGCGCATAGTCATCTTACCGTCGTTGTTACGTCCACCTGTTGAACGCTTACCGGTTACAAGCGATTTCTCTGGTACCGCAGCAGTGATCTCTTCGAAGGTACCAATAATCTTATGTCTTTGGCCCGGTGTTGTAGGCTTAAATTTACGTACTGCCATCTCTATTAAATGTTACTATAAAAATCAATTGTATCGCCCTCCTTAAGTGTGACGATAGCCTTCTTTACAGCGTTTGTACGACCCTTAACGAAACCAGCCTTTGTATAGCGGTTCTTGCTCTTACCTGCGTAGTTCATAGTGTTTACATCTACAACAGTAACATTGTACAACGCCTCAATCTCTTTCTTAATTACCAACTTGTTAGCCTCGGGACGAACAAGAAAACCAAAGCGGTTCAACTGGTCAGTAATCTTAGTCATCTTCTCAGTGACTATAGGTTTAATCAATACTCCCATTATTATGCCTCCTTAGTTTTATTCAGTGTGTTATTAATTACCTCGAGAGAACTTTCAGTCACAACCAAAACCTCGGCATTCATTATACCATAGGTATTAATGTCCGAAGCAATAGCCATCTGAGTTCCCTTCAAATTTCTGGCTGACAAATATACTGCTTTATTGCTAGATGGCAAAACAAACAACTGCTTCTTTTCAGAAACTTTAAGATTATTTAACACATTAACAAAAGCCTTTGTACTTGGAGCCTCGAAAGCGAAGTCCTCAACAACTACAATCGCATTGTCGATAGCCTTCTGTGAAAGAGCTGACTTGCGAGCGAGCTGCTTAACCTTCTTGTTCAATTTGAAGCTATAATCACGTGGAGTAGGACCGAACACGCGAGCACCACCTACCAACAGAGGTGAGTTGATATCACCACGACGTGCGCCACCGCCGCCCTTCTGACGACCGAGCTTACGTGTAGAACCTGAAATCTCGCTTCTCTCCTTAGACTTGTGAGTACCCTGACGCTGAGCAGCAAGATACTGTCTTACCGCCATGTACACAACGTGCTGGTTAGGCTCGATGCCGAAGATTGACTCATCCAAGACAACCTTTCTACCGGTATTCTCACCGTTTATGTTTAATACGCTGATTTCCATTACTTTTCAATTATTACGATTGAACCATTGTAACCTGGAACAGAACCCTTGATAACCAAAAGGTTGTGCTCTGGAATTACCTTTAATACCTGGAGGTTGTGTGTAGTAACACGTACGTTACCCATCTGACCGCCCATTCGGAGGCCCTTGAATACCTTTGCAGGGTATGAACAAGCACCGATAGAACCCGGCTTGCGAGCGCGGTTGTGCTGACCGTGAGTAGCCTGACCTACACCACCAAAGTTGTGTCTTTTAACAACACCCTGGAAACCCTTACCCTTTGAAGTACCTGTTACGCTAACGTAAGCAGTATCTGCAAAGAGATCTACTGTGATAACATCGCCCAAAGCGAGCTCTGTCTCAAAACCCTTGAACTCGGCCAAGTGGCGCTTGGGAGCTACACCGGCCTTCTTGAAGTGGCCTGCGAGAGGAGCACTGATACGGCTCTCCTTCTGATCCTGGAAGCCAACCTGAACAGCCTCATAGCCATCCTTCTCAATTGTCTTCACCTGTGTAACTGCACAAGGACCTGCTTCGATAACAGTGCATGGAACATTCTTACCATCGGCACTGAAAACGGACATCATTCCGATTTTTTTTCCTAATAATCCTGGCATTTCAGTTTAATTTAAAAAATTAATAATTCGCATTAAAATTACACTTTAATCTCAACCTCAACTCCTGAAGGCAACTCAAGCTTCATAAGAGCATCAACAGTCTTTGCTGTAGAGCTGTAGATGTCGATAAGTCTCTTGAAAGAAGAGAGCTGGAACTGCTCGCGGCTCTTCTTGTTAACGAAAGTTGAACGGTTAACAGTGAAGATACGCTTGTGTGTAGGCAATGGAATTGGACCGCTAACGATAGCACCTGTTGCCTTCACAGTCTTTACAATCTTCTCAGCTGACTTGTCAACCAAGTTGTGATCGTAAGATTTAAGTTTGATTCTAATTTTCTGACTCATTGTCTTAAATGGTTTTTATAAAATTTACAATTGCCTGTCGGTTAAGAGTCATTCGCTAACCGACAGGCTTTAATTATTTATTTCTGAAGTTCTTCAAGTATCTGCTTTGTCAAAGAAGCACTTACCTGCTCGTGGTGATCGTAAGTCATTGAAGATGTCGCACGACCTGAAGTAATGGTACGCAATGATGTAACGTAACCGAACATCTCAGACAGTGGAACCATCGCCTTAACGATACGTGCACCTGTGCGGCTTGTCTCAAAGCCCTCAACCTGACCACGACGCTTGTTAAGGTCGGCGATTACATCACCCATGCTCTCCTCCGGAGTAACAACCTCAAGCTTCATAACAGGCTCAAGGAGCACTGGGTTAGCCTTCTGACATGCGTTCTTGTATGCCTGGATAGCACAAACCTCGAACGACAACTGGTCAGAGTCAACCGGGTGGAAACCACCATCGAGAAGAACAACCTTCAAAGACTCCATTGGATAACCAGCGAGAACACCGGCCTTAACAGCTGTCTGGAAGCCCTTCTGTACTGATGGGATGAATTCCTTAGGAACGTTACCACCCTTAACCTCGTTGACAAACTGAAGGTTACCCTCCTTGAAGTCCTCATCAGCAGGACCTACAGATACAAGAATCTTCGCATACTTACCCTTACCACCGGTCTGCTTCTTGTAAGTCTCATCAACCTGGACTGTGCTTGTGATAGCCTCTTTGTAGCTAACCTGTGGACGACCCTGATTACACTCAACACTGAACTCACGCTTCAGACGGTCGATGATAATCTCAAGGTGAAGCTCACCCATACCAGAGATAATTGTCTGACCAGACTGCTCGTCTGTTCTTACAGTAAATGTTGGATCCTCCTCAGCGAGCTTAGCAAGACCGTTAGCGAGCTTGTCAAGATCCTTCTGAGTCTTAGGCTCAACTGCGATAGAGATCACAGGATCGGGGAATGTCATAGACTCGAGTACGATTGGAGCCTCCTCTGCACAGAGAGTATCACCTGTACGGACATCCTTCATACCGATAACGGCACCGATATCACCGGCACCGAGAACCTCTACTGGGTTCTGCTTGTTTGAGTGCATCTGGAACATACGAGAGATGCGCTCCTTGCGGCCTGAACGTGAGTCAAGGATATATGAACCAGACTCAAGCTTACCAGAGTAAACACGAACGTAGATCAAACGACCAACGAATGGGTTTGTAGCAATCTTGAACACGAGAGCCGAGGTCTTGTCATCCTCAGAAGGAGTACGTGACTCCATCTCGTCTGTCTTAGGATTCATACCCTCGATAGCTGGAGTATCAAGTGGAGAAGGCAAGAATGCACATACAAAGTCGAGAAGTGGCTGAACACCCTTGTTCTTGAATGAAGAACCGCAAGTCATTGGAGTGATCTCCAACGCAAGTGTACCCTTGCGGATAGCAGCGATAAGTTCCTCCTCTGTGATTGACTCCGGCTCCTCGAGAACCTTCATCATCAACTCCTCGTCGAAATCAGCAGCCTTCTCAAGAAGGTGCTCTCTCCACTGGTTAGCCTCGTCAACCAACTCAGCAGGAATCTCCTCTACTGTGTAATCCAAAGCACCGTCTCTGTAAACAAGAGCCTTCATAGTGATAAGGTTGATTACACCAAGGAACTTCTCCTCAGAACCGATAGGAATTGTTACAGGACATGGATTAGCACCAAGAATTTCCTTCATCTGACGCATTACAGAGAAGTAGTCAGCACCTGAACGGTCCATCTTGTTCACGTAAGCGATACGTGGAACGTTGTACTTGTCAGCCTGACGCCATACAGTCTCAGACTGTGGCTCAACACCACCTACTGCACAGAAAGCAGCGATAGCACCGTCAAGTACACGGAGTGAACGCTCTACCTCAGCAGTAAAGTCAACGTGTCCCGGAGTGTCAATCAAGTTAAACTTGTACTGTGTACCGTTCCAGTTCCAGAAAGTAGTAGTCGCAGCAGAGGTAATTGTAATACCACGCTCCTGCTCCTGCTCCATCCAGTCCATGGTAGCAGCACCGTCGTGCACCTCACCAATCTTGTGTGAAAGACCGGTGTAGAACAAAATACGCTCCGATGTAGTAGTCTTACCAGCATCGATGTGAGCACTAATACCGATATTACGGGTAAATTGAAGATCGTTTGCCATTTTCTTGTACTATTACTGATTAGAAACGGAAATGTGCGAATGCACGGTTTGCCTCAGCCATACGGTGCATATCCTCCTTACGCTTGAAAGCACCACCCTGATTGTTGAATGCATCCATAATCTCTGCACAGAGCTTCTCTGCCATAGACTTGCCGCCACGCTTGCGAGCGAACAAAATCATATTCTTCATTGAGATTGACTCCTTGCGGTCTGCACGGATTTCTGTAGGAACCTGGAATGTTGCACCACCGATACGGCGAGACTTAACCTCTACCTTAGGAGTGATGTTCTCCAAAGCCTGCTTCCAAATTTCAAGTGGAGTTTTCTCCTCGTTCTTCATTTTGTTACCAACGAGCTCGAGAGCACCATAGAAAATAGTGTAAGAAATGTTTTTCTTTCCATCATACATCAGGTGGTTAACGAACTTAGAAACCATCTGATCGTTAAACACGGGGTCTGGAAGAACCACGCGCTTTTTTGGTTTTGCTTTTCTCATTTTCTTTTGCGAAAATTTACGTTTTGTGTGGCTGTGTTATTGCAAATTCTTCAACGCTTCCACCGAAGCATTTACTCAACCTTTTATAACCTTTTCCAACAAACCAAAACTAAGTTATAAAAATATGTCTTAAAAAGTTTTGAGTCATATCCCGTTTTTTACAAGCCGGGATCACTCAGCTACGCTTGAGGCGGGAATTACTTCTTAGCCTTAGGACGCTTAGCACCATACTTAGAACGACGCTGTGTACGGTTTGCTACACCTGCGGTATCAAGAGTACCACGAACGATGTGATAGCGTACACCTGGGAGGTCCTTAACACGGCCACCGCGTACCAAAACGATTGAGTGCTCCTGCAAGTTGTGACCCTCACCTGGGATGTAAGAGTTTACCTCCTTCTGGTTGGTCAAGCGTACACGAGCAACCTTTCTCATCGCAGAGTTAGGTTTCTTTGGAGTTGTAGTGTAAACACGCACACACACACCACGACGCTGTGGACAGTTGTCGAGTGCGGGCGACTTGCTCTTCTCTACAATAACCTCTCTGCCTTTTCTTACTAATTGCTGAATTGTAGGCATTTTGTTTAATTTTTAATTATTATATATTGTTTTTAAATATTTCTGCGCTATTGGACCTATCAAAACGCGATAGTCCATTTTGGACTGCAAAGGTAAAAATTATTTTTCTAATAAAAAAGCATTTGAACTCTTTTTAGCGACACCCACACCGCAAAAAGCAAAAACACCCCCAAGAACAGCACCAAAACGGCTATTTTTATTGTTAAAAAATATTAATTCTTGTTTTTGCAGGAATTAAGACAAAAAAAGGAGACTGCAATAGAGAACATCCATAAGGACCGGGCACCACATTCAACAAAAAGCAAGCCCATTACAGCGATTCACTGCAATGGGCCATTATATTATATAAGGTAAATCCTTATTAAGCAGCAGGAGACTCCTCTGCAGATACAGGTTCAGTCACAGACTCTGCAGCTGTTTCAGTTGCAGTCTCAGGCACCGCATCTGTCACATCCTCCTGAACGGGAGCCTCTACAACCTCCTTATTGAAGAACGGTAGCGGAGATGGATACCCTACACGAGAGAGCACATTTCCAAGCCACAGACCGGCAACAACCACCACAACCACCAACAACGAAATGAGCCATTTTGCCCATGCCGGAATACCCGCCTTTGCATATGGATCCTTCAATTTCATCTTTGGATATTTGGCGATATCGGTAAGTGTCTCACCAAATGGTATACTGATTTTTGAAGCCGCATTGACAGCCCAGCCATTGGCATTGAGCAAAGGAGCGACATTGCGACGACGCAATTTCATCCACGCCATAACCATTGCTGGACCGGAAATAAGCAACAAAATACCGACAAACACAGCTACCATCTGCCAAAGGCTAAGGTCGACGAATCCCTTGAATATACTTGCCAGGGCTGTACCAATCATGCCGACAGCCATACCTATACCAGCAAAGATACCGGCAAACTTGGCAATATCAAACGGCTGGGCAGGCGCTTTATCATCACCCTCGGCAGGCTTGACAGTAGGCGCCGCATTAATTTTATCGTTGGCATTCTTCATCATGGCAGCATCCTTCTCGGCAGCGCTTTTGTTTATCAAGTTCTCGATAGTTGTTGCCATGCGACGATAAGGAGACCAGAATGCCTGACCAATACTGATCGGATTATCGATTATCTTGGTAATGACAGCATCCCACATGAGTCCGTCGTTATCGAAATAGATTGCATTCTTGCCGACAAAGAGGTCACCGATATCACCAACCGTAACAGCTGCAACGATATTTCTCTTGGCAGCACTTGTCTTTGTTGTACAGTCACAATAGACAAGGTACATGCCGCTGGCCGGCGCCATGGTATTATGCTTTGCAGCATCGACAACATTCATACACATACGGCACTCACGTTGGTCGATAAGCAGACGACCACTCTGGAATATCGCCTTAACATCTTTATCCTTGCAGTAGAAATCCTGGAATGTAACATAGTTGCGGAGCAGACGATAGAAATCGCGGTAGATATGCATGAACTTGTCAACCAAATCAATGCCATCAGCCGTTTCCTTGAGTTCCAGGTCTTGAGCCACAAGTTCCAACAACGCCTGTTTCTTGTCATCAGCAAGCAACTGCTTGATTGCATCAACGCCCAAGCCTTCAACCTCGGCGCCCTTCTTTGCCGTCTTCCAGGCATTGTATGCAGCGAAAGTTGCACCTATAGCCGCCCACGATTCCTCTGTAAGAACCTTTTCTTTAGGCTTTACAATGGAAACAAGAGTATCGAACTGCGATGCCCACGCAGGGTTGATGGCTGCTGCCAAATCCAATTCTGCCTTACCTGTGATGCGAGCAATAGGATATGCTGCAATCTCCTGAGTCTTAGCGGTAAGGTTATCAGCACTGATTGCCTCAATCAAGCCAGCCTGCACATCAAGTTTCATCGCGCTCTCAGGTGCAAACGAAGCAAGCTTCGCGCGAACGAAATAATCCTTCACCTTAGCATCAAGAGCATTGTACGCTTCAATAGCCTTGTCTGTATCAGCACCATAAGGAGCCTCAACAGCAGCCTCACTCCATGCAATATAATCGGCCAACAATTGGTAGAACTTTTCTATCAGTTCAGCATTCACGCCATTCTCACCACTACGGTCCATTACACCACCCAATGCACCGACCATTGTTGACACAAGAGCCTTATCTGCATCACCCTCAGGGGTCTGCGCCGTAATCACGCCATCACCATTGAAACGTGTCTTTGCAAAAATCGCAGTAATATCCTTAGTGTCTGCCAACGAGATAACAGCTCCCTCCTTGCCGAGATTCACCAATATCTGCTTTGCCGAGTTATAAAGCTTCTTTCCATCAGCATTCTCCTGGTTGAACGCCTCAACATCAATGCTGTCGGCACCTTTGAGCAACAGATTGGCATCCTTTACAACAGATACCAGCCACTGAGATGTAGCAATGACATCATTTACGCGAATGCGCCCATCACTGTCGGTATCAATATACTTGAGACTCTTCTCATCAATATCCAAACCATTGGTGGGACATGAAAGTACAGTCCACTTCTTCAAATCAAGTTCTGCAAGATGAGCGATGTCAGCACCTGTAGTAATTCTTACACGTGTAGAACCACCCACATTGTCATAATTCCATGAATGTTTTTTTGTAGCCATAGTATGTCTGGTTATAATTTATATTTGCGTTTCAAATCAATCATTCCTCGTCAAAATCGAACTCTTCATAGTTCAAATCATCATCCTCATCATACTCTCCATCATCCTCGAAATCGGTTTCCCAATCGGCAAAATCTGCCGCAAGCATCTTGCGGTCATAGTTACGATGTACAAGTTCCTCACGCTTTACGGCGGCAAGGCGATTCTCTTCACTGTTAAGCGCAGCCCAAAGCACATCTTTCAGTTCCTGAATTCCTTCGCCAGTGGGAGCCGATATGAACACGTGAGGCACATCCTCGGGCAGATTCTCCGAGAGCATCTCCTTAAGTTCTTCATCTATAAGGTCACACTTTGTAATTGCCAGCACACGCTGTTTGTCGAGCATCTCGGGATTAAACGTAGCCAACTCGTTGAGTAACACCTCATATTCTTTCTTTATATCATCGGCATCAGCCGGAACCATGAACAGAAGCAACGAGTTGCGCTCAATGTGGCGAAGGAAACGCAAACCCAACCCCCTACCCTGGCTGGCACCCTCAATAATACCCGGTATATCGGCCATGACAAACGATTTGTTATCACGATAGGATACAATGCCCAAATTCGGTTCAAGGGTTGTAAAAGGATAGTTTGCAATCTTTGGCTTCGCTGCCGATACAGAAGAGAGAAGGGTTGATTTTCCGGCATTAGGGAAACCTACCAGACCAACATCGGCAAGCAGTTTAAGCTCAAGTGTAACTGTCATCTCCTGCATTGGTTCACCGGGCTGTGCAAAACGCGGCGCCTGGCGCGTTGGAGTGGCGAAATGCACATTTCCAAGACCACCGCGACCACCCTTGAGCAGAGTCACCAGCTGACCGTCCTCCATGACATCGCAAAGAAACTCACCGGTTTCGGCATTGTATGCTACAGTACCACAAGGCACATCCACTATTTTACTTTCACCATCAGCTCCTGTACTCTTGTTTATACCGCCATTCTGTCCGTTACCGGCAAAAATGTGACGCTGATACTTGAGGTGCAACAGCGTCCAGTAATTACGGTTACCACGCAGTATTATATCACCACCTTTTCCGCCATCACCGCCATCGGGGCCTCCGTTGGGTATATATTTAGCACGATGCAAGTGAGCCATTCCACGGCCACCACGACCCGAACGGCACACAATCTTTACATAATCGATAAAATTTGATTCTGCCATAAAAATTAAGTTCAAGACCCTCACGGGCTGTTAAACAATTAACAGCAAAAGTTGCCACGCCGGTGACAACTATGCTATATAAAATTCCAGGAGGTATTGCTTTTGGCAATCCTTACATCTTTGAATCAATAGCCGCAACAATATCGGCAAAAATACGGTCAAGTTCACCAAGACCATTGATATAACAATGCTTGCCATCGTTCTTGTACCACTCTTTGAGGGGCGATGTCTGCTCATTGTAAACAACAAGACGTTTCTTGATTGTCTCTTCATTGTCATCGGCTCTACCCGAAAGCTGTCCACGGAGCAAAAGACGTGTCATCAATTCATCCTCGGGGACATCAAGTTCAATCATCGCAGTAACATCCTGCCCGCGCTCATTGAGCATCACCTTCAACGCCTCGGCCTGTGCTATCGTGCGTGGGAAACCATCAAAAATCACACCATTGCCACTTGTGAGCGAATCAAGTTTTGAAGCAAGAATACTTATCATCAATTCGTCAGGGATAAGCTGACCCTTATCAATAAGTTTCTGCGCAGTTGCGCCAAGTTCGGTACCAGCAGCAATCTCTCCGCGCAACACCTCACCTGTAGAAATATGGTTCAGTCCATATTTTGCAACAATTCTTTCGCTCTGTGTACCCTTACCACTGCCGGGTGCACCAAAAATAACTATATTAAGCATCTTATTACAATATTCGTTTATTCTTTAACATCGTACACATCAGGGAGGTTACGACCAAGACCATCATAGTCAAGACCATAACCGACAATGAATCTGTCGGGAATCTCAAAAGCCGAATATTTAACATCGACCGGAACACGCAGACGCGCAGGTTTGAGGAAAAGTGATGCAATAGCCAAAGATGCCGGGTTGCTCTGCTGCAATGTCTCAAGCATCTTGTGCATTGTAAGACCCGTGTCTACGATATCCTCTACAATGATTACATCGCGTCCCTCGATAGACTCCATAAGACCCATCACTTGATTGACTGTACCGGTAGTCTCGGAGCCCTGATAGGACGAGAATTTTACAAAAGATATTTCACACTCAACTTCAATATTCTTCATCAAATCCGATACAAACATAAAACAGCCGTTCAGGACACCGAGGAACAGCGGACGCTTGCCGGCATAATCTCTGTTGATAGCCTCTGCCACCTGCTTGACACGGGCAGCAATCTCTTCGCTGGGAATTGATTTTACAAATTCTTTATCGTGTATTTTTATTGTTGACATACTAAAGTCAATGCTTTTATGTTAGTACCACGCAAAAGTAAAACAAAGTTACGGAAAAACCGCAAAATTTATTGCTTTTTATTGACAGGAAAAACAAATAAAGACCTTATAAATAAGTTAAGGTGCTTTTTAGAACCGAAATTAAAAACAAATTACTATCTTCGCGACAAATTAGAATTTTTGTGCACTTGCCAAACAAACCACAGGAATGATGAAAAAGATCATTACAGCAATCATATTGACACTTGCGGCACCATGTATGGCGCAGAATGTGCTTGGCACGTTTTTTTCAAATTCAAACGAGGGGATTGCATATTTCTTGCCAGATACAAAGATAAACATCACGGTTGAGACCAGCTGTGTTACTCAGACACCAGGTGAGTTCTACAGTTATGCCGAGAGGTTCCTGCACATCAAGAACACAATAGCTGAAGCGAGCAACCGTTGGGAGATAACCGGTATTGAGTGCGAGAGCGAAGGAGTGCCCAGCAAGAACAAATACTACACAATAAAGTTCGGAAACAATGCAGCAAGCAGTATCGGGCTCGATGGCAAAGGTATAATTGAGACTATAAACACCACTGCACCCGCAAAGGCAGAGACAACACCTGTCACAAAACGGAGCACAAACACCAAGACCGACGCGTCGCAATACATGACAGAAGAGATGCTCACCGCCACATCAACCGCCAAGATGGCAGAGTTGACAGCCAAGGAGATATATGCGATACGCGAGAGCAAACTTGCCATCACCCGTGGCCAGGCCGAGAACATGCCAAGCGATGGCACAGCCATAGCATTGCTGCTGCAGGAACTCGACAAACAGGAGAAAGCACTCACAGAAATGTTTACCGGACGCACCGATACAGTGTACCACACATACAGGCTGACCATTGCGCCCGACGAGTTGCGCGACACCACAAAAGCCATACTCTTGCGTTTCTCACACAAACTTGGAGTGGTCGACAAGGAGAACCTTGCCGGCGAACCCGTCTACTACAATTTCAAGGACTTGAAAACTGTGGAGCAGCCTATTGTAGACGAAAAGAAGAAACAGGAGGGCGTTTGCTACAACATTCCAGGACGTGCCAGATTAGAGGTATACACAAGAACAAGAACCTTCATTGAAAAGGAGATTGCCGTCGCACAACTTGGAATTGTAGAGGTGTTGGCAAAGAGCCTGTTCAGCAAGAACAATGCCGTAAAGGTCCTGTTCGACACTGCAACAGGCGGCATTATAAGCATAAAGAAAAATTAATAATATAAAAATTATACAGAAAATGTTTGAAAACTTAAGCGAGCGTCTTGAACGCTCATTGAAGATACTCAAAGGAGAGGGAAGAATCACCGAGGTGAACGTTGCCGAGACATTGAAGGATGTGCGCAAGGCACTACTCGATGCCGACGTAAACTACAAGGTTGCAAAGACATTCACAGACACGGTAAAGAACAAAGCAATTGGTCAGAACGTGCTCACATCACTGCACCCAAGCCAGTTGATGGTGAAAATTGTACACGACGAACTGACCGCATTGATGGGCGGCGAGACTGCTGAGATTAACTATGAAGGACATCCCGCAGTCATCCTCATGTCGGGTCTTCAGGGTAGCGGTAAGACAACATTCTCGGCAAAACTCGCCAACTATCTCAAGAAAAAGAAGAACCGCAACCCGCTGTTGGTAGCCTGCGACGTTTACCGTCCTGCAGCCATTGACCAGTTGAAGGTTCTTGGTGAGGCAATTGACGTACCTGTTTACAGTGAGTCCGAGAGCAAGGATCCTGTACAGATTGCTCTCAACGCCATTAAGGAGGCAAAGGCAAAGAGCTATAACCTTGTAATCATAGATACCGCCGGCCGCTTGGCCGTAGACGAGGCAATGATGAACGAGATTGCAGCAATCAAGGAGGCCGTAAAACCGACAGAAACACTGTTCGTAGTAGACTCAATGACCGGACAGGACGCCGTGAACACCGCCAAGGAGTTCAACGACCGTCTTGATTTCACCGGTGTCATCCTCACCAAACTCGATGGTGACACACGTGGTGGTGCTGCATTGTCAATCCGCACAGTGGTAACAAAGCCCATCAAATTCATCGGTACAGGCGAGAAGATGGAGGCGATTGACCAGTTCCACCCGAACCGTATGGCCGACCGCATCCTGGGCATGGGTGACGTTGTTTCACTCGTTGAGCGTGCACAGGAGCAGTTCGACGAGGAAGAGGCAAAGAAACTGCAGCGCAAACTTGCACGCAACCAGTTCGATTTCAACGATTTCCTCACCCAGATCCAGCAAATCAAGAAGATGGGCAACATCAAGGACCTCATGGCTATGATTCCCGGTGTAGGCAAAGCAATAAAGGACATGGATATTGACGACAACGCATTCAAGGGCGTGGAAGCAATTATCCAGTCAATGACCCCTAAGGAGCGCTCTAATCCGGACATTATAAACACATCGCGCAAAGAGCGCATTGCACGCGGTAGCGGTAGCACCATGCAGGACGTCAACCGCCTGATGAAACAGTTCGATCAGATACGCAAGACAATGAAGAGTGTTGCCGGCGGTAAGATGGGCAACATGATGTCCAAATTCAAATTCTAACAAGCACAACTATGCAACTTATCGACGGAAAGGCTGTGGCAGCACAGATTAAACAGGAGATTGCAGCCGAGGTTAACGAGATATTGGCAAACGGCGGCAAGCGTCCACACCTTGCAGCAATACTTGTGGGACACGACGGCGGCAGCGAAACCTATGTTGCCAGCAAGGTAAAAGCCTGCGAGGAGTGCGGCTTTACATCCACACTCATACGCTACGAGGCCGATGTGACCGAAGAGGAGTTGCTTGCAAAGGTAGAGGAACTGAACAATGATGCCGACATAGATGGTTTCATTGTCCAGTTGCCATTGCCCAAACACATAGACGAGCAAAAGGTGACCGAAGCCATTGACTACCGCAAGGATGTTGACGGTTTCCATCCCGTGAACGCAGGCCGCCTTTCCATAGGACTCCCATGCTTCCTGTCGGCTACACCAAATGGAATAATGGAGCTTCTGCGCAGATATGACATTGACACAAAGGGCAAGAAGTGCGTAGTCCTTGGCCGAAGCAACATCGTAGGCAAACCAATGGCAAACCTAATGATGCAGAAGAGCCTCCCCGGCGATGCTACTGTCACAGTATGCCACAGCCATACACAGGACATTGCCAAGGAGTGCCGACAGGCAGACATCATAATTGCCGCACTTGGACAGCCACACTTCCTGAAAGCAGAGATGGTAAAGGAAGGTGCTGTAGTAATAGATGTGGGCACCACACGAGTTCCCGACAGTACACGCAAGAGCGGATTCCGCCTGTGTGGCGACGTTGACTTTGAGAATGTCGCCCCAAAATGTTCGTTCATTACACCCGTCCCCGGCGGTGTTGGTCCAATGACAATTGTGTCACTGATGAAGAACACCCTGCTTGCCGGCAAACGTGCCATCTACAAATGAGGCTGACAATCAGGATATCTTCAGCCATTCTGCTGTTTTGTGCACTGCCATCGTTATCGGTTGCACAAATATGGTCAGCACAGCTATTCGAGACTCCCGTACAGGATATTGAGTTGCTGTTTGCCGGGGACATAATGCAGCACGAGACACAGTTGAACATGGCAAGACAAAAGAACGGCGAATACAGCTACTCCTATTGTTTCCGCCATATATCACCCCTCGTCAAAGCCGCCGACATTTCGGTAGCAAACCTTGAAACCACAATTGGCAAGAGCGGATACAGCGGCTACCCATCCTTCTGCGCGCCCGACAGTTTTCTATATGCAGTCAAGGACGCCGGATTCAAGGTGTTGCTTTTTGCCAACAACCATTGCATGGACAAGGGCAAACGCGGCGCGATGCACACGCTCGACATGCTCGATTCATTGCAAATAGCACATTGCGGAGTGTATCGCAACGCAAAAGAGCGCAAAGAGAGATATCCGCTAATCATTGAAGAGAAGGGAGTGAGAGTCGCAATCCTCAACTATACATATAGCACAAACGGCAGAGAGATTCCATCGCCAATGGTTGTAAATCTTATTGACAAGGAGATAATAGCCAACGACATACAGACGGCAAAGGATATGCGCCCCGATGCCATTATTACCTGCATGCATTGGGGGGACGAGTACGTAAGCTTGCCACCGGCTAGAATCAAGGAACTCAGCAATTGGCTCATCGGGCAGGGTGTAAGTCACATCATCGGCAACCATCCGCATGTCATCCAACCAATGGAAATAAAAGAGTCGCAGACAACTCCCGACAGGCACGTCGTTGCCTACTCCACCGGCAATCTGGTATCAAACATGTCATTGCGTCGCACTGACGGCGGCATAATGATTGCCATGAAGCTGCGCAAGATACTGAACTACACACGCCCGCTCGGTGTGCGCTACCTACTCACATGGATTGCGCCAAAAGCCAATGACGGCAAACGCGATTTCACAATATACCCGGCAGCAACAACTGAATTTACAGGTTGGGATTTTGCCGAGCAGAAACGCCAACTGTTCATCAACGACAGCCGCTCACTATTTGAAAAGCACAACAAGGGAGAAATTACAGAAATGTACATTGACACGGTGCGCGTCATTCAATGACGTAGCATGAGCCATTCCACCTGTACACCAACTTGCGCAACATAGGTTTAACCTTTTTCGCATCATCCTCACTCATATAAGCAGGCATTGTATATTCGGCAGCAAGAGTGTTGTCAGTAGCCGAGAGTGTAAGTGACACAAGGTAGATATCGCACTTATTCACAAGTTCATTGACCGCAGATGTAAAGAATTCCGCGATGGACGGGAAACGGAACATCCGGTCTCCATCGAGCAGATTCCACTCCTTGTCATAGAAACGGATGCGGCTGTCAGCAGCCTCGGCCTTGACAGTCTTTATCATGCATATGACAGTATCGCCCTGGAAAGGCAATAGTTTCAACTGCACATCCGATGATGCAGTTGTCGCCAATTTCAAGTAATCGGCTTCGAGTTCATGCAGCACTGTTGTACCGTCAAGTCTGTTGGTAACCTTTGCAGTCATGCCAGCCTCAATATAGTCGACCAGGTCGGCGCGGTCATTACCGGAAAGCAACGGGAATATCCCATCGGGGGCATTCAGAAAAATGGCACGCATATCCTGGGCCGACACCATCGTCAAGGCGCCACCGAACAAAAACATTATAGAAATCAACAGTTTTCTCATCTTGAGCCCAAATATAGGAAAAATAATCCAACCAATATCAACAAAACGTCAAGCGCTTTACTTTTAAGATTCTTCTCTTTCAACAGCAATGCCCCAAATACGAACGACACGATTACACTGCCACGTCTTATCATAGACACCACAGCAATGAGAGCTCCCTCCTGTGCCAATGCCGTAAAGTAACAGAAATCGGCAAGACCAAGAAATAGCGAAATCATGGGAATAGACCATCGCCAAATAAACCTGCGCCCACGCTGCGCCGGATTCATGGCATTCATCACTGTTATGATGATACCCATGAGCACACATTGGTATATATTGAACCAGGACTGCACCACAATGGGCTCTATGGAGCGCATGAGATACTTGTCGTACAAAGCGCTCACAGCACCGAACAATGCAGCCAGGGCAACAAACGCAACCCAACGGTTATTTACAAAGTCAATTCCCTCGCGTTTGCCACTACGGCTGAGCAGATAGACAGATATGATGGCTATTATGACACCTATCCATTGATATGTATTCAATGTTTCACCAAACAAGAACAGGGCGCCAAGCAACACCAATACCGGGCGTGTTGACTGTATCGGAGAGACAATAGTTATAGGCAAGTGCTTTATACCGATGTAGCCACAAAGCCATGAAGACAATACAATGACAGCCTTCAACAGCAGTTGGAGATGCACATCTGCGCCAACCGATGGCACATACAGTTGCCCCGACGTTACCACCCCGGCATGTGACAGCAATATGAAAGGAGCAAAAAGCAATGACGAAAAAAGAGTGTTCAAGAACAACACTGCCAGGACAGAGTTATCCTTCAGCGACACCTTTTTGAAAAAGTCATAGCAGCCAAGCAGCGCTGCCGACATAAAAGCAAGCAGCGCCCACATCACAGATAAACATTATTTGGATATTTAACATCGACAAGGAAGAGTGCCTCGCCCATAGCCGAGTCACCGGCATCGGCACGGGCCTTGTTCTCAATCACCTCGCGGAAACCGTCAATCGTCATCTTGCCACGCCCAACAAGCAATAGAGTGCCAACGATTGCACGCACCATGTTACGCAGGAAACGGTCGGCCTCAATCTCGAAGACCCACTCATTCCCCCCAACATTGTGCCAAGCTGCATAAGTCACCTTGCAGTTATTGGTCTTGACGTCGGTATGCAGTTTGCTGAAACTGGTAAAATCGGTATACTCATACAACAGTTCGGCAGCGCGGTTCATCGCTTCGAAATCTACCCCCGGCATAACCCTCAGGGCATAACGGCGGGCGAACGGTGACTTGGCCGTCACAACACGGTAACGGTAACGGCGCGACACAGCGTCAAAACGCGCGTGCGCATCGTCACGAACCCTTTTTATATCACTGACAGCAATATCCGGCGGCAATATCTTGTTCAGTTTATATATCAGTTGTGCCACATCAATATCGGCAGGCAAATTAGCATGTGCCACCATACACTCGGCATTCACGCCGGTATCGGTGCGCCCGGCACCCACCACAGGAACAGGGAGACGCAACAAGGTAGCCAGAGCCTCCTCAAGCACCTGTTGCACAGTTATGGCGTTTGGCTGCACTTGCCAACCATGGTAGGCTGCGCCATCGTAGGAAAAGAGAATGAAATAGCGGTTTGTCATATCTCGTTCTTCAATATGAAGGTGTGGCATGCAACAAGAGCTGCTGTCTCGGTGCGCAGACGCGAAGAGCCAAGACTTATTGGCTTATAGCCTGCTTTTACAGCCAAATCAACCTCTTCGGGACTGAAATCCCCCTCGGGTCCAATGAGTACCGTTGCATCCTCACCGGCAACAAGGACATCCTTCAGAAGCACCCTCTCGCTGTCATAGCAGTGGGCTATATATTTCGCACCGGGACGATCCTGAGCAATGAATTTCTTGAAATCGGTCATGTCTGCCACCAAGGGCTTACAATACTTGAGCGACTGCTTCATTGCCGACACCACGATGCGCTCGACACGCTCGGGCTTCACCACCTTACGCTCCGAGAAACGGCAGTTGAGGAATGTGATAGCATCGAGTCCAATCTCGGTAGCCTTCTCTGCGAACCACTCTATGCGGTCCATGTTCTTTGTGGGAGCAATTGCAATATGCACATTGCCACGCCAGTTCTTGGGCTTTTCAACCGGTGCACATGGCTCAACATAGCAGTGCTTGCCGGCAATTGAAGCTATTGCTGTGTTGTAGAGATTTCCTTTGCCATCGGTTATCTCAAGTTCACTGCCCACCGTGAGGCGCAGGACGCGCAATGCATGAGCGGCCTCTTCGTCTGAGAGTTCCCACGTATTTGCTATTTCGGGTACATAAAAAAGTGCCATTGTCGTTAATTATCGTTGTCTGTATTATTACAGCATGCGCTGTTTTGCGCAGCATGCCGTGATTCTATCTCCTCCTTGAGTTTGTGAGCCAGTTCGTAGTTCTCCTCCTTGACTGCATTCTCAATTGCCACGCGCAGAGTAGCCTCATCGGCAGCAGTAATAGGTATGGAGAATGCGCCGTTCTGCTCGTCGCGCACACACATACGCGACAGTAATTCATCCTTTATATATATGGGGGCTGGAGCACGCAAGGCTATTGCTATTGCATCACTCGTGCGCGAATCGACACAATGCTCAACCTCGCCTTGCCTGTAGCAGAGCTGTGAACAGAAAGTCCCATCACTAATATTGTTGATGAGGATATACTGCAACTCCACGCCGAACGCCGATGTGACACAGCCAAACAGGTCGTGCGTGAGTGGACGGTCGGTTCTGATGCCGCGAAGTGCAAATGCTATTGCCTGCGCCTCAAGGAAACCCAAAGAGACGATTATGCGACGCAGCCCTTCCTTCTCACTGAGCAGAAGCACATGGGCACGTTGGTCCGACACCTTGGACATTATATCCGTCACAACAAGCTCTACCATATCTTGAATTATGCTTTTTTATCTTTGAACACCAATGCAAAGAAAACAGCTATCACCAATGCATATCCGGCGAAGATATACCATGCTATAGGCCAGCCTGCAAAATTTGTCTGGTTTGCGGTAAAGTGGTTGACAACCTCCTGGGCTGCGATGACACCTATTGAGGCTCCAAGACCGTTTGTCATGAGCATGAACAAACCTTGGGCACTTGAACGCATACTCTCGGGCACCTCCTGGTCAACAAACAGCGAACCGGATATATTGAAGAAATCAAATGCCACACCATATACTATCATAGAAAGTACAAACAACAACACTCCAGGCATACCGGGGTCACCAACAGCAAAGAAACCGAAACGGAACACCCAGCCCAACATTGCAATGAGCATGACTTTTTTGATACCGAATCTCTTGAGGAAGAACGGAATAAGCAGGATGCATAGAGTCTCGGAAAGCTGAGAAAGTGAGATAAGCATGTTGGTATGCTCTACAGCAAATGTACCGGCATACTGTTCAATGTCGCCAAAACCATTTATAAATGTATTCGCGTAGCCATTGGAAACCTGCAACGCCGCACCAAGCAACATAGAGAAAATGAAGAACATAGCCATTCTCTTTTGCTTGAAGAGTTTGAACGCATCGAGTCCGAAAGCTGACGCAAGAGATTTCTTTCCAGCCGACTTGTCGACAGGACAATTGGGGATAGTCAATGAATAAATCGCCAGCAAGCCACCCCAGACAGCCGAGGTAAAGAACTGGTTGTAGTTATTCTGGAAGCCTGTAAAGTCAACAAGCAACATAGACACGATGAAACCCACAGTTCCAAATACACGAATTGGCGGGAAAGCCTTAACTGTATCAAGTCCGGCCTGGTTTAGCACGGTATACGACACAGAGTTGGAAAGTGCCAATGTAGGCATATAGAATGCCACGCTGACAGTGTATGTCCAGAAAAGGTCACCAAATACCACGTCGACACCCTTGGTCATTCCAATATAACCGGTAATTCCCATGAACACGGCTGCTACCGCATGGCAGAAAGCGAGCATACGCTGCGCCGGAACCCAGCGGTCGGCAATGATACCTATAAGAGCAGGCATAAAAATAGACACAATACCTTGTACCGAATAGAACCAGCCGATATCGCTACCCATACCGGCACTGCCCAGATAACGTCCCATTGAGGTTAGATAGGCTCCCCAGATGGCAAACTGCATAAAACTCAGAATGATGAGTCTTGTCTTAATACTTGAATTCTGCATAAAATATATTTTTATTGTCTTATCACTTACTGCAAACTAATAAACCGCAACATAGTCATTATGTTCACCTGAACACTATATCCGTTATCACCTGCGCCTTTACATATTCGTTGAGTTTTGCGACAAGCGAACGCCTGTTCATCAGCAGTTCCTGACGCAGCACCGACGATGTGACTGTGACAAAAAGCACCTGGTTATAGATTTTCAGGTCCTTGGTATATGTGCACACCGATTGCCCCAACACTTTTGGCCAGGCATTTATGAGACGATATTCGTTGAGCGGAGTCTCCAGCCCCTCCTCACGACACATCACGCGCACCAGCTCGGCAATGGATTTGGTTTCACCTCTTTTCATACCTCACGCGATTTTAACAGTTCGACACATCCGCTCTGCACTTCAAAGAGATGAAAAGCGCCATTCACCCCCTCAAGGATGTGATCGATATGCTCACGGTTGACATCCGTGATGAATATCTGCCCGAAATCCTTGCCCGACACAAGTGAAATTATCTGTTCGACCCTGCGGCTGTCAAGTTTATCAAAGATATCGTCAAGGAGCAACAATGGAGTTTCACGTCCTTTGACACGCAGGAAATCATATTGCGCAAGCTTCAGCGCCACAAGGAAAGTCTTGTTCTGCCCCTGCGAGCCCTCGCGCCTTAACGGATATCCACCCAGCTGCATGACTAATTCATCACGGTGCACACCCTTTGAGGTGTGTCCAATGCGACGGTCGTCGGTTCGTGAGCCACGCAGAATGTCAAGCAAATTACCATCGGCAAGATGCGAACGGTAGGTCAACGACACCTGCTCGTTGCCGCCTGTTATTGAATTATGGAATTTGGTAAATATTGGCACAAGCTCATTTATGAAATCCATGCGGCACCTATTGATACACAATGCCTCTTCAACCATCATCTCTTCAATGAGTGAAAGCATGTCGGCATCGGGTTCACGTTCGCCACGCAACAACGCATTGCGCTGCTGCAATGCACGGTTATAACGTATGAGCGACTGCAGGTACTCCTTGTTATATTGCGAAATCACAACGTCCATAAAACGACGGCGCTCCTCACTGCCACCGGCAATGAGCTCATTGTCGGCCGGCGACACCATCACAAGCGGAACAGAACCGATGTGGTCGGATAGACGCTCGTACAGTTTGCCATCCTTGCGGAACTGTTTCTTGTCGCCACGCTTCAGACCACAGGAAACCTCGCTCTCAATACCACTATCACTGCAATAGTTACCCTGCAACATGAAATAAGGCTCATCGTGCATTATATTCGACGAGTCGGATGCATTCACCGCACTCTTGCAGAAAGAGAGATAATAAACTGCATCAAGCAAGTTGGTCTTGCCCATTCCATTGCTGCCTATGAGACAGTTTATCTTAGGGGAGAAATTGACATTCACCTCCCGCAGATTCCTATAGTTGAGTAACGATATTCCGTCAAGTATCATTGTGGGTATATAAAATATTGCAGCGTCCTTCGCTATGTCAATGGCAAAGATACAAATAAGCGAGCGAGAAATAAGAAGCTTGCTTCATTATTTTTCACAGCGAACGCAAGTATTTTCGAGGTTTACCTCAAAGATAGCAAGAAACAAGGTATATCCACCCCTTCGGAAGAAAAAAAACCGATATAATTTTCAAGCTAACAATATTTTGTTTATTTTTGCACAATAATACTATGCCATAGAGTGGCTAAAAACACGTTTGACAAGAAAAATAAATAAAAAATAGACTATGAGCAAGAAAAACGACACACCTATTGCACCAGACGAGGCATTGGGTAAAGCAGAAGAGTTCGTACTGAAGAACAAGAAGGTATTCATTGGTGTTATTGCAGCAATCATCGTAATTGCAGCACTCAATGCATTCGGTGTATTCTCACCAAAGAGCAATGAGAACTGTGAGGCCAACCAGGCTATTGCAAACATTGAGTACAAAGTATTTGAAGGCAATTTTGAGGCAGCATTGAACGGCGACGATTTCAACATGGGCTTGCTTGAGATTATCGAGAAATTCGATGGCACAAGCGCAGCAAACAAAGCTAACCTTTATGCAGGAATCGTATATGCACAGCAGAAGCAGTATGAGGAGGCAATCAAGTATCTTAGCAAGTACGAAGGCAACGACAACATCGTTGCAGCAAAGGCAAAGCAGACACTTGGCAACTGCTACTCACAGACCGGCGACATGAAGAAGGCAATAGAGCTTGTTCTCGAGGCTGCTACAATGGCAAACAACATTGCTGTCACACCTGCTTGTTGGAGAGATGCAGCTGCCATGTACGAGGCACAGGGCAACACTGCAGAGGCGATGAAACTTTACAACAGCATCAAGAACGAGTATCCAAACTCACCAATCGCAAACGAGGCTGAGATTAAAATCAACGCTGCGAAGTAATTCAACTGAAATACTAACCAAAAGGCTGTCGCAATAAAACGGGACAGCCTTTTTTAATAGACAGGCAATATGGCAACAGAATTGAAGAACCTTTCATCATACGACCCGTCAAAGGTTGCAAATGGCAAAGGCCGCAGAATTGGCATTGTATATGCCGAGTGGAACGATGAGATAACATACGCGCTACGCGATGGCGCAGTAAAGACACTCATTGACAACGGCGTTGAGGAGAACGACATAGAGTTGGCAAGCGTTCCAGGCAGTTTTGAGCTTATCTTTGGAGCATCACAAATGGTCAAAAGCGGCAAATACGACGCCGTGATTGCCATCGGCTGTGTAATCAGAGGCGACACCCCACATTTTGACTACATTTGCGAAGGCGTAACAGCGGGACTCTCAAAGCTGAACGTTGAGTATGACACTCCCGTTATTTTTGGCCTTATAACAACAAATAACCTGTTGCAGGCACAGGAGCGCAGCGGCGGCCGCCTTGGCAATAAAGGCGATGAATGTGCCGTTACGGCTCTGCAAATGATTGCAGGGTTCAAGTAACGGCGTATCGACAAAACGAGCAGCGATAAGTCGCACGCAGTGTGGCAAAGTCACACCGTGCGGTGGTTCGCTTTGCCACCCAAGACTTCTGATAGCTTTTCAATAAAAGAACCCCGACAGGTGATTCATTTCACTTTGTCGGGGTTCTTGTTTACGAAATCGGCCCAGGAGGAGTATTTTTTCTCACTCACCGGCTTACCGTTTTGCAGATAATGACAGAACGCTGCACCAAGAGCATCGGTGGCATCCATGAACTGCGGCATCTCGTCACCGGAGATATTGAGCATGCGACGCAACATATCGGCAACCTGTTCCTTAGACGCAGAACCGTTACCGGTAATAGCCATCTTAATTTTTAGCGGTGCATATTCATGGATTGGCACCTGGCGGCTTATGGCAGCAGCAATTGCAACACCCTGTGCCCTACCCAACTTGAGCATACTCTGGACATTCTTTCCAAAGAAAGGAGCTTCAATGGCAAGCTCATCGGGCAGAAAGGAAACAATTAATCCCTGCACCCTTTCGAAAATTTCGCCCAGTTTCATGTACATATCCTTGCACTTGCGCATATCAATCACGCCCATAGTGATGAGGCGTGCACGGTTTCCGTTCACACCAATGAAGGCATATCCCATAATGTTCGTTCCCGGGTCGATACCCATTATAACCTTGTCATCAGCCGCATTTCCCATATCAGTATCCCAAATACTCCAACAAGCCTTTACAGCCCTGCTCTATCTCTTTGTATGTCTTGTCAAAATTGCCATGATACCAAGGATCTGAAATATCGGCACCATTGCATGGTTGTGGTTCGTCACTCACAAAGTCGAGCAGCTTCCACACCTTTCCCTCGCAGTCGCAGCCTATCAGACGCAAGAGGTTGTGTTTATTGTAATCTTCCATAACCACAACCATATCGAAATTGTTGTAGTCATCAACTGTAAACTGACGTGCATGATGCCCTGCACTACCAATACCATGCATATAGAGTATCTGCGCCGCCGGTGGATAGATTGAATTGCCAATCTCCTCGCGGCTTGTAGCCGAAGATTCAATATGCAGTTCTGCACCGGCCTTTGCTGCAAGCGATTTCATCACAAATTCAGCCATTGGAGAACGACAGATGTTTCCATGGCACACGAACATTATCTTTTTCATCTCTTTTATAGACTTTTATTCAAGGAAACCGGCATCAAAAGAGAGTGGAAGAAGAGCCTTCACTCCGTCTTCTATGACATAACACTCCTTAGCGCCATAGAGGATTATACGCATAGCCTTATTGTAACGTTTCTCGGTTTCGAGGATCACCTGGCGGCAAGCCCCACAAGGAGGAATGGGTTTCTCCAACTCACCCTGATCTGTACGCGCAGCTATGGCAAGGGCCTCAACAGCCAAAGTTGGATATTGCGAGTTTGCCCAGAAGAGAGTTGTACGCTCGGCACAAAGCCCCGATGGATAGGCTGCGTTCTCCTGGTTTGTGCCACACACTATTGTTCCGTCAGCAAGACGCACTGCTGCCCCGACATTAAAATGAGAATACACAGCATAACTGTTGGCTGTTGCAGCACGGGCAGCATCCACAATCTCCCTGTCGGCAGGCTGAAGTTCATCATAGGAACACACATTCACCACTGTATTTATTACCATCTCTTTCATATGCTTGTTTTTTTAAAATCATTGCGTCTTATTGCAATAAAACAATCCGCTCGCAATTTATTTGTGCGAATTTAAACCAAATATTGCGCAAAAACAATTTATTCATTTATTTTGTACTTGAATAACCTATTTATACAACATGAAGAAATTACACCTGTTGCTGTTGGCAATACTTGCATTCATTGCCTGCAATTCCATAAATGCCCAAGAAAGGACACTTAACGACAGCGAGAAATATCTGCTCAAATACTCAGCAATCGCCGTTGAGCAGATGGAGAAATATGGAATTCCCGCAAGTATCACATTGGCTCAGGGATTGCTTGAAAGCGGAGCGGGCAAAAGCAAACTTGCCACAGAGGCAAACAACCATTTCGGAATAAAGGCCGACAGCAGATGGAGCGGAGAGACATGTTCCTCGTTCGACAATGGCAACTGGCACAAGTTCAGGGTATACAAGAATGCCGAGAAATCATACGAGGACCACTCATTATTCCTTACAGGTAACCAACGGTACAGTGCCCTTTTCAAACTGAAACGTGCAGACTACAAAGGTTGGGCAAAAGGCCTCAAGGACGCATATTACGCCGAGGACAGGGAGTATGACAAGAAACTCATAGGCATAATAGAACGCTACGGACTCTACCGATACGACACACAAACAGCCGGTACAAAAAGCTGGGAGAAGGAGTCTGGCACACCAAAAGAGATTCTTAAGGCCAACGGCATGCTCTACGTCATTGCCGACAGTGGCGATACATTCAAATCACTGTCTAAGGAACTTGGATTGTCCAAACGCAAGATACGCAAGTACAATGACCTGAACGGTGACTACACATTCAAGAGCGGCGACATCGTCTACCTTGAAAAGAAACACAACAAGGCTGCAAAGGGGTACGATTTCCACACTACAAAAAAGGGTGAGAGCCTCTACAAGATTTCGCAGATATACGGAATAAAGCTGAAGGCACTTTACAAGATGAATCCGCAATACGTGAGCTACACCACATTGAAGGTTGGAGATGTCGTTAGGTTGAGATAACAATTAACAAAAGTGACGGAAGGCAATCCGTCACTTATTATCACTTGTCTATTTTCCCAGTTTCGTGCGACAGGCGGAAAACCGTATAGAGTTCCATCAATGCGCCACAAAGCAGAACCACAATCCACTCGTTGTTATAGCGAATGAACATGAGTACACCGGCCGCGACAAGCAGCAGTGCTGCCAGTTGCTGCTGCGCAATAAGGCGACGTATTACAACACCTGTATGACGCGGACGAAGCAAGAACTGTGTTACAGCAAAAATGCCGACACCACAGATATATACATAGGCATACACCTCGGGGAGAAACATTCGCATCACCAACCCGACCAAAAGCGCAATAGCGCCTACATAATTCATCAATACAAGAAACTTATTCACTCTACTTTATTATATATATATCTTCATTATCCTTTACCATCCCCTGCTCACGCGCCACATCTTCGATTACGCTGAGGTCGCCATCGGTATACAGTTTCAATTTTGCCTGAATATCGGCCGAATCGGCCTCCATCTCCCTGATTTCATCATTGAGAGTGGCTATTGTCGCATTGTTCCTTATGTGCCTAATCATATTATTGTCATCAACAAGGACTATAATAACAAGAAAAACAATGGTAGCAGACCAGTATTTATGATCCACAATCCACTTACCTACCGATTTCAATTTATCGACAATCTTAAAACTCATAGAAAACCTCAGTTATTTTTTGCAAATATAGCACACTCTTTAAAATATTCAAGCTATCTTTGTGAGAAAGCTTGAAAAATAGCATTATCCAAGTTTACACAAACAAATAACAGTAATCAAGAAAATGGAGAACTACATAGTTTCGGCAAGAAAGTACCGCCCCGACACGTTCGAGTCGGTTGTTGCACAAAAATCGCTCACCACGACACTGAAGAATGCCATCCACAGCGGAAAGTTGGCGCACGCCTACCTGTTCTGCGGTCCACGCGGCGTGGGAAAGACAACATGTGCGCGTATTTTTGCCAAGACGATAAACTGCACAAACCCGACCGCAAACGGCGAGCCTTGTAACCAGTGCGAATCGTGCCAGTCATTCAACCAACAACGTTCATACTCGATTTATGAACTCGACGCAGCCAGCAACAACTCGGTAGAGGACATACGCTCATTGAATGAACAGGTGCGCATACCGCCCCAAGTTGGAAAGTACAAGGTGTATATCATTGACGAGGTACACATGCTGTCACAGGCAGCCTTCAATGCTTTCCTGAAGACACTTGAAGAGCCACCTGCACACGCAATATTCATACTTGCAACGACTGAGAAGCACAAGATTATCCCAACTATCCTGTCACGTTGCCAGATATACGATTTCAGCCGTATTGAGGCTGCGGATATCATAGCCCACCTCAAAGGCATTGCCCTAAATGAGGGAATCAATTGTGAAGATGAGGCCCTGCGCATAATAGCACAAAAATCGGATGGTTGCATGCGTGATGCGCTCTCACTGTTCGACCAGATGGCAAGCTTCACACAAGGCGACCTGACATATACAAAAGTCATTGAGAGCCTCAACGTGCTTGACTATGAATACTATTTCAGGCTCACGGATTTCATCATAGAGAAGAAGACATCGCAATGTCTGTTGCTTTTCAACGAAGTACTCAATAAAGGATTCGAAGGGAACATCTTCATTGAAGGAGCGGCATCACATTTCAGGGATCTGTTGGTGAATAGCGATGAAGCTACAGCCGAACTTTTTGATGGTAGCGCTGATTTGCGAAACAGATACATGGAACAGGCACGCCGTTGCACACCCAAAATGCTGTTCAACGCAATAAGACTTTGCAGCAACTGCAGCCTCAACTACAGAACCAGCCGCAATAAACGCCTGCAGGTGGAGCTTACCCTCATTGAACTTTCGCAAATGAATGACAGCGACAATGACGATGGTGGGGGGCGACGCCCCAAGATGCTAAAACCGATTTTCAACAACATTACTAAAGAGACGCAACAACCGGCCGCGACTGTAGTGCAGACACCGGCCAAGCAACAGTCTGCACAAGAAGAGAAGAGCACGCAGACAGCACCACAACAGCCCACAAGCACCACCAATAGAACAGAAACCGTCACACCGGCCAGACCTATCCAGGGAAGACCTGCAGAATTAAGGACAAGAAGCGAAGGAGGTGGAGGACTTGGTAGAATGTTCAAAAAATCGAGAACCGTCATAGGTGTCGAAGAAGAGCCCAAAGCCCCGCCAGCAGAGGCCGAAGCGGTTAAAGCAATGGACGCCGTAGTGACGCCACAGGCTCAACAGGTGGCAAGCAGTACTGAAATAACCGATGCGACACTATCACAAGCATGGACCTCATATGCACTTACATTGCCGGAGAAAGAGAGGGCATTGGCCGACCGCATGAAGATAATGGTACCCAAGGTGGAAAGCCAGGATTGCTTCATCATTTCTGTAGACAACCAGATGGCTGCCGACCTCTTTGAGCTGGAGGGAAAACGTATTTGCGAGGGCATGAGTCCATTCCTTGGAAACACCATAATGAAAATGAAGGTGATAGTGAACAAGGTTGTTGTTGAACGTCACACAAGCGACAAGAGCAAGCAATATGCAATATTGGTTGAAAAGAACCCGCTTGTAGAAAAACTGCGAAAGGAATTGAATCTCGAAGTAGCAAGATAAAGAGTATGGATGGCCAAATTGACCATCCATACTCTTTATCAAACAAAGCAAGCCTCATGTGGCCGTATAAGTAAAGTCATAAAATCAGAAAAAGCAAATAAAATCAGCACATTTTTTGTCATGCAAATTGGTCTACAAATTATTTTCAAATAAAAAAATTTTTCGTCTTATTTAGATTTATTCCAAATAACATCAAGACAGGCAAGCCACAGGTTGTTTTTTGTACGAAACCATACCACAGGCAAAACTGAAGCGATTTTATTACATACAACAACATTGAGGATAATGCCCATTGCAGAGATAATATATTGAAAATCAATGTTCAAAAAAAATAACGCAAAACAACAACAATCGCATTTTAGAAAATCTTAACACGCTGATATACAACCCATTATTGAATACAAATTTTCTGGTACTTTTTCTCTGCTTGCTATTTCATTTTTATTTGTAGATATTTGCAAAGGATTTGGTGTGGGATAGATTCAAATGAACACGCCACATTCCGCTTCATAAAACAGAATAGTAAAAACACAACCGTCGATGACACTTAATCTCGATACAAAATGGAACAAATGTTTGGAGATCATTCGCGATAATGTCTCTGAAACAACCTTCAATACTTGGTTTGCGGACATCACACCGCTCAAGTACGAGGGTAATACTCTTACCATACAGGTAAAGAGCAATTTTGTATATGAGTTCTTGGAAGGAAATTTTGTCGACCTGTTGCGTTCTACCCTATTCAAGGTTATGGGCAACGGCACACAGCTCATGTACAGCGTACTCACCGACAAGGACAACAACCTGAGCATGGAGGTTGGCACAGAGGGTGGCGTATCGACAAGCAGACGAACTGCAAACAGTGGCAATAATGCACCTGTAGCAAAGCAGGAAGCTATTCAGGAACTGGATTCCATGCTCATCAACCGCTACACCTTTGACAACTACGTCGAGGGAATCAGCAACCGTCTATCACGCTCTGTGGCAATAAGCGTTGCCGACAAACCGGGCAGGGCATTCAACCCATTGTTCATACATGGTTCATCGGGTGTAGGAAAGACACACTTGATAAATGCCATCGGTATCAAGATAAAGGAACTGCACCCTGAATTGCGAGTGCTGTACGTATCGGCACACCTTTTCCAGGTACAATATACAGATTCTATACTCCAGAAGAATTTCAATGATTTCATGAGATTCTATCAAAGCATTGATGTCCTTATCATTGACGATATTCAGGAGTTCGCGGGCCTTCAGAAGACCCAGAACGCTTTCTTCCATATATTCAACCACCTGCATCTGAACGGAAAGCAGCTGATTATGACATCGGATCGCTCACCGGCACAACTGCAGGGTATGGAAGAGCGTTTAATTACACGATTCAAGTGGGGCATGACAGCCGAAATAGAGAAGCCCGATTTCGAATTGCGCAAGAATATTCTTCGCAACAAGATATACAGGGATGGCTTAAAATTCCCCGAAGAGGTTATATCATACATTGCAGAGAATGTAAATGCAAGTATCAGAGATCTTGAAGGTATTGTAGTGTCAATCATGGCACACTCAACCATCAACAATGCCGATATTGACATAAACCTTGCACGCAGAATCATTGGCGACTTCTCAGACTATGAAAAGAAGACAATCACCATTGACGACATCATAAAGAAGGTATCAGAGTATTACGGTGTAGAGGCCGGCGCCATCAATACCCGCTCACGTAAACGCGAAGTGGTACTTGTTCGCCAGGTTGCAATGTATCTTGCAAAGAAGCACCTCGACATGTCTACCTCAAAAATAGGCAAGTATGTAGGAGACAGAGACCACGCCACAGTGCTCCACGCATGCAAGACAATAGCAAATCTTGCCGAAACCGACAAGCAGTTCCGTGTTGAACTTGAAGAAATTGACAATTCGCTTCTAAGCGCATAATACAATAAGTATAACGATATCAGCGGTCGTATCACTCCGGGAGTGATACGGCCGCTGATATTATATAATACCCAATTTCTTCGAGCTACAAAAACAATAACATTTTTCCAAAAAGTATTTGTAAAAAATCTTTTTAGAAAACTATTTAGGTATGTAAAAATTTTAAACAGCTGGTATTCAATAGCTTGAAAATATTTTTGGAAAACTTTTAGTTTATGTAAAGTTAAAAAAATATTTTATTTGGTAATTATGGAAATGATTTCTATTTTTGTAATACTATAATGAGAAAAACATTCAAGAATCAACAACTAGAAAAAATCACATGATGGAACAACAAAAATTCTCCCAGGACGAAGCACTCAAAGCTGCACTTGAGTACTTTGACGGCGATGAGCTTGCTGCAAGAGTCTGGGTAAACAAATATGCGCTCAAGGATTCTTTCGGGAACATCTATGAAAAGTCGCCACAAGACATGCATTGGCGCATCGCAAATGAGATTGCCAGAATAGAATCGAAATATGAGAATCCTATGTCGGCTGAAGAGGTTTTTGCACTGCTCGACAAATTCAAATACGTAGTACCGTCGGGCAGCCCAATGACAGGAATAGGCAACGGATACCAGATAGCCTCGCTTTCAAACTGCTTTGTAATAGGCCTTGACGGCAGCGCAGACTCTTATGGTGCAATCATACGCATTGACGAGGAGCAGGTACAACTCATGAAACGACGTGGTGGCGTGGGACATGACTTATCACACATACGTCCCAAAGGCTCCCCGGTAAAGAATTCCGCACTCACCTCTACCGGCTTGGTACCATTCATGGAACGATACTCCAACTCCACACGCGAGGTCGCGCAGGATGGCCGACGTGGAGCCTTGATGCTGAGCGTATCCATCAAGCACCCCGACGCAGAAGCTTTCATTGACGCAAAGATGACCGAGGGCAAGGTTACAGGCGCAAACGTCTCGGTAAAGATTGACGACGATTTCATGAGAGCTGTAACGACTGCAACCCCTTACACGCAACAGTATCCCATCAATGCAGACAACCCTTTATACACAAAGGAGATAGACGCCACCAAACTATGGGAAAAGATTATTCACAACGCATGGAAATCGGCCGAACCGGGAGTGCTGTTCTGGGATACAATCAAAAGGGAGTCCATCCCCGACTGCTACGCCGACCTGGGATTTGAAACCGTATCGACAAACCCATGCGGTGAAATCCCATTGTGTCCATACGATTCGTGCCGTCTTATAGCCATCAACCTGTTTTCATACGTAGTGAACCCGTTCACCCCTGATGCCTATTTTGATTTTGAACTGTTCAAGGAGCATGCCGCAAAGACACAGCGCATTATGGACGACATAATAGACCTTGAACTGGAGAAGATTGAGGCCATCAAGGAAAAGATTGAAGGCGACCCCGAAAGCGAAGAGGTGAAGGGAGCCGAAAGGAAACTATGGGACAAGATATACCGCAAGAGTAGCATGGGACGCCGCACAGGCGTTGGCATCACCGCCGAGGGCGACATGCTTGCAGCCATGGGACTGCGCTACGGAACAGAAGAGGCTACAGCTTTTGCCGAAGAAGTACATAAGACATTGGCTATAGCCGTGTACTCATCATCGGTAAACCTTGCGAAAGAGCGTGGTGCTTTTGAGATATTCGACATAAAGCGCGAAGCCGGCAACCCATTCATAAACCGCTTGAAAGAGACATGTCCGAGCCTTTACACAGAGATGGAGAAGTATGGCCGCCGCAACATCGCCTGTCTCACGATTGCTCCAACAGGTACCGTCAGCATAATGACACAGACCACATCGGGAATTGAGCCGGTATTCATGCCCGTATACAAGCGCCGCAGAAAGGTAAATCCCAACGACACGAATGTACACGTCGATTTCACCGACGAAAACGGTGACTCTTTCGAGGAGTATATAGTATACCATCACAAGTTTGTGGAGTGGATGAAGAGTTGCGGCATAGACACCTCCAAACGATATTCACAAGCCGAGATAGAGAGCATCGTAGCGCGTTCGCCCTACAATAAAGCAACATCGAACGACATCGATTGGGTAGCAAAAGTAGAGATGCAAGGACGCATACAGAAATGGGTAGACCACTCTATCAGCGTAACCATCAACCTACCCAATAATGTTGACGAAAAGCTTGTCAACGAACTGTACGTCACCGCCTGGAAATGCGGCTGCAAAGGCTGCACCGTCTACCGCGACGGCTCACGCGCAGGCGTGCTGGTGTCCACAGACAACAAAAAAGAGAAAAAAGAGAACGATGAGGCAAAGCCGTTCATCACAGAAGTGCGCCCCGTAACGCTTAAAGCCGACGTCGTACGTTTCCAGAACAACAAGGAGAAATGGGTGGCATTCATTGGCCTGTTAAACGGAGAGCCATACGAGATATTCACCGGACAGCAGGACGACGAGGATGGTATACCATTGCCAAAAAATGTCACTCAGGGTATCATCATAAAGCACAGCAACGAAGACGGGAGCAAGCGCTACGATTTCCAGTTCGAGAACAAAATTGGCTACAAAACCACCATAGAAGGTTTGTCAGAACGTTTCAACCCCGAATTCTGGAACTACGCGAAACTCATTTCAGGCGTGCTACGCTACAAGATGCCAATTGAACAGGTGATCAAACTGATATCATCACTACAACTGGAATCGGACAACATCAACACATGGAAAAATGGTGTTGAGCGTGCCCTCAAGCGATACATCAAAGACGGCACGTCAACAGCCGAGAAATGCCCCAACTGCAAGCAACAACTGATTTTTGAGGAAGGCTGCCTGCACTGCCCCGGATGCGGATATTCAAAATGCGGATAACCAGAATTGAACCGACACTGAGTCAAAGAGCCACGTCGTGGCTCTTTGACTGCAATAACAACAATCATGCAGATAGACAAATACACCATAGAGCTACGCGACGTACACATGTACGCGCACCACGGCGTAATGCAACAGGAACGTGAAATCGGCGCCTGGTTTACAATAGACATTGAACTAGAAATCAATGACTACAGCTGCACCGAAAGCGACTGGATAGACGGCACTGTGAGCTATGCCGACGTATATAAAATCCTGCACAACGAGATGCAACAGCCATCACAGCTGTTAGAACATGTATGCAACAGGATTTCCAAGAAAATTTACGAAAGATTCGGGCAAGTGAGTGCCATCAGAATAACTCTATGGAAGGACACGCCACCAATGGGCGGCGACAGACTGAAAGCAGCAGTCACATTGTCAAGCAGTAGATAAAAAACAAAAAAGGAGAACTGGAATTGTGGTCATTTAACCTTAGACAATGCCTGACGAGCCGCCTTCTGTTGGCTCTCGCGCTTTGAGAAGCCATCACCAATGCCGCAAACCTCACCACCGACAAGCACCTCACTTACAAAGAAGACACCCTCCTTGCGCATCTCCTCGGTTACAATACGGAACTCCACATCGATGTGTTTCTTCTGCCCCCACTCTATCAGACGGCTCTTGTAGTTCTTGTCGGCCTTTACAACAGATTCAATATCGGGAAGACGCGAGAAAACCCTGTCGAGCAAGAAACGCCGACACTGCTTGTAACCCTTGTCAATATATATGGCTCCGACAAGAGCCTCAAGCGCATTGCCATAGATATAGTTGTTATGCTGGTGCGCAACTCCACACGCATTCACATATTTGTCGAGACCTATCTGCAGAGCAAGCTCATTCAACCTCTCACGACAGACAAGATTGCTTCGCGACTTGGTTAGGAAACCCTCGCGCTCGCGATTGAATTTTGAATAAAGGAAGTCGGCAGTAATGGAACTGAGTACGGCATCGCCCAGAAATTCCAGACGTTCATTACATGATAGTTTTGTTGTCCCCGATGTAGAGCTGTGCGTCATGGCCATCTCATAGAGTTTGATGTCGCTAGGCACATAACCTAATATCGAGTACAACAACAAATAAGACTCCCTGTCCTTGCGGGACAGGAGTCTTATCTTATCAATCAGTTTCTTAAAAAATCTGTCAGCCTTCAATTTTCTTAAAAGCGATGCTTGCATTATGGCCACCGAAGCCGAATGTATTCGACAATGCAACATTCACATTCCTCTTCTGCGCCTTGTTAAAGGTAAAGTTCATTGCATAGTCAATTTCAGGATCTTCATCGCCATCGGCATGGTTTATTGTTGGCGGTACCATGCCATGCTTCATAGCAAGTACTGTCAACACAGCCTCAAGCGCACCGGCACCGCCGAGCAAATGACCGGTCATTGACTTAGTAGAACTGATATTCAATTTATAAGCGTGCTCACCAAAGAGATTCTTGATAGCTTTTGCTTCAACGATATCACCTGCATGTGTCGAAGTACCATGTACATTTATGTAATCAACACTCTCAAGCGGCAGACCAGCCTCTTCCAGTGCAGCTTTCATCACACGGTAAGCGCCTTCTCCCTCCGGGTGAGGTGCTGTTATATGATGCGCATCGGCGCTCAGACCGGTACCAACAATTTCTGCATATATCTTTGCACCACGGGCCACAGCATGCTCATACTCCTCGAGTACAAGAGAAGCAGCACCTTCAGCCATAACAAAACCGTCACGACTCTTGCTGAACGGACGCGATGCCCCTTTTGGGTCATCATTGCGCACCGACAACGCATGCATTGCATTGAATGCACCGACACCAATGTTACATATTGCAGCCTCGGCTCCACCCGAAATAATAACGTCTGCACGACCAAGACGTATCTGGTCATATGCATCAATTATGGCATTGGACGACGATGCACATGCCGAGGTTGTAACGTAGTTAGGCCCCTTCAAACCATAACGTATGGAAATCATACCGGGCGTCATGTCCGATATCATCTTTGTTATGAGGAATGGAGAAAAACGCGGACCACTTTCCTGGTTCAACGCATAAGCGCGAACCTCGTCTTCGAGAGCGCACAATCCACCGATACCCTCACCGAATATGACACCGACCCTGTTGCAATCGACCTTTTCAAAGTCCAAAGCACTATCGTTTATTGCCTCTACTGCAGCTGCAACGCCATACTGCGTATCAAAATCGACCTTACGGGTCTCACGACGATCCATTGTCAAAGATGGGTCGAATCCCTTCACCTCACAAGCAAACTGAGTCTTGAAGAGGTATGCATCAAAACGAGTAATAGGTCCTGCGCCACTTACTCCATTAACTGCGTTCTCCCACATTGTGGGAACATCGTTACCAATGGGCGAAACGGCACCAAGACCTGTTACAACAACTCTTCTAAGTTTCATATAGAATTGTTAGAGTACAGCAGGAAGAGAGGTCTATTATTTCTCAGCAACCTTCTCCTCTACATACTTGACAGCATCACCTACTGTCGCAATTTTCTCAGCCAAATCCTCAGGAATTGAGATACCGAACTCGTCCTCAATCTCCATAATAAGTTCTACTCTATCCAAAGAGTCTGCGCTCAAGTCGTTTGTAAAGTTAGCCTCTGATGTAACCATTGACTCTGAAACACCGAACTTCTCAATGATAATCTGTTTTACTCTTGATTCAATTTCTGACATAATTGTAAGTTTTAAAGATTCGTAAAATATCTTTGGCGCAAATGTAAGATAAAAATTAAGAACTACAAAGAAATATAGAAAAAAAACGCAACCCGATTGCACAAATGCTATAAAAATGTGCAAACACTGTACGAAAATCTACATTTCCCCCGCTATTTACCTATTACTTATATTTATTTTAAAGGCCATTTGTTCACGGCGCAGTTTATAATTGTTACGCAACCACTCGAAATCGCCGGGAGCATTCTTCAGCATCGCTGTATCATCCAATGGAGAATATATTGCCAGGAAAGCCTCCTGTTCACTCGCCGCTTCCACCACGGGGTGCAACGGAGCATCAAGCCCAAGCATCGGAACCTCTCCTTTATAATTAATGTAACGCGCGAATTTGTCCAGTACGATAGAAGTCGCATTCATTTTCCCCTCGGCCGAATAGCCCGCAATGTGAGGGGTGGCAACATATGCTTTATTCAACAATGCAAGGTTTATATCCGGTTCCCCCTCCCACACGTCAAGTGCAACGCATTGCACTGCACCGCTTTGCAACGCATCCAACAACGCCGTGTTGTCTACCACCGCACCACGCGAAGCGTTTATCAGCAACCTGCAGTGTCTGAGCGAAGAGAAGAATCGCGCATCTGCAAGATGTTGGCTTTTATACACGCCATCCGCATTCAACGTAGGGTGGAATGTTATTATATCACTTTGTTCCGCAATTTCGTCCAGCGACACAAGCCCCGACACACCGGCATCAGCCTTTGGCGGGTCGTTTGCCAGCACGCGCAGCCCCACACTACCGGCCCACGCAGCAACACGCGAACCAATCTCGCCAAAGCCCACAATGCCCAACGTAAGTCCCGCAATGGCACAGCCATTGTCACGCGCCCACGAATATATCACCGACTGCACATACTGCAGCACAGCACCGGCATTACACCCCGCGGCATTTGTCCAGGTTATCCCCGCCTCACGGCAATAATCAGAATCTATGTGGTCATAGCCTATTGTTGCAGTACCGATGAAACGCACCGCTGTGCCACCCAACAGAGTTGCATCACACTTTGTACGTGTCCTCACAAAGAGAGCCTCGGCATCAACAAGGTCGCCATCAGCAATGGCACCGCCAGGCAACGCCACCACATCAACACCCATCGCAGTCAATGCCTCGCGCAGATAGGGAATCTTTTCGTCAATAACAACTTTCATATCAAGAAACAGGGTTTGATGATACAAATATAACAAGTTACTATGAGTTTACACTCAAAGTTTGGCAAATATGATATAATTCGTTAGTTTTGCATATCAATAACAGAACAAAACGCCGCAGCCCAATGTATTAAGAGCAAAGGCAGCAACTAAAACAATACACATCATGCAAAAGTTCACCCAGATGAGTTGGCCCATTTTCAATGAAGCCATAGCCGACTACCACAAGACAGACAATGTAGACACACCCATAAACAACCCCTATCCGCTGAAGAGCATCGAGTACTATCTCTACCTCAAGTGCTGGATAGACACCGTGCAGTGGCATTTCGAGGACATCATCCGCGACCCGGGCATCGACCCCGTCGAAGCACTCACACTCAAGCGCCGCATCGACAAGTCCAACCAGGACCGCACCGACCTTGTCGAGCTCATCGACAGTTATTTCCTCGATTTGTACAAGGACGTCACTCCACTCGAGGGAGCGACCATCAACACCGAGAGCCCCGCATGGGCTGTCGACCGCTACTCCATCCTCTCACTCAAGATATACCACATGCAGGAGGAGGTGAACCGCACCGATGTCGACGACGAGCACCGCGCAAAGTGCCAGGCAAAGCTCGACGTTCTTAACGAGCAATACAAGGACATGACCACCTCAATAGGCCAATTGCTCGACGATATCGCTGCCGGACGCAAGTTCATGAAAGTGTACCGCCAGATGAAGATGTACAACGACCCTTCGCTCAACCCCGTCCTCTATGGATCAAAAAAGTAACGTCAAGACCATACTGATCACACGTTTTTCGGCTGTCGGCGACGTAGCGATGACCATCCCATTGCTATATTCACTCAGCAAAGCCTATCCCTGGCATCGCTTCATCTTTGTAAGCCGCGAGCGCTTCGGGCAGTTCTTCATCAACAAACCCGAAAACATCGATTTCATCGGAATAAATCCGGTGGAATACAAAGGTTTGTCTGGTCTCTTCAGGCTCTACCGCGAGCTCTCGCTCTACGAGCCGGACATGCTCGCCGACCTCCACGATGTACTCAGGACAAAAATACTCAGAACATATTTCAAACTCTTCGGCCGCATCAAGGTCGCGAGCATTGACAAAGGCCGCAAGGAGAAGGCAGCACTCACAAAACCAAGCAAGACGAACAAACAGCAGCTCAAGAGCACTTTCGAGCGCTACAGCGAAGTTTTCACCAAGTTGGGTTTGCCTTTCACACCATCATTCACCTCGCTGTTCAAGGACAGCAAGGGCTATATCGGCGATTTCGCCACATTCATTCCACCCAAAGGCGACGACCGTTGGATTGGCATCGCCCCCTTCGCACGCCATGGCGGAAAAATATACCCACTCGACAAGATGGAACAGGTTGTAGCGCAGCTGTCACAACAGGAGCAGACCAAGCTCTTTTTCTTTGGCAACGGCCCCGAAGAGGAGAAAGCCATCAACCAATGGTGCGACAAATACCCCAACTGCATATCCTTCATTGGCAAAACCGATTTCAATGGCGAGCTACGCCTCATCAGCCATCTCGACGCCATGCTATGCATGGACTCTGCAAACATGCACATGGCGTCACTCGTCGGTACCCCGGCCGTCTCTGTCTGGGGCGCCACGTCGCCCCTTGCCGGTTTCTTGGGATGGCAACAGCACATGGACGACTGCATAGAACTGCAGTTGGAGTGCCGCCCTTGCTCAATCTTCGGCAACAAACCCTGCCGTTATGGCGACTACCGCTGCATGAACATTGAGCCACGCATCATTGCAGAGAAAATCATACAGAAGACAAATAAACCACAAGCATAAAACACAAAGCGATGCAAACAGTCACCAACAAGGAAAAAGACCCGATGGGAAGGGCAATTTCCGACTATTACCACACCCGTAAAGCCGGTAAGTTAAGAGTACTCTCGTCAATGTTCTACGAGGACGAGATTCCCGTCGCCACACTGTTCCGCGACTTTGCCGACATGCCCATCCAGGAGCAGAAAGCCATCGAGCTCTGCCGCGGTAATGTGCTCGATGTTGGCGCCGGCAGCGGTTGCCACAGCGTCATCCTTAAGGAACGCGGACCCGCGCCTGTCGCCATCGACATCTCCGAACTGTCGGTCGAAGTCATGAAAGAACGCGGACTCGACGCCCGCAACATCAACTTTTTCGACGAGACCTTCACCGAGAAGTTCGATACCATCCTGCTTGCCATGAACGGCATAGGCATCGTAGGCAAGATCGACCGTCTGCCACTCTTTTTCCGCAGCATCAAACGCCTTCTGGCACCCGGTGGCCAGGTGCTGCTCGACTCTTCCGACATCAGCTACGTCTTCATGGACGACGATGGCGGCATGGACATTGACCTTGCAGCCGGCTACTATGGCGAAATCGACTACAAGATGCGCTACAAGAACATCACCGGCGCCCCATTCGATTGGCTATACATTGATTTCGACACCCTCTCCATGTATGCCGAGGAGCACGGCTTCATCTGCGAAAAATGCATCGACGGTGAGCACTACGACTACCTCGCCCGCCTCACCCTAAAATGAGACTCCGATAAAATATTTTTACACGATACTTTGCATTTCCAAAAACAATTTGCACGGTATCGTGTTTTTTAATACATTTGTTATAGGAAACAAACAGGCTTAACGCACTTTTTGCGCGCCGCTCTTTCCCTACATTTGGACAAAACAGCTTATTCAAAAGCTAAAAACTTGATGGTCAACATATTACAACACCATCGAGGAGCCAAAGGTATGCCCGCGCGGCAACCAGCAACACCCTTCAACCATCATCACACAGTGAATAACGACAACGCCCTCACATGGTTTGCAATGAGCGCCCCCTATCGCCGCGAACTCATCGCCAAGGAGTTCCTGCGCCAGAAAGAGGTCGAGTGTTTCGTCCCAATGAAAGAGGCTCTTGTCGAAAGACGTAACGGCACCAAGAGCCGCCAAATGGTCCCGGCCATTCACAATCTCATTTTCGTGCACACCACAAAAGAGAGAATCAAAGCACTCAAGCAAGGCGTCAATTTCCTGCAATACTGCACACGCCCCCAAGGCGGCAAGAACGTCCCAATCACCGTCCCAGAGCCTCAGATGCAACAATTCATTGACATCACCAATGCCGCCAATGCCGATATCACCTATCTGCGCCCCGAGGAGGTCGACATCAAACGAGGCACCAGGGTACGCGTTCATGGCGGAGTGTTCGATGGCACCGAAGGCATCTTTGTCAAGGTGCAAGGCAAGCGCAGCCGCCGTGTAGTGTTACTCATCGATGGCATCACAGCCGTTGCCCTCACAGAGATAAGCACCGATTTTCTTGAGATTCTCGACGAAGAAAACACAAACACGCACACGTAAAATATTTTCAAGTAAAATTAATTTACAAATATAATAACACACGTACGCAAGCGCACACACAAGACGGATAGTTCAAAACCCATTCAACCTGTGCGCCAACAGACAAGTAAATCAAAAAAAACAATTAATATGAAAAAACTCATTCCCGCATTGCTCTTGCTGCTTTTGACAGCATCATGCTCAACACAGAAACAAGTCCCCTATTTCCAGGACCTCAACGATGGCCAGAGTGTAAAAATCGCCACACCGCAGGACGTAAGGCTCAAGGTCGGCGACCAGTTCACCATCCACGTAAACAGCAAAGACCCCGAGCTCACACTCCCGCTCAACCTCACACGCTCAACCAACAACACCGGTGGCAACGAAACCCGCCTTGCCTATACCGTTGACGAGCGCGGATATATAGATTTCCCCACCCTGGGCGAAATCTATGTCGAGGGCAAGACCCGTGACGAGGTCGCAAAACACATCAAGAACATCATCCTCGAAAAGAAGCTCGTTCTCGACCCCGTTGTCATCGTCGGTTTCCACAACCAGCAGGTATCTGTCATCGGCGAAGTCGGCCGACCCGGTAAATACGACATCAACAAGGACCGTTTCACCATCCTCGATGCCCTCAGCCTTGCCGGCGACCTCACCATCCAGGGAAAACGTGAGAACATCACTGTGCTGCGCGAGGAGTACGGCGTGCAGAAGGCCTACACCCTCAACCTCAACGACGCCGCGCAGTTCCACGCATCACCCGCCTACTACCTGCAGCAGAACGACATCGTCTACGTAGAACCCAACACCTCAAAGGCAGCTGCGTCATCAACCAACGGCAACACCGTGCGTTCTATATCATTCTGGTTCTCTGTCATCTCACTGGGACTCACCTTGGTAACCTTCTTCCGCGGCTTCAACTAACCACTAAAACAGTGCTCCTCAAATGGCAAACAACAAAGCATCACAAAAGAACGACAATGTCATCCCCATCAGGGATCTGATATTCCACTGCCTCAAGAACTGGTACTGGTTTGTTCTTTCACTCACCATAGCGTCGGCAATTGCGGTATACGTAATCAAATCCACCCCGCCCAAATACATGCGCCATGCCGAGATTCTCATCAAGGAAAGCGACCGCGGCAGCGGCGCCGGCACCGGCAGCACCTTCAAGGAACTGGGCACTTCACGCACCACCGCCAATGCCGAGAACGAAATCACCGCCCTCAAATCGGTTGAAATCATGAAGGAGGCCATCCGCCGCCTCAGGCTCGACATTGAGTTCCGTGGCGAAGGCACATTCTTCAACGGCATCATCTACAAGGACCGTCCTTTGAAGATTGCGACACTCGACCTCAACGAGAGCGATGCCGCCACCTTCACTGCAGTCATCACATCCGACAGCACAGTTGCACTCAGCAACTTCACATTCCGCGGCGAGTCCCTTACAGGCGGTAACATACAAGCAGTCATTGGTGACACCGTTTCAACCCCGCTTGGGCTCATTGCCATTGACCGCACCGAATCTCTTGGAATGTTCATTGGCTCCAACCTGTATATCGAAAAGCACAACATCGACATGCTTGCAAACCATCTGTTGGCAAACCTCAACGCAGGTCTTGCCAAGGAGAAGACAAGCGTCGTCAGCCTTAACATCAAAGATGTTTCCACAGCACGTGCCACCGACATCCTCACAGCCATACTCGACATCTACAACGAGCAATGGGTCGAGGAGAGCAACTATGCCACCATCAAAACCGCCGAATTCATCAGCCGTCGCGCCGAGGAAATCAGGCAAGAGCTCGAGGCCATAGACCGCGAAATCGCCAAGTTCCGCGGCGACAACAAACTCTCCAATACCACAAAAGCCCTTGTGCAGGAAGCCGTCAACAGCAAGGAGCAGGAACTTGTCCTCTCGCTCAACAACCAGTTGGAACTCGCCAACTTCATAAAATCCTACATGGCGCAAAGCGGCAACAAGGAGATTATCCCCGCCAACACCGGTATCACCGCCGCCAATGTAGAGTCACTCATCGGCAGCTACAACACCAAAGTGCTCGAGCGCAACAGACTTGTGGCAAACAGTAGCGAGAACCACCCCGTCGTCATTGACTACGACAAGAACATCGCCGCAATGCATGCCGGCATAGAAGCCGCCATCGACAGCCACATCACCGACCTTCGTCGACAGATTGCCGATGCCAACAAGGAAATCGAGAGCAACATCACACGCTTCACCACCACCACACACAGCACCAAGGAACTGCAGACCCTCCTGCGCCAGCAAAAGGTGAAGAACGCCCTCTACCTGTTCCTGTTACAGAAGTTTGAGGAAACCGAGCTCTCAAAGGAGTTCTCGGCATCCAACAACCGCATCCTGGTTCCACCCACCGGCATCAACATCCCTGTCGAGCCAATGAAGAAACCCATTATCATGCTGGCATTGACACTCGGCACCCTGCTGCCGCTCATTGTCATCTTCATCTGCGTCATCACCAACCGCAAGGTGCGCGGCCGCCGCGACCTCGAGGATATTGACATACCGTTCATTGGAGAGATACCTTTGCAAAAGGAACAAGCCAACAGCAAAGAGAGAAAAATCATTGTCAAGGGCGGCAACCGTAACATCATCAACGAGGCCTTCCGCGTAATGCGCACCAATTTCGAGTTCATGACCGACAAGTCCAAGCCCTGCAACGTTGTTATCACCACATCCTTCAACCCCGGCAGTGGCAAGACCTTCCTAACCATGAACCTCGCTGCCACGCTCGCCCTCAAGGGAGCCAAGGTTCTTGTCATCGACGGCGACCTGCGCCGCGCCTCAACATCCGAGTATATACATACCCCCTCAGTCGGCATCAGCGAATACCTCTCGGGCGGCACAAGCAACGTAGGCGACATCATAACAACCGACACCGGGTATGACAACCTGCACGTCATCGCAGTGGGCGCCATCCCGCCCAACCCCACCGAGCTCATCGGTAGCAACAAATTCGAGAACCTCATCGCCGAGATGCGCAAGCGCTACGACTACATCTTCATCGACTGCCCGCCAATCGACATCGTAGCCGACACACAAATCATCGAGCGCTACAGCGACCGCACGCTCTTTGTCATCCGCGCCGGCCTGTTGAACCGCGACATGCTTGGCGAGTTGCAGGACATCTACGACAACAAACGCTTCAAGGGCCTCGCCATGATACTCAACGGCACCCACAGCGGCCAAGGCCGTTACGGCTACCGCTACGGTTACAGCTACGGATATGGCTACGGCTATGGCTACCACTACCACCAGAAAAAGTGAAAGCCGAGGTTAACAACCGAGGGTTCGATGATGCCGGCAGCAGTTAGTCAAGCGAAGTGCCGCGATAGTGGCACCGCTTGGGTTGCGAATAGACGGCATTGTCAAAGGGGAAAGCCGCGAGTAAGCAAGTGTGTGGAAGTTTAATTTAAGACAGAAGTACAAAAGAACAAAAGACCACTGCTGCTATATGAGTGGATATATCGCAAGTGAAACTATGCTACTGTGGTAGTACTTTAAAGCAGCAATGGGAAAACAAGTTCTCACATTGATGCTTTTAAATACTACCAGCGATTGGAAATTTTCCAATCATCATCCACTCAATAGCAGAAACAAAATCTTCGAGAATTTGCACCACTATTCTTGAAAAGCTCCATAACTCGCTGTGAACGTAAAAGTAAGTTTTCACTTATCACCTTTAACATTTTAGTTTCTCAAGCCCGTGTGTACTTTTGTACTTATGTCTAAAAAACAAAAAAATGAATATTGAAGACCTCATAAAACAGATTGTTCAATGTGCATACAATGTAAGAATGAATTTGTCTGCGGGGTTTCTTGAATCCGTTTATCAGAACGCACTATTCATTGAACTCGAGAGCAATGGATTAAGCGTCGAAAAAGAGATTCCTATAAATGTCTACTACAATAATGCTATCGTTGGCGAATTCCGCGCTGACATAGTAGTTGAAAAGAGAGTAATAATAGAACTGAAGGCTGTACAGCATTTGACAACAGCCTATGAAGCTCAACTTGTCAACTATCTTACAGCAACAGAGATTGAGCACGGTTTGCTCATTAATTTTGGAAGTGACAAGATTGAGATAAAAAGGAAGTTTAGAACATTCAAAAGCACCAATTAGCCAATGTAAAATTTAAGACAGAAGAACAGAAGAACAAAAGATAAACATAAAACATTTGTATGGCAAAATGGAACTAACCGATAAATATATTATCAAAGCTGTATGCAAATTAATTTGTATCCAAGCCTTTAATAATATATTTATCAAAATGCGCTGAAAGTGCATTTAAACAATTTGTTGGAAAAGTTCCATAGATTGCACAACCTTTCAGTTTCTCAAGTCCTTATGTACTTTTGTACTTGTGTCTAAGAACCTTTCACATTTCACATTTCAGTTTATTTAACCGTGTGGTTCTTCAGTAAAAAAACAACAATAGCAGCAAGCGGCATCCTGCAAGGTGCTGTCGACCACCACTCCCACATACTCCCGGGCGTGGATGACGGCGTTGAAACCATTGCCGAGTCACTGCGCATACTTGCCACATACGAGACATTGGGAATAAAAGAACTGTGGCTCACCCCACACATAATGGAAGATATCCCCAACAGCCCCGCAAAGTTGCAGGCGCGTTTTGCAGAACTCAAAGCCGTATACACAGGAGACATACAACTGCACCTCGCAGCCGAATACATGATAGACAACCACCTGCGTAAGCTATTACAAGAAATAAATAACTGCCCCTCTTATGTAAGAGGGGCGAGCAACGCAGTTGCGGAGGGAGATCCCCCCCTCCTCCCCATAGGCACAAGCGGCAAACACATTCTTGTTGAGACATCATACTACAACGCCCCAATGAGAATGAACGACACCCTGCAACAAATAAAGTCATTGGGTTACTTTCCACTGCTAGCCCACCCCGAGAGATATATGTATCTTGACAATGCCGACTACCTTAAGCTCCACAGCCAAGGTGTAAGGTTCCAGCTCAATCTGGCATCCCTTGCAGGTGGTTATGGAAAAGTGGTGAAAAAGAAAGCCTTGTGGCTCTTAAACAACGGACTTTACTCCGTTTCCGGCAGCGACCTTCACTGCGAGGAGGCTATTGAATTCATCACAAAAAGTGGACTAAGCAGACAAAACATTGAGGAAATTAAACGACTATTGCAAAATAGGATATAATTTTAAGTTATGCAAAAAGAATCAAGAGTAAAGAAAACGATGCTGAATGCAAAAATTAACCTCATATGTTATTTTGCATCGTTCATCACTGCATTCTTTACCCGTAAGATACTCCTCGACCACCTTGGAACCGAATTCATAGGTTTCACCGGCACGGTCGGTAGCCTGCTGTCATTTCTGAACCTTGCCGAACTGGGTATTGGCACAGCAATCGGTTATGTTCTTTACAAACCCATCGCCGATGGCGACAAGTTCAAAATAAACGAGGTAATCTCTGTCCTTGGATACCTATATCGCATCATAGGCCTTGCAATCCTATCATTGGGCATCATTGGCTCATTGTTTTTGCCATTGATATTCCCTGATACAGAAATTCCACTCGGCGTCATTTACTTTGCATTCTATGCATACCTTGCAGCTTCAATGATTGGCTATTTTGTCAACTACCGCGCAGCACTGCTCTCGGCCGACCAACGCAACTATGTTGTAACAGGATATTTCCAAATCACCACAACAAGCAAGGTGATTCTTCAAATGATACTCGCCATCTACTTTGGCAGTTTCTACATATATCTTGCCATTGAACTAATTGGCGGCATAATAAATGCTACAATCCTTAATTGGAAAATCAACCAGACCTATCCTTGGCTCAAGAGTGAAATCAAACAAGGTAAACAGATTTTCAAGAAATACCCTGAGATCATAAAGTATACCAAACAGATATTCGCACACAAAGTTGGCGGTTTGGTACAGGGACAACTTACTCCATTCCTCATCTACTCCTTTGTGTCACTACCAATGGTTGCATTATACACAAACTATACAATTCTGACTCAAAAACTTGAAGGGCTAATATCCGGCGTCATCAACAGTACAGGTGCTGCGATCGGCAACCTCATTGCCGAAGGAGATAAAAATAAGATACTCAAGGTTTTTAAAGAGCTTTTGGCTATAAGGCTGTTTGTTGCATCAATTGCTGCATCATGCATATACACTTTTGCATCACCATTCATCGGTGTATGGTTAGGAGAAGAGTATATCCTCAACGGCTATACAGTTGCACTAATTGCAATTCTTAGCGGGCTTGGCATTGCCCGTGGTGTACTCGACCAGTTCTGTTATGGTTGCGGATTATTTGCCGACGTGTGGGCTCCTTATGCAGAAAGCCTTATAATGGTTATATTTGCCGTTGCAGGCGGATATTATTATGGACTACCGGGTGTATTGTGTGGACCGTTGGTTTCAATTATAGCCATTATATACATTTGGAAACCATATTACTTGTTTTCAAGAGGTTTCAAACTACCAGTCTTTAAATATTGGGAACTCTTTGCAATAAACATAGCAGCAACAGCGTTCTCTTTGGTTGCAACAGATTTTATATTCGGTAAATTTATTCAAAGCCATATCCCCACAAATAATTGGCTAGGACTTATTGCCAGTGGCGCTATATACGCCACTATCATAACAATAATAACCTTTACTGCTTATTATACAATTTCCACTGGGTTCAGAGATTTTGTACATCGTAGTAAATTATTCAAAAAGATAATCAAATGACATTTGACAGCCTGATAACAAATATCAAGTGGAGGTTATCCAAGATGTTCTTTAGCAATGAGAAACGCTCATGGAACAATGTGAAGAACCAGAATATAAGGTTCAAGAGAGGCGAGTTAATCTCACTCGATGAATACTCCACATACGCTGCGATAAAACAACTTGACAACAAAAGAGTCATATGTATATATGATGGCAAAATAAGGAATGGAGGCCTTGCCGACCGCTTAAGAGGCATTGTCTCTGTTTACAAAGTGTGCAAAGAACAAAACCTTAAATTCAAAATCATATTCACAAGCCCATTTAACCTTTCCGAATTTATTGAGCCAAACATCATTGATTGGCGCATCACCGAACAAGAACTAAACTACAATACTACCATTGCCGACCTTTGTTATATTGACACCCTTTCCGGCAGTGATTACGAGGCAAAAAAACAGGAACAATGGTTTAGACGAGAATTCAAGAAAAAATACAATGAGTTCCATGTCAGGACCAATGCAATATTCTCCTATAATGGCGACTACTCCACCCTATTCAATGAACTTTTCAAGCCATCACCCAAACTGCAAGCAAGTATTGAAAAACAAAAAGAGATTCTAGGCGTTGGTTACATAAGTACTTCATTCCGTTTTATGAACCTATTTGGCGATTTCAATGAAACCGTAGAATTACATGGTAAATTGACAACAGAAGAGCAGAATGAACTGATAGCAAAAAATATTGAGCAACTGCAATTGTTGCATAAAAAACACCCAGCACGTATCATTTTGGTAAATTCTGACAGCGCCACTTTCCTGCAAACTGCATCAAAACTTGATTACGTATATGTAATCCCGGGCAATATCACACACATCGACGGCCAAAATGGGAGCGACGAGTACGAGCTATACGAGAAAACATTCCTCGATTTCTTTATGATAGCCAATGCTGAAAAGATATACCTCTTGCGCACTGGACAGATGTACAACAGCGGCTATCCATTCGCAGCATCTAAGATATACAACAAACCATTCGAAAAAATAGAATTCTAATAATGGAACAAGGTCTTATAGGCGTAATAGTACCAGTCTACAATGTAGAGAAATATATCGCAAAGTGCATCGAAAGCATTCTTGCACAAACGTATACAAAATTCCGTCTTATACTTGTTGATGACGGTTCTCCCGATAATGCAGGAAAAATATGCGATGAATACGCAAGTAAAGACCCGCGTATAACAGTAATTCACCAAGACAATGCTGGTGTAACGCGCGCAAGGGCAAAAGGGGTTGAAGAAGCGAATGATTGTGAATTTATAATGTTTGTAGATGGTGATGATATGATACCACCTAAAGCTTTGGAGGAGTATTACAGAATTATTGACAAGGAGACGGATATTGTCTTATGCATTTCATACACAACAGAGGAGCAACATTGTGTTTTCATTGACAATTGGGAGAATTTGGGACACACGATGCCCATAGATAATTTCAGGAAAAGGGTGCTGAACGTTAAAGGAGGAATGCCATGGGGGCGACTATTCAGGAAGTCAATCATTAATGACATAGTTTTTGATATCCCGCGCGGAATTTATTTTGGCGAAGATGCAATCATGAACTTGAGAATCGCTTTCCGTACTGAAAAAGAGATTAAAACGATAAGGGAACCATTATATTTCTACAGAAAACATGCGACAAGCGTCTGTAGCCAATTCGGCTATAGTGCAGAATATCTTTCAAAGTTGTGTCACCACCTAAAGGAATCCATTCCGACAAAAAAAATGGACGAATATATGCTGTCACATATAAAATGCAGGGCAGATTTATGGAGGGTACTACTCAGCTACCGCATAAGGATTGACGATTGGGCCGGAACTGACTTCCATAGAGAATTAAAGCAAGACATCAAGACATACGGATATAGGCTTCCCATTTCTGAAAGACTACTGCTGAAGTACACAAATCCAATAATACGATTTTTTATTATTACAATACGCAAAGCAAAAAACTTATTATATAAAACATTAAATCTTACTGTAGCCCCAAGGGCATGAACGCCAACTTTATTAAAAAAACAGTAAACTATTCATTCAGCGGCATTTTAATTTTAAAGAAAGTTTCTTAACAATGAAAAATATCTGCATCGTAAGTGAATGCCAACAAGTGTTGGGAGTTGGAGGAACAGAGACCGTAAGCTATCTATTAAAAAAAGAACTGATAAAGAACGGTTATAAAGTTTGGAGTATGTTTTTTATTCCAAAGGCGCCCAAAACTGAGACCGATATTGAATTCCCCGAAAAACAAGTTCTTTGCTCCAATGAAAACAAAAGGACTTTCATTAATGCGATTGAAAAACATGAAATTGACATTATCATTTCACAAGGAGCGCCATTCAAGGGGTTGCTGGAGTTGTGTATAGAAGCTAAGAAAGCGAGCAAATGTAAATTGATATATTGCTATCATTTCAATCCTTTGAAAGCGAATAGGGAATTTAATGATTATAAAGAACGCTATTTATCAAACCATAGCTTTATATTGAGGCCTATATATAGTTTGTATTTTGAGATTAGGCGACACACTTTTATAAAACAAGATATAAAGTTCTTCAAGGATATAGAAATAGAAGAAATAGATGCGTTCGTCACTTTAAATAAAGAATTTACGACATTTCTACAGAAAATATATCCTTCCAAATTCAAAGAAAGATTTCACACTATATCGAACCCTATAGTTTTGGACAATTGTGAACCGACTTCAAAAAAAGAAAATATTATTCTTTTTGTTGGAAGACTCACATACCAGAAACGGTTAGATAGACTATTATATATATGGGAGGAAGTGTATAACATATTCAAGAACTGGAAACTCGTTATTGTTGGTGACGGAGAGTATGCAAATGAATATCAAAGAATCGCAGAAAAATCACAATTAAGAAACGTTGAGTTTGTAGGTCAAAAAGAATCAGACGAATACTTCAAGAGAAGTAAAATTATTTGTATGACCAGTTCACACGAATCCTTTGGAATGGTTTTAATAGAAGGACAAAAATATGGTTGTGTACCAATTGCATACAATAGTTTCGAATCAGCAACAGATGTCATTAGTCATGGTCATAACGGTCTGCTGATCACTCCCTTCAACAAACGACAGTATATAGACGGCATAATAGCTCTTATTACAGATGAACACCGAAGAGACATGCTAGCCAGCAATGGCAAAAGTTTCATTAAGAAATTTGATGCCAATGTAGTTGTAAAAAGATGGATTTATCTTATAGAAACTCTATAATTTCAAAGACAGTAACAATGAACGAAAGAATTGGTGTAATAGTACCGGTCTATAAGGTTGAAAAATACATTACTGAGTGCATTGACAGTATTCTTGCACAAACGCATACAAACTTCCGCCTAATACTTGTAGATGACGGAACGCCCGACAATGCCGGGAAAATATGCGATGAATACGCGAAAAAAGACCCACGCATAACAGTCATTCACCAGGAGAATGCAGGTGTAACACGCGCAAGAGCACGCGGCGTGGAAGAGGCCGAAGATTGTGAGTTCATAACCTTTGCCGATGCAGACGACCTTATGCCAAGCAACGCACTTAAAACTCTTGTTTCAATACTGAAACCCGATACAAATATCGTTATGGGAGCATTAAAACGTTTTCGTGGAGACATTGTGATTTCAAAATCCGAGACTTCGGCAAGAACAAAAGAAATCTCACACCAATGCTACAAAAAACAGATGATTATTGGGAAAGATAGCGGTCCGTATTGTAAATTGATAAGACGTTCACTGATAACATTAGGGGTTTTTGATATTCCGCAAGATATTATAATGGGAGAGGATACTATTGCCAATATAAGAATCGCTTTCAACAACAAAGAAAATGTTGTTACAACAACACAATGTGTCTACCATTACAGACAACACGACGAAAGTATCATGCACTCGTTTAATGGTAGCCCTGAATACGAAGAATTGTTTTTTCAGCACATTGAAAAATCTATCCCGGATATCGAGAAAAACAAATATGCGAAATATGTTGTGATAGGTAAAATATTGAGTTATGACTACAATTTCGGATATTCCTGCAAGAAACCGAAGTGGACAGGAAGCGAGTTCCAACGCACGCTCCTGAAAGAAATCAAGGCATATAAAATCAGGAACTACTTTATAGAACGACAGCTTATTACCACCACAAACTGCAGAATGCGAAAATTCTTAATCATTCTGAAAAGAATAAAAAACAAATTCTTTTGGAAGAACTGAAGTAGCACCCGTTAAAATAGGATAAAAAGTGGGTTACATATTTGCAATCATAATAGCAACACTCCTACTCTACATTATTATATTGTGGATTAAGCTAAAGCCATACAATCAAAAACCACTTGAAATAAGAACTTTTGATGGCAACGACAGTCCCTACCATCCAAGTGTTCTCTATTTCAAGGATGGATGGAACGGCTATAAATATTGGATGGCAGAAACACCATTCTCTCCCAAAAGCAAACCTTACGAGGATAGGAATGAGTGCCCGTCCATACATGTTTCAAATGATGGAACCAAATGGACTGAAATCGCCGAAAATCCAATCGATGACCTTAACATCAAGGAAATTGAAGAGCTAGATTATTTTTCAGACCCTCATCTTGTTTTTGTAAACAATAAGATAGAGTGCTGGTACCGTTTTACTCATAGGGGTGGCATTAAAAACAAATACGACAACCTTCAATTAGTTAGGAAAACCAGCCAAGACGGCATCATTTGGAGTGAAAGAGAGGTGATGGTAAACCTTGCCACAAATGAGGGAGACTCTCTTGGCAACATGGTTGTCAGCCCAGCCATATTACATGGAAACGGGAAATACAAGATGTGGTATGTCAATAGCGAATCGAGAACTCGCCGTGAACTTTCCTATTCAGAATCTGCTGATGGTAAAAAATGGACAGCACAAAAGAAATGCATTCTCAATGGTCAAGAAAACATGCCTTGGCATATTGATGTAAATCACATTGATGGTAAATATTATTTGATTAGTTATGACTTGGAAAATCTCACACTTTGGTACAGTGATGACGGAATAACATTCAACTATGCAGATAAACTTCTTGAGCCTTCCGTTGCCGGTTCATTTTATTCATACAGATTATACCGGGCCTGCATAATTGAGGACAAGAATTTAAAAATATATTTCAGCGCACACGATTCATTAAAGACATACATAGGATTGATAGAAGGAAACAGCGTTGAGGATCTCAAGATAAAGAGTACAGACAGACATCAAACCATTTTCGGGCTATTGCTTTTCATATGTGCCACCAAATGGAGAACTGTCAAATTCCTATTCAAAAGGTTGATTAAAACATTTATGTGATATGCCCAAAGTTTCTATAATAATGCCGGCATACAATGCCGAAGAGTATATTTCAGAAGCAATCGAGTCTATTTTGGCCCAGACCTTCAAGGAGTGGGAGTTGGTAATCACCGATGATTGCTCAACAGACAATACTGTGGAGATTGTCGAAGGTTTCTGCAAAGGACATAAGAACATAAGACTCATAAAAAGGAGTACAAACTCAGGAGCTGCAAGATTGCCACGCAAAGAATCTGCATTTGCATCAACAGGCGAATTCATTATGACCTATGATGCTGATGATTTTTTGGATTATGACTACATTGAAAAAATGTACAACCGGCAACAAGAGACAGGTGCAGATATAATCCTCAGCACACTGCATCTATGCAACCGGAAAGGAGAAATGAACGGATTCTGCATCCCTAAAGTGTCTTTCCCTTTAGAGTGCATTATTAGCGGAAAAGAAGCCACGAAACACCTACTTGGAGAAGTGGAAATTTCGGTCAGCGGTCTATTGATTAAAAGAGAAATATATCTTGAAAACATTTCTACCGGTAAAAACGAAGAAAACAATTATTCTTATGTTGATGAAATTGACCAACGACGTCTGTTGTTCAGCTGTAAGAATGTTGCATTCGCCAATACAAAATATTATTATAGACAACACTCTGAGAGCCTGATGCACCAAAAGAATATCAAGCGCTACAACATTCTGCAGACATCAAAAAGCATATACGAATTCGCCAAAAGGAATTATACAGAAGAACAACTTTTCATCAAGTTACAAAAGGATTATATACAATCTCTAATCTTTTGCCAAAGAGACTACTACTATTACAAGCACAACCAAACAGATTTTGCAAAAGAGGCATCAAAGATTCTAAAAGATTCATTCAGCTATGCAAAGCAGGAAAAAATGCGTCCACAAGGATTTAAACAAAAATTATGTATGATTTCGCACTGTACATTCAGAGGCATTTCCTGTCTATACGCATCCTTTTTAAAAATTAGAGCCAAATGAAACTCGCATCGTTTGACATATTTGATACCACACTGATACGCAAATGTGGAAATCCTGAAAATATTTTTTATCTCCTCGCTAACAAGTTATACCCAAACGACAAGGCAAAGAGAGAGGATTTTATTGTTTGGCGCAAACGTGCACCCCAAATAGTCCAAAAGAAACTAAAAAAAATAGAGCTGACGCTGCATGATATTTATACTGCAGAAGGAGTAGTTTCTTTTAATGAATATGACGTACAGACATTAATCAACAAGGAGCTAGAAACTGAAACGGAAAATCTGACAAGCAATCCAAGTATTACAGAGCTGATTAATCAAAAACGAAGAGACGGTTACAAAATCGCATTTATAAGCGATATGTATATTGACAGCCTTACATTACGTAAAATACTTGAGAAACAATGTCAAATCAAACCAGAAGATAACGTTTATGTATCTTGTGAAATACAAGCAAGAAAGGATTCCGGACTTTTGTACCAATATGTTAAACAACAATTGAACCCCAAAATTTGGGAACATTATGGAGACAACCGATACAGCGATGTAAAAATTGCCCAAAAAAATGGTATAAAAGCGACACTAGTCGATACCCATAATAATACATTAGAGCAAAGATTGGAACAACTTGCTTCCCAAAATCCTGCATTCAAAGAATTATCTTTACTAACAGGCATTTCAAAAACAGCCAGACTGCAGAATAATAACCCATTTGCCACCATTGCAGCAAATTATGTTGCAAGCGCATACGTACCTTTCGTCAAATGGATTTTTGAAATTGCCAAGAAAGAAAATATAAAAACATTGTATTTCTTGTCCCGAGATAGTTATATACTACAGAAAATTGCAGAATCAATTCCACACGATGAAATTGAACTAAAATATCTGTTTGTCTCAAGACGTTCTTTAATGCGTCCTTACATGTATGACAGCAAACCCGAAGATTATCTGAAGATTGTTGACAGACACACACTTATTGGTAGGGATGTCAAACACATGTTATGGCAACTGCTTCTCACAAGTGAAGAACTTAAAGAAAAATACGGATTTGAGTATAAATATCAAAGAATCAAATCTAGTGAAGAGGAAACAGATTTTATCAATTCAATATACAACAGTAAACTGACACCCGATTTCCAAGCTGAAGCCCAAAAAGAACAAGAGATATTGCTAAGATACTTTGAACAAGAAGGTGTTACTTTTGACAATAAAAAGGCTTTTGTCGATGTTGGATGGCTAGGAACATCAAGGCTAATGATAAATGCAATACTCCAAAGGAATGGTTTCAAGCCTGTAGACTTCATATACTACGGAACTAGAAACGATGTCTATCCAACAGAATACGGAAAGTATTATTCATATTTCCCTGCAGGAACACTCAATACCAATATGACATCGGTTATAGAGAATTACTACTCGGCATCACCATATCCTACGACCATCGGTTATAAAGAGATTAAAGGCATATTGGAACCAGTATTTCCAGAAGGAAAAAGTTTAAAGTCTACTAAAATCATAGAAGAAAACATAAAAGTCTCAACTTGGATTGCCAGTGAAATAGAGAGGTATAATATTAAAGAAGATTATGTACTATCTACATGGGGATTCATTACTTTACATTCAATAGCAAAAATGATTGACGACATAGATGTTTCTCCTTTTACAACAAGCGATGATTTTGACAATGAAACATTTGCCAAGAAATTTACATTTACCGAGTTTGTTAAATTCCTTCTGATGGGAAAAAGAATTACACATTTTGACTATGCAAGCCTAAAATACACTTTTGGTCTTAAACCCGCACACTGGTATATGAAGATACATAAATTTACAGGCCGTTTGAGAGGATATGCATTCAACTATCTTATGAAGAAAAAATGAAAGTTACTTTTATCTGCTGCCACAACAATAACGAAGAACTTAATAGTATGCTACTACCATCGTTTAGTATGCTAGACAAAAGTACTTGCAACATAATCCTTATAAATGCATTTAAGGAAGGATACAAAAGCGCAGCCGAAGCATATAACAAGACCATCAAGAAACACATGAATGAAATTGGTGATATCCTGTTTTTTTGCCACCAGGACATTGCTTTTGATAACGTGGACTTTTTACAGAACATTATAAGCGAACTAACAGAAAACCCAAATCAGATTATCGGATTTGCAGGAATAAACACAAATGGAACAGTCTTGTCTAACCTCCAGTACCAAGAAAACAAACAATTTATCACCAGAAATCAGATAAAATCCAAGGAAAAGGTTGTCACACTTGATGAGTGCTGTTTTGCAACATCAAAAACAGTATATCAGAAACTGAAATTCGACGAATACGTGTGTAATCATTGGCACCTGTATGCTGTGGAAATTTGTTACAATGCAAAACGCAATGGAATACCGAGCTACGTAATGCCAGATATAATATTCCATAAAAAGAACAATAAGGGCGGTATGTATACAGACAAGTACTTCCTTAAAAGTCTGTGGAGACTTGTAAAAAAATACAAAAAAGATTTCGACTATATATACGCCCCATGTTACATCTGTAGCACAAACCTGTTCATCGCTGCAGCAAAAATCGCAAGAACAAGTATTAGAAACCTAGTACGTTAATGAAAATAGCCACCATTATACTCAACTACAACAGCAGTGCCGATTGCCGTAAGTGCATCGGTTTCCTTAAAGCGCAACAAGGCGTTGAGCTGGAGATTGTTGTTGTGGACAACTGTTCGCGCGATGACGAGCGCAAAGCGGTTGAAACTTTGTGCAAAGAGCAAGGTTGCACATTCATTGCCAATAACGAGAATAGAGGCTACAATGCCGGTAACAATGTTGGCTTGCGTTATGCCGCAGAGAAAGGTTATGAGTTTGCAATGATAGCAAACCCCGACATGGAGTTCCCGCAAACCGATTACCTTGCCACACTGCTTGCTCAAATGCAGACCAATGAAGATATTGTTGTTTGTGGCAGTGATATTGTTGGTGCTGATGGCATACACCAAAGCCCGATGGGCAAAGAAGGTAATTGGCGAGGCTCATTTGCTTGGATAAAAGAGATCTTCGGCAAGAAGAAAAAGAGCGACGCATATGATTTCATTGATAACTACAGCGAGAGCCACTACTGCCACAAGGTGAGCGGTTGCTGTTTTATGATAAGGATATCGTTCCTTAAAGAGGTTGATTTCTTTGATGAAAAGGTTTTTCTGTATTGCGAGGAAGCAATACTCTCGCGTCAAGTAGAGTTGGCAAACAAAAGAATGTATTACCTTGCAACCGCTCAGGCAGTGCACCGCCATATCAAGAGTGAAAAAAGCGACCCAGTAAAGCGTTTCAAAGTATGGGGGAACTCACGTTGCTATTTTATTGACCGTTACAGCAAAGACCATTGGTTTGGCAAACAGATAGCAAAGTTGTCAATGAAAATGTATGTGATGACATTTACTCTTTATAAAAAGATTAAACGATAAACTACTTATATATGTTCGATATATTCAAAGGGCACACCCAATTAACCCAATATGCCACTATACTTATAATCCTATACGGAATATATTACGTTCCTATTGACACGTTTGGTATGAATGCCCCTATCAAAATGGCATTGATTTTCTCGTCAATTGTTGTACTATTGCTTTATTCATTCAAAGCATCAAAAGCAATGATATGGGCTATTATCTATCTTGTTTATCAATATGCTGTAGCAAGTTTCCACCCGGAGTCATTCCGTTGGGGCACATACATATATTCCATATTATTAGTTCTTACATATGTCAGTTTCTACAATCTGATATACCTTGAGAAGGTATTTACTATTGAGCATTTCATAAGAATATGCAAATGGTTCATGATGGCATACTTTGTTGTGTGTATAATACAACAAGCTGCATTACTGGTGGGAATAAAATATTTGCCTATAATAAACTTGTGTACAGTATTGAATCGCGGTATTGGCTGTCAATCACTTGCAGTAGAGCCTAGCCATTTTGCACGCTTCATGCTGGTATTTTATTACGCTTACGTGAAATGCCAGGAATACAAACGAGATGAAGGTCCATTTACATTAAGTGAACTATTCAGTGGAGAGTATAAATGGGTTACAATCCGATTCCTTTGGATGATGCTCACGATGGGTAGTGGAACGGCATTTGTATGCATTATATTCTTTGCGTTATACTTCGTAAGAAAAGACAATTGGTACTATATTATTCCCACACTTGTAGTATGCTATATTTTAATACAAAATTCTGGAATTGAAGGACTTGACAGAGCAACAAATACCATTGAAGCGACTGCAACACTTGATAAAGAAACTGTACAAGAAACCGACGGTTCGGCGGCAGCACGAATTGCTCCTATATTAAACTCATTACAAGCCGATTATACTAAAAAAGAAACATGGTTTGGTTATGGAATTGATTATAATAAGCTTCAGGGAGGATTTCAAAAACAGACTGGAACTGTTTTCGATGACTATGGCTTATTGTTCTATATATTATCTTTGATATTCACTTTTAGCTGCTCATATAAATTTCTATCTCTTGCATCAATATTTATGTTTGCAGGTATAATTGGACGTGCTGGAACCAACATACAATATGTTTGGGAAATTATGATGGTTATGACCTGTGTGCGTTATTTCTATGAAAACAGGTACAACCCAGAAATATATGAAGACAATGAAATATGTGATGAATATGAACTCATTGACAACTAAAACGCCATTACAACATGATACACCTCTTAATATTTAGAATTAAATGCCTCCTTTTTGCACCTTTATATATCTTATTCTTGATCAACAACAAGAACGGAATAATGTCCAAAGATTTAAGGCAATGGGAAAACACACTTACAGTCATTAAATACAAAAGTGAATTCCTTGCGTTCATAAGAATGTTTGCAGCACTTAGAGAATACCGCAATCTTTTCTTTTTCAGATGCGGAGAAGCTTGCAATATTATCAAAGCCTTTATTCCGTGCACAAAGGAACTGCATTTTATTACTAATAAAGAAGATATCGCAGAAGGTCTTGTCATTCAGCACGGTTACTCTACAATTATATTCGCAGAAAGCGTTGGCAAAAATTGTCAGATTTGGCACAATGTGACTATTGGAAGAGCGCATGATAAAGGAAGGCGTCCACGCATTGGGGAGAACGTCAAGATATGTACAGGTGCAGTAGTCATTGGCGACATAAGCATTGGCAACAACGTAACAATTGGTGCATGTACAATTGTAACAAAAAATATCCCGGACAACTGCATCGTTTGTGGCAATCCGGCAAGAATCATCAATAGGAATGGTGAAAAAGTAAATATCAGATTATAAATGAAGATATTCTGCATACTCAGCACATCAAGCCTCACGGGTGGGAGTTCTCTCTCCTTTGTACAATATTGTACTGAAATCAATCAAAGGGAGGATGTTGATCTTGTAGTGTCCGTACCTTGCAAAGGTCCTGCATACGATTATTTGAAAAATCTGAATATCAAGACAGAAATTGTCCCGACACGATTTAACATCTATCCCAAAGCAACCAAAAGAAATTTCCTGTTCACGCCAATCAAGTTACTGCGACACCTCATTCAAAATAAAAAACAGGAACGCACGCTTTTAGAAACCGTAAAAAGACATAATCCCGATATTATATACACAAACGTCGGTGTTGTAAATATTGGGTACAACGTCGCGGAAAAATTACATATCCCGCACGTGTATCATTTACGCGAATACCAAGACTTGGATTTTGGAATGAAAATAATTCCGTCACGACGTCATTTTATTAAAAACTTACAGAACAGTTACACTATTTGCATAACAAAAGGTATACAAGAGCATTTTCATCTAACAAGCAACACAAATTCAAGGGTTATATACAATGGGCTCCTGACATTATGCAAAAAAGAAAACGACAACAGAGAAAAAACGTTTCTTTTTGTCGGGCGTCTAGCTGAAGAGAAGAATCCGTTGGATGTAATTCATGCTTTCAATGCTTTTTGCAAAACAAATGAAGATTATAAGCTCCTATTAGCGGGTAGCGCAGTGTCACAAGATGAGTACAATAAGTTGTTGAGATATTGCGAAGAAAATAATTTAAAAGACAAAGTCTGTTTTCTTGGAGCACGCAGTGATGTTGACCAGTTAATGCAAAAAGCCTATGCTGTTGTTGTCGCATCTAAATTTGAGGGGTTCGGGCGTGTTACCACTGAAGCAATGCTAAACGGCTGTCTTGTCATTGGCCGAAATACAACCGGAACAAAAGAACAATTTGACAACGGATTGTCGCTAACAGGTGAAGAAATTGGAATCAGATTTGAAGGAGATGATGATTTATGTGAGAAGATGCTTGTTGCCACTTCTCTTACTAAAGAGAAATACAATGAATATACAAAGCGTGCAAAAACAGTTGTTGAGAAGTTGTACACTCCTCAAAAATGCTCAGACGATATTTATAACTTTTTCAAGTACATTTTAGAACAATAATGACCAATCTCACCCTTGCCATTTGCGTTTATAACGCCGAGAAATATATAAAGGAAACACTTGAAAGTGTTATGGCGCAGACTATGCAAGATTTTCAACTGCTTATAGTCAACGATTGCAGTACCGACAATAGCATTGCCGTAATTGAGCAGTTTTTCGCCGAACACCCAAGACAATATGAAATAATAACACTTGAGAAGAATGGAGGTATTGCAAACGCAAGAAATTTTGCAATATCTTACGCTAAAACCAAATACCTTCTTTTCATAGACTCTGATGATTTGTTGGAGTCGACACTTGTTGAAAAAGAGTACACAGCAATAACCAGTGATAATGATTTGATTGGAGTATCCTGCTGGAATGACTTCATTGATGCCAAAGGCAGGAGAGTACATGGCGGAACCTTCTTGGGTGAAAAGACAAAGGAGGCTTTCATTGAGAAGGCAAGCAAGAGGAAACTGATATTCCTTCCCATCCATACAATGTTCAACAGGGAGTATGCCATAAAAGCCGGCAGCATCTGCATCAAGGGTTTCCCCGAAGGCAAGCCACGCTATCAGGATTTCTGTGAGGAATTGGATATGTGGACAAGAATGAGCGATTTCCACACTGATGGAAAAGCAATAATTGTACTGCCCGAGGTTTTGTATCATTACCGTAAAATGGATGGACTCTCATCCAACCATTTCAACATGATACTGAAGATGCGCTACACAAAGCAAAACCTTTTGAGGCGCCGCAGTGAGGAAAAAGAGCTAACTTTCATTGAGTTCTATGAATCTTTGAGCGAGAAGGAGATTAAGAAACTGAAAAAGGATGCAAAGGCAGCCGATGCCCTGCGCAACGGAGTCTTCTACCTCAAGCGCAAGAATATATTCAAGGCCGCATGGGAGATTATGAAATCAATTTACTACCGCCCTGGATACATCCTTGACAAATTAAAACATAACTTCTTCAAGAAGAAATAATGATTTAATTATTTAAGACATAAGAACAGAAGAAACTCTCAGCTATGGGATAAGCAAGTCGCATAGTTTCACTTGCGACGATAAATGGTTTAAACCTATGACAAGGTGAAAACGAGTTTTCCCATTGACACTGGTTCAAACCATTCTGCTTGGAAAGAAATTCCAACAAGGCTTATCTCATAGCAAAGAATTTAAACATATTCAGCAAAGCATTGCAACAATAAAATTGTTGAATAGTTCCTAACAGTTCTAGCATATAAACCTTATGTACTTTTGTACTTCTGTCTAAAAAACAAAAATATGAATGTTGAAGACCTCATAAAACTGATTGTTCAATGTGCGTACAATGTAAGAATGAAATTGTCGGCGGGTTTTCTTGAGTCTGTTTATCAGAACGCACTATTGATTGAACTTAAAGAAAACGGATTAAGTGCTGAAAAAGAAGTTCCAATCAACGTATATTACAATAATGTTATCGTTGGCGAATTCCGCGCTGATATTGTTGTGGAAAATTCGGTTGTAATCGAATTGAAAGCAGCACAGCACCTGATGCAAATACACGAAGCACAACTTGTAAACTATCTCACAGCAACAGGACTAGAACACGGATTACTCATTAATTTTGGAAGTGAAAAGATTGAAATAAAAAGGAAATACAAGACATTCAAGAAATGACTAATTCTTTATGACAGAAGTACAACGCTGCGAGCAAAACCGCTAAATGATTTAGTTATATTAAGACAGAAGTACATAAACCAACTACGTTGGTTACATAAGATTTTTTTAAGAGATTTGAATTAATCTAATTAATATGTTATGTTGTGAGGCTTATATGTCGTAAGTGAAACATTACGACAATGGATTATGTCAATCTGCTAAAATGGGAAAACAAGTTCTCACATTTGTAGTAGATTCACATAATCAAATAAGGAAATCAACGATTTCCCAAAGCCAGCCTCATAACAATCTTTTGTTCTTTTGTTCTTCTGTCTAAAAAATAAAACCAGCGACATATGCATCTTATGTCTAAAAACAAAACAGCGCCCTTATGTACTTTTGTACTTCTGTCTAAAAAATCACTCTTGTGTCTATAGGAATTAAAGCAAGTATATATGACTAAAGATTCTACAATTGAACATATAACCGAAGTCATCGGGTTCCTGAACGCGAACGCCGACTACGCGGTGCTGCGCAATTTCGAGGGGTTGCCCGAGAATAACAACAGCCGTGATATTGACATAATAATTACCCGCAAGAGTTACAAGATGATGAGACGTGCCCTTGTGGAACTCATTGACCGCAGCGGGTGGAAAATAATCACATACCTGAACAGCGACCGCCTCATCAGCTATGTATGTGCCACGACAAGCAAGGAAAAGACCGAGATTGTACAATGGGACTTCTTCTTTGACACCTCTGTTTGGGGCGTGCAACTTATGAGTGCCGAGGAGTTCCTTGCACACAAGCAGTTCAACGGTTTCCTGTACTATGTGGGTGTTGAGTGCCAGTTCCTTGACAAGATACTCTACAACAGTGCCGTTGGCAGTAAATACCCCGAGAAGTACCGCGCTACACGCGAGGCTGCTGAAAACAGTGATACTGTAAAGGAAAAGATAAAAAGAATCTTCGGTTGCAAAAGCGTAGACGAATGTGAGAAGAAACGCGGAAAGCGCCTGTTCTTCAGAGCGCTTTGGAGAAATATCATGCACCGCCCGTTTGGTTTGTTGGCAGGAATTATAATGTTCCTTTATACCTTTATTGGCAACTATCTGCGCTCACGTACCGGGTTTAGCATAGGTTTCACAGGCCCCGACGGCAGCGGCAAGACAACAGTCATAGACACAATCCTTGAACGCATTGCACCGGTGTTCAAGACTGCACACAAGTACTACCACTTCCGCCCCGCCCTCTTTGGCAACTTGGGCGAGGTTGCACATTCGGCCGGTATAAAGAAGGAGGTTGACCGCAACTATAGCGACCCACACCGTGGTGGCAAGACGGGCAAACTGAACTCACTACTGCGCCTGTGCTACTACTCGCTGGACTACATCATTGGCTATTTTATAAAGGTGAAATCGGTTACCCGCATAACACGCGTTGTGGTATTCGACCGCTATTATACCGATATCATCTGCGACAGCCGCCGCTCGCGTATATACCTTAGCCCCAAGTTCCTCTACTGGTGGGGCAAACTGTTCATTCCAACATTGAACTATAACATTCTGCTCACCGCAAGCAGCGAGACAATACTTGCTCGCAAGCGCGAGCTTGACGAGGAAGGCATAAGAACAATAAATGCAAAGATTGACTACCTTGCCGGTAAAAAAGGATATACAAAAGTGTTGAACGAAAGCACGCCACAAGTAGCAGTCAATGAGATTTTGACTTTTGTTTTCAACGAGCAGCACAAGAAGAACTTAAAAAGATTGAGATGAGATGAGCAATCCATTTTTATCAATAGTAATACCAGTATACAACGGCTTGTCCAATGGACTTCCCAAATGCCTTGACTCAATTTGGGAACAATCGTTGAACAAAGAAACATATGAAGTCATCTGCATTGATGATTGCAGCACCGACGACACGCGCTCTTGGCTTAAAGAACAGCAGAAAGAGCATGCCAACCTTGTAGTAATAGAAAATGAAAAGAATATACGACAAGGAGGAGCACGCAACAAAGGTGTAAGAGCTGCAAAAGGCAAGTACATCTGCTTCATTGACCAGGACGACTACTACCACAAAGAGAGTATAACACAAGTCTATGACCACTTGAGCAAGAACGACCTTGAGATTCTCATTGTTGACTGCGCCTACCAGTCACCAGGCAAGGAGAGCAACACTCTGCAACATAATTTCCCGCACAGGGAAGTTATGACAGGCGATGGGCAGATAGAGAGAAACTCCATCCCCTATGCTCCCTGGAAATTTATTTTCCAGCGTTCATTAATGGTAGACAATAACCTTTTCTTCGCCGAGAATGAGCGCATTGAAGATGTCGATTGGGTACACATACTCACTCACCATGCAACACGCACACAGTATCAACCGATACTCTTTATACACTACAACAAGACTACAGTTTCTACAACAATGACATCATATAAGTCTCCAGAAACCGTATACAGTACGTTGAGAGTCGGCAAAAGACTTATTGGATTAACAGAAACCACATTTGCAAGTTCAAATGACAATGTCAAAAAATACATCAGGAATCTGGGTGAAAAAATGTATCACCTTGGCATTAGAAGTTACCTCTTCTTTAACAGCAGCATAAAAGACAAGACAAACAACATTAAAGAAACTGCCGGCAATGTCACTGGTTGTTCATTTATTGTAAAGGCTGCCAAACATTGTCCCAAAACGTTTTCTATTGTTTCAAACATAATTAGTCCTTTTGGGACATTTGCAATGTGGTTGTACAGAACCATCAAATATAGATAATCAATGTCCACTACCGATAAACTAAAAATCTTCGTCTCGGCCTACGCTTGCGAGCCGGGGCTTGGCAGCGAGATTGGTGTGGGATGGCACTGGGTGCTTGAGATGTCGAAGCATTTTGAGCTATGGGTGCTCACGCGTGAGAGTAACCGCGGCACCATTGAGCCATGGATTGCAGCGCACCCGGAGTTCAGCGGCATACATTTCCTGTACTTTGACTTGCCAAAGTGGGCAAGGTTCTGGAAAAAGGGAATGCGTGGTGTGCGAACATACTACAACATTTGGCAGCTATGCACCAACCGCATTGTAAAGCGCACAATGCGAGAGAATGGGATAAAGGTGTTCCACCACCTGACATACGGCAACGTGCTGTGGAAGGTGAGTTCATACGGGCAGAAGCAGTTCTTCGTTTGGGGACCTGTTGGCGGCCTTGAGACAATCCCTGCAGAATACAGCAGCCACTATGCGCGCAAAAGCCGCCTGATTGAGTGGGTACGCCGCGCGGCGATAAAGACCTTACCAGCAAATTTCGGGTTCAAGAAACGTTGCAAGAATGCCGACCTCATGCTTTGCAAGACAGAGATTACACGCGACCTTGTACCTGCCAAACATCGTAATCGCGCCGTGCTGTTCACCGATGTAGCTGTAGAGAAACAGCCAGCAATAACCGACACAAAAGGCAAAGATGGCGACAGGGTTGAGTTCATAACCGTTGGGCGACTTGATGCATGGCGAGGGTTCGACCTTGTGATTGAGAGTTTTGCACGCACGGCAAAAAAGAACAGGAATATGCACCTTACCATTGTGGGCAAGGGAGCAGACAAGCAACGCTTGAAAGGCATTGCCGAAAAACTGGGCGTGCAGGAGCTGGTTACATTCACAGGCAAGGTGTCAATGGACGAGTACTATCACCTGCTTGCCGCAAGTGATGTTGTGGTGAACGCATCGCTGAAAGAGGGCGCTGTGACGGTGTCGTTCGACTCAATGGCAATGGGCAAGCCGCTCATATGCCTTGACACGACGGGCTACACACGCTATTTCTCAAATGAGTATGCCGTTGTCATTCCACGCACAGGGCGCGAGGAGGTTATCGACAACCTTGCTGCTGCAATGGAGCGGATGACAAGTGCCGATGAGCGCAAATCCATCGGCGAAAAGGCAAAGAATGCCGGAGCACAGTTCACATGGGCTGCCCGCGGCGAGGAGTTCAAGGAGCTGCTGATGAAGAATTGTAAACAACTATATACATATACACACCTATAAGAACCCAAATGAAGAAAGAGAGAAACAGTAACTTTGAACTTTTGCGTATAATAGCAATGCTATTCATTGTTATTTACCATCTTTTAATTACCGTATATAGTAAAAACCCAACTGAAATCATTTATAAGGGCGCTTGGATTCCATTACACATTGGTGTTATCCTATTTGTTTTCATCAGTGGATACTTTGGTATCAAATGTACTGTTAATGGAATATGCAAGCTTGTTGGAACAATTGCATTATACTATCTGCCTTTAACAATATATGGCATGATAGAGCAGAATGGCAATTTTGAAATCAAACAACTTTTATTTATATCACATTCTCCATATTGGTTTATAAAGACATATTTATATCTATACTTATTCAGTCCTGTTTTAAATAACTATCTTGATAAAATAAATAACAAAGACAGGCTTATTCTTATCTGTTCTCTTGCATTTATAAGTATTTATATAGGTTCCTCATTAGGAGATTCTTCGTTAACAGAGGGAAAAAATCTTATTAATTTCAGCTTGCTATATGTACTTGGAAATACATTTAAAGTTTACGAAAAACATTTACGCAAAATTCCAAGCAGATACCTTATATGCGCATATATAATTTTAAATTGTGGCATACTATATACTTTTGTTCAAGGAGGAATGATATCAAAAATAATATGGTTTGCAAGTTTCCCTTATTGTAGTCCGTTACTTATAATAAATGCCGGACTATTCTTCTTAATTTTCTCAAGATTAAAACTGAAATCCCAATCCATTAACTATATCGCCTCATCAATGTTTGCTGTGTATCTATTACACTGTCAACCATATGTTGCAAACAGAATAAACGTTTACCTCTCTTACTCATTAGTTAACGACAGTATAATTCTGAACTTTTGTACAGTTCTGCTATATGCTGTAATTATAATGGCTATAAGCGTTATAATTGACAAAATATTTTTATTTTTATTCCAACGAATATGCTATTGTAATACCGTGCACAGGGCGCGATGAGGTTATCGATAATTTGGCGGCAGCAATGGAAAGGATGACAAATGCCGATGAGCGCACTGCTATTGGCGAGAAGGCAAAGAGCGCCGGAGCGCAGTTCACATGGCCCGCCCGCGGCGAGGAGTTCAAGGAGTTGCTGATGAAGAAACTGGGGGAAGCAGAACTGATACAATTGATTTAGTTATATAAGACAGAAGTACAGAAGAACAAAAGCCACTGCTGCTATATGAGTAGATATGTCGCAAGTGAAATGATGCGACTGTTGGTAGTACTTAAAAATAGTAATGGGAAAACGAGTTCTCACATTAATGCTTTTAAGTACTACCAACGATTGGAAATATAATTTCCATCCACAATCCACGAATATAGCAGAAACAAGGTATTTAAGAATTGAAAACACCGTTGTTGGTAAGTTCCAATAGATTGCACAACCTTTTCGCTTTCACTTTTAACATTTCAGTTTCTTACGCTTATGTACTTTTGTTCTTCTGTCTAAAAAATAAATTCGCGTACTTGTATAGTTTTGTCCTTTTGTCTAAAAATAATGAAAAATATCCTCAACAACATACTTGATTTCACCGGCGGTGAAAAGTTCTACCGCTTTGGGAACAGCGACGGCAAGTATTGGGTTGTGCCGGCAAAGGGAATGCGCACGGCGCTGAACCTGTACCAGCCAAGCGGCACAAAGGGTAAGATGGTGAAGGCGCTGCTGCCTTGCATGCACCTGCTTGCACCGGTGCGCAAGGCAATAAAGGCGCAGAGCATGAACTGCCGCCTGAACAGCGAACTGCATGACTTGCTGTGCAGGGTCTTTCATGTGCAGGAGATTGAGTTTGCGGTCTTTGAGGGAACACCATCGGTGCACCAGAAGATTACAATGCAGTTGAGCCACAAGAGCAGGATTCTGGGGTATTGCAAGCTGAGCGGGAGCAATGACATAAAGGCGTTGTTCGTGAAAGAGAGCGAGGTGCTGAACCGCCTGCACAAGAATGGCGTTGCAGGCATTCCCAAGGTGCTCCATTGCGGGACATTGGGCTGTGGCACGCACATATTTGTGCAGAGCACGGAGAAGCGTGCATCGTCAAAAGTGATCCACGAATGGAGTGCATTGCAGGAAGCGTTCCTGGCGCAGTTGCACGAAAAGACAAAGGAGACGGTGCTGTTTGAGGAGAGCGGCTACTACACCACCCTTGCTGCGCTTGAAGAGCACATTGATTGGTTGCCACAGAACATCGACAGCCGCATTGTTGCAAAGGCTATAAATACCGTGAAGGAGAGGCTTTACGGCACAGTGGTGGAGTACGGCGCATGCCATGGCGACTTCACTCCGTGGAACATGTTTGCTAATGGCAATGAACTGTTTGTCTTTGACTTTGAATATGCGGCTATGGGTTACCCGGCGGGGATTGACCGTTACCATTTCTTCACACAGACGGCGGTGTTCGAGAAGCATTGGGGCGCGGATGAGATTATCGCATACATGGAAAGCAACGCGGGCAGGTGGATTGACAGGCAGTTGTTTGCCATGTATCTGCTCGATGTGATATCACGCTTTACAATGCGCGAAGGCGGCAAGGTAACGGGCAACGCAGAGGCTCCGTTCGCTCTTTGGGGCAAGTTACTGGAGCGGGTTATAGAATAATATAGACAAGGATAAACGATTGCAGGAGGCTGACGATAATGTCAATGCCTCCTGCAATCGTTTTATATATATCGCTTTAAAGGAAATTCTTTATGAAGATATAGAATATGAGCACGGGGGTGATGAAACGCAACATAAACAGCAGCACGCCGACGACCATGTTGTTGCACAAGCCGTTGTTGGTGATTTCCTCGCGCATGAAGCCTTTCTTCATGAACCACATTACAAAGATGCAGGTGAACATAGCGCCAAGGGGCATGAGCATGTTGGCGGTGATGTAGTCAAAGATGGTGAAGAAATCGACACCGAAAAGAGAAAGGAAGGTGACTGCGCTCAACACTATTGACACACCGGTGGTGACAAGCGCGCCACCACGGCGTGAGAGTTTGAACTCCTCGGCAGTGTAAGCTGTGAGCACCTCGTGGAACGAGATGGTGGAGGTGAGCGACGCCAGTATTACAAGCAGGAAGAAGATGCCCGACCACAGTGATGGCAATGGCATGCCCTTGAAAATCTCGGGCAGTGTGACAAAGACAAGAGAAGGACCCTCTGTTGGTTCAAGACCCGCACTGAACACTGCGGGGAATATTACAAGACCCGCAAGCACCGACACGGCAAGGGTGAGCAGCGACACGTTCAACGACGTGGACACCATGTTGTTGTCCTTCTTGAAATACGATGCATAGGTCACCATGCAGCCCATTCCAACGGAAAGGGAGAAGAAAGCCTGACCAATGGCCATCATAATCGTCTCGGCCTTGAACGCCTCGGCAAAATCACAAGAGAAGAAGAATTTGTAACCCTCGGCAGCACCCGGCATAAAAGCCACACGCACCGCCATTACAATGAGAATGACAAAGAGCGCCGGCATCATAACCTTCGCAGCCTTTTCAATACCTTTCTCCACACCTCTTGAAACAATGAAGTGAGTCATGAGAATGAATACCACACCATAAATGAGTGGCCTCCACGACCCCTGGAAGGCAGCGAACTGCTCTTTGAAAGAGAGGTCGGAACTGAATATTGAGCCTGTAAGGGAGTTCACAAAATACTCGAGCGACCAGCCTGCAATGAGGTAGTAGTAGCCCGAGATGAGCAGCGCGCCAAGCACACCGCTGTAGCCAAGCCAGCTCCAACGCTTTGAAAGGGAGCGGAAAGCACCCACTGCGTTCTTGTTTGTCCTGCGTCCAACGGCAAACTCGGCAAGCATAGCGGGAATACCCACAACAAGCACACTCAGCAGAAAGACAAGCAGAAAGGCCGCACCTCCATGCTTGCCTGCAATATATGGGAAACGCCACAAGGCACCCAGGCCGATGGCACTGCCCGCAGCCACCAATATGACACTCAATTTACCCCCAAAGGAAGCTCTTTTCTCTTCACTCATAGTAATAACCTTTTCAAGATAGACCGCGAAAATAATAAAAAAGCAGAAACTTCATGGCTTTTTTGCTGTGAAGTTTCTGCTTTTAACTATTTACCGGAGAGGTTAAAAACCTATACCAAAATGGAGTCCAAGACAATCGCTTGCAATTGACGGTCCAAGAAAAATGTGCAGATTACGATAGAGACGCACTCTGAAACCGGGTTGCAATCCAAGCACCAACCCGACATTGCCCGGTTCCGGGAGATATTTATCAGCCGCAGGATCATGTCCGCCAACATCAAAAACAAAATATGCACCGGCATAAGCATCAATATAAAAAGCACAAACCTGACGTTTACCTAAATGAAAGTACCTGCGATAAAATAGATTTGCTGTTATTGATTTTACCGGGACCGGCATACCAACTTCATCTGTACATACAGAATCATAGTATCCGAGCATAAGACCGGCTGTTTGCTTGCCGTTTATATTCACACCACCCGAAATTTTATAATGGGCATTAAAGCCACCCGCAACCCTCGCGGTAAATTCGGGACGTAGATTATATTTCTTCTCTGCAGCAATCTCTC
>JAZREN010000070.1:0-13390 GCA_045660825.1 Bacteroidaceae bacterium
CTGTGTTTGGAAACATAAAGTTCAATCACGGGTTCAAGCGTTTTAGACTGAAATCGGCAGAAAAGGTGGCTGTCGAATGGGGACTCGTGGCTATAGCACACAATCTGAGGAAGTATATTGCCAGAAAAGTGGGGAATAATAGCGGCAAAATGATTATTGCCGGCATTGCTGGTGCGTATATGGAGCTCAATAAGGCTGCATAAGAACTCATATCAGCCGAAATACAATTTTTTCAGACTATAATCTTGCCGATAAAACAAAAACAGAGAGGCCGGAGCAAAAATACTTTTGACCCGGCCTCAATTTTTCAACCCTGGCACTTAAAACAAAACGAGGAAAAATCAATGATTTTTCCTCGTTTTGTGATTCCGAAGCGATTCGAACGCTTGACCCACGCCTTAGAAGGGCGTTGCTCTATCCAGCTGAGCTACGGAACCTACCTATTTACGCAAAGCAGGCCAAAACCCATTTGCGTTTGCAAAGATAGTGCGTTTATTCCGTTACGCCAAAAATTTTACACTTTTTTTTGTCCAAACAAGAAAAAGGAGTACAAAGAGAAGCGTTCTATACCTTCAGAAACAGTTTTGCATGACCTTCGTCCATGCGCAACTTACACCTGCGCTACCCGCTACCTTTTGCTGTGAGCTTTATCGATTACTTCATATATCGTAATTCTTTTTTGTTTCATTTTTAAGAATCTCCTTACGCGCACAATGTCATCCTGACAGAGCGTAGCGTCGGAAGGATCTCTCTTTTTTTTGGACAGAAGAACAGAAGAACAAAAAGTAATCTTCGCGTAATACTTGTAAAACCCGGCAACATTCTTGTTGCAAATGCACCGAGGTGCATTTAATAAAACAAATTTGATGAGAACTGCATGCAAACTGCTTGTATGCAGTTCTCTTAATTTGTTTTTTCTTCGGTTTTACGCCATAGAACTTATGTCCTTATGTACTTTTAACTTCGTTGAACCTGCTTTCGCTCGCTTTGTGTGTAAGTAAACTTCCACACACTCGCTTACTCGCAGCTTTGTCTAAAACTTATTATTAACGAACTACTCGCTTAACACCATTTACAATGTAAATACCGGGGAGCTGTGATAGCCTCTACACGGCGGCCAGTGAGGTCGTATATAACCTTAACCTCTCCGTTTTGACTTGCGTCGACCGTTGGTTAAGTTTTCACCTCGCTGATGCCTGTAGTACCCTCACCGAAACGGAAGCTGTAAGACTTAACACCTTCTGCACCTGCAGGCATTGGCAAGCACGCCTTGTGGCTGTTATTCAACCAAGAAGCATTACTCTGCTGGTTCTTTGACGCCTTGCCAAAGCATACACCTTCCTCACAAGTAGCATCAACAGTAAGAACATAAGCATCGTCAGTAATATATGTTGCAGCAACAGTTCCACCCTTTATTTTGTTAACAAATGTTAATATGATATAATTTTAACACATAGTTAATCTTTTGATACAAAAGCAATTGCACTGCCACCATTGTGTCGCGTCTACAGTAATGCTATGCAAACTTGTATTATTCGCTCTCTTTTACTATTTTCGCGGCAAAGAAACCTATAATTTACCCAATCATGAAATTGCTTGAAGGAAAGACAGCCCTGGTAACAGGAGCGACACGAGGCATAGGCCGCGCCATTGCGGTTAAGTTTGCACAGGAGGGTGCAAATGTAGCATTCACATATCGCCAGATAAACAGCAATGCCGAGGAGCTGATAAAGGAGATTGAGGCACTTGGCGTGAAGTGCAAGGGATACGCTGCCGACGCAGCCGACTATGCAGCAACCGAGGCTGTTGTAAAGGATGTAGCCGCCGACTTTGGACGCATTGACATTCTTGTGAACAACGCCGGCATTACAAAGGACGGCCTTATACTGCGAATGACCGAGGAGCAGTGGGATGCGGTAATCGGCACCAACCTTAAATCGGCATTCAACTTCACACGTGCAGCAGTTCCCGTAATGGCAAAGCAGCGCGCCGGCAGCATAATCAACATGTCATCGGTCGTGGGCGAGAACGGCAATGCGGGGCAGTGCAACTACGCGGCATCGAAGGCCGGCCTCATTGGCCTTGCAAAGTCAATAGCAAAGGAGATGGGTCCACGCGGCATACGATGCAACTGCATTGCACCGGGATTCATCATTACCGACATGACAGCAGCCATTCCCGAAGAGATGCGCGCCGAGTGGGCAAAGACTATTCCACTGCGCCGCGCGGGAACACCCGAGGACGTGGCGAACGTGGCGGTATTCCTTGGCAGCGACATGTCGGCCTATGTAAGCGGACAGGTAATAAATTGTTGCGGAGCAATGAGTTGCTGATTCATTTTTTTTAAGAATATCGCTAAACGGACAGATGTTTTTTTGCATTTGTCCGTTTTTTTTGCAATCTTGCAGAACAAAACTGCGCCATGACTTGTTATTAATGTAGCACGAAGCCAAGAAGGGAAGAAATTTGTTTTCACATTTCACCTTTAACCACGCTTTGCGTGATTGATACTTCGCTGCGCTCATTGCACGCGCAAATAAATTTCGGCCCAGCGGCTTGCACATTTTTAGCACACTTGTGCAAAAGAAAAGATAAGCATAATGTATATTTAGTTCAATTCCAACAAGTTGTGGAATATAAATCACGCAAAAAAGTTTGATACAAGAATTTAACAATTTACATTTGCACAAATTTATGGCGTAACAGCTACAGACACAACACTATACTAACACTATACTATATGATTCACATCGGCAACATTATCAAAAAGCAGTTCGATGCACAAGGCGGTTCAGTGTCATGGTTTGCAAAACAACTATGCTGCGACAGAACAAACATTTACAGTATTTTCAAACGCGAGAGTATTGACACCGGATTGCTTGAAAAAATTTCTATCATTCTAAACCACGACTTTTTCAAGTATTATAGCCAGGACATCGCCATCTGCGACAAGTAATTAATTTAAAGATACACAAGAAAAGGTGGGGTGAGCTGTTAATTCACCGCCCTGCCCCAGGGGGAAACGGAAATCTCTGCTCGTTTCCCTCTTTTTTTTGCACTTTATCGACAAAAAGAGGTTCAGAGCAATTTTCAATGAAAACTGCTTTAAAATTCCAAGCATGCTTGTGCTTGAAGGTGAAAAGTGAAAGGTTAGAGGTGAAAACTCGTGTCAACGAGCGGAACGTGAAGCATGCTTGAAACGGCTTATCTATAACGCAAGAACTCACAATAATACTCACCGTCCCTCAACAACAACCTGTCATTGTGAAGACTCATAGCATAAGAGTAAGTATGTCCGGTGAAATTGGATTCAAGCTTCAACAATCCGTAACGGATATAATACGTACCGGCATCGACCTCATAGATATACTCACCATATACATTCTCATATATATAACGATAGGTCCAGCGGCCTGTGGGGTCAAAATCATAGACTTCTTCCTCGAACACGGTAGCATCTTCATAGACAGCACTCCATGAGCCAATAATTTCATCCTCGAGATACAGGTCATTGGCATCGCACGACACCAAGCCCAGCGTGCACACTACCGCAACTGCAAACATAAATTTCCTTAGCATAGTTTTCATAGAATAAAGTACACGGCAAAGGAAAGAAAAAAAAAATTAAAAAGCAATATGCAAAGCATATTTCCCCGCGTGGCAAAATTTCTTTTTACGTCAGGATGGTATGTTCGCATTATGGAGTACATGAGATGAGGATAGACAATACACCGACAAGAAAGAGAGCGTTGCGGTTTCCCACAACGCTCTCCTGGTGTTATACATTGTTTATGTTATACATTGTCATTTAATTACATCATGCCACCCATGCCGCCCATGCCTGGTGCAGCCATTGGCATCTCGGGTTTATCCTCCTTCTTCTCAACAATGACACACTCTGTTGTGAGGAACATTCCTGCAATTGAAGCAGCATTCTCAAGAGCAACACGTGTCACCTTGGCCGGGTCAACAACACCGGCTGCAAAGAGGTTCTCATAGACATCGGCACGTGCATTGTAACCGAAGTCGCCCTTGCCCTCGCGCACCTTCTGCACAACGACTGCGCCTTCCTTGCCTGCATTGGCAACAATCTGGCGGAGTGGCTCCTCAATAGCTCGCTTAACGATGGCAACACCGGTCTTCTCGTCCTCATTGGCAACCTCGAGACCCTCGAGTGAGTCGATTGAACGGATGTAAGCAACACCACCACCGGGAACGATACCCTCCTCAATTGCAGCGCGTGTAGCGCAGAGAGCATCGTCAACACGGTCCTTCTTCTCCTTCATCTCAACCTCTGACGCAGCACCAACGTAGAGAACGGCAACGCCACCGGCCAACTTGCCAAGACGCACCTGGAGTTTCTCCTTGTCGTAGTCGCTCTTTGTAGCGGCAATCTGAGCCTTTATCTGCGCCACGCGTGCATCGATAGCCTCCTTGTTGCCGTTACCGTCAACAATTGTAGTATTGTCCTTGCTTACGGTAATCTTGCCGCAAGTACCGAGCATCTCAAGTGTAGCCTGCTCAAGCTTGATACCCTTCTCCTCACTGATTACGATACCACCTGTGAGTGTTGCGATATCCTCGAGCATGTCCTTGCGACGGTCGCCAAAGCCGGGAGCCTTCACTGCACATATCTTCAACTGTGTGCGCAAGCGGTTTACAACCAATGTAGTGAGCGCCTCGCTCTCAACATCCTCGGCAATGATGAGCAATGGACGACCAGTCTGCACGGCGGGCTCCAGAATTGGGAGCATATCCTTGAGGTTGGTAATCTTCTTGTCATAGATGAGGATGAATGGGTTCTCCATCTGGCACTCCATCTTCTCGGTGTCGGTAATGAAATAAGCCGAGAGGTAACCACGGTCGAACTGCATACCCTCGACAACACCGATTGTGGTGTCGCGGCTCTTTGCCTCCTCAATGGTGATTACACCGTCCTTTGACACCTTGCGCATTGCATCAGCAATGAGCTTACCAATCTCGGCGTCGTTATTGGCCGAGATTGAAGCTACCTGCTCAATCTTGTCGTAGTCGTTGCCAACCTCCTCGCTCTGCTCCTTAATTGATGCCACAACCTTTGTCACTGCCTTGTCGATACCACGCTTGAGGTCCATTGGGTTTGCACCCGCAGTAACGTTGCGCAAGCCCTCGGTGATGATTGCCTGTGCAAGCAATGTAGCAGTTGTTGTACCGTCACCCGCATCGTCGTTTGTCTTTGCGGCAACCGACTTCACGAGCTGTGCGCCGGTGTTCATGTAAGCATCGGCCAGCTCTATCTCCTTGGCTACCGACACACCGTCCTTTGTGATGTGTGGAGCACCGAATTTCTTCTCAATGATTACGTTGCGGCCTTTGGGACCGAGTGTAACCTTCACTGCATTCGCAAGTGCGTCAACGCCCTTCTTCAACTGATCGCGAGCGTCCATATTGAACAAAATCTCTTTTGCCATAATATTTAAGTTCTATGATTAGTATTATATAAAAAACACTGATAAGACTGTCATTTTTCGGGCATAGCCCTCAACAATACGTCTGAACGCAGTGAAGAATCTTGACATCATTTAACAGATACTTCGCTTTGCTCAGTATGACAAAGCCAATGATTATTATTATCCAAGTATCGCAAGGACGTCGCTCTGACGCATGATGAGATACTTTACTCCCTCGAATTCAACTTCTGTTCCGGTATATTTGCCATAAAGCACCTGGTCGCCGACAGCAATTACCATTTCCTCGTCCTTTGTTCCGCTACCAACGGCAACAACCTTGCCCTGTAGTGGTTTCTCTTTCGCTGTATCGGGGATGATGATGCCACCGATAGTCTTCTCTTCTGCAGGCTGAGGCAAGATGAGCACTCTGTCTGCCAATGGTTTGATGTTCATAAGTCTATTATTTTTTGTTATTGTTTTATTTGGAAGCGCAGCATGCGCACATTATTCTTATAACGAAAACCGTGCCAAAATGTTCGCGGCACATGCACTGTGACAATTTGGCATACGGCGCATCAGGCGTTCATAACAAGCCAGGTGGTATATGCCACATAGCCGGCAACAAGCAATGCACCCTCAAAGCGTGTAATCACCGCCTTGCCACCAAAACGCGCCACAATATATATGAGCAACGATGATGCGAGGAGCACATAGTAGTCGACGCAGCTGAAGCCGTCGAGCGCAATTGGAGTGATTGTGGCACTGACACCAAGGATGAAGAATATGTTGAGAATGTTGCTACCGAGCACGTTACCCAGTGCAATACCCACATTTCCCTTACGTGCCGCGCTGACCGAGACTGCAAGCTCGGGCAACGAACTGCCGGCCGAAACAATGGTTATACCAATCACGGCCTCGGAAAGACCAAGCACACGTGCAATTTCGGTTGCGCCATCGACAAAGATGTTACCGCCGAAGATGAGCGCTGCAAGGCCCGCAACAATAAAGAGCACAACCTTCCAGATTGACATTGTTTCGCCAGCCTCTTCCTCATCGGCATCGTTGGTTATTGAGAATGTATAGCGCACGAAGATTGCAAGGAAGCAGAGCAACAACATACCGCCATAACGTGTTATCATCTCGCCCGGAGCACCGCCCACAAGCATGCTGCCCGACACAAGGATGAGCGCAACTGAGGCCAACAGGTTGAATGGAATTTCACGTGTAAGCATCTTAGCATCGAACTTGATTGGGCACATGAGAGCCGCAACACCAAGTATGAACATACCATTGAAGATGTTGCTGCCAATGATGTTTCCAAGCGCAAGACCGGGACTGCCTTTCAATGCAGAGCCTGTACTGATTACAAGCTCGGGCAACGATGTTCCAATGGCAACTATTGTAAGACCAATGAGCAGTTCGCTCATATTGAAACGACGCGCAAGGGCCGATGCACCCTTGGTGAGCCAATCGGCTCCAAGAATGACGAGTACAATGCCCACCACGAAAGAAATTACAGATAGTATCATAAATGAATTTTGTTTTTGTTCTACAATTCTTGCAAAGATACTATATTCGGCAATTGCAACAAATAGAGAGGTTAATTTTATTGAAATGTTAGAAAAAAATCATATAATTGCACCCCGCAAACGTTACACCCCATGAGAAACAGAATAAGAAAAACGACACAAAAGCTTAAACTGCTATACAAAGACAGGGAGATTGGTGGCAACCTTGTCCTGTGGTCGTTCATAAAATTCCTGACAGGCCCCAACAAAGTGAAACAGGCAGCAGCCGCGCTCACCTATCACACACTGTTTGCCCTGGTGCCGGTAATGGCAATGATGATTGCCGTTGCAAACCTCATGGGCTACGGCCAGGCGTTCAGGGAAAAGGTTGAGGTATTTTTCGCAGGACAGGAGAACATTGCCAATGAGCTATTGAAATTCGTGGACATGTACTTGGGCAACACCGACACAAACTACCTGTTCGGTGCCATAGTGGGATTGGCATTCCTTTTATATTCGGTATTTTCAATATTCCAGACAATTGACGAATCGTTCAACTCGCTATGGGAACTGAAGGAACATAGCTTCAAAAAGCAGATAAAGGTATTCCTTCTTGTACTGCTTATACCATTCGTGAGCATACTGCTGCTTGCCATTTGGATGAGTATCTCCTCGTTCTTCGATGGGAAAGGACTGTTCCACGAAGTGAATATATTCGTACTCACGACCTGCATATACATTGCAGTGCTGTTCATAGCATACAAGTTTATCCCGAACACCAAAGTAAATATACGTGCAGCGGCTATTTCGGCCACATTCTGCGGCATAGTGTTTGCTATAATGCAATATTCGGCATCGCTGATTCTTGGGTTGTTCAGCAGCTACAAGAACATTTACGGTAACCTGGCAAGCCTCATGATATTCATCCTGTGGATATATTTCTCGTGGACAATATGCCTTGCCGGCTCAAGATGGAACTACCTGTTTCAGGAAGGCAACAAACTTGATGCCGAGAACAAGTTAAAGCGCCTGAGCCACAACTACTACAAATTCCTGACAATGCTCGCCATTGCCAAATGCAGGGAAATGACAAAAGAGAGCGAAAGCAAGACGTTCACAATTAAGGAGATTGCCGCCGAAATGAGCGCGACATACGGAATATCGGTACACGCTGCAACAAAAATAATGTATACAATGGAGCGCAAGGGAATAATCGTCGCCGACAACAACGACCGATACAGCCTTTGCAATGAATTCATGCAGGACAGCGAGACACAACTAATTGATATACTTGACCGCGCAGGCAACAACGATGTCAAAGAAATTGAGCAGCACCTCAACGAACAGGAGAAAGAGCTGTGGCAGAAGATCAACGGAGTGGAATAAGCGCAAGCCTGTTTTGAGATTCATTGACTTTAGCATCGACCGTTGGTTCACTACGCTCAAGGATGACACGTTTGTTGTGGCCTCGCGAAAAAATAAATTGCAAATTATTTTGTTCTGCTGACAGTTTGCACTAACTTCGCGGCAGATTTCAATTACGGGGTGCCTTAATATTATGGGCTGAGATCATACCCAAGAACCTGATCCGGGTAATGCCGGCGTAGGAATAGGAGCTGAAGGGTGAAAACTTGTGCAAGCGAGTGGACGGAAATTTATTTACGTACGCAGCTCGCGCAGCCAAGTTTCAATCACGCACAGTGTGATTAAAACGGGAAACTTGCTCAAGCGAGTGAAAACAAAGCTCGCTTATGTTTTTACAACGAGTGTAGCCGATATTCAACGGAGTTAAAGCGGAAAGGTGAAAACTTACTCAAGCGAGTGAGCGAAAAGAAGAAAAGAACCTTTCACATTTCACATTTAACCTTTCAGTTTTAGGAAAAATCCCCATTTTCCGTTTAACCACGGAGCTTGGCGGGTTTTCTTTTTTTTGCCTCCTTGCTCCACAAAAATTGAAATTGCAATGAGAAAAAGAACATTGCGTTGCTGCCTTCTTATGGCAGCACTACCCTCTTTGCTACAGGCACAAGAGGCAGTGAGTGACAGCCTGCACAATCATCTGCAGGAAGTGGAGATAACAGCGACACGTGCAACGGAGCTGACACCTATTGCACACACCAACATCGGGAAAGAGCAGTTGTCGAAGATGAATACGGGAGTCGATTTTCCCTATCTTGTGGCAGCTACACCAAGTGTGGTGACGACAAGCGATGCCGGTGCGGGAATAGGATACACCAGCCTGCGAATACGCGGCACCGACGGCACACGTATAAACGTCACCGCCAACGGCATACCGGTAAACGACGCCGAGAGCCACAACGTCTTTTGGGTGAACATGCCCGACATAGCCTCATCGGTGAAGGACATACAGATTCAGCGTGGTGCGGGAACATCGACCAACGGCGCAGGCTCATTTGGAGCAAGCATAAACCTGCGGACCGACAGGTTCAACACACAGTCCTATGCCAACATCAGCGGCTCATACGGTTCGTTCAACACACACAAAGCGACCTTTGGCGCGGGAACAGGCATACTGCACGACCATTGGGCGGTTGACGTTCGCCTCTCAAGCATTGGAAGCGACGGCTACATTGAACGCGCTGCAACAAAGCTACACTCGTTCTACCTGCAAGGGGCATATTACGGCAACAGCACAAGCGTGCGCCTGATTGCCTTTGGCGGCAAGGAGCAGACATACCACGCTTGGAACTACGCCACAAAAGAGGAGATGGAGCAGTACGGTCGCCGTTACAACAGCTGCGGATACATGTTCACCGACAGCACCGGTACCGATCATTATTACGACGACCAGACCGACAACTACACGCAGACAAACCTGCAACTGCTCTTTGACCACGATTTCACCAACAGTTTGAGACTTAACGTTGGTCTTCACTATACCAAGGGCGACGGTTACTACCAGGAGTACAAGAGCGGCCGCAAGTTCAAGGAGTATGCCTTGCCGACAATCATCATTGATGGTGAAGAGATAAAGAAGAGCGACCTCGTGCGCAAGAAGGCAATGGACAATCATTTTGGCGGTGCAGTGTTTGCCCTGACATACAAGAACGACAAGGTGACTGCCTCTGCAGGCGGTGGAGCCAACCGTTACTATGGCGACCACTTCGGCCATGTGCTCTGGGTTAAGAATTACACAGGTAACCTTGTGCCAAACCATGAGTACTACCGCAACAATGGCACAAAGGACGATGCCAACATATACCTGAAAGCTGAATACCGGCCAATTGAGTGCCTGAACATCTATGCCGACGCACAGTACCGCCACATCGGCTACCGCATTGACGGCAACAACGACAAATGGAACGATGCCACCGACAGCCACCAGAAGCTTGCAATAGATGAGAAGTTCAATTTCTTCAACCCCAAGGCAGGCATTTCATATTTGCCGAACAGCAACAACAGGCTCTATGCATCGGTGGGCGTGGCACACAAGGAGCCGACACGCAACAACTACACAGACGGCAAGCTGAACGAGCGCCCTGTTGCCGAGCGGCTCATTGACTACGAAGCAGGATACTGCTACAACGGCAAGCTGTTCACCGCCGGAGCAAACATCTACTTCATGGACTACAAGGACCAATTGGTACTCACAGGCGAACTTAACGAGATTGGCGAGCCGCTTGCAGCAAACATCCCCAAAAGCTACCGCGCGGGCATTGAGCTCACCGCCGGATTACAGTTGCCTTGCGGCTTCGGATGGAATGCAAACGCCACATTCAGCCACAACAGGATAAAGGATTTCACCGAGGTTCTTTATGACGACTACACATACGAGAAATGGGAAATACACCACAACGACACACCGCTTTCATTCTCGCCCGCGATAATTGCAAACAACACCTTCTCATATGAATGGCGTGGCATTGAGGCTGCATTGCAGTCGCAATATGTGAGCAAGCAATATATGAGCAACTACGGAATAGAGGAGCACGTGCTCGATGCCTATTTTGTAACAAACCTGCGCCTGGCCTACTCGTTCAAGCTCAAGGGAGTGAAAAAGATTACCGTGGGAGCAACGATATACAACCTGTTCAACGAGGAGTATGAGAACAACGGATATGCCGGCAGCGGATATTACACTGACGGCGACGGCACACGCCACCGTTACAACTACGCCGGCTATGCAGCCCAGGCAGGGATTAATGCGATAGGGAATATCTGCATTGAACTATAGGGCAGACACATTGGTCTGCCCCTACGAAACGCAACAATGTAGGGGCGAACCGACGTGTTCGCCCAACAACAAAGGAACTTAACGATTAGTATGAATCAACTACTTGAGATTTTAGGAGTAATAACAGGAGTAATCTACCTTTGGTTGGAGTACAAGGCTAGCATATACCTGTGGATTGCAGGAATAATAATGCCGGCGATATACATTTTTGTATACTATAACGCGGGGCTATATGCCGACTTTGCAATCAACATATACTACCTTGCCATTGCCCTCTATGGTTGGGTGGCATGGAAAACAGGTTTCACTCTCTTTGGTGGCAGGAAACCAAAGAAGGAACTACGCATAAGCCACACACCGCGCGCGGCATGGATAAAGGCAGCTGTCGCATTCGTTGCCGCGCTATTGCTGATAGCATATGTACTCATTAACTACACCGACAGCACTGTTCCCTGGAGCGATTCGTTCACCACGGCGCTGAGCATTGTGGGAATGTGGATGCTCGCACGAAAATACATTGAGCAATGGTGGGTGTGGTGCGTGGTCGACGTGGCGTGCAGCGCGCTCTACATATACAAGGGATTGCATTTCACAGCCATACTCTATGCTGTTTATGCAATTATAGCTATCTTTGGATATTTCAAATGGAAAAAGTTGATGCAGAATGAAGGACAGGATATTTGATGCGGTGATTGTTGCCGGCGGGGAGTTCCCTACCGCCCCGCAGCCTATGGAGGTATTGCAGAGTGCACAGTTTGTTGTATGTTGCGACGGTGCTGCCGACAGCTATATTGCCACAGGCTGCGTGCCCGACTCCATTGTGGGCGACGGTGATTCCATCAGTGCCGTAAACCGCGAGAAGTACGCGCACCTGCTGCACATTGTCACCGAACAGGAGAGCAATGACCAGACAAAGGCCGTGCGTCACCTGATGGAACGCGGCATGCGCCGCATTGCCATTGTAGGCGCAACAGGCAGGCGAGAAGACCACACTATCGGCAACATAAGCCTGCTCATTGAGTATGCCCGCAATGGATGCGATGTCTGTTCCTTTACCGACCATGGCGTATTCATCCCATGCAAAGGCACCACCACACACAAATGCCGCAAAGGGCAACAGGTGTCAATCTTCAGCATCACTGCAAAGGAATTGAGCGCCGAAGGGTTGCTCTACCCCATTTATGATTTCAACAACTGGTGGCAAGGAACACTCAATGAGTGCACCGGCGAGGAGTTTACAATAAAAGCAAATGGAGAGTATCTGTTGTTTATAAACTATTGATTCCTGTTTTATAATCATGAAAAAAGTTCTTTTGAACATCAGCATTCTTCTCTTGTCTATGACATTGTGGTCGTGCAACAATGATATTCCCGATACCCCAAGCGAGCCGGGAATAAAAAAGATTGCCATAATGGGAGACAGTTATTCCACATTTGAGGGATGGTCGAACAAGGACATGGCAGGTAATGACAACGATTACTATGTATATTACCCGCACGAATGCCCCCTTACCGGTGTGGACAGTGTTGAAAAAACATGGTGGTACATGCTGTGCCAAAAACCGGAATTTGAGCTTGAGGTATCAAATTCCAATTCAGGTTCAGTCATTTCAAACACGCATTACAACGGAGTGGACGTGACAGGCACAGACCTATCGTTCATGCACCGCGTGGGCAAGAATACCGGCGGGGTTGACTATAACGGCAACCCTGATATAATACTTATATTCGGCGGCACCAATGACTGTTGGGCAGGTGTGGACTTGGGTGACTATGTATACAGGAACTGGAGTGCGGAGGAACTGAAATGTTTCCGTCCGGCATTCAGCAAACTTATCTCCAGTCTTATTGAGCTATATCCCGATGCCAGGGTGTATAACATCACCAATAGCGAGAGCGACGGTACCATCGGCGGATTGAGTAATTCCTATATCAAATCCATGAAGAGAATATGCAAGCATTACGGAGTGACAAATATTGTACTTGAAGATATTGAAAAAGTTGACGGACACCCTACATATGCAGGAATGCAGGCAATATGTGAGCAGGTATATCATGTATTGAGATAAGGATTACAAGTCAAATTCGCGACAAACTGACAACGCGCAAAAATGAATGGGGGTGACCCAAAAGTAAAAAGGGTCGCCCTCTTATTTTCTTTTATCTCATTTGCGCTCTGAAGCAAGATAAATTGTAAAAATATAGCTATTCCTTTGATAAACATTGGAATAGCTATTGTTTGTTTGGGGAAATTTTAT
>JAZREN010000071.1:0-47717 GCA_045660825.1 Bacteroidaceae bacterium
TAGGTGCTCGCTGAAGGCGAGTGACTAACTGAGGAAGGTCCGCATCACCCAAAAAACAACAGAAAGGTTCAAGTGGCACCATTGCGGGCGAGCAATGTTTGCGACGACGGGAGCTTTAGCTCCCCAAAGGAGTGTGCTTTAGCACCTCTTCGACTGAAGGATATTGCCTATTGGCAATTCCTGAATTTGCTTGCAAATCGACAATACCGCCAGCAGTTAGTCGTGCGTAGTGCAGACGCAGTTTCCACCGCACGGGATGCGAAAAAGGCGGTATTATCAACTAAAGCCCGACTGGACTTTTAATAAGATGTTATCGCTCGTTGCAAAACACTCAAGCAAGCTTGGCGTTTCACTCGCTTAATCACGTCTTTCCGCGTGCCGGGCCCTTTGGTCCTTTGGGGCGACCAAAGGACATGATAGAAAGACTTGAACAAAATAAATGTGAACAATCAAGGTTGAGAATTGCTGTCGAATATAATGGAGAACGAAAACGAAATCCACAGTAAATTTCTACTGAGCGAAAGCGACTCTTCCTTATACATTCCCCAAACTTTTGTTGAAGAGCCGCTTTCCAGTTGACCGGATATGACAGAAAATACACAAAAAAAAGAGATTTCCAATCGGGAATCTCTCTGTTGGGCTACCCGGACTCGAACCAGGAAAGGCAGGACCAGAATCTGCAGTGTTACCATTACACCATAGCCCAAGGCTCAATTGCGATGCAAAGGTACAACTTTTTTCGGTAAAAAAAATATTTTCGCCTTTTTTTTGCTGAAAAAAATGAAAATTTTTTCTTTTTTCGTCGTTTTTAGGCAAAAAGCACCTGTTTTTATTTTCAAATAGACAAAATAAGGAATATCTTTGCATATGTAACAAATAGGACAGAAAGTACTTTTTACACAAACACCAAAAACTTAAATCTTATTCAATATGCAAAATGAAAAAATTGATGCGCAGGATGTCATCAAGCAAATAATAGAAGGTATACAGGACAAAAAGGGTAAAGGAATTGTTGTAGTTGACATGCTGAAGCTTGGAAACAGCGTATGCGACTATTTCGTCATATGCCAGGGTAACTCCCCCAATCAGGTTAGCGCGATTACAGATTCCATTGAAGACACAGTGAGAATCAACTGCAAGAAGAAGCCCTACTTCATTGACGGCCTGCGCAACTCACAATGGGTAGCAATGGATTATGGCGACATATTGGTACACATATTCCTGCCCGACGTACGCCGCTTCTATGACATTGAGCACCTATGGGCCGACGCAACATTAACCGAAATCCCCGATATTGATTAATAAAGAATGAGCAACAAGAACAAACTACCTAAATTTTCATTCACCTGGCTATATCTGATTATAGGAGGTATACTTTTGTATATCTACATATTTGACGATGGAAACAGCGACTTGAGAATAGAGAAACCATACAGCGAAGTAGAGGACTACATCAAGAGCGGATACGTCGAGGAGATATCCGTAATAAACCGTAAAAGCCTGCAGGCATACATCATTGGAGACTCTGCCGCCAAAGTGAGCGACAAGCCATTGGCTGATGGCGCACGTCTGAAAGTAGAAACGACAATCGGCTCCATAGACAACTTTGACAACTTCATACGCCAACAAAGAGAAAGCGAAGAAGGAAAGTTCAAGGGCGCAGTCAAATATGAGGAACAGACGAATTTCTGGGGCGACATGTTCTGGAACATATTCCCGTTTGTCATCATAATCTTCATATGGATATTCATCATGCGCCGCATGAGCAGTGGCGCCGGAGGTCAAGGTGGAGTTTTCAATGTGGGCAAATCACAGGCGAAGCTTTTTGACAAGAACGACAACACTACACGTATAACATTCAAGGACGTTGCAGGACAGGAAGGCGCGAAGCAGGAGGTACAGGAGATTGTAGACTTCCTGAAAAGCCCACAAAGATACACCGAGCTTGGGGGCAAGATACCCAAGGGCGCATTGCTCGTTGGCCCTCCGGGAACAGGAAAGACACTGTTGGCAAAAGCAGTTGCCGGCGAGGCTAATGTTCCGTTCTTCTCAATGTCAGGTTCCGACTTTGTAGAGATGTTCGTGGGTGTTGGAGCGTCACGCGTACGCGACCTGTTCCGCCAGGCCAAGGAGAAATCGCCTTGCATAATTTTCATTGATGAGATTGATGCAGTTGGCCGTGCACGCGGCAAGAACCCAAACATGGGTGGCAACGACGAGCGCGAGAACACGCTGAACCAACTCTTGACCGAGATGGACGGTTTTGGTACAAACAGCGGTATCATTGTAATAGCCGCCACCAACCGTGCCGACATTCTTGACAAAGCCTTGTTGCGTGCCGGACGTTTTGACCGACAGATACACGTTGACCTACCCGACCTCAACGAACGCAAGGAGATTTTCGGCGTACACCTGCGTCCACTGAAACTCGACCCATCAGTTGATGTAGACATACTTGCACGCCAGACACCAGGATTTTCGGGTGCCGACATTGCCAATGTGTGCAACGAGGCAGCCCTCATTGCTGCACGCAACAAGAAAAAGGCTGTCGATAAACAGGATTTCCTCGATGCCATTGACCGCATAATCGGCGGTCTTGAAAAGAAGACCAAGGTGATGACCCAGAAGGAGAAAGAGGCCATTGCCATTCACGAGGCAGGCCATGCTACAACATCGTGGTTCCTGGAGCATGCGAACCCGCTCATCAAGGTAACTATTGTACCACGCGGCAGAGCGCTTGGTGCGGCATGGTATATGCCCGAGGAGCGACAGATTACCACAAAGGAGCAGATGCTCGACGAAATGTGCGCCACACTTGGCGGACGTGCTGCCGAGGAGTGCTTCATTGGACACATATCAACGGGCGCCATGAACGACCTTGAACGTGTCACAAAGCAGGGATATGCAATGGTTGCATATGCCGGTATGAGCGAAAATCTGTCGAACTTGTGCTACTACAATAACCAGGAGTACTCTTTCAACCGTCCTTATAGCGAAAAGACGGCCGAAATGATAGACACAGAGGTCCACAAAATGATCAAGGAGCAGTATGAAAGAGCAAAGGCGCTGCTCAACGAACACAAGGAGGGTCATGCCGAACTTGCAAGAATCCTCATGGAACGAGAGGTTATCTTTGCCGAGGATGTAGAGAAGATATTCGGTAAACGCCCATGGACATCACGCAGTGAGGAGATTTTTGACTCAAACAACAGAAGTGAAGAGAAGAACGATACAGAAACTGCAGCAGAGGCACCTGTGGCTGAGACTGCAGAATAAGGAAGTCTGAAAGGCGAAATTCTCATACTTGAAGAAATACACAACACAACATAAAACAAGGCTTTATGAAAAATTTCATTATACGCACACTCAGCGGTGCACTATTTGTAGCAGTTCTGGTCGGTTCTATCCTTTACGGGTTCAACACTTTCAGAACCCTGTTCCTTGTCTTTATGGCCTTGGCCGTAAACGAGTTCTGTACACTGTTACGTCAGCACAAGAACGCAACATTCAGTCCGGTAATGGCATTCCTGTGCAGTGTCTTGCTGTATGTGGGATTTGCTCTTACAGCCCACAATGAGACAGTGTCTGCATTATTGGTGTTCACACCATATATATTGGCAATACTATGTGTATTTATAGGCCGCTTGTTCTCCACAAAAGGAAACAACATTGAAAACCTCGCCTATTTTGCGCTTACACAGCTTTACGTGGCACTGCCGTTCTCTCTGTTGCAGATTCTCTCGACAGCAGGAGCACCCGAGGGTGAAACATACTATTGGCTGTTCCCGCTTTCAATATTCATCTTCATATGGTGCAACGACAGCGGTGCATACTGCATCGGCTGCCTCATCGGCCGTCACAAGATGTTCGAGCGCATATCGCCAAAAAAGACATGGGAAGGTTTCTTTGGAGGCGTGGCTGTTGCAGTGGGAGCAAGTGTTGTAATGGCACAATACTTTGAGGTGATGAATATATGGCAGTGGATTGGCATGGCCGTGACAGTTGTCGTATTCGGCACCTTGGGCGACCTTGTAGAGTCGAATATAAAACGCGAAATGGGTATTAAAGACTCCGGCAACGTCCTCCCGGGACATGGCGGATTGCTCGACCGCTTTGACAGCACACTGTTTGCTGTGCCAAGTGTTGTTGTATACCTGGCTTTTATAGGTATTCTTTAAGATTTACCTTTCAACAAAGAAACTATCTTCCCGGCCGCGCGCTGCGACGCACCGGGCTTGCCAAGAATCTCCATCATACGGCTATACTCACTGAGCATAGCCGTTCTTTTTTCGCTGTGATGCGGCAACAGCGAGCCAAGTTCCGATACCACATTGGGGAGCGTCATATCGGCTGCAACCAGTTCGCGCACGACCTCTCGGTCGGCAACCAGATTGACAAGCGAGACATATTTCACCTTGAGGAAATGCTTTTTCAGCCATGAATAGAGACGCCCCATAGGCATTGCATAGCAAACCACCTGCGGCACATTGAACAAAGCCGTCTCAAGAGTTGCCGTACCCGATGTCACCAACGCGGCATGTGCATTGTTGAGTATATCGTACGTCTGTCCAAAGACTATCTGCACCCCGGCATCAAGATAAGGTTCATAGAACTCCTTGTCAATACCCGGAGCACCGGCAAGCACCGGCTGATATCCCGGATACTGTTTCACAGCCTCGAGCATCATTGGCAAGTTTGCCTTGATTTCCTGTTTGCGGCTACCGGCAAGCAATGCAATGATAGGTTTATCGGCAATAGCGTTCTTTTCAAGGAAATCCGCACGCGACAGCGCCTTGTTGCGTTTGAAATCGTCCACGGCATCGACACAGGGATTACCCACATAATTAATCCTGTAATTATGCTTCTTCTCAAAGAAATCTATCTCGAACGGCAAGATGGAAAAGAGTTCATCGACATCGCGCTTTATATTCTTGATGCGACGCTCTTTCCACGCCCATATCTTGGGAGAGATGTAATAGTAGACCGGGATTTTGGTGCGACTATGGATATATTTGGCAACCGAAAGATTGAAACCTGGATAATCCACAAGTATCAACGCGTCGGGAGCCCACTCCTCGACATCTTTTTTGCATAATCTCATATTGGCAAAAATGGTTCTCAAATGCATGAGCACAGGAATGAAGCCCATGTATGCAAGCTCGCGATAATGTTTCACGCGAGTACCGCCGACAGCCGACATCAGGTCGCCACCAAAGAAACGGAACTCGGCGCCGGCATCAACAGACTTTATCGATTTCATCAGATTGGAGGCATGCAAGTCACCCGAAGCCTCACCGACAATGAGATAGTATTTCATTATTATTCTTTATCAAAGATTCCACAGCTTCATCTCTTCAAGCAGTTTGTAATCGGTCATATCTATGGAAATAGGGGTTATAGTCACATAGTTGTTGTCAAGCGCCACACGGTCGGCTTCCGGGTCAGTGTCATCTATCACAAATTCACCGGTGAGAAACAGCCATTTTCCGTTACTGCCACGCGGATCATCCTTAACATCCCATTCGTTGACCCAACGGCCCATTGCCTGACGGCACACTTTGACACCGGCATACGAGGGAGAATCGGGGAAATTGACATTGAGACAACTGCCTTTGGGGAGTCCCTTTTCAAGTACCTTTGCCACAATCTTGCGTATTACGTCGTAAGTTGGGGTGAAATCGGCATCAGGATCGTGCGAGCAGAGCGAAAAGGCGATGGAAGGTATTCCCTTCATACATCCTTCGAGCACAACTCCCATTGTTCCGGAATAGTGGGCGTTGACAGCAGAATTGTCACCGTGGTTTATACCGCCGACAACGAGGTCGTATCCGACAATCCTTCCATCGATTGCAGCCTTTACACAATCACAGGGAGTGCCCGTACAGGCATATATTTGAACAGAAGCATCCTTATCATCCGTAATGGGAGTCAGCTTAACCGGCACCTCGCTGGTTATGGCACAACCTTGCCCTGAACGTCCTTTATGTGGTGCAAAGACATCCACATCTCCGAATTCGCGCAACACTTCAACAAGAGAATTAATTCCTTTAGCAAGGTATCCATCATCATTCGACACCAGTATACGAAGTTTTTTGTCCATATTATCACACTTTTTTCTTGTTTATGGCGCTAAGATACAAAAAATTTGGTTATTCCATCCGGAATAACTATTTTTGCTTTGATGTATAAATGCAGTAAACACTATAACTTATTGATAATATGAAAAAACTGTTTCTCGGTATTTCCGCACTTGTATTCACGGCAATATCATTCAATACAAACGCGCAGACAACTGCCATCTACCCTATTCCTCAAAATGTAGCTTGGGGCAATGACGTGGCATTTGAAAACAGCGCAAGCTACACAATCACAGGCGAGGCCGAGGCCGACACTGATGCCATCAATCTTTTCAAAGAGAAATTCAGCACAACCGACGGTTCTGTGGAACTCATTATCGGAGAGCGTGGCGATGCCGCAGTAGCTGCATACGAGAGCCTTATACCTGAGAAAGCCGAGGGCTATTACCTTGAGGTCACACCAAACAAGGTTGTCATTGCCGGCAACGACGGCTCAGGAACATACTACGGCGTGCAGACATTCACACAAATGGCAGTACAGCCAAACGTGATGTGCGCTACCATCACCGACTACCCAAGTGTTCCACAACGCGGATTGGTTGAGGGCTACTACGGCAACCCTTACAGTGAGGCCGACCGCATGGGACTTCTGCAGATGTTCGGCGAGATGAAGATGAACGTATACATCTACGGCCCAAAGGATGACGCTTACCACAAGAGCAAATGGCGTGAGGAGTACCCCGCCGAGCTTGGCCAGAAAATCACGGAATATGTCAATGTGGCCAAAGCCAACAAGATTGAGTTCATGTGGGCAATCCATCCGGGCGAGGATATACAATGGAATGACACCGACAGGGCAAACATCGTGAACAAACTCAAGGCGATGTGCGAGCTTGGCGTGAGAAGTTTCGCCGTGTTCTGGGACGACCTTTGGGGCGATGACGGAACACACGGCGACGAGCAGGCAGAGCTGATGAACTACATTGCTGCAGAACTGAGAAAAGAGTACCCCGATGTAAAGCCCCTCACAATATGCCCCACACAGTATAACCGTGGCTGGGCAAACAGCATCTACCTGCCTGCACTCGGCGACATAATGGACAGCGACATCAATGTCATGTGGACCGGAAACAGCGTGGTGGACATGATCAATTACAGCGACATGACATGGATCAACAACCAGATAAAGCGCAAGGCATACATCTGGCTCAACTACCCTGTGAGCGACTACTGCATCAACCACCTGCTTATGGGCCCCACCTACGGCAACGACCTGAATATCGCCGACATGTTGTCAGGTTTCGTTTCAAACCCTATGGAGTATGCCGAGGCATCAAAGGTATCACTCTTCAGCATTGCCGACTACACATGGAACATGCCGGCATATGACTCAAACGCATCGTGGGAGGCGGCAATGAAGTACCTGATGCCCGAGAACTACGAGGCATTCCGTTTCTTCTGCGAGAACAATGTTGACCTGGGAGCGAATACACACGGACTGCGCCGCATGGACGAGTCGCCAGAATTTGTTGCAGCAAAGGAGACATACAACAGCAAGCTTGCAACAGACAGAGAGGCTGCATACGCAGCTGTCGGCGAGCAGTTCTACAAGTTGGTAAGCACTGCCGAGACACTGCTGACAACCGATGAGGCTCCGGCATTGACAAGCGAGATAAAGCCATGGATAGAGTCAATGAAATATCTTGGCCAAAGAGGTGTTTGTATAATTGAAATGAACGATGCGCTCACAGACAAGAATCCTGAAAGTTTTATTGACAACTACTTGAAATACAAAGAGTATGACGAGGCACAGGGAGCGTTGCGCTCACGTAACTTTGCAGGTTCATTGAAGAGCGCAACCCCTGTTGTGGGTACAGTACATATTGAACCGTTCGTAAAAGAGGTTATGGGCGCACTTGTTGCCGAGTACAAGGAGAGCTACGACTACCGTACCGATGTATTCCCGGCACAGGCTCTTGAGAACGGAACATACCACATCATGTACAACGGCAAATATCTCACTAACAACAATAAGGCTGCCGGAACAAAGCCTGTTTTCCAAGCCGAGCAGGACAACATCCGCCCACAGCGCCAGGAGTGGAAGATAAGCATCGATCCAAGCACCAACCGTTACAAGATCATTAATCTCGAGGATAACCGTTACCTCAACGAGAACGGTAGCTTCACCGCTAACAATGACACCAACCCATACGAGGCTGTTTGGCACACATATGACATCACACTGCTTGCAAACGGCAAATACGCCATACAGAACGGAGGCAGCGCAGGCACCGCATTCTGGACAGTAAACGGCACACAGATACAGAAAGGCAACGCTAATGCATTGCCCGACAAGTATATCTTCGACATAATTCCACTTGGTGGTGCAGTAAACGAACCATTCATTGAAGATGACGAGGTATACTACATCATGAACGGCGAGCGTTACCTTACAAATACCAATGTCAATGGCAGTGGCGGCACACCGACATTCAAGGAGATTACAGAGCCAACCGAAGCACAGGAGTGGAAAATCGCGCCAGATGCAAACGGTAACAAATGCTACAAGATCACCAGCAACGCCGACGGCAGATATGTAAACGAATATGGCGTATTCGGCACAAACCAATACTATGCCGACTGGAACACATACCTGCTCACCAGAATGGGTGGCATGTGGTCAATCCAATGGACACAATCGGCAGCAAAGAACGGTGCAAGCTACATTGTGGTATCGGGAGACAGACTTGAGGCAAAAGGCGTTGCACGCAGCGAGAGCTACACAGTGAAGATTGTGAGAAAAGGCGATGACACATCCGTTGAGAACATCAAGAACGATAACTGCAGTTTCGGCATCGTTGACGACAATATCGTCTGCGGCAACGGGACAAAATCCATCACACTCTACACCACCGACGGCAGACTCATAAGAAGAGTCTATGGTAACAGTTTGTCAATAAACGGAGTGGCCTGTGGATTATATATAGCAGTCACAAGCGACGGCAACAAAGCCAAAGCCTACAAGATTTCTATCAAATGACATTACCCAAATGTCGGCATAAAAATGTTACCGTGTCACAAGGCACGGTAACATTTTTTATAATTTGTTATCAACCACCTGTTAATAAGTAACGCTATATTTTTTACCACCGACAAACTTTTTTTACTACCTTTGCATAAGTAATATATTGGAATATTGTCACCTTGCCGTACTATAGATGCGGCAATACTAAATAATTGAGACAAAATGGGAAAGATTATCGCATTGGCAAACCAGAAAGGTGGTGTGGGCAAGACAACAACAGCCATAAACCTTGCTGCATCGCTTGCCGCATTTGAGAAGAAAGTACTTGTAATTGATGCCGACCCACAGGCTAACGCGTCGTCAGGTCTTGGCATTGACATCAGAGAGATAAAGAGTTCGATTTACGAATGCCTCATAAACAAATCTGTTGCTCAGGAGAGCATCACCCCAACATGTGTGAAAGGGTTGGACATAATCCCTTCGCACATTGACCTTGTCGGTGCCGAGATTGAGATGCTCGACCTGCCTAACCGCGAGAAGATAATGCGCGAGGCTTTGGCTGCAGTAAAGGACCAATACGACTATATCCTCATCGACTGCTCACCATCATTGGGTCTCATCACCGTAAACTCACTCACAGCAGCCGACTCTGTAATTATCCCCGTACAGTGCGAATATTTCGCGCTTGAGGGAATCAGCAAACTGCTGAACACCATCAAGATTATCAAGTCAAACCTCAACCCCAAACTCGACATCGAAGGTTTCCTGTTGACAATGTTCAACTCACGTCTGAGATTGAGCAACCAGGTCTATAACGAGGTAAAGAAGCACTTCAGGGAGCTGGTATTCGAGACTGTAATACAGCGAAACATCAGATTGGGCGAGGCGCCAAGCATGGGCATACCGGCTCTGATGTATGACGCTGAGTCAACCGGCGCAAAGAACTATCTGGCACTAGCCGAGGAAATCCTGAAGAGAAACAAATAAAAAACCGCTTCAAAAAAATGGCAAAACAGAAATTCACACTCGGACGCGGACTCGACGCACTCATCTCTACCGATGCGGTACGCACATCGGGTTCATCATCGATAGGAGAAATTGAGATTGACAAGATTGTTGCCAACCCCAACCAGCCACGCCGCGATTTCAACAAGGAGGCACTGCAGGAACTTGCCGACTCGATAAAAGAACTAGGCGTTATACAGCCCATCACACTGCGCAAGATGGAGGATGAGACCTACCAGATCATTGCCGGTGAAAGACGCTTCCGTGCATCACAGCTTGCCGGCAAGACAACAATCCCCGCATACATTGTAAAGGCCGACGACGAGGATACAATGGAGATGGCTCTCATTGAGAACATACAGCGCGAGGACCTGAATGCCCTTGAAATTGCACTCGCATACCAGCAACTCATTGAGCAGCACAACCTGTCACAGGAGCAGCTCAGCAAGCGCATTGGCAAAGGGCGCGCCACAATTGCAAATTTCCTTCGCCTGCTCAAATTGCCAGCAGTGATACAGGTGGCACTCAAGGAGAAGAAAATTGACATGGGACATGCTAAGGCCCTGTTGTCTTTAGACTCTCACAGCGAACAGATAGCACTTTACAACGACATTGTAAAGAACAGCTACTCGGTGCGCGAAGTTGAGGAGATGGTACGCCGCATCAAAGATGGCGAAGAGCCAAAGGCTACAAACGAGAAGAAGAGTGCCGAAAAGAAACAGGATGCCGTGTTCCACCAGTTAAAGAAACAACTTACCAACTTTTTCCAGGCACCGGTGCAGATGACCTGCTCGGCTAAAGGTAGCGGAAAGATAAGCATCAAGTTCAAGAACGAGAAGGAACTGGAACGCATCATATCAATATTTGACCGTCTCAACAAATGACATCGCTGTGGCAGTGAACAGGCTTACATATAAGTTCATCCCCCTTGTCGCCTTGCTTGTCATGTTCGCGACCAACAGCACTGCACAGACACTCGAAGTCAAAAAAGAGATAAAAATGCAGAATTCGCTCAATGATGATACGCTGGACGATAGACATGAGGAGTTGCTACCAAGGCGGGAAGTCATGGACAGCACATACAGGGAATTTACTGCCGCTGCAGCAGCCATTATACCAGACAGCGCATTGCTCATTAAGGATACCTCACAGAAAAGCACGAAGAGGATAAGGCTCAGGAAACCCGACCCCGAAACTGCCACATGGCTTGCATTGGCAATACCCGGCGGTGGACAAATATACAACCGTAAATTCTGGAAGCTCCCTATCGTCTATGGCGGATTTGTTGGTTGTCTTTATGCCTACAACTGGAACGGACAGATGTACAAGGACTACCGTCAAGCATATCTTGACATCATGGACAGTGACCCCAACACCAACTCCTACAAGGATTTTTTTCGTCCGGGGTATGACTACGAAGCAAACAAGGAATACCTGAAGGAGCTGTTCAAGAAGAGAAAAGACCGTTATCGCCGCTGGCGCGACCTGAGCATATTCTCATTCATCGGAGTGTATGCACTTTCGGTGGTAGACGCCTATGTTGACGCACAATTGTCAAACTTTGACATAAGCGAAGATATACACCTCAGCATTGAGCCACAGATTATTGACAGCCGACAGATGTACGGTAAGGATTACTATGGTTTCAACTGCAACATCAGTTTTTAGACACTATGAAAAATATCAAGACCATATTCACGATAATTGCAATTCTTGCAACACTGCATTCGTGCAGCACGGTAAAGACCACGCAGAAAGAGGAAACACCTGCAACTGTTGAAACCACAAAAGAACTGTGGACAGAGCATGCCGCCCCACGCGCCATTGCCACAAATGTGAGATATGAGGTTGACCTTGACACAATGACCGGCAACGGCTACACTTTTGAGATACCGGAGAGCATGAACGCCAACATCGACAGTCTGCTCAACAGCTGGCAGGCCCGCAACATGCTCAAAAAAACCGACGATGGCACAGAATGGGAAAACATTGTAATAACAGACACCATGTATGCAAAGCGCCTTGCAGCACTGCCAACCATTGTAAGGATGCCATACAACAACATGGTACGTTCATGCATTGACCGTTACACCAAGAACGGACGCTCACAGGTATCATACCTGCTTGGAATCTCGGAGTTCTATTTTCCCCTCATCGAAGAAGAGATTGACCGTATCGGAGTCCCACGCGAACTCAAATACCTTCCCATCATTGAGTCTGCATTCAATCCCAAAGCCACATCAAGAGCAGGCGCCAAGGGATTGTGGCAGTTCATGTACGGCACAGGCAAGCTGTATGGTCTTAAAGCCAACAACTACATTGACGAACGTTTCGACCCGGCAAAGTCAACCACAGCGGCATTGCATTTCCTGAAAGACCTGTACGATATGTTCCAGAGTTGGGAACTTGCCATTGCTGCATACAATTGCGGTCCGGGAAATGTAAAGAAGGCTATCATGCGTTCAGGCGGCAGCACCGATTTCTGGAAGATATACCCCTGGCTACCGCGCGAGACACGAGGTTATCTCCCCGGATTCATTGCAGCAAGCTACATAATGACATATTACGAAGACCATGGAATATGCCCCATGGAGCCCGGATTGCCGATTGCGACCGATACAATACATGTAAACCGGAACCTGCACTTTGAGCAGATTGCCGAAGTATGTGGTGTAGACATAGAGGAGATACGCGCATTGAACCCACAGTTCCTGAAAGACATTGTGCCAGGCGAAAACGAGACATATGTATTGCGCCTCACCAACAATACCACAAGCAAGTTTGTTGAGAACGAGGACAGCATTTACAGCTATAATGCCGACAAGTATTTCCCACCGCTCAACATCGAGCAGATGCTCAAGGAAGCAAAGGAGAACAACGGTGCCGGCAACCTCATACGCCACAAGATAAAGGCTGGCGAGACTCTTGGCTCAATCGCAAACAAATACAGGGTTTCGGTAAAGCAAATCATGAAATGGAATGATATGCGCAACTCGAACATACGTGCCGGAAAATATCTGAAAATCTACAAGTAATGCCATGGACAGCTACGACGAGATAATGAACATCGATGAAGAAGCCATGATAAACGAGGCTTTTCAGGAGTTGTTGGATGTGTATCTTGCATCACAGCACCGCAAAAAGGTTGAGCTCATAACCAAAGCGTTCAACTTTGCCCGCCAGGCTCACCGCGGCGTGAAACGACACAGCGGCGAGCCCTACATCATGCACCCCCTGGCTGTGGCTCTCATCGTATGCAAGGAAATTGGCCTGGGTTCTACATCAATCTGCGCAGCACTGCTGCACGATGTCGTTGAGGACACAGACTACACCATCGAGGACATTCGTAACCTTTTCGGCGATAAGATAGCCGGTATTGTTGACGGACTGACGAAGATTTCGGGTGGCGTATTCGGCGCACATGCATCACAACAGGCCGAAAACTTCAAGAAACTCCTACTCACAATGAGCGAGGACATCAGGGTGATACTCATAAAGATTGCCGACCGCCTGCACAACATGCGTACGCTCAAGTTCATGCAGACGAACAAGCAGTACAAGATTGCAGGCGAGACGCTCTACATCTATGCCCCTATCGCATATCGCCTGGGACTAAGCCGCATAAAGACCGAACTCGAGAATCTCAGTTTCCAATATGAGCACCCCGAGGAGTATGCGCGCATAGAGAAGAAGATAGAAAAGACACAGAACGAACGCGACATACTATACAACGAGTTCACCCAACCCATCTGCGAACAACTCGACGCCATGGGACTCAAATACCACATCATAGGCCGCGTAAAATCGCCCTACTCCATCTGGAACAAGATGCAGAAGAAGCATGTTGCATTTGAGGACATCTTTGACATACTTGCCGTGCGCATCATCTTCACGCCACGCGAAGGCGAGGATGAGAACAACGAATGTTTCAAGATATACATAGCGCTCACAAAACTGTACAACGCACACCCCGACCGTCTGCGCGACTGGGTGAGCAAACCACGTGCAAACGGATACAAGGCGTTGCATGCAACCTTCATGAGCCAACGCGGCGAATGGATTGAGGTGCAGATACGCAGTGAGAAGATGAACGAGGTAGCCGAAAGAGGTATTGCAGCACATTGGAAATACAAGAGTGAGGGTGAGAGTACCAACGACGACCAGCTTGAGAACTGGCTACACACCATCAAGGAAATTCTTGATGACCCGCAGCCCAATGCCCTTGATTTCCTTGACACCATCAAGCTGAACCTTTATGCAACAGAGATATTTGTCTTCACACCAAAAGGAGACATCAAGACAATGCCGCAGAACTGCACGGCACTTGACCTTGCATACAGCATACACACCTTCCTTGGCAACCACTGTATAGGTGCCAAGGTCAACCACAAACTTGTACCAATGAGCCACCAGCTGCAGAGTGGTGACCAGGTAGAGATACTCACCTCCAACTCATCACGTGTAGATGAAAGCTGGCTTGCTTTTGCAACCACAGCCAAGGCACGCGCCAAGATACAGGCAGCCCTGCGACGTCAACAACGCATACTACAGAGAGAGGGCGAAGAGAAACTCAACGAATTCCTTGAAAAAGAGGGATTGCACAACTACTCGGGCAATATCGAAAAACTATGGAAACTCCATAAACTCAACGACCGCGACGAACTGCTTGTAGCCATTGGAAAAGGGACTGTCACACTTGGCAATGACGAGAAGGACGCGCTGCTTGGGAACAAGAAATTCAGTCTACAATCACTATTCTCGTTCAACAGCAAGGAAAAAAAGAAAGAGGAAGAAAAGGAGGTGCGGAAATATGAAATGCCGGACCGCAACACCCCAATCAACCTCACTGATGAGAACTTGAGAAACGGATACATCATCGCCGATTGTTGCCACCCGATACCGGGAGACGACGTGTTGGGCTACTATAACGAGCAGAAACAGATTGTCATCCACAAGCGCAACTGCCCCGTGGCAAATACGCTCAAGAGTAGCCATGGAGACAGGATATTGGCAGCCACTTGGGAAACACATAAACAGCTCTATTTTGTAGTACCTATTCAGATTACAGGTATTGACGATTTGGGAGTGTTGCACCAGATAACCACAATCATATCACAACAGCTCAACGCCAATATACAGAAGATACACATAGAGAGCAACAACGGTATTTTCGAAGGCACCTTCTGGATTAACGTGCACGACGTCCAGGACGTAAAGACCATATGCGAGAACCTCAAGAAGGTAAGTAGCATAAAGACAATTGCACGCATTGGATAAACGTTTGATGCCACCCTCTACGGGTGGCATCAAACGTTTATTTAGACCATCGGGGATTACTTTTTCTCAAAGAAACTGAAATTCACACTGCCATATGCTACATGACGGAAGAAGCATGGATGCTCGCTGAAATCGTTGTCCTTACCATGCTCGAAAACAAGCATGCCACCCGGCTTTAGCAAACCACCCTCGAGCACCAGGTCGGGAATAGCCTTGAGTTCCTTGAGCGCATATGGAGGATCAGCAAAGACAAGGTCATAGGCCGCAGGAGCACGACGTATATAACGGAACACATCATCGCGCACAACACTCCAGGCATCATCGCCAAGTGCCGCACATGTCTTTTTAAGATGCGCTGCGTGCATTGCATCCATCTCAACCGATGTAACAGCCTTGCAGCCACGTGAAAGGAATTCAAGACTTATACTGCCTGTTCCGGCAAAGAAATCAAGCACGGAACTCTCCTCAAAATCCACCATATTATTAAGGATATTGAAAAGGTTCTCCTTTGCAAAATCGGTCGTAGGACGCGCCTTGAAATTACGTGGCACATCGAAATGGCGACCTTTATATTTTCCACTAATTACTCGCATAGTATCAATGACTGTAAATCGAAAGGAATACCTTCCATCTTGTTCAACAAAGTCAACGGGAACATTTCACTCGCATTCAGTCGTTTATACCTCTTTATAAAGCGTCCGATTGTCATAATATTCAGTTCAACACCCTTGTCACCACAAAGATAAAGGAAATCCTCCTCCTGCGACAGGCCTTGTTCCTTCCATATACTCAAAAGGTAATATATGCAATCGTGACCATCATCACACCTGAATGCATTAGCAAGCCTCATCTTGCCCTCTTGCATTGAAATGAAGAAAGAGAGGTTGCCCTGGAAATAGGCCAGCATATACTTTTCTTCATCCATTGGTTTGCTCGACAAAAGTCCAAGCAATATACCAACTGTGGAATAACAGGATATATCACCTAATTTCTGTAGGTGCTCGTACAACGATTTCTCCACAGGGAACAGGACCGTGAGCCCCAAGCCGTTCAGCCTATTGGCAACTATCTCCACGCGGGCATCATTCTTTGGAAAACAAAGACGATGAAATGTCTTGTAATCCTGCTTGTCATCATATTCGGCAGGAATGGTTGTAAATTCTTCGGTCTCGACAACAACCTTCACCTCATATCTCTCATCCTGAGAGATGAATGGACACAGCTCTACACCCTTTTGCAAGTTGGCTGCAAGCGTCAAGCCCTTTTCTGTCTTGTGAAAGAAATACTTGAGCGACTCGGGCAACGATGGCGTATAGCTGCAAAAACAAAATCCATCCGTACTTATACGAATGGATAATGTTTTATTCTGATTGTTATCCTTTGTCATTATTACCAGTTACCGGCGTTGTTGTTATTCTTGGTAGCATCACCTACCTTGCGGCAAGGGATACGTCTTTTAAGGATACCATTAGCGCCCTGCAAAGGCTCACCATTCTTGTCAACACGAACCTCCTCACGATACTCAGTTCCGTTTGTAACAACCTGCAAGAGGTAGTTATTGAGTTCCTGTTCGTTCAAGCCTGTGAGGTAATCCACGAAATCGGCACGTGCCTCAAACAACTGGATATAACCACCAGCCTTGCGGTTTGCCTGTGCATTTGCCTGGATACTGTCGGCCTTGAGATAGAACTCTATTGGGTTACCCACGCTGTCCTTGCTGAAAGGAATATATCTCAACTGCTGAATATCGTAGTTAGGATTGTGATAGAGTGTATCAACGTAAGCAAGAAGAACTGTATCGCGATGGAAAGACTCTGCTATTGTAGTTGTAGAATCGACAGACAGAGCATCAAGCTTCTGAAGTCTTTCAGCATTTTTCTTCTGGTTCTTGGGGTTGGCATCGTTAATGATGTTGAGGACAATCTGGTCAGCCTCATCCTCAGAGAACTCCATCTCTTCGGCATCCTTTGGCTTTGTATCCTCGATCTTGAAATCACGTACAGTCACCAACTGCTTGTCGTTGAGAAGGTAGGTCTTGTTCACAACCTTCATGCTGTCACCAAGAAAAGAGATCAATTCGTCAAAAGTAGCTGCATATCTGCCATTCTGTGCACGATACTCAACCTGAGCTGTTCTAATGTCAACAAGGCGATCTATAACCACCTGATCACGCTCCATACGCTGCTTGTCAAAATCAAGCGGCGCATTTACGCTGCTGAAGTTTGCATATACAAGTGCAACTACAATGCCAAGCAACACTACATTTAATACTTTTTTCATTGCTATATCTTTTTATTTAATTATTTTCGTGTCACAAAAATAAGATAAAAAAACGAATATACATTATTTTATATAACTTTTTTACAATCGGGAAGCACATAGCATGGTCCAAGACTGTCAAAAAGGGGTAAAACCGGTAAAAAGGCACGCTCCCAAAGCCGCCATCGAAATAAAGAACATAAACATCTACACAAGTGATAAATAGATATTTAGCTTCACAAATAAAGTCCAATTTCCCGTTCACTCCAACAGCCGAACAGGATATAGCCATAGATGCATTGTCTGAATTCATTCTATCTGACAATGACCGTAAGGTTTTTCTGCTGTGCGGATATGCCGGCACAGGAAAAACTTCGCTCATATCGGCACTCGTGCGTACAATGGCACAACTTGAACGCAAGACCACACTGCTCGCCCCCACAGGACGCGCAGCAAAAGTATTCTCCTCCTATTCGGGCAAATGCGCACACACCATCCACAAATGCATTTATCGCCAGAAATCCATCATGGACAACGCTACCTTCACACTCAGCGAGAACAGGGCACAGAATACGCTGTTCATTGTTGATGAGGCGTCAATGATTTCCAACGACGGCAATTCGGGCGGACTGCTGGACGACCTCATTGAGTTCGTATACTCGGGACGCGGATGTTCAATGCTGCTGCTTGGTGACACAGCACAGCTGCCACCTGTCGGCGAGTTTGAGTCACCTGCTTTGTCCAACAACTACCTACGCTCCATGTTCCTTGATGTGACAGCGATTGAACTAAAACAGGTGATGCGACAACTCAATGACTCGGGCATACTTTATAACGCCACAATGCTGCGCCAAAGGATTGAGGAAGAGGATACATACGACCCGCCACAGATAACATTCAAAGGTTTCTGCGACATCAGCAATGTACAGGGCGAAGAACTCATTGAAGCTATTGAAACAAGCTACAATAAAGCCGGCATGGATGAAACGATTATCCTTTGCCGCTCCAACAAACGGGCCAATGTGTACAACGAGGGCATACGCCGCCGCATACTCTACCGCGAGGAGGAACTCAGCCGCGGAGACATGCTGATGATTGTAAAGAACAACTACTATTGGCGCGAGCAACTGGGCAAGGAGGACAAGACTATACTCGAGAAACTTGACTTCATTGCCAATGGAGACATTGCCGAAATTATCCGTGTACACGGAACAGAGGAGATGTACGGTTTCCGTTTTGCCGACGTAACGCTGTCACTCATCGACTACGAGGATTGCGAGATTGACGTAAAGATAATGCTCGACACACTCACCAGTGAATCGCCATCACTTACAAGAGAGGAGAACGAAAAGCTTTTCAATGCAGTGTGGGAGGACTACCCCGAGATACGTTCAAAGCGCAAACGCATGGAAGAGATACGCAAGAACCCTTATTATAATGCCTTGCAGGTAAAATATGGATATGCCGTAACCTGCCACAAGGCACAGGGTGGCGAGTGGAAAAGAGTGTTCATTGACCAAGGCTACATAAGCGAGGATATGATTTCGCCCGACTATTACCGCTGGCTATACACTGCATTCACACGTGCAAGTGAAAAGCTGCACCTTGTAAACTGGAAGATATAATCAAAAAGAGAACCAGATTTCATTATGAAGCCTGATTCTCTTTTTATATTCGGGACAAAATATTTCTTATCCATTGATAATCTCAAATACCTTATCAATTGCAGCAGTAACACCTGCGGGGTTCTTTCCACCAGCCTGTGCAAAGTGCGCCTGACCGCCGCCGCCGCCCTGCATCTCGCGTGCAGCCTGGCCAACAATCTTACCTGCGTTCATGCCCTTCTCCACAAGGTCTGCGCTGACAGAGATTGTCAACTGTGGCTTCTCATTGTAAACACTACCTACAACAACAAGCAGGTTCTCGGTCTGTTCCTGACGCAACATGAACACGATATCCTTCACCGTTGCAGGAGCCAATGGAAGCACTGCGCTGATATAACGCATACCGTTGAACTCCTTGATGTCCTTAAGCAGATCGGCCTTCACCATTGCAGCCTTCTCCTTTGCATATGCCTCAATCTCCTTCTTGAGTTCAGCATTCTCAGCAATAGATTTCACTATTGTAGCCTTGAGGTTAGGTACATTGTTGAACAAAGCCTGAATCTCCTTCAAGAGGTTCTGTACCTTGTAGTTGTGGTTCTCAAGAGCCTCGCCTGTGATGGCCTCGATACGACGCACACCTGCTGCAACAGAACTCTCGCTCACAATCTTAACCATACCGATGTTACCGGTAGCCGCAACGTGCGTACCACCACAGAACTCGATAGATGAACCGAACTGTACAACGCGTACATGGTCGCCGTACTTCTCGCCGAACAACGCAATTGCACCAAGTTTCTTAGCCTCCTCAATGGGGATATTGCGGTAATCGGTCAAAGGAATATTCTCGCGAATGCGTGCGTTCACAATGCGCTCAACCTGCTCAATCTCCTCATCGGTCACCTTCTGGAAATGAGAGAAATCGAAACGGATGCCATCGGGGGTAACCAAAGAACCCTTCTGCTCAACATGTGTACCGAGTACCTGACGCAATGCCTGGTCGAGCAAGTGAGTGCAAGAGTGGTTTGCCGCACAAGCAGCACGCTTTGCTTTGTCAACCTCAGCAACAAACTCTGCCGCAGGGTCAGCCGGCAACTGCTTTGTTATATGTATTGGAAGGTTATTCTCCTTCTTTGTGTCAACAACCTCAATACGCTCGTCGCCACATACAAGATAACCGGTATCACCTACCTGACCACCACTCTCTGCATAGAAAGGAGTCTCCTTGAGTACAATCTGATAGTATGTCTGGTTCTTCTGCTTTGTCTGGCGGTAACGGAGGTTTGATGTTGTGCACGCGGTGTTGTCATAACCAACGAACACGCTCTCGCCCTCGTTGACTGTAACCCAGTCGCCATTCTCAACAGCTGCCGCATTACGTGCACGTGACTTCTGCTTCTGCATCTCCTCGTCGAACTGCTCCATGTTCACGGTGAGGTTGCTCTCGCGCAGAATGAGTTGTGTAAGGTCAATTGGAAAACCGAATGTATCGTAAAGTGTAAATGCCTCAACACCGCTGATTTCGCTATTGCCCGCAGCCTTTGCGGTTGCAATAATCTTGTCGAGCATACCCATACCGGTTTCCAAAGTACGGAGGAATGAATCCTCTTCCTCCTTCATCACCTTTGTAATGAGTTCCTGCTGCTGTTTGAGTTCGGGATAAGCATCGCCCATGTTCTCAATGAGTGCAGGTACAAGCTTGTACATGAATGCCTGCTTCTGGCCAAGGAATGTATAGCCGTAACGCACTGCACGGCGCAGAATGCGGCGGATAACATAACCGGCCTTTGCATTTGATGGAAGTTGACCATCTGTGATTGAGAAGGAGATTGTACGTATGTGGTCGGCAATTACACGCATTGCAACGTCAACCTGTGCATCGTTGCCATATGTCTTGCCCGATATTTCGCCGATAGCCTTGATTATTGGCTGGAAAACATCGGTATCATAGTTAGACTGCTTGCCCTGGAGAGCCATACAAAGACGCTCAAAACCCATACCGGTATCGATTACCTTTGCAGGGAGTTCCTCTAAGTGACCGTCGGCCATGCGGTTGAACTGCATGAACACGAGGTTCCAGATTTCAATCACCTGTGGATGCGAACCGTTCACAAGGTCACGGCCGTTGATCTTTGCTCTGTCCTCATCGCTACGGAGGTCAATGTGGATCTCTGAACATGGACCGCAAGGACCAGTATCGCCCATTTCCCAGAAGTTATCTTTGTGGTTACCGTTGATGATGCGCTCGGCAGGCAGGTGTTTCTCCCAAATTGCAGCAGCCTCGTTATCGCGGGCAAGCCCCTCGGCCTCGCAACCCTCGAACACTGTTGCATACATACGTTCAGGATCAAGTTTTACAACCTGTGTCAGATACTCCCACGCCCAGTTGATGGCGTCCTCCTTGAAATAGTCGCCAAAAGACCAGTTACCGAGCATCTCAAACATTGTGTGATGATATGTGTCATGACCAACCTCCTCAAGGTCGTTATGCTTACCGCTTACGCGAAGACACTTCTGCGAGTCGGCAACTCGCTTGCTCTTCGCCGGAGCATTGCCAAGAATGATATCCTTGAACTGGTTCATACCTGCATTGGTGAACATAAGTGTCGGGTCGTCCTTGACAACCATTGGGGCTGAAGGAACAATGAGATGACCCTTCTCTTCAAAAAACTTTTTGAATGATTCTCTGATTTCTTTCGATGTGAGCATATTTACTATTGTTTTAATTTTCTTTTTGCGTTTTGCACGCGCAGGCATAATGCACGCATGCGCATAAACAGCACAAATTTACAACATTTTGGCAAAAAAAACGCAGTAAGTACAAATAATATTGACCACAAAGCCCATCTTTACCCACAATGTACGCTTTGGACAGATTATATTTGGAAAAATTTGAACCTTTTACTATTTTTGCCATAATAAAAGAGAGCAATGCGAAAGAAGTACTACATATTCAACCCCGACACTCAAGCCTACGAGCCGGTCACTCCCAATCCTGGACAAAGGTTTTTCACAAACCTTCGCCGCGCATTGCTTTTCATTGCATTGGGTGCAGGCACGTTCCTTCTGTTCCATTTTTTCATTGACAAGCCCTCGGTCGAAGAATTGGAGAACGAGAACTCACAGATTCTTGCACAGTACAAGATTCTCTCCAAGCGTCTCGACGAAGCCATTCTGGTGCTGCAGGACATACAGCAGCGCGATGACAACCTTTACAGGGTGATGCTTGACGCCGAGCCAATTTCGGCCGACGTGAGGAATGCCGGATATGGCGGCACCAACAGGTATGACGAGCTGTTGAAGATGGACAACTCGGAACTGCTCGTTGAAACAACACAAAAGATTGACCTGCTTGAAAAGCAGCTATACATGCAGATAAAGTCTTTCGACGAGATTGTGACACTTGACAAGGACTCAAAGATACGTTTGCGCCACATCCCTGCCATACAGCCCATTGCAAACCGCGATCTCAAGCGCACAGCATCGGGTTATGGATACAGAATAGACCCCGTGTACAACGTACGTACATTCCACAAAGGAATGGACTTTTCATGTGACAAGAAGACACCAATATACGCAACTGCCGACGGCGTTGTGGAGAGCGCAAAGTGGATGTCGGGATATGGATATACCGTGGTAATTGACCATGGATATGGATACAAGACACTCTATGCCCACCTGCTCGACAAGAAATTCCTTGTCAAGCCAGGACAGCAGGTTGTACGTGGCGAACAGATTGCACTCAGCGGTAACTCGGGCAAGAGCACAGGCCCCCACCTGCATTATGAGGTTATCGTAAAGGGCAGCCACGTGAACCCCATCAACTACTACTTTATGGATTTGGACGCCGACGGATATGACCAGATGCTCCAGATGGCCGAGAATCACGGAAAAATTTATGACTGATATGGCACTCAACACCAATAAAGACCTGAAGATGTACTACTCCATCAAGGAGGTAGCAAAGGAACTGTCGGTAACTGAAACCACACTCCGTTATTGGGAGAGTGTATTCCCGCAGGTATCGCCATACAAAGGCGCCAATGGAGTGCGCCGTTACACAAAGGAGGACATTAACACCTTGCGCACCATCTGTCACCTTGTCAGGGATTGCAAGCTCACCCTTGCCGGCGCAAAGAAGCAGTTGAAGAACGGCGCAGCAAAAATCACGGCCGAGACCAACAGTAATGTCATTGACCGTCTTACAGCCATCAAGAACGAACTGCTTGGTATCAAGATGGAACTCGACGCGCTATAATAACGGCGCAGTCCAATCAGCATCACAACAGAGGCGAAAACAGTTTAACAAACGATTCGACGCAACGTCTGTAGACCGGACGATGCCGATACTCGTTCACAGTGAGCCTGTGACAAAGTTTCATGTCATTCAAAAAGACCCTCTGCATATTCCCGGCGATAGCCTTGTCATATACAAAGGCGCTCACTTCGAAATTATAGAAAAAGCTCCTTGAATCAAGATTCGTCGAGCCTATTGACGAGAGATTACCGTCACACACAAGAGTCTTTGCATGCAACATTCCGCCACGATAGAGATAGACTTTGACACCAGAATTGAGCAATGCTCCAAGATGCGACATCGCTGCATAGTCGGCAACCACGCTGTCCGAATATTCGGGAATCATGAGCCTCACATCCACGCCCGACATCGCACAGCTTTTCAGCGCCTGTAAAAACGCCTCATCTGGCATAAAATATGGCGTCTGCAAATATACATGACTTTTAGCCTGCGAAAGTATCTTCATATATCCGGCAACAATAGTCCGCACATCGCCCACCGGGTTAGACGTCACAACCTGAACATATGATTTTCCACCACAGCCAACAACCGGGAAATAGCGTTCTCCGCTAATCAGTATGCGGTTTGCAAAGTACCAGTCAATGGCAAATGCAGCCTGCAGGCCATTGACTGCAGCCCCGCGCAACAGCAGCATTGTATCACGCCAACAGCCACCCTTCAGGCCATGGATATAACGGTCGGCAATGTTGCAGCCACCCACCATGCCCACCATGCCGTCCACAACCACCACCTTCCTGTGATTGCGATAATTTACTCTGTTGGACAAAAGCGGAAAATAGACTTTCAGAAACTCCTCGACCTGCACACCGGCAGAGCGCATGGTGTCAAAGAACTTTCCGCGCACCTTCCAGCAACCTACACTGTCATATATGAGTCTCACCTCTACACCCTGCTTTGCCTTTTCAACAAGAGCATCGCGCAGATGACGTCCAAAATCGTCGTCCTCAATAATATAGAACTGCAAATGTATGTGATTTGTAGCCGCATGTATAATATCGAAAAGACGCTCGGCAAACAACCTTGTATCCGATATCACCTCGGCATCGTCAAAAGGCAGTAGCGAGGCCGAAGAAGTATTCTCAAAGAATGTGGCGAGTCCCTGATATTCACCAGGAATCTCACCTTTGACACGACTGACAGGCCAGAATGCACTGTGTTGCTTTATCTGCGACATCAGGCGCTTGCCGGCCATCCTTCTCTTACGTGTGTTGCGACCGAAAAAGAAGTAAAGCAACAGGCCAAGGAAAGGTATGAAGACAAATACCATAATCCACGCAAGTGTCTTTACGGTATCGTGATTCCTGAGCACCACTCTGATCATAACGGACACGACAACAATCCAGTACAACCAGTAAAGAATTCCCATCAAATATGATGCACTCCAGTCCATTCACTTGAATATCTTTTGCGAATATAACATTCCAAAATAAAAAAAGAGGCAATTTAGCCTCTTTTAACATAGAAACGGGCACCACATACCCTATGCACATATGATACTACTCCACACCAAGATACTCAAGCAGTTTACCACGCCAATCCTCACCGTTCTCAACCTTCAAGGTTTTTATTCCCAATTTTGCAGCAGACTCAAGATTCCTGTCACTGTCATCTATGAACAGCGTCTCTTCGGCAACCATAGAACCATCGGCAAGCATCTTGCGATATATCTCCTCGCCCGGTTTTGAACACCCCATGCAATAACTGAGAAATAGGTTGTCGAAATAGTCATCGAGCGACTTGCCACATGGAGTAAACTGCGGCGTGCGCGCCCAACCTTGAATAAAGGGGTTGGTATTGCTCAACACCGAAAGGCGATACCCGGGACGCAACTCCTGCAAGAACTCGAGGAAATCCACGTGAACCTCCGTTATGAAGCCACACCATGCAGATTTGGCCTCATCATAACCGACACACCTTTGACAAAGTTCGCCCAATTGCCTGCAGAATTCATAGGCGTCGATATCGCCATTCTCAAGAGCGAAGAAAGGACCTTTCTGGCAATAGGAATTTATATAAGCACTAGGATTCACCACACCCAATGCCTCGAAACGTTCCAAAGCCCTTGGTGTATCAATTGTAGTGAGCACCCCACCGAAATCAAAAACAATATCTTTAATCATAGTACATGTCATTTTCTTTGCGAAGATAATCATTTGAATTAACTTTGTAGATATATACATTAAAATAACCACAATAATAGACATACATGGACATTCTGCTTGTAATTCTTGCGCTCCTGTTCGCCATCATCGGCTTTATTGGAGCAGTTCTCCCCGGACTTCCCGGCACACCAATAAGTTTCGTTGCAATGATTATGCTCATATTCTGCAACGGGAACGAGATTTCAACGAGCCATATTATAATTTGCGGCATACTTGCAGCAGCCATCACTGTACTCGATTATATTGCACCGGTTTGGTTTGCAAAGAGGTCGGGAGGTACCAAATATGGCACATGGGGAACGACTATCGGTCTTGTAATTGGTATGTTCCTGGGGCTGCCGGGTATTCTGTTGGGACCTTTTCTTGGCGCATACATTGGTGAGCTCATTGCCAAGACACCATCTGACAAAGCACTGAAAGTCGCAGCAATGTCGTTCGTTGCATTCATGCTCACAACCGGTATAAAAGTTATATACGGTGTATACATTCTTGTAGTAACAGTCACCAACAGTTGGGAGGTTCTATTTTAAACGGAAAGGTGAAAGCTGCGAGTAAGCGAGAGCAGAGGAAAAGTTTACTTTTACTATGCCGAGCGGGAGCAGGTTCAAGCGCACAAAGTGCGGTTAAAGGTAAAAACGAGAGCAACTGAAACTTTTTACCTCTATCCAACAAAAAATAGCATCGCTCGATTCGAGCGATGCTATTTTTGTATATTGAATGTATCTTATTTACATCATTGGCGGTCTCATGCCTGCCGGTGGTGCCATCATTCCGGGAGGAGGTGTCATACCTGCCGGTGGCATGCCATATTCACGGGCTCCCTTACCCTTCTTGTCATTTCCACCGGTGTTGTTGAACTTATATGAGAGGTTCAACATACCATAGCTGTAGATTGCATTGCTCTCCGAATCCATGCGGTAAAGCGCCTCGACAACACGGCTGATATTGCTCTGCTGCTGCAGTATATCAAACAGCTGCAAAGAGACAGTCAATGCATTCTTCGGCAAGAAGCTTGCCGACAGTTGCGCGTTCCAAAGCAGTTCATCGGTGTTCGCATTGGGGTCGCTGTAACCACGACGGCTGCTCATTGACAGGTTTGTCGAGATCTTTATGTTATACCAAGGCAATGTATAGTTCACGCTTGGACCGTAGGAGAAGTTGAAGACGTTCATCCTGTCCTCGGGCTGTGCCGTTGACTTTGAGTGCGAGTAACGCACAAAACCGTTGAGCGATATATCGAAGTTATCGGCACGGTAGTTTGCTGTCAGACGCTCGCTCACGTTCACGGTCTTTGCAAGACTCTTGACACTACCCTGTACACCCTGCATGCTTATGTATGACACCCTCTCGGAGTAACCGCCATCGGTGTATGTGCTGTAGGTGAACTTGGTATTCGCCGGCACAGCCGAGTTGAATACGAATCCACCGTTCACGTTCCAGTTACCGTTGATATTCTCGGGCTGTGTTGTTGTAGCACCGGTAGCCTCATCGTATGTAGCCCTGCGTGTAATTGCATTTATTGTGTTTGAATATGATGCAAACACGTTGATACCGCGCTGTGCCTCGGTGTTGTAAGTGCTGAAATTTGCATTGACGTTGTTCGAGAACGAAGGCTTCAGGCCCGGATTACCCTTTGTGATGTTCAATGGGTTAGAGTCATCGGTAATGTCAATAAGATCGGTCATTGAAGGCTGCGATGTAGAACCGCGGTAGCGCACATTCAATGTTGTCTGCTTTGACCACCTGTAGCGGAAACGGATGTTCGGCGACACATAGTCGAGCACCCTGTGGGTAAAGAGCGTGTCAATACCCTGATATTTGTAGTCGAGCTCGGTCTGCTGTGGCAACCAAGTGACACCGGCATTCAGATTAATCTTCTCGGTCACATATCTGAATGTAGCACCCACCTCGTGCTTTTGAGTACGATAGGTTGAATAGCGGCTCAGGTCATTGTCGAGATATAGAGCCAAATCGTCAGGCAGCTGCGGGCGTGTAAAGTCTGGACTTACCTCAAGGATATAATCGGCCAGTTCGTCAAAGTTATATGTCGCACGGTCGCTGTTCTTGTAGCTCTGGTTGTAGGCGTAGCTGAGCTGCAGGAACAGGTTCTTGAGCAAAGGTTCGGTATAGCTGAGGTTCACATTGTAGCTCCAGTTCTTGCCGGGAGTGGTCGAATAGCGCTGCTGCCTTGTAGCCATGCCTGCAACCTGAAAATAGTTGACGTTGTTCAGTGAAAAGCTCTCGCTCTTGCTGTCAGAATAAGAGTAGTTGCCTCGCAATGTGATATTACGTCCGGGTTTGTTCAATCGGCGGTTCACCTGCAACCTTGCACTCGTCGAGAAATTCTCACCCAAAGAGAGCGACTCATTGGCATTGTCGTTCACCGCAATGCTCTTCAATTCATCCGACACGTCGCCATACGATTCCTTGGCATAATCCGTCTCATATTCGAACGGATTCTCGTTGAACGTTGCCGTGTGGCTCTCGTTCCAAAAGTCGTTATTCGAATAGCTCACGGTCGGGGTCAGAATGATGTTTGTCATGGTATCGGGTTTCCACTCAAAGCGGAAGTTGACATTCAGGTTCATTCTGCCGTTCAAGCTTGTGCTGCGGCCGTTTGAGAACTGGTTTCGGTCAATCTGTGGCATAAAGGTCTCGGTCGAGGTCCAGCTCTTCACGTCGTTACTAACATGGTCGCCACGCACGTTACCGCCAAACTCAATCTTCTCGTTCTCGTATGCAAAGTTGAAACCCGCACGCTTGGGCGAAGAGATACCACTACCGCCAAAGCCGCCGAAACCACGGCCACGACCATCGGAGAAGCCTTGGTCACCGACGTTGTTTGCCGACAGCACAAGAGTGTACTGTGCATCGTCGTTGTAGTAGCTTGTTGTGTTACGCAAACGGTAAAGCAAGTGTTCAGCGCTGAAATCGGCACCGCCACCGGCATCGCTATTCGAGAAGAAACCATCGGCAACACCCTTCTTCATCTGCAGGTCGAGCACGGTCTCCTCCTCACCGTCGTCAATACCCGTGATACGTGAGAAATCGCTCTTCTTGTCATAGAACTTCACTTTATCCACGGCATCGACAGAGATATTCTTCAAGGCCATATCCTTGTCGGTACCAAAGAAATCCTTACCCTTCATGAGGATGCGGTTGACAGTCTTTCCGTTGATTTTGATAGTACCGTCCTCCTCAATGGTGACACCGGGATATTTTTTGATAAGTTCCTCAAGCATAGATCCCTCGGGCACACGGAATGCAGCTGTATTGAACACGAGCGTATCCTCGGCTGCCACAACAGGTGGAACCTCTTCGCTCACCACAACATCATCAAGCAGTTTTCCGCTCGGCTGCAGATCAACACGGCCAAGAGCAAAATCCTTTCCACTCTCAATGGTCACATCCTTTTCAAACGTCTTGCAACCCACATATGTGATACGTGCATAATACTTGCCAGGTTGCACCTTTACACTGATTTTACCGTCAAAATCACTTGGTGCTCCTACCTTAAAGACTGAGTCGGGCAAAGAGTACAACTGAAGGATTGCAGAGGTCATGGCCTCACCGGTCTCCTTGTTATAAACCTCGGCCGAAAGTGTTCCATCCTTCTTCTGTGCAAAGGCTACAGACGAAAGAAGCAACATCATAAACAATAAACCTTTTCTCATATATCTTTTATAATTTCATTTCCGTACTAAAGTAAGACTATATATTTGACTGAAAGTTTAAATATATTTTGCAAAGTTCAGTCAAAATAAAATAAAAACGGCACAAACCGCCATTTTTTTACAACCCATGCACTATTTTTGTAAAACTTATTTTTGCAGAGATGGCAACGACTGAAGAGAATATGCACATTGACCAGGCCTTTGAAAAGATTACCGGCACCCCACTGCCTGCGGGGTTCGGCGAGCCTTTCGCTACTGCATTCCAAGAATTGTACGATGACGATATTGAGGAGATTGCAGCCGCAGCATACACCTGTTCACTATTCCTCTCGGCAATCCTTGAAGGTTACCACACTGCAACCCTACATACATTCGTACACCACGTACAAGAGAACCACCGGCGCTTTTCATTCAACTGCAACATGTACGAAACCATTTTCAGCAGGATTAAGCCCGAAATGTTACTTAGTGTATGCCTACTGGGGTGCGACTACCTACCCAAACTGCGGGAATGCAGCAAAGAAGATATTTTCGAAGCCTTTGATTTCTACACCAACAGATAATACCGGGCACACAGCAAAGCCCTATACAACAATCCGTTACCACAAAAGTTCATAGCTTTTAGTTATTATTAAGGCTACAAATTAGCATTTCGCTCTCTTTTATACTATATTTGCAATAACATATACCTAAATTGGGGGCATTCACAACACTGATAATACAAAAACCAATCAGGTATCATTCAACGAACAAAGATGGCAACAAACGGCGAAAACTATTCACAGCTGAGCGACACAGAACTCATTGAAAGACTGACAGCCTCCCCTGTAGACGAAAAACTGCACAGTTTTTTCTTTACAAAAAAATGCAAGCAGTTTCTCAGGTACATATCATCCAATATCTACTATTGTGAGAGTGAGAATGAGTTATGGGGAGAATTCTACGAATTCCTTTCTAAAGACAACTGGGCCATAGTGCGCAATTGGAAAAACAGGAATGGAGCGAGCCTGTACACCTACCTCGCCTACTGCACTACAAATCATTTCATCCACAAGAAACTTGCCGAAAAGAAGGAACAGGAGCAATTCCTTGTACCATCGTCACAGAATATGTACGAACAGTTGGCCGATTTTGTTGAAGACGAGGAGGAGGTAAACACATACCCTGTAAGAGAGGCATTCAACATGCTCAGCCAGCGCGACCAGGCAATACTGCATGCACTTGTAATAGATGGACAAAGCGCACTCGATGCAGCCCCTGCAATCTGGAAATACATAAAGAACAACAAGCCACTCGAAGAGATGGACCCCAAGCGTGTGCAATGCACAATTGCAATGGCCAAGCACCGCGCGCAGCTGGCACTGCTCAACAACCTGAAACAGATAACAAAGAACAATTGAAAATAAAAGCACTGACATCCATAGGTTGTCGGTGCTTTCTTTCCGATATCATATATCCATCTTGTAGACATTCGTCTCTTTCTGTTCAAATTCACATGAACGGTACAAGGCGTTTGCAGCAATGCGTGACGGACGCGATGTCAACATCAGCACTCCATCACCCAATTCACGTGCAAAGCCAATGGCATACTCAACCATGGCTCGACCAAAGGAGTGTCCTCTTGCCGCTGTATCTACCACCACATCCTCAATCCACATCTTGCGTCCTGTTGGGGCAAGATACTCGCCCAACGTAAGCATTGCCACAATCACACCGTTATACTTTCCCAAGAACAGATGAGAAGCACTGTTGTGCACCAACTGTTGCAGTTGCTCCAATGTAATACTTGCGCCCGATGACGACAACTGTGCCAGCAAACGGTTCATTGGCTCCACATAACTGCCGCAGGCTTCCTTTACCTCAAAAATCTCAAGTTGCTCCATGACTTACAGTTCGGTTTTACACTTGTAACCCTTCGACTCGTTCTGCAGGCGGTCAAGTACTGTAATTACAAAGGTGTATTTTCCTTTCATCTCCTTTGGTAGCACATAGAAAGTCTTTGATGTGATAGCCAGAATATTCTCCGCACTCTCAAGGTTCACCTTCTCGCCTTTTTCAAAACAATATACGACATAGCGGTGAGGAGCATCCATCTCATCCTTGCACTCTTTCTTGTCCTGCAACCAGACAAGCACATTTTTGCCGTTCTCCTCAATGAGCTTCACGCCATCAACTTTTGACGGTGCCTTGTCATCAATAAAGGCATACTTTGGCATCAATGCGGGATAACGGAATATGCCGTTGGCCAGATAGTCACGATAACCGCTCACATTATTTGCTGCCGACGCTGCATCCCAGAAGCAAGAGCCCTGAACGCCTGCCTGTTCACGCTGCATCCTGTACTTCTCCACCTGCTGGTTGCCTGTCGCACTGCCGGCATCCTTGGCTTTTACCGTGCGCTGTACATCCTGACCGATGTACAAAGGACGGTTCGAAGCATACTTTGCCCACCACTTGACCAAAGTATCATAATCGGCAGCCTTGTGGCCTATCTCCCAATACACCTGTGGTATGCAATAGTCCACCCAACCCTGTTCAATCCAATAGAGCACATCGGCATATAGGTCGTCATAGCACTGCAAGCCGTTTGTCTTGCTGCCGAACTCCCAACTCTTCTCGTTACGGTATATACCGAATGGCGAGACACCGAACTTTACCCATGGTTTCACCTCGCGCACTGTGCGGTGAAGTTGATAAATAAGATGGTTTACATTCTCTCTCCTCCATTTATCCTTATCTGTGACACCACTGTTCTTAAACCACTTTTCATCGGCAAACTCCTTGCCTGCAACAGGATAGGGGTAAAAATAATCATCTATGTGCAAACCATCGACATCGTAACGGTACAGGATGTCGCGTACTATGCCGCAGATATGGTCGCGGTTACTCTGCAACGAAGGATTGAAATAGAGCTGTCCCTCATATTTTATGAAATTCTCGGGCTTTTTCGCACTCTGGTGGTTGGCCGCCACACTGACTGTACCTTTGGTACGTGCACGGTAAGGGTTAATCCACGCATGCAGTTCCATGTTACGTTTGTGACACTCTTCGACCATAAAGGCAAGAGGATCCCAACCCGGTGACCTTCCCTGGACGCCTGTGAGGAAGCGGCTCCAAGGCTCATAGCGTGATTCGTAGAGAGCATCACCCTCCACACGCACCTGGAAGATTACTGCATTCACGTTCACTTTCTGCAAATTATCGAGCATCTCTATGAGATATTTCTTCATCTCCTGCTCACCCATACCGGTAAACTGTCCATTCACAGCCTGAATCCATGCACCACGGAATTCACGTTTTGGATGCATGTCTACACCCATCTGCACATTTTTCTTGCTTGCACAAGAGAGAAGCAGAAGCACTGACATCAAAAAAGAGAGATATTTCAGTCGCATATATTTAATAATGTATTTGTTTTCAATCTGCGAATATAGCCAAAAAATATCGCATATAAGACATTTGAACAGTTTCTTATAACAATTAACACAACATTGGCATCTATTTTTTGCAAACAGAAGCGATGTGACCGTTTTTTTTGTAAATTCGCAAGATTGATTTACGATATGAAGGAGAACAGCAAGAACATCATAATAAAAGGTGCACGTGTCAACAACCTGAAGAATGTTGACGTTGATATCCCGCGCGGGAAGTTCGTTGTCATCACTGGACTCTCGGGTTCGGGAAAGTCTTCACTTGCCTTTGACACCCTTTACGCCGAGGGACAGCGCCGTTATGTAGAGTCACTCTCATCATATGCCCGCCAATTCCTTGGACAGATGAACAAGCCCGAGTGCGATTTCATCAAGGGCATACCGCCAGCCATTGCCATTGAGCAGAAGGTAAACAACCGCAACCCACGCTCAACGGTGGGCACATCGACCGAGATTTATGAATACCTGAAACTGCTCTATGCACGCATTGGCAAGACCTACTCCCCCATTAGCGGCAAACTCGTGAAGAAGGATACCCCTGAGGACCTTGTCACCTGCATGATGAGCCGCCCTGCCGGCACACGTTTCCTTTTGCTCGCCCCAATACCCAAACGCAAGGGCCGTACCCTGGAAGAACAGTTGCAGATATACCTGCAGCAGGGTTTCACACGCGTGGCACTTGGCAAAGAGATTGTACACATTGAGGAGTACACCCCAAAGAAAGGCGATGCCCCCACCCTGCTTGTTGACCGTCTTGCTGTGAATGACAGCCAGGAAGCCATCAGCCGCCTGCTCGACTCGGCCGAGACAGCCTTCTACGAGGGCAACGGCTCATGCATGCTGCAATTCATGGACGAAGAGCAGCCACACTGTTTCAGCATACGTTTCGAGGCCGACGGCATTGAGTTCGAGGAGCCAACCGAGCAGATGTTCTCATTCAACTCACCCATAGGCGCCTGCCCCGACTGCGAGGGATTCGGCCGCATTGTGGGTATCGACGAAGACCTTGTCATCCCCAATAAGACATTGAGCATATATGACGGTGCAGTCTTCTGTTGGCGAGGTGACAAGATGGGCGAATGGAAGACCGAGTTCTGCCGCCGCGCCCCACAGGACGATTTCCCTATCTTTGAACCATATTACAACCTCACACAGGAGCAGAAGGACTACCTGTGGCATAAAGGTCCATGGATTGAGGAGTATGGCGAAGGCATCTGCATCGACAACTTTTTCAACATGGTCAAGGCCAACCAATACAAGATACAGTACCGCGTAATGCTCTCACGCTATCGTGGCAAGCCCATCTGCCCCACATGCCGTGGCACAAGATTGAAGAAGGAAGCCACATACGTAAAGGTTGGCGGCACAAGCATCACCGAGCTCATTGAGATGCCGGTGACACGCCTTAAGGATTTCTTTGACAACCTAGTACTCGACGAGCACGATGCAGCAGTTGCAAAGCGAATACTCACCGAAATACGCAGTCGTGTCGACTGCCTGTTGGATGTAGGCCTTGGCTACCTCACCCTCAACCGTTTGAGCAACACCCTCTCGGGTGGTGAAAGCCAGCGCATAAACCTTGTGACATCACTTGGCAGCGCATTGGTGGGCTCACTCTACATCCTTGACGAGCCGAGCATAGGACTCCACAGCCGCGACACCGATCGACTCATAAACGTACTCTACCGCCTGCGCGACCTTGGCAACACCGTTGTCGTTGTCGAGCACGACGAGGAGATCATACGCGCCGCCGACTACATTATCGATGTAGGCCCCAAGGCCGGCTCATATGGCGGAAACATCGTCTACTATGGCGACCTTGCCGACATAGCACCAGGCAGCAACAGCTACACATTGAAATACCTGCTTGGCGAGGAAACCATTGATGTTCCTGCGCACCGCCGTACATCAAAAAACATGATAACCATTAAAGGAGCACGCGAGAACAACCTCAAAGGCATTGATGTAGAGATTCCGCTGAACACATTCACCGTAGTGAGCGGTGTCAGCGGTTCGGGCAAGTCAACCCTTGTACGCAACATACTCTACCGTTCGCTCATGCGCCACTTTGGCAATGTGTGCGACGCCCCGGGACAGTGCGTAGCTGTAGAAGGAGCACTCAAGCAACTTGCAGGTGTTGAATTCATTGACCAGAACCCCATTGGCAAGTCATCACGTTCGAACCCAGTGACATACCTGAAGGTGTATGACGACATACGCCACCTCTTTGCACAGCAACCGCTAGCAAAGCAGATGGGATATGGTGCCGGACATTTCTCGTTCAATGCCGACGGCGGCCGTTGCGACGAGTGTAAGGGCGAGGGCACAATCACCGTATCAATGCAGTTCATGGCCGACCTGAAACTCGAATGCGAAACCTGCCATGGCAAACGTTTCAAGAACGAGATATTGGAAGTAAAATTCCACGACAAGAACATACACGACATACTGGAGATGACAGTCGGTGACGCAATCAATTTCTTCCAGGAGCACGGACAGAAGCGCATTGCCGAGAACTTGCAGCCACTGCAGGATGTAGGACTCGCATACATAAAATTGGGACAGTCATCATCAACCCTTTCGGGTGGTGAGAACCAGCGCGTGAAGCTTGCCTACTATTTGAGCCGACAGAGTGACCGCCCCACAATGTTCATCTTTGACGAGCCGACAACCGGATTGCATTTCCACGACATAAAGAAACTGCTCAAGTCGTTCGAACGCCTGCTTGCACGCGGACATTCGCTGGTGGTCATTGAGCACAACATGGACATGATAAAGTGTGCCGACTATCTCATTGACCTGGGCCCCGAAGGCGGCGAAGATGGAGGATATCTTGTCGCCGCAGGCACCCCCGAAGAGGTTGCACAATGCAAAGAGTCATACACAGGACAATTCCTGAAAGAGAAATTATCATAACATAAACGGCAGTCCTCAACCTTAATTGTTCACTTGCATTTTCTTCAAGTCTTTCTTTCATGTCCTTTTGGCGCCCAAAAGGACCAAAAGGCCCGTCACCGGCAAAATCAGTCATAACAGCCTTTTGCTCACGAGTCGCAAGCGACATCCCTCGGTTGGCTGTTGTTTGCCAACAAATCCTTTCATTCTGTTTTTGGGTGGTGCGGAACTCCTTCAGTTAGCCACTCGCCAAAGCGAGCGTCTAACTAGCAGTCAAACAGTCCTGCCACTTGATCCAAAAACAGAATGGGATTTGTCTGTGATTTTGATGGTGACGGTTTTTCTTTGATATTACCATTGTCCGCGATAAAGCTAATCCCCCGCCAACGGCAAAACGGCACCGTTGAAAAATCCAATGGAGGGCCGCTTGTTTTCAGGCCATTGTGCGAGGACTGTCTGAAGATTAGTGCGGGTATAATTTTTCTTATATAGCCGCACTAATCAAGTTCCGCAGCACCCTGAAAACAAACGATAGCCTGGAGAGACGAGCAAGCGCCCGACTGAAGGCTCACAGTATGTGGCGTGAACAAAGGGCGCTTGTGAAGATTTTTCCCGTGTGCCGAGTTCTTTGGTACTTTCTGTCGCACAGAAAGTACATATAGAAAGATTATATTAAGAATATAATATAGTAGGCCAAGGTTGAATATAACGGTCAGATTAAAGTATAAAAAAGATATTCCCTATATTTAGCTTTTTCGTTTCCGAGACCATAGAATATCCGAATGAAAAGAGGCCTATCATAAGGTACAAGCAGAGAAACCAAGACAAAACTTTGAAAAACAGTCATCAAATCCTGTAAATCTCTTTCTGAATATAATCTAAGAACCGTGCAGCATGTGCTCCATCCATCTGTGTATGATGAAACTGGAAAGAAACGGTCAAAGTAGTTCTGAACCACGCACGCTTGTACTTACCCCAAATCATAAATGGATTGTTAAATATCCCACTATACATGCCCACAGCACCGTCAATATCATATTGCGCCAATGCCGAAGTGCCTATCACCATGCTCTGAAGCGAAAGGTCGTGATCAATGCAACTAAGTGCAACCTTTTTGGTAAGGCATAGATAATCATTACTGAATTGTTGTAAGTCATCACAGAATGGGATGTCGCATGAACTCACTTCTCCGGCGTTGTTGGCAACAATAGTGTTTACTGCAATGTTATTATACTCCATTAGTTTATTCCCTACGGGAAGCATATAAAACTCCTTGATTTTACTTGCAGCCTTTCCAATGCAATAGCACATCAGCATATTGAATTTCAGTTTTCTTTTCCTACTGATTTTTACAAGATTCGACACGTCAAGTGTCTTGAAGAATGTTACCATCGGCATTGGGGCATTCATCCACATTTCGTAAGCGTATGCACGACTGGTTTCTTGAGGATTGACTTCTTTCATACTTTTCTGTTTTCAAATTCGTAAATGAAGGTGCAAAAGTAGAAGATCTATCCAACGTGAAATAGAACAAATGAGACTTCTATATGGGAGTTGTAAACAAGTCGGAATAGGGATTTGAAAATTCAAGCAAGGATAATGGAGTGTATCCACACAAACACTTGAATTCTCTTATCATATGCGACTGATCGGCATAACCGCTCAAATATGCCAAGTCGGCTTGATTTGTTTCTCTTTGTTGGTGCTGCATCTGCTTCAAAGTCTTTTGAAAACGGACAATGCGGGAATACTCTTTGGGGTTCATCCCTACATGCAGACAGAACTCCCGTTCGAATTGTTTTTTACCCAAACAACAAATTGAAGACAAATCAGTTACAAAGGTATTAGGAGCAATACACAGTTTCTCTATTGCTGCATTCATTCGCATTACCCTGTATATTGCATCATATGATCTCATTGATAGCCGTGACAATAGACATTCCTCAATGAGATTTACACATATATTGTTATCTTCACACTCAAACACCTGTGTTGCCAATTCGTTCAGTTGTTTATCCTCAATATCATAACCCGGAATTTCTTGGTTATAAAAAGAAGATGCAGGAGCATTCAGAAATGCATTCATCGTATGCGGATAGAATACAACTACAATCATTTCAACATCACTGTCAGCTTGTAAGTGTGAAGAAAAATTGACTTGTCCACTGATAGTCAATTCATTTTGCGTTGTACCCAGTTCCGGTATAAACAGCGGTGTTCGCTTGTGAAAGATGATTTGAGGACATCCTATAGGGAATGTATATGTTTTCAACATTTGAGTACTGTTGAATACCCAATAATACCTCACATAAGGCTGCAACAACTTACATGGTTTATAGAACTTGAATTCCTCTTGAATCATATTACACATGAGCCCAAGCCCCACTATATAAACCCGTAGAACACCCCGCCGAATATTCCGGCAAGGAACAATATAAGAATTGGGCTGACCTTAAAGAATTTCATTGCGACGAATGCTGCGACAAACAGCACTACACTAACCCAGAATTGCAAAGGAGCCTCTGCTGGCGAGCCGAAGTTCTCCTCGGTCATCAGTAGCAGCGCAGCCGATGCTATCAATCCCACCACAGCGGGGCGCAACAGACGGAATACGTTTTCAACATTCTTGTGTTTGCTGTATTTCATAAAGAAACGGCTCACAATAAGCATGAGCACAATCGACGGTAGCATCACGGCAAACGAAGCGGTGAAAGAGCCTAGCACCGCCAATGCCTCATTGCCGGTGGCGTTTAAAACAGCAGTGTAGCCCACATAGGTTGCCGAATTTATTCCAATGGGGCCGGGTGTCATTTGGCTGACAGCAACAATATCGGTAAACTCGGCGGCAGTGAGCCACGCATGACGTATCACGACCTCGCCTTGAATAACCGAAAGCATACCATAACCTCCACCAAAGGAGAAGAGGCCAATCATCAGAAACGAGCACAAAAGTTCAACAAAAATCATCATTCGGCCCTCCCTATTTTACCCCACACAAAACCGGAAATACCGGCTGCAAGAATCACAAACACCGGCGACACCCCGAAAACCACTATCAACAATGCCGACAGCACCGGAATCCATGCCATTGTCCAACCAACCTTTGCACTCTTTGCCACATTGAACACCGGCACGGCAATGAGAGCCACCACCGCCGGGCGCAAACCCTTGAACACGTTGTTCACTACCTCGATATGGCGGAACTGACGGAAAAAGAGCGCTATTAGCAGTATGATGATTACCGACGGCAACACACAACCGAACGCCGCCGCCAATGCGCCTGTGACGCCACGTAGTCTGTACCCTATGAAGACAGCCATGTTCACGGCAAACACACCGGGTGCCGACTGTGCCACAGCCAGCAAGTCCACAAAATCGGCCTTTTCTATCCAACGGTTGCGTTCAACCACATCGCTCTCAATGAGCGGTATCATGGCATATCCGCCTCCAAAGGTAAAGAGCCCTATGCGGAAGAATGTAGTAAAGAGTTTAAAGAGAGAGGTTGGCATATGTTTAATTTAAAAGACAGAGTAACAATATCGAGATTGGGCAGGAGTGTCTTTGTCATACTTAGCACAGCGAAGTATCTATGCTCTGAACGGTTATAAAATTCTTCACATCCGTTCAGAATGACAACAACCATAAAAGTGATATTTAAACACAGGGACAGGCTAATGCCTGCCCCTGAATGTCTTTATTTATCGTAGGGCAGGGTCTGCCTGCCCCTACAATTCCAATTATTAGTGGAATGAATAAAAAGATAAAGTTCAAGGCTTGCGAAGCCCGATAAACCGCAGTTTACTTTTGCGTAAATGAGGATTTAGAGGGCAAGCGTAACGCAGAAATTTACTTTTTAGTCATTTCACTTTACCTTTTCTGCTACCCAGTTATATGCATTGCGGAAAATCTCAATCCATGGTGTCACATCATCGGCCATATGGTTGGCTGGATATGTAGCACACTGCCATGGGAAGATTGCGCGCTCAGGGTGAGGCATCATTGCAACGTGACGGCCGTTTGCACTTGCAAGGGCTGCAACATTGTAATCTGAACCGTTGGGGTTAGCAGGATAACCCTCGTATGCATACTGTGCAACGATGTTGTACTTCTCGGCATCGTATGGGAGTGAGAACTTACCCTCGCCGTGAGCAACCCAAACACCAAGACGGCTGTTAGAGAGCGAACCGAAGAGAACGCTGTTATTCTCAGGGATATTTACGCCCACGAACGATGACTCGAACTTGTGTGAGTTGTTGTGCAACATGCGTCCACGCTCCTCGAACTCGGGGTTGATGAGGTTAAGCTCCATCATCAACTGGCAACCGTTACAGATACCGAGTGAGAGAGTATCCTCGCGCTGATAGAAACGGTCGAGTGCAGCCTTTGCCTTTGGATTGAAGAGGAAGCCACCTGCCCAACCCTTGGCTGAACCAAGAACGTCGGAGTTAGAGAAACCACCGCAGAATACGATGAAGTTCACCTCGTCGAGTGTCTCGCGACCACTGATGAGGTCGGTCATTGTAACGTCCTTAACATCGAAGCCCGCAAGGTGCATAGCGTATGCCATCTCACGCTCGCCGTTTGTACCCTTCTCGCGGATGATTGCCGCACGAACGCCCGATTTCTCACGACGGTCGGCCGACATGCCGTAATCCTTGAGCATACCGCTGAAGCGTGAAGGCAAGCGGAAACGCAAAGGCTGGTTCTTATAGTTCTGCAGACGCTCGCTTGCACAGCCGTTGAAGCTCTGCTTGAGATCCATGAGGTATGAGCTGTCGTACCATACATCGCGGTAGTGGTCGATGTCGAACAGGCGTGTACGCTTGTCCTTTGCAACAGCAATGTGACGTTTCTCGCAAGGAGTACCTATCTTCACGAAGCAGATACCTGCCTCATCAAGAATCTCCTGCATGCGGCACTTGTCCTTGTCGGCAACCTGAATTACCAACGCCGGGTTCTCGGCAAACAGCAACTTGACGATATCCTTCTCGACAACACCGTTGAGGTCGATTTCCATACCGCCTGTTGTGTTAGCGAAACACATCTCGAGCAATGTGGTGATGAGACCACCTGCCGAAACGTCGTGACCGGCCATTACGATGCCTGCGTTCACAAGTTTCTGTACAGCGTCGAATGCCTCGGCAAAATACTCGGGGTTGGCAACTGTCGGTACATCGTCACCAATGCAATTGAGTGTCTGCGCGAATGCAGAACCGCCAAGACGCAAGTGATCGAAGCTGAAATCAATATGATAGAATGCACTCTTTGGCTCGTTGACCATTACTGGAGAAACCACCTTACGTACATCGGAAACCTCACCACCTGCAGAAACAATTACTGTTCCCGGGCTGATTACCTTTGTTCCGTCGGGGTACTTCTGTGTCATTGACAAAGAGTCCTTACCTGTAGGTACGTTGATCTTGAGTGCACAGCAGAAATCGCTGAGTGCCTCTACACCACGGTAGAGACGTGCATCCTCACCCTCCTGTGAACGGCAAGGCCACATCCAGTTGGCGCTGAGAGAGATGCTCTTGATGCCGTTTGCAAGCGGAGCAAGGGCAATGTTTGTCAAAGCCTCTGACACAGCAAGCACTGAACCCTTTGCAGGATCGGCAAGACCGGCCTGTGGCGCGTGACCTATTGATGTTGCAATACCCTGCTTGCCACGGTAGTCGAGTGTAACCACACCGCAGTCGCTCAGTGGCAACTGAATCTCACCCTGGCACTGCTGGCGTGCAATCTTACCTGTCACGGAGCGGTCAACCTTGTTTGTCAACCAATCCTTACAAGCAACAGCCTCAAGGCGGAGAACATCGGTCAAGTACTCCTCAATATTCTCTGCATCGTACTCGGCATCCTTGTAGTGACGCTCAACGGTCTTGTCGACCATATATGTCTTTGGTGAAGAACCGAACATCTGGCTCACTGAGAGGTCAAATGGACGTACACCATCGGCCTGCTCAAAAGCGAAACGGGCATCACCTGTTGTTTCACCTACAACATACATTGGAGCACGCTCACGCTCGGCAACCTTGCGTACATACTCAATGGCATCCTCCTTGATGAGCAAGCCCATGCGCTCCTGTGACTCGTTGGCAATGATCTCCTTTGCCGAGAGTGTGCTGTCACCCACTGGCAGGTTTGCCATATTGATTACACCACCGCACTCCTCAACAAGCTCTGACAAGCAGTTAACGTGACCTGCTGAACCGTGGTCGTGGATTGAAACCACAGGGTTTGTCTCGTCCTCGCAAAGCGCACGTACAACGTTGTATGCACGCTTCTGCATCTCGGCATTGGCACGCTGAACGGCGTTGAGCTCAATACCCGATGAGTAACGGCCTGTATCAACCGATGATACCGAACCACCACCAAGACCGATGCGGTAGTTGTCACCACCCATCACAATCACCTTGTTGCCCTTCTCGGGAGCACCCTTGAGGCAGTCGCGGCGTGTACCATAACCCACACCACCGGCAAGCATGATTACCTTGTCATAGCCATATACCTCATCGTTCTCCTTGTGCTCGAATGTAAGCACAGAACCACAGATAAGTGGCTGACCGAATTTGTTACCGAAATCTGATGCACCGTTAGACGCCTTTGTCAATATCTGTTCAGGTGTCTGATACAACCAGTTACGTACAGGGAGCACCTCCTCCCATTTGCGGTCGTTATATGTACGTGGATATGATGTCATGTATACTGCAGTACCGGCGATTGGCCATGAGCCCTTACCACCACCCATACGGTCACGGATTTCACCACCGGTACCTGTTGACGCACCGTTGAAAGGCTCAACTGTTGTCGGGAAGTTATGAGTCTCGGCCTTGAGCGAAATCACAGTCTCGATATCCTTGATTACGAAATAATCGGGGATTGAGTGATCGGCCGGTGCGAACTGCTCGACAACAGGACCCTGTGCGAATGCAACGTTGTCCTTGTAAGCCGAGATGATGCTGTTGCGGTTCTCGTTTGTAGTGCGCTTGATCATTGCAAAGAGCGACGATGGCATCTCCTCGCCATCGATGATGAATGTACCGCCGAAAATCTTGTGACGGCAGTGCTCCGAGTTGATCTGTGCGAAACCGAACACCTCGCTATCGGTGAGTTTGCGGCCAAGCTCACCCTCTACACGGTGCAGATAGTCAATCTCCTCCTTTGAAAGTGCAAGACCCTCCTGCTCGTTATAGCTGTCGAGGTCCTCAATGAACTCGATTGGCTTTGGTTCGATGTCGACAGTGAAGATTTCCTGATCGAGACCACGGTACATGCGCTGCAACATTGGGTCATACTCGGCATCCTCGTTCTCAACCTCGAAATACTCCTCAATGCGCTGTATGCCGCAAAGACCCATGTTCTGGGTAATCTCAACAGCATTTGTACTCCAAGGAGTAATCATTTCACGACGTGGACCGACGAAACAGCCATTTACAGTCTCGCCCTCGACCAATGTAGCCTCACCATACAGCCAACAGAGTTTCTGAACATCCTCGGCTGTCAAAACATTCTTTGTCTGGGTAGCAATTACAGAACCACCCTGTGTACTGAAAAAGTAAATCATATATATGATATTTTGTTTTACATAGCACGTTGCCCAATGCAGTAAGGGCACAATATGGAACAAAGATAACTATAAAAAACAATATTTTGGAGAATTAAGTAACATTTGTTGTTGTTTATATCAAGATTATTGCAACAAGCAGAGGATTATAAAGCGTTTTTTATAACTTCGCGGCATAAATTTGTATTATGGAAACAATCATAGGACTCACTATACCCTTCTTGGGCACAGTATTGGGAGCATCGGTAGTGCTGATGCTGCGTAACGGTATAACCGAAAAGACAAACAGTGCGATGCTTGGCTTTGCATCGGGCGTAATGGTGGCAGCCAGTTTCTGGTCACTGTTGCAGCCGGCACTTGAGCAGGTTGGCGACGGCATTGGCAACACCTGGCCCGTACTCGTAGGTTTTGCAGCCGGCATGTGCTTTCTGTTGTTGCTCGACACCATCATTCCACACCAGCACATTGACGACAAACGACCCGAAGGCCCACGCTCACGCCTGCCACGTTCAATAAAGATGATTCTTGCCGTGGCACTGCACAACATCCCCGAAGGCATGGCTGTGGGTGTTGTCTTTGGCGGAGTATTGAGCGGCAACACCGACCTCACCATTGCCGGAGCATTGGCATTGTCAATTGGTATGGCAATACAGAACATCCCCGAGGGAACCATAATCTCAGTACCATTGCGCGATGAGGGTAAAAGCCCCGGCAAGGCATTCGTGTGGGGAGCCGCATCGGGGCTTGTAGAGCCCATTGCAGCACTTGCAACAATGTTCATTCTAAAGGGCAGTTCGGCCGCCATGCCCATTCTCCTTGCCTTTGCAGCCGGAGCAATGCTCTATGTAGTGGTCGAGGAGCTGATCCCTTCATCGCAGAAGGGCAAGCACAGCAACATTGGCACAATAGGCTTTGCCATTGGATTCATGCTCATGATGCTGCTCGACAGCTGCCTGGGATAAGGAGGAAAGGTGAAAAGTGAAAAGTGAAATCCGAGGTCAAGGACCGAGGGTTCGACAAAGCCTACAGCAGTTGGTCGCGGGTAGCACAGCCGTAGTTTGTGCCCCGCGGGATGCGATTAGTTGGCTTTCTCAAAGCTAAACAATAACCGAGGGGTCAATCACGCATCGCATGGTGAAAGCGGAAAACGGAAAGGTGAAAGCACTTTCCGCATCATCAATAACAAGCACGAATGGCGAGGAAATTTTCCTCGCCATTCGTGCTTACATAGACTGCGGCCATCACATGTTTCCCCAGATGTTATTCCAGTCGCCACGGACCGCGCCTGTAGCTTCACCCTCAAATTCATCCTCTGTGCTTGGACCACTATTGTCGATAGGCAACGACGCAGCAATCATTGTACTGGGAATGCACTCTATAAATTCTGTTTCAGGGCTTATATATATTTTTTTCATCTTCGTATATCTTCTTTATTCACATTATTACTTGAGATTCTTCATTTCACTCAGAATGACAAAAACATCATTTACTTCACATAAACCTTCTTGCCGTTTACAATATAGAAGCCAGGCTCGGTAATCTCGGTCAGCTTGCGACCCTGCAAATCGTAAATAGTTTTCACCTCTCCGTTTTCCGTTTTCACCTCTTGAGCACCGGTTGTTCCGGGTTCCACGAAGCGCATGCCATACGATGCTGCCTGTTGCTGTGATGGCAATGCCATATAAATCTTGTTCGCACTACACTTGATGTGGCCCCCATCATTGGTTGAGCCCTGGCTCACGCCTTCGGCATTGAACTCCTTGTACATCCAGTACATCTTGGCCTCACCGCCCTTTATCATCAGTTTATAGTAGTCCTTATCATCATCGCACTTTACATACTTCTGATAAAGGCTACCGCCAAGAACGGTCTTTGTTGGAGTATTTGCGTCGGTCGTGGTATATGTGAATGTCTTGCTTGTATTGTCATCGGTGCGGTATAGGATTACCGGAGTATTGGCCGGGATGACGCCATCCTCTAACTCGACAAGAGTAACATAACCATCTTCAACACCTTCGGCATTATATGCCTCGACACCGGCAGGAACAGTTGCATTGTAACCGAGCATCACCGATGAGAATGTTGCACTCATTGTAACAGTGTGCTTGATGGTTGTCAAATTCTCAACCTCCTCTATGTACCATGCCGAAGCTGTACCAAGACCACCTGTATATCCAACCAACTTACTGCCAGTGTTCTGCGCGTGCAATGGATAACCGCCGGCAACGTTCAAGCGCACAATGCCGTTTTCACTGTCAAGGAAATCAACTGTAACCAGTTTGGCACCGGCCTCATCGCCAAGCACCACCTGAGTTCCCCAAGACGCAGCTGTAACATAGCTTTGTGTGTGGAGGCTCTTCAAATGATAACCACCCTTAACAGGTACAAACTCCCAAACATATTTTGAAAGGTATTCATCTGTAGCCTGTTCGAAATATGGATTGTTCACAGCATCTACATAAACGAGTTTATTTTCGCTATAGCCACCTGTAAAGGCCGATTTGATTCTGCACAAACCACCGTTGTACTCAAGAGCATCATAGGTCTCCACCAATGCAGTGCGGGCTTCGTCATACTCGTCATCGGTAGAACTCTTTGCCTCGAGCAGTATTGCAGCAGTGTTATATGCAGTGTTATATGCAGTTCCTGTAACCTCACTGTAAGTACCTATTATTGTACCGTAGGTTACTTCGCCACCACAATCGTTATACTGATTCAAGAGTGCATAGTATGCATCGGACAAAGAGTAGTCTGTCTCATCAAGCACAAACTGGAACATTGAGCCACCGTCGGTAGAAGGGGTTGTATTATAGAAGCCCATCTTCTTACTATCACCACCGTGGTTGCTGAAATAGAATGTTGCGTCACTACTATTCAAAATTGTAATATTCGACCACTCACTATCCTCTATTGCAACGATATTCCAATTGTTGCTATAGCCATCGGCTGTGCTTTCAACAACTTTAACTTTGCTATCGCCCTCACTGAATGAGTTTGTCGCAAGCACCTTTCCCTCGCCTGTATATGGCAAAATCAAAACATCCTTTGTAGCATCAGCGCCACTCATAAAGAACCAAGCCTGTGCCTTGTTGCCAACATACTCATCGGCAACAGCAACCATCGTCGAGGGCTCATCATACTGCAGGAACTTATTTCCGTCACGGTTAATCTTTATCTTGTACAGCACAGGGTTGTTTACATCTGTTGTAAGCTTAACAGGGATGTTCTTCAACGCAATTGCTGCCGCCAACGCATCCTTTGCAGCCTGCAGTTCAGCAACTGTAGAGTCGTACAAGTCCTGTGTAACATAGAACTGCTCATTCACAGTGGTACCATCCACCAGCTCATTGCTTGCAACAACCACTGTTGACAAAGGCAAGTTTGGCGAAGCAAACCCCTGGGCAACCTCAATTGTCTTGCAAGCAATCATTTCAAAGTGGCTGAGCACAAAGAATGGATGTCCATTATATTTATCGTTAGTATGTGTCTCTTTCACCATAAAACGGATATAGCGGTAGGCTTTGCCGTTTGTTATCTCACTCGACTGGTATGTTGTAGCCATATCAGTGAGTGTTGTAATCTCCTCAAAGTTCACGCAGTCGTTACTACCCTCAATGAGCATCACCTTGGGGGCATTATTTGTATTACCCGAGCGAGGTATATAAGCAAATTTGAATTCCGTCAAAGCCTTGTTTTCACCCATATCCACACGCAAATAGTGGTCAAGTTCATCATCGTGACTATTGCCTGTATATGTAGTGTGCAGGTGTGTTGAATTCATCGGTTGACCACCATCGTCATAGTCGAGCAATGCAGCAACGCCCAAGTTATCACCACCGTAGTTGTTTGTCTTACCCGGCGCATTACAATATATATAATAAGGTGCATTCTCGTCATCGCACTGCAATGCAATCTTTGCCTCCGTTTCATCAATTTTTGCAACCTCGTCAAGAAGAGTATTTGTTTCGGTTATAAGGTTTGCCAACGAATTACGGTCACTGACATTGGCGTTCTTTATGGCAAGCAATTCATTGTATTGCTCTTGCAAAGCAGCGAGAGCGGCATTGTAATTTTCCTCGGTCACAAACTTGTCCCTTGCATCGATACCTGCCAGCAACGCAGCATTCATAGCAAACAACTGCGCACTTGTTATATCGGATGTGGAATAATTATCGTTCGCCTTTACTGCACTATGAGCATAGAGATTAAAGTCGGACATATTGAAGAAACCTACATCTGTAGCCACGGCAAAGCGTATGTAACGGTAATAACTGTTCAATGCGACAGCAGATGACATCTCCCACTTTTGGTTTTGACCGACAGGCATACCCTCGCTTAGGGTTGTAATTTCAGCATACTCGCCTTCCTTGTCGTTACTGCCAAGAACCTTTATTGAAGTAGGACGCTGGTTTGCATGGGTACTGTTTCG
>JAZREN010000072.1:0-35030 GCA_045660825.1 Bacteroidaceae bacterium
CGTCTCGCCCGAATCGCCCAAAGACTCCAATTCGCCTATAATCTTATACATAGCCTTTATCTTCACAGATGTACTTTCGCTTATCTCACCTTTAGAGACCTCATTCAAGAATGTTGCTATTTCATACTCTACGCGATCCGAAATTTCCTCGTATTTAATAAGTTTATCTCTGAGAGTATCAAACTTATCAGAGTCTGACTCGTTTATTGCCGTACGAGCATACTCGGCTCCGTTCTTCGAAATTTGGGCAAAATGTATAATCTCTTCAAAAGCTTGCTCCACCGAAAGTTCGGGAGTGGCAAGAGGACCGGCCGAAATATATTTCAATCTAAAGGCCTCGGACTCTTGATTTTTCGGAACACGAACAATATAACTTACAACCTTGCCTATCCATCCTGTGAACCACACAAGCAACAACGTATTTATAGTATTGAACAATGTGTGCAACATAGACAATCCATAAAGAGCAGCAGTTGCCTCGGGCGCGGTTGCATCGTTCACTGCAAATCCTTCGGCTGCGGGGTTAGGAAGGCCAAATATTACAGCAGTAACGCTACCAACCAAATTAAGGAAAGGCTTAAAAAGAATCAATGCCCATATAACACCAAACAGATTGAAAATAGTGTGTGACATTGCAGCACGTTTCGCTTGCGTGTTTCCAACGGCAGCTGCAATATTAGCGGTGATTGTGGTGCCGATATTCTCGCCAAGCACCATTGCACAAGCCATATCGAAAGGTATCCACCCCATGCTGAGCATGATGAGAGTGATTGCCATTGTTGCCGACGATGACTGCAACACAAGTGTGAGCACCGTGCCGAACGCAAGGAACAGCAGCACTGAACCAAAGCCGTAAGATGACCACGCTGTAACAAACTCAAGCACCTCGGGTGTCTGTCGCAGGTCGGGCACAGACTCTTTCATGAATGAAAGACCCAAGAACAAGAGGCTGAAACCAACAATCAACTCACCGACATTCTTGCGCTTGTCCTTCTTTGAGTTGGAGAAAAGAAATCCGAACAACATCAAGGGAATGGCAAGTACCGATATATCGGCCTTGAAACCGAGCCATGAGACCATCCATGCTGTAACTGTAGTACCGATATTTGCACCCATGATTACTCCAATGGCCTGTGTAAGTGTGAGCAATCCTGCATTTACAAAGCTCACCACCATAACGGTTGTGGCCGATGAGGACTGAATGATTGAGGTCACGCCCACTCCTGTCAAAACGCCTTTAAGAGGATTTGATGTCATTGCCGAGAGAAAACCACGCAGTCTGTCGCCGGCAGCCTTCTGCAATCCGGAACTCATGAGGTTCATTCCGTAGAGGAACATTCCCAATGCTCCCAATAAAGTAAACACTTGTAATATTTCCATAATATGTTTGAAATTTTGTATTGCAAAGAAAATGTATAATTGTTTCATAAATGTTACAAAAAAATTAGACTTTAGTTAAAGGGCAAGACAATGTTACATTTTTATTAAATATCAGTTATGGTAATCACTAGTTCGGTTTTTCTCCCTATTTTTGCAACAGGATAATACATATAAGTATATGGTAACAGAACGCATTTTGATTGTAGATGACGAAGAGACCTTGTGCGAGGTTCTCAAACTGAACTTGGAAAACGAAGGCTACGACGTTGACATTGCATTCAGCGCCGAGCAGGCACTGACACTCGACCTTAAGAGTTATTCGCTCATTCTCCTTGACATAATGATGGGAGAAATCAGCGGCATAAAGATGGCAAAGATGATGAAGGCCGATGTGACGACGGCTGATATACCCATCATATTCTGCACCGCGCGCGACAGCGAGGACGACATGATAATGGGACTGAACATCGGCGCCGACGACTACATCATGAAACCCTACACCGTGCGTAATGTGATTGCCAGGGTAAAAAGTGTGCTGCGTCGCACTGCAGGGCATAAAAACAATGCCACTACAACCGAAAAGCCCAATACACTGCAAGTAGAAGGACTGATACTTGACATGGAGTTCAAGCGTTGCATGGTTGATGGTACAGAAGTAAAGCTCGCGCGCAAGGAGTTTGAACTGCTGGCCTACCTCATTTCGCACCGTGGCAAGATTCTTTCACGTGAACAGATTCTGAGCCGCGTGTGGAGCGACGAGGTTGTCGTGCTCGACCGCACTATAGATGTAAACATCACCCGCCTGCGTTCCAAGATTGGCGCATATGGTTCATATATTGTAACACGTTCAGGGTTTGGCTATGGTTTCCGTGATTAAATTGTCCTACCACAAACGACTTTTTCTGATGTTGCTTACATTCTCTTGGAGCATCATACTCTGCTTTGTAGGCTTTCAATATATAAGAGAAAAACAGTATAAGTCTGAATTTCTCAATGCTCAACTGCAGTTATACAACAGACACCTGATTGAAAGGGTTGAAAATGGGCTTCCGTATAAAAACTACATAAACATCAACGAAAAGCCTTTTGATGAACTGCGCATATCAATAATTACACTATCAGGCGCTGTTATATATGACAACATGCTCGCCGTAGATTCACTTGACAATCACAGGATGCGCCCTGAAATTGCCGATGCAATAAAAAAAGGAACAGCATATCGTATCGGGCGTCAATCGGCCAGTGATGGACGTGAATATTTCTATTCGGCGACAAAGGGAGAACGAGTCATTGTCCGCACTGCAATACCATACTCATCATCTCTAAATGAATTACTCAAAGCTGATTGGTCATTCTTGGGTGTTATGCTCATCATAAGTTTTACAATGAGCATTCTTGCCTATTTTGCCACACGTCGGTTGGGAAAGAACATAGAGCGACTGAACCGATTTGCTGCAAAGGCAGAAAAAGGAGAATCGTTCGACGAGGAAGAACCATTCCCCAATGACGAACTTGGCTCCATCTCCAACCACATTGTACAGCTCTATGCCCAATGGCAACAGACCATAAAGGACAGGGATATAGCCCATGAGGCGACGCTGCGTGAGGAACAGGAGAAAATACGCATAAAACGACAGCTTACGAACAACATCAACCACGAACTCAAGACTCCCGTGGCATCGATTCAGGTGTGTCTTGAAACACTGCTATCGGGCATCAATTTGAGTGAAGAGAAGCGCTTGGAGCTCATTGAAAGATGCTACACCAACAACGAACGCCTAAGACATCTGCTTGGCGATGTATCACTCATAACACGCATGGAAGATGGCAGTCAACTCATAGGCAAAGAACCGGTGAGCATTAACAACATCATTGATGAGATTGCTGCCGAACTGGAGATTATGCCCGAGGAGGAGCGTTTTGCGTTGCATAGCAATTTTAACGAGCAGGTGGTTGTAGATGGTAATCTATCGCTGATTGGTTCAATATTCCGCAACCTAACGGAGAATACCATTGCCTATTCGGGCGGCAAGAACATCTATATCTCACTGGTTGAGAACAACGAGGACTGGTGCAGAATCTGCTTTGAGGATGACGGTTGCGGCGTTGAGGAGAAACAGTTACCACGCCTGTTCGAGAGATTCTACCGTGTAGACAAGGGACGTTCACGCCAAATGGGCGGTACCGGCCTTGGCCTTGCCATTGTGAAGCACGCAGTGCAGTTCCACAGCGGCAACATCAATGTCACCAACCGCCCAGGCGGTGGCTTGAAGTTCGAGTTCACACTCAGGAAGTAAAAGGCTTACCTCCATTTTCAATCGGTATAACAATTAGGGTTCATTCTGGGCAGACACACCGGTCTGCCCCTACAAGTTCGTCTAAAGGGGCACTTCTTTTTATCTATTATCCTTTTGACTCCGCTTGCTTTTTAGCGACCCGCGCGGCGTGCAACCATGGGCAGACACACCGGCCTGCCCCTACAAGCGTCGTCTAAAGGGGCACTTCTTTTTGTGCAAAAAGAAGTGCCCCTTTTCACAAAGAAGCACTTCCAACATTTACTAAACAACTAAGAAAAAACTATACTATCATTACTCTCCTTACGAGAGCATTGCAAATATAAATCAGTTTTTCAAAGTGTCAAAATTATTTCACAAATAAATGAAGAAAAAATCAAAACTTTTCTATGTTCGCGGGTTTTTACACTACGAACAAGCACTTGCCTTGGGCCTTTTTCAATTCGAATACAAGAAATACCACCAATATGTATCACCAAATTTGCGACGCACATAGTTGCTGCGAACGAAGACATCGCTATACTCAGCTTCCATTACACGTAACTCTACCAATCTATCGTGCATTGCTGCATCGCAAACAGCGAACTCATCGGAACCGGAAACGTCGGTATAGAGCATGAGTGCTTCGCGGTAATGCTTGGGCAGCCTGTCTACTGCAACCGAATCACACATTGAAAACACTGCTTTCTTGAATTCTATAAGTTTCTTCTCAAGAAGCAACGAAGTAAGATAGTACTCTTTTGCAGCCGTGGTTGCAGAATCGCACGATGCCACACGTGAAAGGAACGCGGTTGCCGGTTCGCCTTCCAAAGGCGCGGCTCCCAACAAAGAATATACGCTATCGGGGACTAAAGGCGATGTGCGCTGCACTGGAGGCAACAATCCATCAGATGCATAGAGCTGGGGATATTCGAACACGCACTCACCAAGTTTGCCCTCGGCGGCAAGAATGTAGGCACGCATGGCGGTGAGCTCACGTGATGCCGTAAGCGACACCTTTCCCACGTTCAAAGCCTTTGAGACATCACCGTTATTGTAAAACGACATGACTTTGGTTTCGCGTTTGAAATTCTCCTCGCTATTGGTGAGAGTGCCCACAAGAGATATGAGCAATACCATGAGCAAAAGGTTGCGCCACAGCACCCTGTTGGTAGTCATTGTCACATCCTTAATTTTCTCGAACAGGATGCGGCGAAGGATAAAAGCCACAAAGCAGTAGAGAAAAATTGCCGAGGCAAAAATGTATATCCATGAACAAGAGAACGCACCGCCGGTATACAAACGGCGGTCGATATCTGTTATAAAGGCCAATAGCAGCGCCGATGGAAGGTAAGCAAGTGCTGTCCATTCACGACGCAACATGGCAAAACGGTTAAGCCACAAGGCAAGTGCGGTAAGCAGTGCCGACACCACCCCACCTACAAGCCAGGGGTTAAAATCGAGTTTACCCGTTGCCACTTCGTTATAGAATGCCTCAAGAAGCGGCGCCTGATATACTGCCACAAACAAAAAGGCAAAAACAGCAAAGAGCGTGGCACACACTGTTGCCACGACTCTTTGCAAGCGTTTTTCTCCACTATCTCTCATTCCTTATTCTTTTTCAGCACCAACGCAGTGCGGGCAGGCAGATAGAGCATGAGCCAACCTTTCTTGCGACGTGCATGAAGTTTATCATACTGTGTAAAGTGTGTCTGTGTCTCGTCGACAAGCGCATTGCCACCAAAACGCTCGGCATCAGTATTCAGCACTATTGAATATGAACCCTCGGGAACGAGCAGACCGTAATCGGTGAACGAGCGGTTGGGGCTGAAATTGAAGACAAATATCAGATCCTTGCGCGAGAAGGCGAGAACCTGGTCGCCATCGTTATGCCATATTTCCTGTACCGGGCGGTTCTGGAAATTACGCACGTTAGCAACGAGGTCAATCATTGCCTTGTCAAACTCGCCAAGCAGAGTAAAGTTATAGGCAGGATTGTCTACCAGGCTCCACTGGCGGCGTGCATACTTATGGCTCCAGCCGTTACCTTCGCGTGGGAAATCGATCCACTCGGGGTGACCGAACTCGTTACCCATGAAGTTAAGATAACCACCGTTTATGGTTGAGAGTGTCATGAGACGTATCATCTTGTGAAGCGCGATACCGCGTGACACCATGTATGTCTCATCGCCACGGTTGAAGTGCCAGTACATATCGGCATCGACAAGGCGGAAGATGATTGTCTTGTCGCCCACAAGTGCCTGGTCGTGACTCTCGGCATATGAGATTGTCTTCTCGTCTTTACGACGGTTGGTGAGCTCCCAGAAGATTTCAGACGGTTTCCAATCCTCGTCCTTGCGTTCCTTGATAATCTTTATCCAGAAATCGGGGATATTCATTGCCATGCGGTAATTGAAGCCGTAGCCGCCATCTTCTATGGGGGCTGCAAGACCGGGCATGCCCGACACCTCTTCGGCAATGGTTATTGCCTTTGGATTGAGTTCGTGGATGAGCATGTTTGCAAGGGTGAGATAACAGATTGCATCGCCGTTCTGACCCAAATTGTAGTAATCGGCATAAGAGCAGAATGCCTCGCCCAAACCATGGCTGTAGTATATCATTGAGGTTACGCCGTCGAAACGGAAACCGTCGAACTTGAACTCCTCGAGCCAATACTTGCAGTTAGAGAGCAGGAAGTGCACGACCTCGTTCTTGCCATAGTCAAAGCAGAGCGAATCCCACGCACTGTGAACGCGTTTGTCATCGCCATAGAAATACTGTGCCGGGTCGCCGTCGAGCAAGCCAAGACCTTCGTTTTCGTTCTTCACTGCATGTGAGTGAACAAGGTCCATAATTACGGCAATACCCATTCCATGAGCGGCATCGATAAGTTCCTTGAGTTCCTCGGGGGTACCGAAACGTGATGATGCTGCAAAGAAGTTTGAAACGTGATATCCGAAGCTGCCATAATAAGGATGCTCCTGGATAGCCATAATCTGAATGCAGTTATAACCGTCGGCAGCAACGCGTGGCAACACTTTCTCGCGAAACTCACGGTATGTACCGACCTTTTCCTCTTCCTGCGCCATGCCAATGTGGCACTCATAGATGAGCAACGGTGTGCTCTTTGGAACAAATCTCTTGTTCTTGAACTCATACTCCTGTTCGGGAGCCCACACCTGTGCACTGAAGATTTTTGTAGCCTCGTCCTGCACCACTCTGCGCACCCAAGCCGGTATACGCTCGCCGCAGCCGCCATTCCAATAAACCTTCATTTTATAGTGCTGACCATGAGAGAGTGCCTTTTTGGGCATCTTCCTTTCCCAAACACCGCCGGCAAGCGGCTTAAGTTCATACTCGGGAAGTTCCTCCCAATTTGAGAAATCACCAATGAGAACAATCTTTGTGGCATTGGGAGCCCACTCACGGAACACCCATCCTGTGGAGGTGCGGTGCAATCCAAAATAGAGGTAACCCGAAGCAAAGTCGGACAGTGTCTGACGTCCGTTCTTTGTAAGTTGTTTCAATCGGTTTACAAAGTATTGGTAACGTCCTTCAATACTCAAGCTATAAGGTTCCAAATAGCTGTCGCGTTCTACAAGTTTCAGCATACTCTGTTATATTATGGTTATTATTAGTTTTTTATTCAACGGCAACCTTGATTACCACCTTTTTAAGTAGTGTGGGCGTAATTGCCGGGGCATGGCCATCCTGTGGGAAGAATATGACGAACTCGCCTTTGTGTACATTGAAATAGTCCCTTGCAGGCATGCCTACAGGATAGACTGCTGCATCATCAGCTTCGCTGTAATTTGCAGCCGGGAGCTCTGCTATTGGTGTGTAGCCCATTGTCTCATCGGCCGAAATGGGTATCTGTATATCAATATACTTGCGATGTATTTCAACAAAAGCCTCTTCCTTGGCTTTTGGTTTTGCCTCCATGACATTGGCATAGACTGCGTTGCCACAAATTTCGTTCCTCCCTAAAGGAAGATTCTGCAAATCGGCATTCTCAATAAAGTCAACAACTTTTGAGAAATGAGGATTCAACGCCTCATATTGTTTCAGGTTTTCCAACAAATCCAGTATCATAGCCTTATATTCAATCTATTATTCCCCAATTGTATTCACACTCACGCAGCACATTGCCATCGGCATCCTTGACAATGAAACTGCCATTACGCTGCCCCTCGACGAAGACACCCTCGTAACGGGTACCATCGCTGTCGATTGCAACACCCGCTCCCTGCTCAAGACCATCGGCAAAGCCGCCACTGTACTTGCGTCCGTCGTTCATGCGGAGCACACCTGAGCCGTTCATGGAATCATCGTCCCAATAACCTTCATAGACATCACCATTCGCCCAAGTATATATTCCCTTGCCACAGCGCTCATCGTTCTTCCACATACCGTTGTAAACATCACCGTTAGGGAAGCACATGACACCTGCGCCACTGCGTTTACCCTCCTTGAACGAACCTGCATAACTGGTACTGTCGGCTGCCTGGTATTTGCCAACACCATGCCACATGTTATCCTTGAATTCGCCTTCGTAAACCGAACCATCGGAATAGACACAGCGTCCCTTGCCCTCGCAGACATTATATGCCCACAATCCCTCATAGGTATCGCCTGTTGAAGAGATGAAAGTACCTTCGCCACTGCGACGGCTGTTTTTCCATTGACCGATATATCGGCTGTTGTCGGCCCAGATGTATGTACCTATGCCGTTGTATCGGTCACCCTTCCACTCACCTGTGTATGTAGCTCCGTCGACAAACATATATGTACCGCTACCGGCACGTTCACCCATAACCCAAGCACCTACATAGTAGTCGCCACCCGGATAATCCATGCGGCCATATCCCTGCATATGGTCTTCGACCCAACTGCCGTCGTATTTACGTCCATCGGCAAAAAGGAATCTACCTGCGCCATGTTTCTTACCCTCTTTATAGTCACCCTCGTAGCAATCGCCGTTCTTGTATTCATACACACCCGAGCCATGACGCTGTCCACCGAGGAATGTACCGGTATATCTGTCACCATTGACATATATGACACAACCGGTGCCATGGGGACGTTTGCGCCTTACCTCACCAGTGTAGACCGAACCGTCGCGCAACGTAATGGTCACAGGTTCCTTTTTCTTGCCCTTATAGATGTTGAGAATTGAATTGGAGTTTGTCTCTGCCCCACTGCCGGAATCAGCCTGCGCATACATGACGCAGGTCGAGAATGAAGCCAAGAATATTATGGTAAAAAAACGTTTCATCAAATGTTACTTTTATCGTTTGTACCCAAATGAGAATTTCCCATACGGGCACAATTATGCTATAATATCGCAAAGATAAAAACAAAGTTGAGAAAAAAGAACGATGAGCAATTTATTTTTAAAAAAATCGCTCATCGTACAAAAGTTGCGGTAGGAATGCCACAATTGCGGTAGTAGACCTGAAGAATTACGCGCCTGCAATAATCTCTATCATATTTTCTTTTTTGAAATATTCACGTGCAAGCGACTGCAACTGCGCGGGGGTAACGCTCTTTATTTCATCGATATAACGGTTCACTGATGCGAAATCGACACCCGAGAGCCATGCATTGACAAAGACCTCGGCTTTTGCCGACTGCCCCTCGTACTCACGACAAAGTTCACCCATTATATAGTTACGCACAAGTTCTATTTCCTCCTCATCGACCGGTTCATTGACAAGACGCTCCAACTCGGTGTAGACCTCCTTTATCATGGGTTCCACATATTCGGTTGCAACCTCGGAACTGATCATGAAAGCATTGCGGTGACCATAGGCGTCAAGTTCGGCTGCAATGTGATAGGTATAGCCATTCTCCTCGCGCACATTGCTCATGAGGCGACTGCCGAAATAACCGCCAAGCAGGACAGAAAGAAAACGGAATTTACAGAAATCGGGGTGTGCGGCATCCATTGCCATGAAACCAATCTTCACTGCACTCTGCATGGTGCCCGGTACAGGAATGCCACGACGCCCGGTAATTGGAGAAGGCAAAGCGACTTGAGCCGTCGCGCACTCAGTGGAGCAACCCCAGGATTCGTTTCCGAAACAGCGGGTCAAGGCTGCGACCATTTCATCGTTCACCGTTCCCGAGATGAACATCGAGCAGTTGCAGCTACCATAATAGTTGCCGTAATAGCCCAATATATCGTTGCGGGTTATAGCATCGTAGTCGCCTTCCTCGACAACATGTCCAAGAGGATGATCACTACCCCACAATGAATTTTCGAAATAGCGTTGCGACACGATGTCGACCTTACGCGAATTGATGGCAAAATGCGATTTATTGTTGTTCTTTATGGTATCAAGATTATCTTGCGGGAACAACGGGCGCTTGACCATATCCTCAAGTACCTCGAGCAACGGCACAAAGTGCTTTGACATTGTAAAAAGGGTGATATGGTTGCAATTCTGCGAAGAGTACATATCGATCCATGCGCCATAGTAGTCGAGCCTGTGCGAAATTTCGGCAGCAGTTAGTTCACCGGCACCTTCGCGCAACATCCTGTTGGTAAACATTGCCAGCAGTGGCTTCTCCTGCACTGCATAACCGCCTTTGAAAAGAAGGTCGAAACGTACAACTCCCTTGTCGGCGCCATCGAGCTGATACAACGGCACACCATTCGGCATTGTCAGCTGATGCGGCAATGTCAAATGGTCAAGCGACATAGGTTTGATGATAGGAGGCTGCGGCATTGTCAATCGTTCCATGAAAATCCAATTGAGGCTGCAAAAGCCTTTGCACGTTCAAGATCCTCGGGGGTGTCGATGCCGATAGTCTCAATATCAGTGACACCAACCTTTATCCTGTAGCCATTCTCGAGCCAACGCAACTGTTCGAGCGACTCGGCTTTTTCCATTGGCGACTGCGGCAAGGTGGTAATTGCCTCAAGGATGCAGGCACGATAGGCATAGATGCCAAGATGCTTGTAGAATGTATGTTTCTGCAACCACTCGTTCTTGTCGACGCCACGCAGATATGGAACAACCGAACGGCTAAAATAGAGAGCGTAGCCTTTTTCATTGAGCACCACCTTGGGTGAGTTGGGGCACTCAAGACGCTCAAGGCCATCGGCGGGCTCAAAAGGCTTCACCAATGTGGCAATATCGGTCTCCTCTGAATCGAAACATGAGATAAGCGCCTCGACCTGCTTGCGCTGAATGAACGGCTCGTCGCCCTGAATATTTACAATGACATCACAATCGAGCGCAAGGCATTTGTAGGCATCGAGACAACGCTCGGTACCGTTGTTGCAGGTTGGTGATGTCATCACCACATTACCACCAAACGCCAACACAGCATCCTTTATACGATTGTCATCGGTTGCAACATAAAGTTCGTCAAAACACTCCCTCACCTGCTCATACACGCGTTGTATGACAGGTTTGCCGCCCAACATTGCCAAGGGCTTACCAGGGAAGCGGGTTGAGGCATATCTTGCCGGTATAATTCCTACAAATTTCATCTCTTTGCCTAATTATGTCATTCTCATTTATTCGAAAATATCATCAAATCCCTCTTCGTCAGAATTGTCTGATACAGAAATCTCACTATTATCTTCAGCTGACAAGATTTCCTCACCTTCCTCATCTTCGCCACCAAGCTGGAATTTACTGCGACAGGGGTCAAAATCCTCGGGAATATCAAATACCTCGTCCTGGCTATAAGGTAATGACGCATCCTTATATACCTTTTGCATATAGAGTCCGAAGATGGGCAATGCCATGGCAGCACCCTGACCTTCGCTCATTCTGTCGAAGTGGATATTGCGTTCCTCGCCACCAACCCAGCAACCGGTCACGAGCGACGGTGTATAGCCCACGAACCAACCGTCGGACATATTCTGCGTAGTACCTGTCTTTCCGCACATATCGGCATACAACTTGTACACGCTTCTCAAACGGTAACCTGTACCTTCATTGATGACACCACGCATCATGTCAATCATCTTGTACGAGCTCTCCCTGCTGATAACCTCATTCCTATGTGCCGAGAAGGTAGCAATGACATTGCCGGCATTATCCTCAATGCGTGTAACCATCAACGGTGCCACACGCATACCCTTTCCAACGAAGGCAGTATATGCACTCACCATCTCGGACACCGATGCGTCGCAAGAGCCCAAACACAACGACTGTGTTGCCTCAATGCTCTGGTTGGTCAAGCCAAACTCATGAATGAGCTTCTTCAAAGAATATGGGCTGAGTTGGTTCATAAGATAGGCCGAAATCCAGTTGTTTGACTTCGACAATCCCCAACGCAGGGTAACCATCTCTCCATAACGCTCGCGGCCCGAATTTCTTGGTTTCCACACGCGGCCAAGGTCATCAAAGAGGGTCTGCTCGACATTGCGTGTCTCATCGCAAGGCGAGAATCCACGTTCCATAGCCAAAGAATAGAGGAAAGGCTTTATGGTTGAACCCACCTGACGGCGACCGCTGCTCACCATGTCGTACTTGAAATAGTGATAGTTGGTACCGCCGACATAGGCCTTCACCTCGCCCGATAGCGGGTCCATTGACATGGCACCTGTGCGGAGGAAATACTTATAGTACTTTATTGAATCCATAGGAGTCATCACGGTATCCTTTGGGCCCTGATAGGTAAAGACAGTCATCTTCTGCTCGGTATTGAACGCCTCCTTTATTTCCTCCTGCGAATAGCCACACTTGTTCATGAGACGATAGCGTTCGCTCTGCTTCATGTTACGCTCCATAATCTTGTCAATTTCGGCCTTTTTAAGATCGTAACTGAAGGGGCCGTTTTTCTTTCCCTTCTTAGCCTTGAAGAAATCGGCCTGCAATTTCTTTGCAACATGCTCATCTACTGCATACTCAAGATAGGTCTGCATACGGGAATCGATGGTTGTGTAAATCTTTAGTCCATCGGTGTAGATATTGTATTTTTCGCCATTGGGCTTGACATTCCTGTTACACCAACCGAAAAGCGAATCAGTTTCCCAACGTATCGAGTCGTCATAGAACTGCTGCATCTGCCAGCCACGGTAGTTCTTGCGCTCGGGTTTCTTGGCAGTCATGTAAAGACGTAGATATTCACGGAAATATGTTGCAATACCTTCGTTATGGTTTGCTGCGTGATAGTTCAATGTCAAAGGCAGGACAGACAGAGAGTCATACTCGGTCCTGGTGAGATAGCCGGCCTTTACCATCTGCAGCATCACCACATTGCGGCGCACGCGGGTCTTCTCGGCGCGTGTGCGGGGGTTGAAGAGTGAAGAGTTCTTGCACATACCCACAAGCATGGCCGACTCCTCTATATTGAGTTCGCTTGGGTGTTTGCCGAAATACACCGACGCAGCGCTTGCAATACCTACGGCATTGTAACCGAAATCATACTTGTTGAGATACATTGTAATGATTTCGTTCTTGGTATATTGTTGCTCAAGATTCACGGCAATGACCCACTCATTGGGTTTCTGGTAGATACGTTCAAGCATGCTGCCCGATGTACCCGAATACAGCAATTTTGCCAACTGCTGGCTGATGGTACTGCCACCACCTGAATTCTCCTGACGCATGATAAGGCTCTTGACAATCACACGCAGCAACGACTTGCCATCAATGCCGGAATGGTCGTAATATCGTGCATCCTCGGTTGCCACCAGAGCCTGGACAAGATGTTCAGGAATCTCATCAAACTCGGCACGCACACGGTTCTCCTTGCTGTATGACCATGTTCCCATCTCTTTGCCATCGGCCGAGATAATCTGCGACGCATATTTGTACTGCGGGTTTTCAAGTTCGCTTATATCGGGTACATAACCGGCCCAACCACGAGAAATTGCAAAGAACAGGAACGCGACCGCAATGACTCCAAATGCAAGAAGGCTCCACAACACAATCAAAACCCATTTTATCTTTTTCATATCCGTTTGTTATTAAAACAACAATTGCTGTTGCATTAAGCAACAATCCATAGATTTGCAAATTTAATACAAAAAATCCAATAACGTGCAACCTTTTCTACTGCTTTAGTTTTTTGAAATAAAATCAACTCCAGATATTGCTAAAAAGATATTATTGGCCTATCTTTACAAGAAATTTATTTTTGTAACAAGCATTGAAGATGAAAAGCAAGAGTTTTGTTTCAATCAACGACCTCTCACGTGAGAAGATACTCTCACTGCTTGAAACGGCAGAGAAGTTCGAAGAGAACCCCAACAGGGACATTTTAAAAGGCAAGATTGTAGGTTCGCTCTTTTTTGAGCCATCAACAAGAACGCGTTTGAGTTTTGAGACCGCAGCCAACAGACTTGGCGCAAGTGTCATTGGTTTCAGTGATGCTGCAACAAGTTCGGCAACAAAGGGAGAGACCCTGAAGGACACAATAATGATGGTATCGAGCTATGCCGACGTAATTGCCATGCGTCACAAACTCGAAGGTGCAGCGCGCTATGCCAGCGAAGTGTCACAGGTGCCCATCATCAATGCCGGTGACGGTGCCAACCAGCACCCGTCGCAGACAATGCTCGACCTCTACTCAATCAAAAAGACACAGGGTACTCTCGAGGGGTTGAAGATTCACCTTGTCGGTGACTTGAAGTATGGCCGCACCGTACACTCTTTGCTTCACGCAATGCGCCATTTCAACCCCACATTCTGTTTCATCTCGCCCAACGAGCTCCGCATGCCCGAGGAATACAGACTCTTCTGCGAGAAGAACAATATCCCTTACACAGAAACAACCGAGTTCAACGAAGATGTTATTGCCGACGCCGACATCCTTTACATGACACGCGTGCAACGCGAGCGTTTCAGCGACGTCATGGAATATGAAAAGGTGAAGAACTGCTACCGCCTCACAAACGCAATGCTTGCCAACACAAAGGAGAACCTGCGTATCCTGCACCCGCTGCCACGCGTGAACGAGATTGCACAGGACGTGGATGCAAACCCAAAGGCATACTATTTCCAACAGGCGCAGAATGGTCTTTATGTACGCGAGGCTATCATCTGCGACGTTTTAGGTATAAACATTTAAAACAAAAACCATGAACGAGAACAAGAAACCGGCATTGCAGGTATCGGCACTCTGCAACGGTACAGTAATAGATCATATCCCTGCCGACAAGCTCTTTGCCGTAGTCAACCTGCTCGACATCCCGGCAATGAGCAACAATGTAACCATTGGCTACAACCTCGAGAGCAAGAAGTTGGGGAAGAAAGGGCTCATCAAGATTTCGGACAGATTCTTCACAGACGACGAGATAAACAAGATTTCAGTTATAGCACCAAACGTTGTACTGAACACCATACGCGACTATAAAGTTGTTGAGAAGCGCGAGGTAAAGATGCCCGATGAGATACACAACATCATCAGATGCAACAACCTCAACTGCATTACCAACAACGAGCCTATGGAGACCCATTTCTACGTAGTGAACCGCGAGTCACACACCTTGAAATGCCGCTACTGCGAGAAGGAGGTAAACCTGGATGACATTAAACTGTTATAAGAGATGAAAATCAGTTGGAAGCCCGGCACCATGATATACCCATTGCCGGCAGTGCTCGTCACATGCGGCGACAAGCCCGAGAACTATAACATGCTCACAGTGTCGTGGGTTGGCACTACATGTACCAACCCCGCGATGTGCTACATATCAGTGCGCCCCGAGCGCCACTCATACCCTATCATCAAAGAGACCGGCGAGTTTGTTATCAACCTCACCACTGCCGACATGGCCAGAGCTACTGACTGGTGCGGAGTGCGTTCGGGCAAGGACTACGACAAGGCAAAGGAAACAGGCTTGACATATGCCCCATCGGTGAATGTCAAGGCGCCAATCATCGCCGAATCGCCACTCAGCATCGAATGTAAGGTGAAGCAGATTATCCCACTTGGCTCACACGACATGTTCCTTGCCGAAGTTGTCAACGTGCAGGCCGATGACAGATACCTCGACCCTGTAACCGGCGAGTGGAACCTTGCTGCAGCCGACCCATTGGTATACACCCACGGAAAATATTTCCACCTGGGCGATTTCATAGGTAAATTCGGTTGGAGCGTAAAGAAAAAGTAAAAATGAGAATGCGCTGCCTAATAATTCTTTTGATTGCAGCCTTTCCCCTTTTGACATTTTCACAAGACAAGGGCAAGGTGCGGTTCAACGCCGGCGTGAAAGCCGGATTCCAGGCCGTGACATACAACGACCCCGAATTTGACATCGAAGGCTATCAATTCGACACGAACAACATACAGAGCAACAAGATTGGATATGCATTCTCGCTCTTTGCAAGGATAACAAAGAACAAGTATTATCTGCAGACAGAGGCCACGTTCGGCATCACCAACCACAGTTTCGATTTCTATGATATACAGGAGAGCCATGACGGGAACTTCATACCCAACAACACTGTATATGACCTACGCACCTACTGCATACAAGTCCCCATTCTATTCGGCTACAACATTGTTGAACGCGGACGTTATGGTCTTGGCATATTCACCGGGCCACGCACCAAATTCATTCTGTCATCATTGAGCCAACAGAATTTCAAGCATTTCAAATATGAGCAACTTGAAGAAGTACTAAATGACAAGACCTACTACTGGGAGGTTGGATTAGGCATAAAGATCGATCGCGTGTTTCTTGACATAACATACGATGTAGGCCTGAACAAAGCAGCAACGCACATAATATCGCACAGCGATGGTAAGACGTTCTCCTCAAGCCGCCACGACAATATCCTGAGTTTTTCGGTAGGATTCATATTCTGACAAACTGAATGCCGAATTATGGTTAATTTTCTAAAACGGCAAATCGTCATCATCAGAGACCCTCATATTCATAATTCTTTCCTCATTTTCTTCAAATTGACTTATCCAATGCTTTTCATTCTCATCCAAATGACTCAGTATTTCGTCAGGTGAGAATGGGGGCTTGTATAAAGATTCATCTTGAATTAATGAGATCATAAAGTTCATAGAGGATATACCTGAAGCAAATTCTCGCTTTGCCCACTCATCTCCCTTTCTTGCACGCTTGAGTAATTCCATATAATGCCAAATGGAATATCTAAATATATGTCCAAGAATATCGTCCATACTTTCTGCACTTACAGGGGAGAACTCTAAGTATGAATCGCATTCGCAATCTTCAGCTTTGCGAGGAGCGCCACCATCGAGTACCAGAATCGCCTCTCCTCGATATGAATCCCATTTTGTTGTGTCGGGGATATTCACTTGTTTTGCACGAATTCCGTCGAAGCATCCATCTTCAAGAATCACATGTTCGCCAAGTATCAGTTCCTCGATACCACATTCAGCAAAAGCTCCCGCATAAACGTGACAGTGATCAGGAATGTTCACTTTTCGCAAGGAATAAATGTTAACACACGCTTCTGGGAAGATGTGTCGCACAGTTGGAGGAATTCGTAACTCACGTAAGCATTTCAACTTTGTACTTTTTCCTACATCTACACCTGTGACTGTATATTCCCTTCCCTTATGAACAACAGTGGCAGGCACCTCAAAGACCTCTCCTTCCCAAAGGGTGTCACAAAGAAGGGTGAGTTCATAAGGGTTATCAGACACAACAGATTTTATGTAATGAAGACCATCAATGGTCATTACTGAGAATATATCTGAATTAGGATCCATATTTATAGTTTTAGAAAGTAAAAAACTTGTAATCTTACATTTGCGAGAATTTAACCGTTCTAAACCATCAAAGTCTACCTCTCAAAAGCAACCATAAAGAACTGAAATGGCCATTATCGTTCCAATAAATGGTGGGACTAACAAAAATAGAAATAATTTTTGATTTTTCTGTAATTTCCTGACGTTTTGCAAATTCTTTTAAATAACAAGTGCGGGGCAAGTTTGAACTTGCCCCGCACTTATAGTATATATTTATTGTTTTACTTTCTCTTGTTCACCATTGCATCAATTGCGGCAACTGCCGTAATGTTAAGAATCTCCTGTACAGAGCTCTCGAAATCGATGAAGTGGATTGGTTTGTTCAATCCCATCTGGATTGGTCCGATAATCTCAGTGTCAGAGCCCAATGCCTGCATCATCTTGTATGACGATGATGCCGAGTTGAGGTTAGGGAATACCAAAGCATTCACCTCGCGTCCCTTGAGCTTGTTGAAAGGATACTTCTTGTCACGAAGTTCGCTGTTCAATGCAATGTTCACCTGCATTTCACCGTCGAGAATCCAATCGGGGTAGTTCTCATGAATGTGGGCAACAGCCTTGCGCACACGCTCGGCACTACCACCCTGGTCGGTACCGAAGTTAGAGTATGACGCCATCGCAATCACAGGCTCATGATTGAAGAAACGTACCGATTTCTCGGTAAGGCGGGCAATATCAATGATTGTCTCCAAATCGGGAGCACGGTTAATCAATGTATCAGCTACAAACAATGTACCCTTCTTTGAGTTGATGATGTGCATTGTAGCAAATGTGCTATAGCCTTCCTGCATGCCGATTACCTCCTTGGCAACCTTGATTGTATTTGAGAACTTTGTGTAAAGACCTGTCACAAAAGCATCGGCATCTCCGGTCTCAACCATCATCATACCAAAGTAGTTACGCTCGAACATCTTGTCGTTGGCCTCTTCAATGGTATAACCCTCGCGCTGACGTTTGGTAGCAAGTATCTCGGCATAACGCTCGCGACGATCGCTCTCGTCGGGGTGACGGAGGTTGACAACCTCAATACCATCAAGGCTGAGGCCAAGTTCGGCAGCAACCTTTGTAATGATTTCGTCATTGCCAAGAAGTACAGGGTGACAAATTCCCTCTTCTTTAGCCTTCACGGCAGCCTTCATCATAGAAGGATGCGCGCCCTCGGCAAACACCACACGTTGCGGATCGGTACGCGCCATATCATAGAGTTGCTGGGTGAGCTTTGACTCACGGCCCATGAACTCAAGCAGGTGCTCCTTGTACTTTTCCCAATCAGTAATCTCCTTGCGTGCCACACCACTTGCAATTGCAGCCTTTGCCACTGCGGTAGAAACCTCTACCAAAAGACGTGGATCAACAGGTTTTGGAATGAAATAGTCACGACCGAACGAAAGCTTGCCCACCTTATATACCTTGTTCACAATTTCGGGAACAGGTTGTTTTGCAAGGTTTGCAATAGCGTGAACGGCTGCAAGTTTCATCTCCTCATTGATGGCTGTAGCAGCCACGTCAAGAGCACCGCGGAAGATATAAGGGAAACCGATAACGTTGTTTATCTGGTTAGGATAGTCGCTACGGCCGGTACTCATGAGTACATCGGGACGACACTCCATTGCAGCCTCATATGTAATCTCGGGCTCAGGGTTAGCCAACGCAAAGACAATGGGGTCATTTGCCATTGAGCGAACCATATCCTGTGAAAGCACATTGCCCTTTGAAAGACCAAGGAACACATCGGCACCTACGATTGCCTCGGCAAGTGTAGTGATATCGGTACGTGATGTCGCGAACTCAACCTTCTCGGGAGTGAGGTTTGTACGTGAGGTGCTGATTACACCACGGCTGTCGAGCATCACAATATTCTCGCGTTTTACACCAAGAGCCACATATAGCTTGGTACAAGAAATAGCAGCAGCACCCGCACCATTGACAACCACCTTCACCTCACCAATATTCTTGCCGTTCACCTCAAGGGCATTGAGCAAGCCGGCAGCCGAGATGATGGCTGTACCATGCTGGTCGTCGTGCATTACAGGAATATCGAGTTCCTCCTTCAAGCGGCGCTCAATCTCAAAACACTCGGGAGCCTTGATATCCTCGAGGTTGATACCACCGAAGGTGGGAGCAATTGCCTTAACAGCCTGAATAAATTTCTCGGGATCCTGTTCGTCAACCTCTATATCAAAAACGTCAATACCTGCATATATCTTGAAAAGCAAACCCTTACCCTCCATTACCGGTTTACCGGCAAGAGGACCGATGTTGCCAAGACCAAGCACGGCTGTACCGTTTGAAATAACCGCAACAAGGTTACCTTTGTCGGTATACTTATAGGCGTCATCGGGATTCTCCTTGATTTCAAGGCATGGTTCTGCTACACCCGGTGAGTAGGCCAACGAAAGGTCGGTCTGTGTAAAATATGGTTTTGTAGGTACTACCTCAATCTTACCGGGACGTTTTCCGGCATGGTAGTTCAACGCATCTTCTTTGGTTATCTTTGCCATTGTTGTAATGATTTACCCAAAAGGGGTTCTATTTTGTATTGTCTGTTAATTCGTTCAAAAAAGTGTCACCGGCTTCGCCAACGCCAAAAAGGGCGAAATCGTATTTCACAGGATCGTCGGGCGAGAGTTTTCGCAACTGGACAGTCAGTTCCTCAACTGTCTTGCGGTCATTCTGCTTGCGGGTTATGATTCCCAAAAGACGTGCAGTACGTGCAACGTGTACATCAAGCGGAATCATCAATTGCGACGGAGATACGGCATTCCATATTCCCAAGTCCACCACTCCATCCTTGCGGCATAGCCAACGTAGCATCATATGCATTCTTTTGCATGCCGATGCAGGCTTGCCCTTCTGTGCCACGGGGTTGCTTATGTGCCTCGTAGACGTTCCGCCATTCACTGCAGCCAATTCGTTACGCAAGTTTTCAATACCATCCCACACCGTGCATCCTTGAAAAAGAGCCTCCATTGTACCATACCTGGTGTATATGCTCTTCAAGCCACGGCAAATGTATTTGAAATCACGTACAAAGAATGTGCGGTGGATGTTCATTGCATCGTCAAGCGACTCCCACTCGCCACTCATGACGTAGTCATATGGCGTAGAGTGCATGATGTCGCACAGCATCTTCCTACCCGAGGAGAGTATCATCTTCCTGTTTCCCCATGCGATGACAGAAGCCAGCAGTGCTGCAATTTCAACATCTTCGCGGCAGGTAAACATGTGAGGGAAAGAAACGGGGTCGTCCTTGATAAAATCCTTGCAGTTATAACGTGCAAGTTTGTCGTCAAGCGCAGCCCTCAGATGTTCCATATATCCTAGCCGAAGTTTTGATTAAAGCATTGTCATTGCCTGCTCAAGTTCACTGTATGTGTCGTCACATGCAGGAACAAGTGGCAGACGCAGAACATTCTCAACTTTGCCGTGAATGTTCAACAGCGCCTTGATACCCGATGGGTTTCCATCGACAAAAATCAACTGGAACAGTTCGTTGAGCCTGTCGTGCTGGTCGCGGGCGTCGCTCACGCGTCCCTCCTGCATAGCACGTACAAGTGCAATCATCTCCTTGGGATATGCATTTCCAAAAACCGAAATAACACCCACGCCACCTGCTTCCATGATATCAACGGTGAGGGCATCATCGCCCGAGAAGACATCAAAGTGAGGGGGTTTCAATGCAATCAGTTCCTTGAGCTGTGCCAAGTTGCCCGATGCAGCCTTGTAACCAACGATGTTTGGGCATTCATTGGCAAGACGCGCCACTGTTGCAGGCAGGATGTTCACACCTGTGCGGCCGGGAACATTGTACATATATATCGGAAGGTCTGTAGCCTCGGCTATAGCCTTATAGTGACGATAGATACCCTCCTGTACCGGTTTGTTGTAATAGGGAGCAATTGAGAGGATGGCGTCGACACCGGTCAAGTCCTCGGTCTTAATCTCCTCGACTACGTTACGTGTACAGTTGCCACCGATACCGAGCATGATAGGCATGCGGCCGTCTACCTGTTTTATGATGCGTTTTCGGATTTCACGTTTCTCGTCAGTTGTCAACGTTGGAGTCTCCCCTGTAGTTCCAAGTACGCAGAGGAAATCGGTACCGCAGTCAAGATGCATCTGCACCAGATTTTCCAGCGCTGCATAATCTACCTCGCCGTCTTTTGTAAAGGGAGTCACAATTGCAACACCCATACCTTTCAATGTTTTTCGCATCATAAATTTATATAGTATTTCTGAAAATTATTTCGGATTGCAAAATTACATCAAATTTTGCTAATTATTATATTTATTATAATAAAATCTGCAATTTGGGCATATGATTATATTTTCACAACTGCAACATCTGCAGGAATTCGTCCTCTGTCACAAGACGCACGCCCAACTTCTGCGCTTTCTCAAGTTTTGAAGGCCCCATATTCTCACCCATGAGAATAAATGATGTTGACTTGCTCACACTACCCACATTCTTTCCGCCGTTGCGTTCAATCATCTCCTTGTACTCGTCACGTGAATGATGTGTAAAGACGCCGCTTATCACAATGCTCTGCCCTTTGAGAATTTCGCTCTTTTCAACACCAACCTCTTCCTCAATCTCAAACTTGAGACCTGCAGCCTTCAGCTTTTCAACCAACCGCATATTATCCTCTTTTGCAAAGAATGCACGCACGGCACCGGCTATGCGTTCACCAATCTCGTCAACGGCAATAAGTTCATCAAAAGAGGCCGACATCAGAGCATCTATGTTGCCGAATGCGCGCGCAAGGCGCTTTGCCACCGTCGCTCCCACAAAGCGTATTCCAAGAGCAAACAACACCCTCTCAAAAGACACCTGCAATGAATCCTGTACAGCATTCACAATATTCAATGCCGATTTCTCTCCCATTCGCGGAAGGAACATAAGGTCCTCGGGCTGAATTGTGTATATATCGGCGATATTCTTTATCAGACCATAGTTATAAAGCTGCTCAATTGTTTCGGGGCCTATGGAATCAATATTCATGGCTTCGCGTGAAACGAAATGTTCAATCTTGCCCTTTATCTGCGGAGGACAGGAGAGGTCATTCGGGCAATAGTGCGCAGCTTCACCTTCGTAGCGCACCAATGGAGTGCCACACTCGGGACACTTGGATATGAAAGTAACCTTTTCGCCAAGCATAAAACGTGCTGTCGTATCCACGCCTGTAATCTTGGGAATGATTTCACCGCCCTTCTCGATATACACCATATCACCAATGTGGAGGTCGAACTTTTCAATGATATCGGCATTATGCAAAGATGCGCGCTTCACCACAGTCCCCGACAGCTGCACCGGGTCGAGATTGGCAACAGGGGTAACAACACCAGTGCGGCCAACCTGGTATGTGACCTCGTTAAGACGTGTCACAGCACTCTCGGCCTGGAATTTATACGCTATTGCCCAACGTGGCGACTTGGCCGTGTACCCAAGATTTTTTTGCTGACGCAAGGAATTGACCTTAAGCACAATACCGTCGGTGGCAAAAGGCAGGTTCTTGCGTTCCACATCCATTCTGTCAATGAAAGCAAACACCTCGTCTATGGTGTGGCATTTACAAGTGGTATCGGAGATTTTGAACCCCCACTGCTTGGCTGCCTCAAGATTCTCGTAATGCCCCTCGGCGGGCAAATCCTCACCTAGCAGAAAGTAGAGGAACGCATCGAGCGAGCGTTTGGCAACAACTGACGAATCCTGCAACTTGAGCGTTCCCGAGGCTGCATTGCGCGGATTGGCAAACAGTTGCTCACCCGCATTTGCACGTTCCACGTTAAGACGTTCAAACACCTCCCACGGCATAAGCACCTCGCCACGTATTTCAAACTCCGCGGGATATCCGCTACCGGAAAGCACCAACGGAACGGTGCGTATGGTCCTTACATTGGCTGTGACATCGTCACCCTTTTCACCGTCGCCACGTGTAACGGCACGCACAAGCTTGCCGTCAACATAAGTCAACGAGATAGATGTTCCGTCGAACTTCAGTTCACAGCATATTTCGAAATCCTCGTTGAGGGCACGCTTAACCCTGTCAAAGAACTCTGCAACCTCGTCCTTTGAATAGGTATTGCCAAGCGAAAGCATCGGGTACTTATGCTGCACCTGTTTAAACTCCTTTGTTATGTCGGAACCCACGCGCAGAGTCGGCGACGTCGGGTCATACATATCGGGGTTTGCAGCCTCAAGGTCTTGTAACTCACGCATGAGCATATCAAAATCGATATCGCTTATGACAGGCGAATTCAGTACATAGTAATTATGGTTATGTTCATGCAGTTGCTTGCGCAACTCAAGTATACGTGCTTTCGAATCCATAGACATTGTTTTTCGTTGTGCGAAGATACAAAAATAGAACGAAAAAACAGGAGCGGTTTTAATGAAATCGCTCCTGTTTTTATCAATTATTCACGAGTATCAGAACCCTGCGTATGCGAATGTCACCAAACGATAATCCTTTTTGAAGATTGTTGCTGTCTTGGTGCTTACGTTGTATGTAACACCCATTGCCTTGTCAGCCTTTACATAACCGTTGGCAACATTTGAGAAACCCTCCTTGCGCAATGACTGTGCGTAGATGTCCCATGCTGCATCGTCCTGCTCATATACAAAAGTGATAGAGTTCTCGGTAGACATGTAACCCAAAGCTGTCTGACCATACATTGGGAAAGCTGCCATCAATGGAGAAAGAGCCATCTGCTGTGCAGGCTGCATCTCGCTCATTTCGTAACCATTCTTCTTGAAAGCCTTAGCTGCCGATTTCTCAGCGCTGCAAGATGTTGTCAGTACAACCACTGACATCAAAAGGATTGCAGAAAGTGTAAAAATCTTTTTCATAACTGTTTTCATTATTTTTTTGCAAAAATACATTTTTAAAACATAAACAACAATCAATCACAAAAATAATTTCACAAATCACCTTTCAGTTTTCAGTTTTCACCTTTAATCCCACTTCGTGCGATTGAACCCCGGCTGCATTCGCTGTAAAACGCGAAAGTGAGCTTTCCGTTTCGCTCATTGGCGCGGGCTTTCAGTTTTCACCTTTCAGTTTTCCCAACTGCGCCATCAGTTCCTGCGGTATGCCTTGCATCTGCTGCCCGTTGGCAATGGCCTCCTCGTTACGTTTAATGGCTTCGAGAATTTTTGTAGCAAAAGGATAGGAAGAGTTCTCGAGCATGGTCTTCACATCCAAGGCATTTGCACGAAAAAGTTCCATGAGGAAATCATTCGCCAGCATCTGATAGGCCGGTGTGTTGTAACCCTCGGATATCGTAATGTCAAGTTCACTCTCCTGCACCTTCTGCGGGTCATACCATTTTGCTTCCTCGCTGTACTGTTTACCGGCAAGGTCAATATAACGGCTCTCGGTGTAATACTGTTGCAGCGTCTTCATCACCTTGGCATCGCGACGACGGCGGAATGTCCTGAAACCATCGAACAATCCTTTGAGGTTGAGCGAAGAGTTATGCACCTGCTGGGCATAGAGTGAAGCCGGCGTTCCCGAGCGTGGGCTCTGCCCCTGCATTGCCGAGTTGACACCCGATATTTCATTGATAAGCTTCAACTGCAGGTTCAGCAACTCGAAGTCACCCGCAACTGCGGCACCGCTATTATACTGGCGCACGACGCCATCGATGCTCTGCCCCGGTTTCAACTTGACAAAGAGCACACCGTTGTAACGCACGTACTCGTCAATGACCTCTTCGCGTGTCATGCTCTCAAAGGCATCATCATCGACCACAAGCACACCCTTTGACGATGTTCCACGTATGAAATCAATGAGTGTCGCAGTGCGGTTAATTGCACGCTGCTGGTCAATGAACTGCTCAACAAAATTCCCAAGTTTGCCATGTATAAGCGGATAGAGGTGCAACACATAGTTATGCTCTCCATGCCAATAAGGGCTACGTCCCTCCTGGAGCACATCGCCATAGGGCGACATATAACGATAGTACCAGTAACGTTCTGTAGCGAACTCATATTCAATGAGCAATAGGTCTTCATCAGATACTGCATTCGCTGCAAAACGCGAAAGCGAGCTTTCCGTTTCGCTCATTGGCGCGGGCTTTCCGTTTTCACCTTTCAGTTTGCGTCTGCGTTCATTCTCTGCATTAAGTTTCTTGCGGCTCTCTTCATTGTATGGCAAATACCCCCAGGTACCACGCAGTGTATCGTTCCACAAATAAGCATCGCGTGTCTCAAGTTTCCAACCAAGTATCACACGGCACAGGTTGCTGCGCGAGGGTGAATAGAACGAGAGCGAGTGAGCCTCATCACCCTGCATCGCACGTGCATTGTACACCTGTTCATCAACTGTATGGTAGATATTGCGTATGCGTTCCTTTTGCTCGGGCGTAGTACCGAAATGCGCCAGCACATCATTGAGCTGAAGGTCAAAGAGTTCACCCACGCAAGTCAAATCCCACATGCGCACATCCTCAATGTTGGTATTGAAGAACAGGCGCGAAGGATTCACGGGATATACCCAGACATCATGTTTTGACTTTGAGCGGTTCAAGCCATACTCCACCCTTTGTGCCGTCATGCCACCATTGAGCAACATACGCATGCAGTCGGCATCCACCTCCTCCATCTCATTGATATCATGCACATATTCAATGGCAACCGACATCATCTCGCCCACACGTCCCTCGCTCTGGTCACGTGCCACGCACACTGGGCGCATGAGGTTCTGGCGCAACTGTCCTTCGATATTGCTCAAGATGGGAGCAATCATATTGTTCTTTAGCGGCACCTTTCCATTCTTCTTTATCAAATCGCCTTCAGTCATCTTTGCAAGGGTGTCGGGGTCGGTAACAAGGTCGCCCCATTGGTCGCCATAACTGTACATGAGGCTTCGCCGCAGTTTGCGGCGAGCCTCATCAAGAGCATTCCAGCAGGCAGCGCACTCGGCAAGGAACTCATAGGCAACACCCGGTTCCTTGTTACGCCCGGCCTCCCCACGTGAAGATGCCTTGACACGTTTGTCTAGAAATTTATTCATTACACAATCTGTTTTGTCAGTTCAACTCATCAATCTCTTCATCCAGATGCCTGAATGCATCGCGCCATTTACGGAGCTCAACGGCATCACTCAACTGCTTGCGCTTGGCATCTTGCTTTTTCTTGAACTCGCCAAAGCCGTAATCGTCTGCGGGCTCTTCGACAACGGCCTTGCGTGGCTCGTCGGAGTAAATATGCTGCAGTTTCTCATACACAACATCAAGAGGGCCATTAAAAAATTTCATCAAATCGCTCAAGTCACTGACAACTGAACCCGAGTGCGCCTTTCCACCCACCTCTACAGGTGAGCGATCATTGTCACTGAAAGGAACCTCTTCACCGGTCAACCGGTACACAGTGTACTCGTCAAGTGACGGAAAGCGTTTCACAAATTCCGACGGAGTAAATCCATATTCTTTCTCAAAGACCTTGTCGACATCACCGTTAATGTCAAAATCGGGATTCGAGAGTCTTGCATTCCTGATAGCACGTATAACCTTCTGCGCCTCGTTGTATTTACGCCCAAGCCGCGACTCTATGCCAAACAAATTCATTGAGACAGCCTTGTTGAATCCCTCGTAATCCCGCACTACCTCCTTGAGGAAACCGGGCATATATGCCGAATTGTCGGGATTGGCCAGGAAACGTTTGTCAATGACAAGTTTTTTGGCATTCGCATCATACCTCACTGGCATCTCCATGTTATCAACCACCTCCACAGGCAAACCGGCAAGTTCGGGATATCTGGAGTAGAACGATTGGTCATCGAACACATCCTTGAGTGTCGCCTCCCCCAACACACCGTCGCCCGCGGCGTTTCCATTCCCTGCGCGATGCTTTGGCTTTGGAAGTACAGCCCTAACCTCCTCATCAGTAGCTCCCCAGCGTTTGAGTATCTCCTGTTTTTGGTTTTCGGGCAACAGATCATAGTTCTTCAGAATCTTCGTAGTGTACAACGGAGCCGGGGTGTTTGCAAAAAACTTATCGTTGGCAGCAATCTTCGCCTTCATGTCAGCCTCGTATGCCTCACGGTCATAGTAAGTACTCTCCTTCTGCTTTGCAGCATCAAAGAGTCCGAACACCCAATTACGGTATTGCGATGGTTTAGTGCGACTCTTCAAATACTTGGTATGCTGGCGCAACAGGCTCATCAGGTCACTTTCAGTCACTCTGCGGTTCCGTCCAGTGTAGATATTCATTCTCACAAGAGAGTTGCTCACAAAATCCTTGAAGTCTGTCAACAACGAGCGTTCTGCAGTTGATAGGGCAACCTTTTCGGTCAGTTCGGCAAGGTATTCCTCGATAACCGTATAGTTGTCGGCATGACTATAACGCGATTTCACGCGTTCAATCGCTTCACGCACCGGCCCCGAAGCCTTGCGATAGATCTCTTCAAGGAACAGATCGAAATGATTACCGAACAGTTTTGCCAAACCGGCATGGGCAACACATTCATGAACGAAAGTCTTCTCAAGTTCCTCCTTCGAAGCAATGTTTGGCAAGTTTATTACAACCTTCCCGTTCTCCCCCTGCCAACCCATTGAACGTATCTTTTTGTTATATTCAAAAACAGCAACCTTGTCCTTTTCGTCGGGGTAAGGGATTTCACGCTCATCGCTAATCAAGTCAACCTCGAAGTTGTATTTGCGGGACATATCCTGCACCATCTGCTTCATGCGATTTATATCCTCAACAGTATTGTCGACGCCCTCATAGCTCCACACATAGCCTGTTTGTCCGCTATCGTCAATCTTTATCGGTTTTTCGTCATATCCACTGCCAACAGCATCGGCCTCATTGGGATGCGCGGTATAATAACTATCAATTTCCTTTGCCTTGACCTCGTTATTCGTCATTCCCCTGAATGAACTTGAGCGGCCTTTCTCACGGAATTCAGCAGCACGCGTCTTGTCGGCTCCACGTTTAAGCGCATTCACCTCCTCGCGCACCATAGCCTCATACTCGTCAAGAGCGCGGTTCTCGGCATCGGAACATTTATAGAATGCTTCGTTTACCTTGACAAGCAGAGTACCATCATCGAGTCCATGTTTTTTCTCAATGGAACGGCGCATTTCGGACAGGTATTGAACCATGCCGCTCTCGTCATATGTTGCACGCTCCACAATGTCGCGCACCATCAGTTCTTCCCAGCCCGCAAGCGGAACATTCTGCGCACGTTTGTACAATGCCTGTGCTATGTCATCGACAGACACGCTCTTCTCCTTGGCATACAACCCGGCTTGACGCAGCAGATTCTGCGAATCGACACCCTGCAGCAATTCATGCTCATGCGCGGCAATACGGTTCTTGCGCAGAATACCTTTATAATAGAACAGACGTCCCTGCACATCACTTGAACTATCAAAAAGATGACGTTCAACTTTTTTGCCATTGAAATCATAGGTCGTGAGCAGCCAGCGTCCATCCCTTCTTCTCTTCACGCTGTAATCGAATGCCACAGGTGGTGTCGACGTCAGTCTGTTCTCAATGATATACATGAGCTTTGCCTTTGTTGCAGCCGACACGTCACCACTCTGCATCAGACGCATATAGTTGTCGACTACTCCGCCACGTACTTCACCAATGCCAAGCGAAGGCAGACGCAGACCGGCCTCAACACGTTGCATAAACTCTACCGGCTCAACGTCCGCCGCACGCAGTTCCTCCTGCTCGGCAGCACTCAACCGCAGCTCATCTTTCAGTGTTCCATCGGCCTTGAGTTTGTTCTCGGCACCTTTGGGTTGCCAATGGGTCATCTTCATCACGCCCAGAGTACCCATGCCCTCGGCATAATCGTATACAATATCTATTGGTTCAATCTCAATATCACGTGCAAGTTTCTCAATCTCGGTAGACAAGGTGAATACAGCCGACTCAGTACTCAGCACACCTGTCGACGCAAGCATCTTCTTGCCGCCGGTCAATCCCCCCATGGCTTTTTTCAATCGCGTACCCACTGCGCCTACAGCACCACCGGTTGCAAACCCTTTCAAGAAAGAGCCTACAGCCTTGCCGCCATCTACACCATCATTGTAAAGCACATCATCGGCAATACTGTTGGAAAGGTCATACGTTCCCAGTGTCAAGCCATTGGTTGCAGCACTTTGCAGAATCCTGTTTCTTAGATTACCGGTTATCAAACGTTCGGCCATTTTGGCAGCATACTCCTTTGACATACCCCCAAGCCCCTTGTAAGCGAAGATGCGCGAAGCCAAGCGCGAGATAGCTATGCTTGTCACCTTACCGGTGAGTGCTGCCGCCGAGGAACCTATGCCGGCAAATACGGGAGAATCAATCATCAGAGAGCCTACACCTGCCACAAAGTTCTCCAAACGGTTTGCGTCGTACCTTGCAAGACTTTCACTATTCAACAGACTCAAATCTTTGTTACCCAATCCAATATTCATTGCCTTGTTCAACAAAGAACCATCGACAGCCCTTCTGAGCATGTATTCGCCACTGCTTTTAGGTTTATCCTTTTCAATATAATCGTCAAGCATGTTATTGCGCAATGTAGGCTTCACATAATCATCAATATACTTGTCGACGTCAAACCCACCACGGCGAGCCAGAGGTTCAACCATCTGACGCAATTTATCCATGTCAACATCCTTCAAGACCTCGTCGGCTGTCTTCACAGGGTCATAAATATCGTTTGCCTTACGCAATGCCACAAAAGGATCGGCGCCATAATCGGCATACGCCTTGTTTGCTTTCTTTTTGGCATCATCAATCCTCTTCTCATAGACATCCTTGAGATCATCTTTGAAATAATCATTCGCTACATCATCAACAGCCTTTGGCGAAACTGAATACAATAGTTCGCCTCGCCTTGGAGTAGCTTCGGGAACAACATACCCGAACATATCGCCCCACTGTCCATCTTTTATATAACTCGCCTTCAATACCTCGCGGCCTGTCATATATTCGGGTACCCCCTTTTCGGTTGTAGCTTTTGTCGCCTGCGGGAACATAGTTCTTTCAGCCGCCGGCTTCACGTTGCCGGCACTCCCCCACTGCATTGGGTATGCAGGACGTTTGCCCGCATCGTCCATAAAGGAGGAGATATAAGTCGTCTTGCCAATCAGGCCACTGTTGCTATAAAACGGTTTTTCATCGTCCTTCGTTTCCTTCTCCTCAAAATCATCATTGACAGGATCTGTGGAGAATCCGTTTTCTTCAGAATAGGCAGAATCGTCCTGTCTGCGCTCCTTGTTTTTGTCTTCTTCGTTAAAACTCAATGAATACATACCTTAATCTTATTTAAATGTTCTGATACCTCTTTTATTTTGCATTGCATTTGACGGGAACCTCGCACTGAACATATGGCCTGCAATAGAGCCTTTATAATCCTTTATTGAGGTTTTGAACTTCAAGCTCGGGCAGCTGTTCTTTCTATCACCGGGTAATGAAACTCCCGTATCCCCAAGAACAGTAAAAAGGTTCGATGTAAAGCTCAACAAATCCTCAATATTTTTGCGGTGCAGACGTTTCGCCAGCTCATCGGCGTTACGCTGTTTTATGTTACCGTTGATTCTCTGCAATTCACGTTTCACATATGAATTAACCCTCCTCATCGCCATTTCTCCTTTCATTTCCCCATCTGCTACCCAGCAGAGCATTCTGGAGCAGATTATAGCCATTATTCGCTGCCGTCATGGCCATTCTCTCTTCCATTGCCAGTTCATTCAATTCATTACTCAGTAATGCATTCTTGTTCTGGCGGTGCAATGCCTCAACCTGGTTTTTGCGGTTATCATCCTGCGCAGCCAGGTTAGTCACCACATTCTCCATTGAACGCAACCCCTGCTCATTACGCGCAACCGAATACTCCGGTGTAGCTCCCATAACAAGAGAGTGCGCCCTGTTCTGCTCATTATTGCGCCGCAAGCTGTTCTCCACCCTTTTCATTGCAGCCCTGGCGGCAGTACTGTCAATGAAACTCCCATAATAGTTACGCCGGTACCACGCCTCCTCTTCGGCCTTAGCCCTGTCACGCAACTCCTTTGATTTTTTGGATGCCGCATTCTTGTCGAGCACCCCTTTCACTCCCGAATAGAGCCCTAACGCCCCATTCAGTCCTTTCAAGACATTAGATAAAATCAAACTCATAATCTTTTTTTGTGCAAAAGAAATACAGGACACGACGAAGAAGGTTGCTGAAATGCCACAATAACACCAAGATGTAATTATTGGCAAACCAGCAACCTACCACGGGAAAGCAGATATTATATTTGCTTATAAAAAATATTTATGACAAAGAAAAGTAAAAGCGTAAGCCTCGACGACGTACACAGCGAAACACTCTCGCTGTTCCATCGCCTCATCGGACGATTGGAAAAACTCACCGTCAACTGCGAAGACCCGGGCACAATCAATCAGGCCCTGAAGACCACCGCCGATTTTCTTGTTAAACTCAACAAGGAACGCGAAAACGGCGATGACGAAATCGGTGCACTCCTACAGCAGACACTGCGGGGGATTTAACAAAAACCGCGCGAGTAGCCAACAATGACTACTCACGCGGTTTGATTTTCGAGAATTCAATTTAATTGAATGATAATAATATAGCAGTTGACCCACATTCCGAAAAAACGTGAAGATGTCATGTCGACCGTAGCGGAGACATCCCGTTTGCTGTAGTATAGATTCTTTGACTGCCCCGGACGTGCTGTTGAGAGTTTGCTCGACAAACAACATTTCAGGTCAACATCTATATTATTGCTAATAGAATTGACGGTTATTGGATTTTGCCGTATTTAAGTTCGCTTTTCAAAATCTCATAGACAAAGGAAGAACTCTCAATGTAGAGACCTGTCTCCTCGTCAGTCAGTTTTGCAAAAGTCTCGGAATTATAAAAAACACCAAGAGCTTCTGCCAACTCATATCCCTCTTCTTCCATCAGGAAACAGACAATATCCTTTGTTATACCTTCTACAAGGTATTGGGATTTTGATTTGTTATGTTCATTTAATGATTTATCAACCTCGGCACCTCCTCCATTATTAATGCATACACGAGTCAAATCCTGCACGCTGTCATCAAAAGACAACAGATGTTCAGCCTCATAATGCTCGGCCAAGAAATCAACCCCCTTGTAACGCAACAGATAATTACCGGCCTCACGCATAGTCATCCTGTGGGCTGCTGCAAACTCATTTATGGCAGCAACAATATACCCCACCACTCTGCGACCTATCCTCTGTTCACTTTTAAGGCTCACAGAAGCAGAAAGACCCAAAGCAGCAAGCACCTTCGTTACAGTTTTAATTGTAAGCCCCTTACCACTCTCAATCTTTGAGATTTGCGCTTTGCCCACACCAACCAACTCACCAAGCTCCTCTTGAGTCATACCACGACGCAACCGCTCATTGCGAATCATTGCACCAATATTATCAATCCCGGCAGTCATATTACCAAATCTTTTTGCAAATCTAAAGCAAAGTTTCCAATTTTGGAAACAAATGAAAGAATATTTTGTTTAGGGAAAAGTTAGAATTTTTATAATTTTTCTCTTGAAAAATTATAAAAATTCAAAGGTGGAACTCAACCCTTTGGCATGTAAAAATAGGATAGAAGTCCCAATATTCAGAAATAGTTCCTACTTTTGCGTTTTTAAGTTCTTTTGAAAGATTTATCCAAACTATTTGAATAATGATTCATCAATCGTAAATCAATTTTTTCTTCATATTAGATATGGTTAACAAAGGTCGAAGCATCTAATTATCGTTGGTTATACTTTTAAAATAATCATCAAAATGAGTTTTTAACAATTCATAAAAATAAGTTAGACAATTATATTTCCCAAACAATATTGTCATATCACTAAGCCCACCTCCTCTGAAGCAAAAGTACTCTTGACTATTGAACATCACAGACTCTTTTCTAAATAAATCTGTTGGTGAAGATAAATCATTCTCTTTCATTATTCTTGATTCATTAATATCTTCAATTATAATAGTTTTTTCATTAGATGGCCGGATACTTCGGAAGTAATTAATGTGAAATATGAATTTATGTCCTGGATCAGAGTAGTCTACCAATACAGAAATAAGATTACCGCCATAAAAAGCATCAAGTTTATCAGCCAACAAAGGAAACTCTGATTGTATAAAACTCTGATATGCACGTATTGTATTTAAAATTACTATTCTCGATTTTTCCAACGCTGTTGTTGGCGAGTAAAAATCATATACCATCCCCGTATTGCCATAAGAACCTTTTGCTGGATAGGGATATGGTATGGTCGTATACCCAATTTCAGACAAAACCTTAATAGCATTATACACGGTGTTTATGTATATAGATTTTCCACCTGACACTAAGTGTACTGGCATTTTATCAATATATGGGTATTTTGATTGAAAGTGTTGAATCAACGAGTATACATTCAAATCAGAATACTTTTTTAAATGTAAGTGTCTCCAATTTGCTTCGATAAACTCATGAATATATTCTATTAAGAATACCTCATCAGAAGGGATTATCCTCTGATTTTTGATAAAGTCTCCTACATGTTTCTTAATGATAGAAAGAGAATATAATTTAGGATTTTCTTTTAGTCTATTTTCAGCACAAGAGAATGAAGCATAGTCATGCCTGTTTTTTATTTCGAAAATTGAGCATTTGGGCATTTGAACTATCGGTGCGACAAGCTCTCCCATATTTATATTATAAAGAGAATATTCTAATGAATTATCTGTGTATGTATATATTGCAATGCCTCGTTTCCACACATTAGGGAACAGCACACTTTTAATATATCTAAAATCGGATTCTAATAGTCCGTTATACGCATCAGTAAAGTTTTGAATCTCTGCAATATCGCAAGACCTTAAATCTGTTGCTATCTTAGGCATGCTTTGCAAATATGACTTTAATTCACTATTCTCCTCTAAAATAGCTTCACTGTTAGTTAAACAAAAAACACGACTTCTACATATACTTAACCAATCTTCTAATACATTGTCAATATTATCTCTTCGTAATTCCTCGTTCTGGGTGAAATGTAGTGTAATGGTCTCTTGTTGCTCTTTATCTCGATTCTCGTTTAAAAGTTTTGGCGAAATATGCTTATATAACACTTTCTCCTGAGAATGGTCTACTGCCAAAAGAAAAACATTGTCAGTTGTTGTTTCAGCATATGCAAATAAAGATGTCGGACAAGGAAACTTGTTTTGTCCCTCATCTCTTTGCGATACGGTCTTTACCTGAACGGTAATTTTGCCATTGATTCTATTTAATGAATCAAGCAATTCAATATAGCCATCAATATTGGATTGAGTAGTCCCTTTATCAATATTATTCTTAGTTCTACCAAGTAAAAGAGTCTGTATAAACAATACAGAACGTTCTTCTTTTACACCATTTGCATCTATAGAAACTTTGGCTTTGAATGACATAATCTACACTATAACTTAATACTTGCGAACCGACATTATTTATACAAAGTTAATTATAATTATTCTAATCTTTCATTCCCAATTAGAAAAACTGTATCTTTGTCTCATTAATGATAATCTTATTAGTGAAATGGATATGAATAATATACAAAAGACACCAGAACAACAGATAGATGAGGCTGTAGAAATCTCAAAGGCATTATTTTTACCAAATGCTAGAAACCCACACGAAGCGGAGAATATTAAACGAAATATTGAAGC